>CAYZRX010000036.1:0-35558 GCA_964480945.1 uncultured Ignavibacteriaceae bacterium | reverse complement strand
GTGTACGAGTATGCCATCGACCTGCACAGCAACGACCATGTCTTCCTCAAAGGGCACAAGATCATGGTCCAGGTCCAGAGCACCTGGTTCCCGATCATCGATCGAAACCCGCAGAAGTACGTCAACAACATCTTTGAAGCCAAAGAATCGGATTTCCAACCAGCAACGCAGCACATTTACCGATCCGAGCGCTATCCTTCGCACCTGGCGCTCCCCATCATCAACGACTGAAGGAGGAATCGTTCACCTCATGAAATCGAATATCATTTTCATCACCCTGCTGGCACTCTCGCTCCCCTTCCTCACTCTTCACATCGCGCAAGCCCAGAGCAAGGCGGACACGACGAAAGTCCTCTTCTCAACTTCCCTCGGGAACCTCACGATCCTTCTTTTCGAACACGAGGCACCCATCACCGTGAAGAACTTTCTCGCCTACGTCGACAGCGGGTTTTACAACGGGACGATCTTTCACCGCGTGATTCCCGGCTTTGTCGTGCAGGGCGGGGGATTTGACAGAAAAATGATACGCCGCCCGACCTATCCTCCCATCAAGAACGAGTCGGACAATGGAATGAAGAACGAGCGCGGGACGCTCTCGATGGCGCGGACCTCCGATCCGAACAGCGCCACCTCCCAGTTCTTCATCAACCTGGTCGATAACGCGAGCCTGGATTACGGCAGCCGCGGGCCGGGCTACGCGGTGTTCGCCAAAATTGTTCAAGGGATGGATGTCGTCGACAAGATCGCGAAGGTCGAGACGGAGACTCGCGGCCAGTATCAGAACGTCCCGAAGCAGCCCGTCTACCTGATCTCCGCGAAACGAATCAAGTAGTCTCCTGAGCGCTTGCTGTCCAATTCCGGAATAATGAAGATTTATTCGGCGTGGACCATGTCTCTCATCGTGTTCTCGTTCTGCTCCGCCGGGTGGCGGTCGCCGCGATCGTCGCGGTTCTCTTCTGGACGATCGTCCTGATGATCTTCGAAGAGAAATTCATCTACTTCCCGCATAAGTACCCGCGCGGCATATACGAGGACGCCCGCTCCGTTCCGCACCTCCGCGACTGCTGGATGACGGCAGAGGATGGGGTTAAGATCCACGGGTGGTTCGCTCCCGCCGACAGCGCGCTCGCGACGGTCGTGATCTCCCACGGCAACGGGGGGAACATCTCATATCTCCTTCCTCTGATGCGAGAGCTGCAGCGGCGCAAGCTCAACGTCCTGATGTACGATTACCGCGGCTACGGGCGCAGCGAGGGCTCGCCGGACGAAGAGGGCATCTACCGTGACGGGCGCGCCGCGTTCGACTACGCTCTGAAACTCCCCGAGGTCGACCCCCGGGGAGTCATCCTCTGGGGAGCAAGCCTCGGCGGGGCCGTTGCCGTCGACGTTGCCACTCAACGACCGGCCGCTGCGCTGATCCTCGAGTCGACGTTTTCCTCCGCCAAAGACGTCGCGCGCTCCGTCTATCCCTTTCTTCCTGCCCGTTTCTTCTTCCGCACCAAGTTCAACTCCGTCGAGAAGATCCGGAGCATCAAAATTCCCCTTCTTTTCATACACGGCAGCCACGACTCCATTATCCCGATCCGGCTTGGCCGCCGTCTCTTCAGCGCCGCCCAAGACCCCAAGGAATTCTACGAGATCCCCGGAGCCAATCACAACGACACGTTCTTCGTCGGTGGTGCGGCATACTTCGACAGAATCATCCACTTTGTCCTCACCGCCCTCCCGCCCCCGAAACGGTCGGCCTCCTGAGCATCCAAATCGCGTAACTATTTGTCCATTTCGTGAGTCTAAGTACTATCTGGGCGGTCGAAAGGCTCTCCTCCCCGCAAAATCGCTCGCCGCAACATTTTGTCAAATCCGGCGTATTGTAGAAGCGAGAGAGCACATCCCGAATTCCCTTCATCACCATATATTTCCAGCGAGCTATGACAATGAAGAAAAAGATCATCATTTCCTCGTTCGCCATCGTCCTCGTGGCGGCTGCCGCCGTGATGTTTTTCGGCAACTCCGGTTCCACGAACGGCGAAAATCTTCCTACGGTCAAGGTGCAGAAGGGGACGATCATCGACAAGGCCCTTGCCGTCGGGACCATCGAGCCGGAGAACGAGATCTCGGTGAAGTCCAAGGTTTCCGGCGTCGTCAGCAAGATCTTCGTCGATGTCGGGGAGTACGTCAAAGCCGGACAGCCGCTGTTGGAGGTCAAGCCGGATCCTACCCCACTCGAGCTGGCCGACGCGAAACGCCAGGTCCAGCTTACCGACGTGGACCTCGACAATCTCAAGAAGCAGCGGATCCGCCAGGAGACCCTTTTCAAGAACAAGCTGATCTCCGACAAGGAGTTCGACGACTTTAAGCAGCAGTACGACGAGGCCGAGCTCCGGGTGAAAATCGCCAACGAAAAGCTCGCCCTGATGGAGAGCGGAAAGGTGAAGATTGGCAATACGGAGATCGAATCGATCGTCAAAGCTCCGATTGACGGCCGCGTGCTGAACCGGACGATCGAGCTGGGCGATCCGGTCACGCCGCTGACCTCCTACCAGGAAGGAACTGTTCTGATGAAGATGGCCAACATGGGCCGGCTGCTCTTCAAGGGAACCGTTGACGAGATCGATGTGGGAAAATTGAAGGAAGGGATGAGCGTTGATATCAAGGTCGGTGCCCTTCCGAGCGACACCGTTCGCGGGACATTACGGAAGATCTGGCTGAAGGCGGAGAAGCAGGAGAATGCGACGGTGTTCCCGATCGAGATCCTCATTCCGGCGAGCCAGAACGCCACGCTACGTGCGGGATACTCCGCGAACGCGAACATCATCATCCAGCAGAAGGACAGTGTGCTGACGATTCCGGAGCGGGTCGTCACGTTCCGCAATGACTCGGCCTTCGTCAAGGTCGTCCTCGGGCCCGCGAAGACCGAAGAGCGCTACATCAAGACGGGCTTGAGCGACGCCATCAACGTGGAAGTGCTCAAGGGACTCAAGCTGGGGGATGAAGTGCAGGAGAAGCCGGTGAAGAAGATTGACTAGGAGCGATCAGCATTCATCGGTCAGCGATCAGCTTCGCTGAGATGAGCTAACCGCTGACTGCCAATAGCATCCATGGATTACCTCCGAACCATCATATCGGAATTCTTCCTCGACCTTCGGGCGCAGAAGCTTCGGGCGTTCCTGACGCTCTTCGGCATCGTGTGGGGAACCGTGGCCATCATCGTCCTGATCGCCTTCGGCGTGGGCTTTCAGCGGCAGACCTCCGTCAACATGCACGGCATCGGGGAGCATATTGCGATTATGTTTCCGGGGAAGACGACGAAGCCGTGGGAGGGATTCGGCATCGGACGGCCGATGAGTTTTATCGAGGACGATGCAACGCTCATCGCCTCCCGGGTGCGCGGCCTCAAGGCGATCAGCCCCGAGTACGGCCGGCGTGTGCCGACTCGGGTCGGGACGAACATCCTGACCCCGCTCGTCTCGGGCATCTATCCGATCTACGCTGACATGCGGAACATTATCCCGGAGCCCGGAGGCCGGTTCATCGACGATCTCGACATGAAGCAACGGCGCCGCGTCGCGGTGATCGGCAACAAGGTCAAGGAGTTCCTGTTCGGCGAAGGGGAGGCCGTCGGAAAGCTCATCCACGTCGGCCAGGTGCCATTTCAGGTCATCGGCGTGATGCAGAAGAAGACCCAAAGCTCGTCGTACAACGCCCGCGATCGGGACAGGGTCTTCATTCCGGCCAGCACCTTTTCGTCCGTGTACGGGACCATCCACCTGAACAATATCATCTTCCAGGTTGACGACCCGATGAAATCGAAGGGTGTCGTCCAACAGGTCCGGGAGGCACTCGGGAACCGGTACAAATTCGATCCAACCGACGAGGACGCGGTCTGGATCTGGGACACATCCAACTTCGACAAGTTCATGTTCTACCTCTTCCTCGGTTTCAACATCTTCATGGGTCTGATCGGGAGCTTCACACTGGGTGTCGCGGGGATCGGCGTCGCGAACATCATGTTTATCGTCGTCCAGGAGCGGATCGTGGAGATTGGCGTCAAGCGGGCGGTCGGCGCGAAGAGGTCGAACATCATGTTCCAGTTCTTCATGGAGACGTTTTTCATCGTCGTGATCGGATCGCTGATCGGCTTTCTGATCGCGGTGGGCATCGTGGCCGTCCTGCAGCTCATTCCCATCAAGGAGTATGTCGGCACACCCGAGATCTCCCTGCCGGTCGTCCTGGCGACGGTCATCATCCTCACGCTGATCGGCCTGGTGGCAGGCCTCATGCCGGCTCGCCGCGCGGCTAATTTGAATGTGGTGGAATGCCTGAGAACGTGAACCAATGGGCATTTGTCAATTGTCGATGGTCAATCTCAGCTGGAGGCTGATCCGCCTTTGGCGGAGACAATCGTAGATCGGAAATCGAAAATGTATCTTGAGCTTCTCAGAGAATTCTTCTACGACCTTCGTGCCCACCGCACGCGCGCGATCCTGACGCTGATCGCGATCACCTGGGGAACGGTCGCCGTGGTTCTTCTGCTGTCGTTCGGCGAGGGACTAGGAGACCAGATGATGAAAGGCCTCGTGAACGCCGGCAATAGAATCATGATCGTCTACGGAGGGGAGACGGGATTAACCTACCAGGGCCTTCCCAAGGGCCGGCGGGTGAGAATGATGGAGGAGGACGCCGACCTGCTCCAGAAGGTCATCCCGGGTATCGATATGATCACTCCGCAGTACCGCAAGAACGTGCAGCTCACCTACGGCAAGTTTTCCGTCACGACGGAGTGCGAGGGGGTGAACCCTCTGTTCGAAGACATGCGCCGCATGTACCCGGCCAGTGGCGGGAGGTTTCTGAATGAGGTGGATTTGCAGGATCAGCGGCGCGTCCTCTTCCTGGGCGAGGAGATCGCCAAGGATATCTTCAAGGACGAAGACCCGATCGGGAAAACCCTCCTGGTGGACGGTGTGCCTTTCACGATGATCGGCATCATGCAGAAGAAGATCCAAACCTCGATGAACAACGGTCCGGACGTGCGGCGGGCCGTGATACCGTACACCACCTTTCGGACAAGCTACGGGAACATCTACGTGAACTCGCTCATCGTCCATCCGACCGACCCGTCACAGCAGGAGCGGGTGAAGAGCGAGATCTACCGGGTCCTCGGCCGGAAGTACCAGTTCGATCCGGAAGATGAGCGCGCGCTCGGCATATGGGATTTTATCGAGGCCGAGAAGATCAGCAGAAATATCGGCATCGGCGTTTCGATCTTCCTTTTCTCCGTGGGATTTCTGACGCTCCTCATCGCCGGCGTCGGGGTCGCAAACGTCATGTATGTTGTCGTCAAGGAGCGGACGCGCGAGATCGGCATCAAAATGGCCGTCGGTGCGCGCCGCAACTACATCCTCGCACAGTTCATCTTCGAGGCCCTCCTCCTCGCGCTGATCGGCGGGACGATCGGTCTGCTCTTCTCGTACGGGGTAGTATCGATCATCCGGATGATTCCAGCCGAAGACGGGCCCATGCAGTTCCTCGGACGCCCCGTTCTCTCCTCTTTCACCATGCTGATGACGACCGGCATTCTTGCGCTCATCGGATTCATGGCGGGCTTCTTCCCCGCCCGCAAGGCCGCGAGCGTTGACCCGGTCGAGTCGCTCCGGTACGAGTAGAATTCCTCATCGCCCGGCTCCAATCCCGTACCAGCCTCATCTGTCCGCGCCACCTCGAGTTGCTTCTTCTGGCAATTCTCGATAGCTTCTGCTCCGCACTCGGTGTGGCGGCCCCATCATCACCAACTACGCTCTATGCTTGTCAAGTGCTCGACGGACTCAGAACGATTCGGCGTCCCCCCGTGTTTCATATGCTGTCCTCACCACACTTCGGCTGGAATTGGACCCGATGAACTCTCTGCGACTGGTTTTTTGCCAAGCCTCCATCCCTCTACGCGGCTAGGCCACCGATGACGGCGCCTGCAATTCACATCCGCGACCTTCGCAAGGTCTACGTCGTCAGCGAGCGGGAGGCCGGCGCGATTGCCGCGCTTCAAAGCCTCGTGCGCCGCCGCACGGCGGAGATCCCCGCTGTCGACGGGATCTCGTTCGACCTGGCTCCGGGCGAAATAGTGGGCTTCCTGGGTCCCAACGGCGCCGGCAAAACAACGACGCTGAAAATGCTCTCGGGCCTGCTGTACCCCACAGCAGGCGAGGCCACAGTGCTCGGCTACGTGCCGTCCAAACGGGACAAGGCCTATCTCCGCCAAATCACGCTCGTCATGGGGCAGCGCAACCAGCTGGTCTGGGATATTCCCCCGATGGATTCGTTCGAGTTGAACCGGGCAATCTACCGCATCCCGCCCGCGGACTACCGGAGCACGCTCGACGAGTTGACCGAACTTCTGGACCTGGGACCGCTTCTCCGGAAACCGGTCCGCAACCTCTCCCTCGGCGAGCGGATGAAGTGCGAGATCGCAGCGGCCCTCCTGCACCGCCCGCAAGTGGTCTTCCTCGACGAGCCGACCATCGGTCTCGATGTGACGATGCAGCGGCGGATCCGGACGTTCATCGCGGAATATAACCGCCGTTTCGGAGCGACCGTTCTGCTCACGAGCCATTATATGGCCGATGTCGAGGCCTTATGTCGCCGCGTCATTGTCATCCACCACGGGAAACTCCTATTCGATGGCGATCTGTCGAACCTGGTGCAGAAATTCACGGCGCACAAGACGATCGTGGTACAACTCGAGGATTGCAGCGCCGATCTGCGCTCCTACGGCGAGGTGGTTTCCTGCGCCGACGGGCTCTTCACGCTCCGGGTTCCGAGAGCCGAGACAGCCCACGTCACCGAGCGGCTGCTGGCCGATCTGCCGGTGATCGACCTGCTGGTTGAGGATTCACCGATTGAGGAAGTGATCGAGCGGGTCTTCGCGCAGGAGGGCTCGTGAAGACCCTGGCCGACTTGTACGTGCAGCAGTTCAAGACCACGTTCGCTTCGATGCTCCAGTATCGCGCCTCGCTGGTCATCTGGATGATCGCGCATGTGCTGGAACCGCTCGTCTACCTCATAGTATGGTCGACAGTATCGAGCACGAGCGGCGGAAGCGTCGGTGACTATACGACAAGGGAGTTCGCAGCCTACTTCATCGTGATGATGCTGGTTAATCATCTCACCTACACCTGGATCATGTACGAATACGAGTACCGCATCCGGGAGGGGGCTCTCTCCTTCGCTCTTCTGAAACCCGTACACCCGATCCACTCCGACATCGCCGACAATATCTCCTCCAAGCTGATCACATTGCCCGGGATGCTGCTCGTCGCGGTCGTACTGGCCTTTCTGTTCCATCCCGCTGCTAACGTTGCCCCGTGGGCTATCGTGGCAAGTGTGCCGGCGTTGCTGCTCGCTTTCCTGCTGCGGTTCCTCCTGGAGTGGAGCCTGGCTCAGGTGGCCTTCTGGACCACGCGCGTAGGCGCCATCAATCACACGTACTACATCCTGGTGCTCTTCCTCTCCGGACAGATTGCCCCGCTCACTCTTTTCCCGTCTCCAATCCAGGCGGCGGCCGCGGTCTTGCCCTTCCGCTGGATGATCGGCTTTCCGGTGGAGCTGTTGCTCGGTCGGCTTACTCCCAGCGAAGCATTGACGGGGCTGGCGGCTCAGACCGCCTGGCTGATTCTGGCCCTCGTGGTCGTCCGGATCGTGTGGCGGGCGGGGGTGCGAGCTTACTCGGCGGTGGGGGCATGAACTTCCTTCGTCTCCTGGCGGTCTTTTTCCGTGTCAGCGTCTTGGGCGAGCTTGCTTACCGCGCCAACTTTTTCATGCAGCTGTTCGAGTCGCTCCTGGAATTGGCCGCCTCATTGGCCACCCTGGCCGTGGTTTTCTCCTACACCGACACCTTGGGCGGCTGGCGGCCCGACGAGGTGCTGGCACTGGTCGGGGTTTACTTTCTCGCCGGCGGCGTCATCGGCCTGGTGATCCAGCCGGGGATGGAGCAGTTCATCGAATCGGTTCGAGACGGCACGCTTGACTTCACGCTCACCAAGCCGGAGGACGCTCAGCTCCTCATCAGCATCCAGCGGGTGGAGATCTGGCAGCTGATCGATATCGTGCTGGGACTTGGCGTGTTGGGGACTGCGCTCGTGAGACTGGGAGAAACGGTGGGAGCCTTCGAGGCAGCGGAATTTGCCACGATGCTCCTCGCGGGCGCGGTCATCATTTACAGCTTCTGGCTGATTCTTGCTACGCTTTCGTTCTGGTTCGTGCGCGTGGAAAACATCCTCGAGATTTTTCGCAGTATGTACGAGGCCGGCCGATGGCCCGTGAGCCTGTACCCGGGGTGGCTGCGGTTTGGGCTTACCTTCATCGTGCCGGTCGCCTTCGCCACAACGGTGCCCGCCGAGGCCCTGACCGGACGCTTGACGCTGGAAACGCTGCTGGGTGCGGTCGTGCTAGCCGCGTTGCTCTTCACGGTCTCGCGCGTCGTTTGGCGGATTGGATTGCGACATTATTCCGGAACGTCGGCGTGATGAGCACGCCGATGAACAACGCATCTAAAACGGTTGGACATCCCATATGGACAAAATAACTATCGCCGACAAGTTCTCGAAGTTCTCCGAACACTGGCGGCCCAAGGTCGTCGCACGGCTCAACGGTCAGGAAGTCAAGCTCGTGAAGTTCAAAGGTGAGTTCGTCTGGCACCATCACGACGACGCGGACGAGCTGTTCCTCGTGTGGCGCGGCACTTTCCGCGTGGAGTTTCGCGAACGGTCAATCCAGCTCCGTGAAGGCGAATTCCTTGTCGTCCCTCGCGGGCTCGAACACCGGACCGTCGCAGATGATGAAGTGGAAGTCGTCCTGTTCGAACCGGCGGACACTCGGAACACGGGCAATGTGACGGATGGGACGTTCACCGCTCCGCCGGGTGATACGGTCTAGCGGCTCGTAAGGAGCTGTAGCAGATATGTCCGCCCCGCGTTCCAGGTGAGCTCCGTCCGAACAAGCATCCCGTACCTCAAATCTAAGATAGAAATGAAAATAGGACTACACCGGAACTAGATATTATTGGTGAGTGATTCCCGTGCATCAAGATCATGCTGGACTGATGAAATTGTGCAGGCAGTTCCCTCTCCTCCGAGGAGAGGGTCAGGGTGAGGTCTGGAGTGAGACGGCATCATAACTTTTCGGACCCCATCCCAACCTTCCCCTCGGAGGGGAAGGGGTTTGATTCCTATCGGCTTTGTGTACTTCACCTAGTGGGTGAACATACGCTGAGTAAATGAGTTCGTTATCCGATGGCATTAATCGGCTTTGCTTATTCTGTAGCTACAGCTTTCTCTGCGCGTCAGCTCGCCTACGTCAGAATCAAGGCTGTATCCTCAAGTTGCTTCTTCCTGCAATTCTGAATAGATTCCTCACCGCGGAAATCCTCGTGACCCGGCTTCAAAGGCCCTCTCCACATGCCAAGTCACTCAGCCCCTCTACCTGGGAGCCCAGAGAACCCCGAACGAATCAGGATTTTTCCGTGTTGAACATGCTACCTTCTTCTCACCAAGATCAGAGGAGTACCCCATGAAGTCCGCTCGAGCTGTTCTGTGTCAGGCTATCTTTCTCCTCTTCGCTGCAACAATCGTTTCGTTTGCGCAGGCCTCCAAGCCCGGCAAACCCAAGAACCAGCCACCCCCGGAAACCAAGACGCCGGAGGCCGTCATGCTCAAAGCGTTGAAGGCCCGCAGCATCGGACCTGCAATCATGGGCGGGCGTGTCTCCGCGATCGCATTGGACCCTGATGACATCTATACATACTACGTCGGCTTAGGAACGGGCGGTGTCATGAAAACCACGAACGACGGCGCGACGTTCAGCGCAATCTTCGAGAAGGAATCGGTTGCTGCCGTCGGAGCGATCGCGGTCGCTCCATCGAACGCAAAGCACGTCTGGGTCGGAACGGGCGAGGCGAACGACCGGAACAGCTCAAGCTGGGGAGACGGTGTCTACCGTTCAACCGACGGTGGAGGCACATGGACGAACGTCGGCCTGAAGGAGAGCAAGACGATCGCGCGAATCGCTGTCGACCCGAAGGACACAAACACCGTCTACGTCGCTGCGATGGGAGATCTCTGGAACCCGAGTCCCGAGCGGGGCCTTTACAAAACCGTCGACGGAGGCAAGACCTGGAAAGCGGTTTTGACGGGCCCGAAAGGGTACGAGACCAAGGTGGGATGCGGCGACGTTGTGCTGGATCCCTCGGATTCGAACACGGTGTACGCGGCCCTCTACGCCCGCCGGCGAACTCCATGGTCATTCTCCGCCGGGCCCGAATGGACCGATGGGAAAGAGCTGGGCGGCATCTTCAAGTCAACCGACGGCGGAGCGACGTGGAAAAAACTCGAAAACGGACTCCCCACCGGGACGGGGCGAATCGGTCTGGCCATCTTTCGGAAGAACCCGAAGATCCTCTACGCGGTCGTCCAGAGTGATCAGGCAGGAACCAGCTCGATAGACGAAGTCGAGAGCAAGCTCGGCGGTGTCTTCCGAACGGAAGATGGGGGCGAGCATTGGACGCGTATGAGTCGGCTCGACCCGCGCCCGTTCTACTTCAGCCAGATACGGGTCGATCCCGAGAACGAGAAGCGCGTTTACGTGCTCGGCTTCATGCTGCATGTTTCGGACGACAGCGGCAAATCGTTCCAGGAGAATCTCTTCAAGAACGTCCACTCCGACTGTCACGAGCTGGCGATCGATCCGAGACACCCGCAGCGAATCATCCTCGGCACGGACGGAGGCGTGTATCAAAGTTTCGACGGAGGAAAACTCTGGCAGTTCCTCAACAACTTTGCGGCAGGTGAATTCTACCGCATCACAGTCGATATGAGCACGCCGTACCGGATTGCCGGAGGACTTCAGGACAATTTGAACTGGGTCGGGCCGAGCATGACGCAATCGAAGGAAGGCATCCGGAATAGCGATTGGACCAACATCGGCGGCGGCGACGGTTTCTACTGCGTCTTCGATCCGTTTGATTCCACCATCGTGTACGCAGAGTCGCAGGAAGGGTATGTCCACCGGTTCAACCTCCGGACCGGCGAGATCAAGGGCTTGCGCCCGGAGCCTGAGGAAGGCCAGCCGGCGTTCCGATTCCACTGGAATTCACCGCTGATACCAAGCTTGCACGAGAAGGGAACGATGTACCTGGGCGGGAACCGTGTCTTCAAGCTGACGTACCGTGGTGAACACTGGAAAGTCATCAGCCCCGACCTCTCCGCGCAGCAACTCAACAGGATCATGACCGTCGGCAGCGGCGCTGAGAACTACGGCGTGGTGTACGCGCTGGCCGAGTCGCCGATCAAGGCAGGAATGCTTTGGGCAGGCACGGACGATGGAAAACTCTGGGTCACACGAGATGGGGGTGAGAACTGGACCGACCTGACCGAGCACCTCCCGAAGGCGGTCAAAGGTCAATGGATCGGAAGGATCGAGCCCGGCCACTTCGATGCCGAAGTTGCCTATATGACCGTCACGGGGTATCCCGGGGGCATCTATCAGCCGCTTGCCTACCGTACAGCCGATGGAGGGAAGACGTGGTCGAATATCACCGGCAACCTCCCCGCCGACGGACCCGTAAAGGTCGTGCGGGAAGACCTGAAGAATCCGGACCTCATCTTTGCGGGAACAGAGTTCGGATTGTTCGTCAGCCTCGATCGAGGCGCGAACTGGGTGAAGTTCGGGGAGCTGCCGACAGTCTCCGTCGATGACATCGTGATCCACCCGCGCGACCGCGATCTGGTGATCGCAACGCACGGCAGGAGCCTCTTTATCGTCGACGATATCAGGCCGCTGGAGGAGCTGACACCCGAAGTCCATTCCAAGCCCGTCTCTCTCTTCCAGCCCCGTCCTGCATTCGGTTACTATCCCTTCGACGGATGGGTTGACTCGGGAGGGGGCGCGGTTTACCGCGGCGCCAATCCTCCGCTGGGCGCTCTCATCAGCTTCTATGTGAAGGAGTATACCGGCGACGAGCTGAAAATCTCGATCACCGACTCCGAGGGAAGGACGGTGGCAAATCTCTCGGCGCCCGGGACTCCGGGGATGGGTCGCGTCACGTGGGACCTCAAACCGACGAAGGACCTGTTGAACGAGTACGGCGGTCAGGGACAGAAGTTCATGAGCTCCGGAGAGTACACGGTCACGCTCACCTACGGCAAGATCAAGGAGTCCCAAAAGCTTCGCGTTGACATCGCTCCCGGCATTGAGACGCGATAGCTGAGGGTGCGGGGCTGGATGCCGCCCACGTGAGTGAACTGGCACCGCTCTGATTGTTTCTCAGTGGTGTGTCGGATGGGCTGAGATCGTCGTGCGAAAATATCCGCCATGGCGTTCTCAGCCGGTTCCTCTTCAATTCCTTCCCTATCTCTTGGGAGAGAGTTGTTGTTCTGCTCCTCCGGGCAGGCCTCCGTCATTCCGGCAAGAGGGGCCCCTTTCTGCAAGTTTCACGGCCTTGAGGGCCTTGACTGAGACTCCAACTTTTCCCGGGGAGTGCTTGACACATCCCCCTTTTTGAGCTACCTTTTTTCGAAATGTGACTGCACGAACAGCGGTGGCTGACCTCCACCAACGAGAGGGAGACCTTGCGGCGGCCAGACCATGAGAACGAGAGATATCCCCCTTTACGGCAGAGTTTTCCTGACTCATCGGTACTAAAACTTTTTTCTCATCCATAGAGGCGAAGGAGCTTGGTATGGAAGAAAGCGTTCAGTTCAAACTCAACGGCAAACCCGTCAAAGTGAGCGTCGACAGCGATCGGATGCTCTTATGGGTTCTGCGGACCAATCTGGAATTGACCGGAACGAAATACGGATGCGGCGAGGGCATCTGCGGAGCTTGTACGGTCCTCGTCGACGGCGAGGCGATGCGATCATGCCAAACGGCTGCCAAAGATGTTCAGGGCAAAGACATCGTCACCATCGAGGGCCTCGCGAAGAACGGAAAACTGCATCCTCTGCAGAAGGCGTTCATGGAGAACGATGCCCTTCAGTGCGGGTACTGCACCTCCGGCATGATTCTCAACGCCTATGCGCTGCTGCGGAAGAACCCGCGACCGTCAAGTTCAGATATCATCAATGGCATGGACGACAACCTGTGCCGCTGCGGAGCGCATAACCGCATCGTCCGGGCCGTTCAATCCGCGGCCAAGGAAATGAGAGGAGGGATCTAACATGAAGAACGACGACTACTTAGATCTCGACTTCACCGACAACCCCGCCGGCATCGAAATGGACAGGCGGGAATTCCTCAAGCTGGCGGGGGGCGGAATTCTCATTCTCTTCACGGTCGGAGATACGTCGCTGTTCGCCCAGCAGAGACCGGGCAGACCAAGCCTGCCGACCGACTTCAACGCCTTCCTCAGGATTGGTGAAAACGGGCGCGTTTCCTTATTCACAGGTAAAATAGAGATGGGCCAGGGTGTCGTTACCTCGCTAGGTCAAATGCTGGCGGACGAGCTGGACGTTTCGCTCGACGCAGTCGATATGGTGATGGGCGATACCGATCTTTGCCCGTGGGATATGGGGACGTTTGGCTCCATGTCGACGCGCTTCTTCGGACCACCGCTGCGGAAAGCCGGCGCGGAGGCCAGAGCGGTCTTGTTGGAACTGGGATCTGATCATCTCAAAATCCCAGCCGCAAAGCTGGCGACTGATAACGGATATGTTTTCGTCAAGACGAACAAGCAGAAGCGGGTTTCGTACGCGCAGCTGGCGAAGGGGAAGAAGATCGAACGGAAGTCCACCGGATCTGTGGCTGTAAAGAAACCGTCGGAATTCAAGATCATGGGGAAGCCGGTGGCGCGCAGGGACTCCCACGAGAAGGTCACGGGCGAAGCGAAATATGCCGGAGACATACAAGTACCTGGAATGGTCTACGCCAGAATCCTGCGCCCCCCTGCTCACGGCGCCAAGCTCATCGACGTTGACGTGTCCGAAGCAAAGCAAGTGAAGGGTGTTCAGGTTATCCAGGAGGGCGATCTCGTCGCGGTCCTGCACAAATATCCGGATGTCGCCGAGATGGCCCTGGAGAAGATCAAGGCGAAATTCGACACACCGAAATCGGATCTCGACGAGAAGAACATCTTCGAGCATCTGCTCAAAGTCGCCCCGCAGGGAAACGTCGTGTCGACGGAGGGTAACCTCCAGACGGGCGAACAAGAAGCGGCAACAGTTGTCGAGGAGAGTTATTTTGACGGCTACAAAGCTCACGCGCCGATCGAACCGCATACGGCCGTCGTGAAGATCGAGGGAAACAAGGCAACGGTCTGGGCCTCGACGCAAACGCCGTTTGGCGCCAAAGACGAGGTCGCGCGGGAGCTTGGCTTCCCCGCGGCAAACGTACGCGTCATCCCGCCGTTCGTCGGCGGGGGCTTTGGCGGAAAGTCCAGAAACCTCCAAGCTGTGGAGGCCGCCCGGCTCGCAAAGCTCAGTGGAAAGCCTGTCCAGGTAGCGTGGACCCGGAAGGAAGAGTTCTTCTTCGATACCTTCCGCCCGGCTGCCGTGGTGAAGATACGATCGGGCGTCACGGACAAAGGCAAGATGAGTTTCTGGGACTATCATGTCTATTTCGCCGGCGAGCGCGGCTCGCAGCTGTTCTATGCCGTCCCGAACCACAGCACGACAGTGTACAATTCAAGCTGGACGGGCGGCGCGGGCACGCACCCATTCGCCACGGGACCGTGGCGGGCACCGGCGAACAACACGAACACCTTCGCGAGAGAATCTCAGATCGATATCATGGCCGCGAAGGCGGGTGTAGACCCTGTCGAATTTCGTCTGCAGCATTTGCGTGACGAGAAGATGCAGCGCGTCATCAAAGCTGCCGCCGAGAAATTCGGGTGGAAGCCGGCAAAGGGTCCAAGCGGACGAGGATACGGAGTTGCCTGTGGATTCGACGCCGGGACTACTGTGGCTACGATGGCCGAGGTCGAGGTCAACAAGACGACGGGCGATGTGAAGGTGAAGCGGGTGGTCTGCGCTCAGGATATGGGTCTGGCGATCAACCCGGAAGGGGCCAAGATCCAGATGGAGGGCTGCATCACCATGGGTCTCGGATATGCCTTGAAAGAGGATATCCATTTCAATGGCGGGGAGATTCACGACGTCAACTTTGACACCTACGAGATCCCTCGCTTCTCCTGGCTGCCGGAGATCGACACGATCATCATCGACAACAAGGAGTCAGACCCACAGGGCGGCGGTGAGCCCGCGATCATCACGATGGGAGCCGTCGTTGCCAATGCCATCTTCGATGCGGTCGGAGCAAGGCTGCACCAGCTTCCGATGACGCAGGACAGAGTCAAAGAAGCTCTGAAGAAAGCGTAGCATCTTTGGAACCTCTGCGGGTAACGCCGTTTGTAGGCAACCGCACAGGGGCGGGCCGACAAGGCTCTCGACACGCTAAAGGATCAAATCCCCCTCGATCCCCCTTCAAATGAAGGGGGACGTGCAACACCGGGAGCTGGGACCTAGAATCTGCAGCTGCTCGATCGTATGTTACCTCTTTTCCCAAAGGGGGTACGGGGGATTTGGAGGATTCGATGATCTACTACAATCCCAAGCTCAAGTCCACTGCGCGCAAACTTCGCAGCAACATGACAGATTCGGAACGACTGCTTTGGTCGCGAGTCCGTCGAAAGCAATTGAAGGGCTTTCAGTTCTACAGACAAAAAGTGATCGGCAACTTTATCGTCGATTTCTATTGCCCGTCAGCGAAGATCATCATTGAGGTTGATGGAAGCCAGCATTACGAGAAGGAAGCACTGCGGAAGGACCAGTTAAGAGACGAGCGCCTGTCAAAACTGGGATTTGAGGTTCTGAGATTCTCGAGCAGTGACGTGATGAGGAATCTCGATGGTATCCTGCTTGAAATTTGGGATCGTCTTCCTTCGGCGAAATCCCCCTCGATCCCACTTAACAGTAAGGGGGATGCGTAGCACCGGGAGGGGGAATCCGAAATCTGCCAAAGGTTAAATCATCAACTGCTCAAATATATGCTACCCCCTTTCCCAAACGGGATATGCGAGATAATGGTACCGGTACATACAAAACAGATCTTTTATGACAATATGTACGTTGTGATAAGTCTCATTGTTGGATCGTACAAAAACTCGGTATATACTACTTGACATCTTCCTTGGAATGTGTAATATTACTGTGCCTCATGAATAGTAAATCCGCAAACTCGGTGTTCACCGGAAAAGTGTACAGAATTGTGAGAAGGGAGACTGTACGCTTCTAGAAAAAGCAACTTTTCTGCGGTCCAAGACTCCCATTTTTTGCATTTTTCCCTGATGAAACAGTGGAACATGAGTTACGTACAATATGTTTAGATAGTGAGCGGAGGATCAATGAAAGAACGAGAATCCCCGGATAACGACCTGCCTTCGATGGATTTCACCGAACTGTTAGACGGTCTATCAGGGAAGTGGGTTGTTCTTTCTGAAGACAAGAGAAAAGTTCTTTATTCAGCAGACAGTCTCACCGACCTGGTTGAAGACATGGATGAGGGTATAGTGATGATGGTTCCGAGTTCTGGCACTGTCTACATACCTTCATTCGTCTAAGATGATCATACCCTACAGCAAGTTTCCAACCGAACCTAACCTCCCGCCCATTTACATGGCGTTGGCCGATGTCCGGGTTTATTCTCCGAAAAGCAGTGCGCGACTCAGTGGCGTTGTTGATTCAGGCGCAAGCCTCACACTACTCAACAGTGGGTATGCCGCCAAGCTCGGAATTCAATGGGACTCTGGAGCCAAGACAACGGTTGTTGGCATTGATGGAATAGAACATCTGGCCTATGTTCACGAATTGGAGTTGGAGGTAATCAACCTGAAACACAGTAGAAGAAAATCGAAGATTGCGTTCATTGATTTGCCAAAAGTCAACGCACTTCTGGGACAAATAGGATTCTTTGAACATTACATCCTGAGGTTCAAATACTACGCGAAGATTTTTGATGTAGATGTTCGGCCATAACCCAACGACCTCGGGCGTTCTTCTTCCTTTTCACTCTTCAAACGCTATCAGTATTATCTCGCTGGACTCCGTCACTCTTCTTTTTGTTGAAGCCCTCCCCCTCAAGCTAAAGCTGGCAATTTACCAAAGGGAATTGGAGTGAGGCCCGGCCGGTGATAACCTGCAAGGAGCGCTTCTAGAATCCGAGAGATCCCAGTCTGAAGTCGTACGGCGCGAGGGGGAAAGCTGCAGGTCGGCTGAGCTGAAAGGAAAAGCCAGATGAACCTCAGGGCATTCAGACTTGCGATGTTCCCTCTGTTCCTGACTCCGCTATTCCCGACCGGTCAAGCTTACCCTCAGGTAACTCAAAAACCAACCGATCTCGACAAGAAGGTCCAGGCGTTCCTTGATCGTCACGCAGGCACATGGCACGATCTGAACGTGCCCGCTTCCGACGGAAAGATCCTGTACAACCTCGTCCTCAACCATCGCTACAAGAAGGCGCTGGAGATCGGCACGTCAACCGGCCATTCGGCGATCTGGATCGCCTGGGCGCTCAGCAAGACGGGCGGGAAGCTGATCACGATCGAGATCGACGAATCGCGCTACAAGACGGCCGTAGCGAACTTCAAGGAGGCCGGCCTCTCAGACTATATCGACGCACGGCTGGCGGACGCCCACGACCTGGTACCCAAGCTGGAGGGCCCTTTTGATTTTGTCTTCAGCGACGCGGATAAAGGATGGTACAAGAACTACTTTGTGGCCGTGGCGCCAAAGCTCGAAGTCGGCGGCTGCTTCACGGCTCACAATGTCTCCGATCGCGGATGGGGCTCTTATGGCGCGGGGGAATTCTATCAATACGTTCGCGGGCTCAAGAATTTTGAGACGACGATCGACCGGTCGAGTCGCGCGGGCCTCTCCGTGAGCTTTAAGAAGTCCGAGAAATGATTCCTCATGGAAGAGGTGCCGAAATGCTCACTGGAACGAAGGTCGGGTCACTTCCCCTGTCGACTAGCCTGGCCGGTGTGACGATCGCATCTCTTTTCGAGAAAAGATGCCTCATCGCTATGCGGCCGCACTTTTCGTGAGTAGATCGACCGCCAAACTGCAGACAATCTCCACAACGATCTTTCTCTTCCAACATAACCGGGAGGTACTTTCATGAAACCGACTCGCAGTGCCTGGATCTACCTTGTCACGCTTGCCGTCGCCCTCACACTGGCTACGGAACATTCGATCGGCCAGAAGCTACAGTATCCCCACGCCAAGAAGGTCGACCAGGTCGACACCTACTTCGGCGTAAAAGTGGCTGATCCCTACCGCTGGCTCGAGGATGAGAACTCACCTGCGACGAAGGAGTGGGTCGAAGCGGAAAACAAGGTCACGTTTGCGTACCTGGAGAAGATCCCGTTCCGCCAGCAGCTCAGAGAGCGGCTGGAGAAACTGTTCGACTATCCCAAATACAGCGCCCCTTTTAAGAAGGGCGAGTACTTCTTCTTTTCGAAGAACGACGGATTGCAGAACCAGAGCGTGCTGTACCGGCAAAAGGGGCTCGACGGAAAGCCGGAGGTGGTGCTGGACCCGAACACGTTCTCGGAGGATGGCACGACGCGCCTGAGCAGCTTTTCCCTCTCGAAGGATGGAAAGTACGCCGCCTACGGGATCTCGAGAGGCGGGTCGGACTGGCAGGAGCTCTACGTGATGGAGATGACAAGCCTGACGAGGCTTCCCGACTCTTTGCGCTGGATCAAGTTCTCCGGAGCTGCATGGCGGGGGAATGGGTTCTACTACAGCCGCTATCCGGCGCCGGAGAAGGGAAAGGAGCTCACCACCAAAAACGTGTTCCAGAGTGTGTACTACCACCGGGTGGGCACGCCACAGTCGAGCGATGAGCTTATCTACGAAGACAAAGCTCATCCCGAGCGCTTTCACTTCGTCGGCACGACTGAAGACGAACGGTTCGCCCTCCTCTCAGTTTCCGATGAGTCGACGGGAAAGAAAGGCAATGCACTCTTCTTCCGTGACGATTCAAAGGAGGAAAAGGCGTTCAGACCGATCGTGTCGGAAATCGGTGACGACAGCTACGGCGTCGTGGACAACATCGGTGACCGGCTCTTGATCCGCACGGACAACAACGCACCCAACGGCAAGGTCCTCTTGTTCGACCCGACTCATCCCGAGGAAAAGAACTGGAAAGAGATCCTCCCTGAGAGGCCCGAGCCGCTGCGAGGTGTCGGCACGGCCGGAGGGAAGCTCTTCGCCACCTACCTGAAGGATGTCACGACGCGGGCGTACGTCTACAGTCTCGACGGGAAGCTTGAAAACGAGATCGAGCTGCCCGCCCTCGGGATTGCGGGCGGCTTCAGAGGGGAGAAAGACCAGACGTTCGTTTTCTACACTTTCACCTCCTTCACCTTCCCTCCGACGATCTACCGGTACGACATTGCGACGCGGACGTCCACGTTGTTCCGCGCTCCCGAGATTCCCGAATTCAACTCCGCCGATTACGAAACCAGGCAAGTATTCTACAAAAGCAAGGACGGCACCCGCGTGCCGATGTTCATCGTGCACAAGAAGGGGCTCCTCCTCGACGGCAAGAATCCGACTCTCTTATATGGATACGGCGGGTTCAACATCACGACTTCGCCTTCGTTCAACGCTTTGCGTCTGGCCCTGCTGGAGCAAGGATTCGTCTACGCTTCGGCGAATATCCGGGGCGGTGGCGAGTATGGCGAGAAATGGCACGAGGCCGGGACAAAACTGAAGAAACAGAATGTCTTTGACGATTTCATCGCCGCAGCGGAGTACCTGATCGCGAACAAGTATACCTCGTCCGAGAAGCTTGCGATCCAGGGAGCGTCGAACGGCGGTCTACTGGTCGGCGCCGTCATCAACCAGCGGCCGGAGCTGTTCAAGGTCACCATCCCTCAGGTGGGCGTCATGGATATGCTCCGTTTCCACAAGTTCACAATCGGCTGGAACTGGATCCCCGACTACGGATCGAGCGACAACGAGGAGCAATTCAAGGCCCTCTATCGGTACTCCCCGCTCCAGAATATCCGCCAGGGTGCAAAATACCCCGCGACGTTCGTCACGACTGCCGACCATGACGATCGGGTGGTGCCGGCCCACTCATTCAAGTACATCGCAACACTGCAGGAGAAGAACGGGAGTGATGAGCCCATCCTGATCCGCATCGAAACCCGTGCGGGCCACGGTGGGAGCAGCACGACAAAGGCAATCGAGCAATTGGCTGACATCTACTCGTTCATATTCTACAATCTTGGCGTAACGCCGAAGTTCTGATCCGTCTGCAGGCAAGGGGAAAAAGGTAGGCTGGCTCGGCCGTAGGGAGGAACTCCTTGTCGCATTTGGGGCTCCGAATTTCGAGACGCGAGTAATTGACCTTCTCCTTGACGGGGTGTGGATCAAGGCCTCATCTCCCGTCTTGTAGCGTGCTTCTCACTTTTGGCTTGCGGCGCTCAGGGGCTGTCCACTCTTCGTCAATTTGCACTTGACAAATGCCTTTGGAAGCAATACATTACGGGTGCCTGCCTCGCTGCTATCTTACGGTGCATAGCGTGAGGTTGGGCCGCCTAAGGGTTGCCTCCCCGCTTAGGCAACCACAAAAACTTAGGCAAGTCCGCGCAACGCGGACGAAAACAGCTGTACGCTGAGAACAGGCGTCGACTTTTGGTCTCTGACTGAGGGTCGACGCTTTTTTTGTGCCAGCTCAACGGGGCCGCACCGAGCATCCGGTGAAGGCTCAGATTCAGACATATTGTCCCGCCACCCACCCCGAGGACCACGCCCACTGGAAATTGTAGCCCCCGAGCCAGCCGGTAACATCGACGCATTCTCCGACGAAATAGAGCCCCGGCACTCGCTTAGCTTCCATCGTCTTCGAGGAAAGCTCGTCGGTGTCCACCCCACCGACGGTGACTTCAGCCTTGCCGAATCCCTCCGTTCCGGCTGGGCTGATCTTCCAGCGGTGGAGCCCCTCGGCCAGGACCTTGAACTCAGTTCGCGAGAATCGGTTCACCGGCTTTGAGCCTCCGACTTTCTCACACCACTGCAGTGCAAACCGCCGCGGCAGATGCTGGTCGAGAAGCGTGCCAAGCTCTTTCGTGCTTTGATGATTCTCCAGAAGAACCTGGAGAATGTCGGTCTCCGGCAACACGTCGAGAACGATCGATGCCCCTTCTCTCCAGTAAGAGGAAATCTGGAGGATCGCCGGTCCGCTTAGTCCCCGGTGCGTGAAGAGCACCTTCTCCCGAAATGAGACGTCGTCGAATCCTACCGCCGCATCCATCGAAACACCAGCGAGCGAGCTGAAGAATTTCATATCCGACGAGTGAAACGTCAGCGGCACAAGCCCCGGCCTGAGCTTGATGACGTTCAGGCCAAACTGGCGCGCAAGGTTGAAGGCAAAGTTCGTTGCACCAAGCTGCGGAACGGAGAGACCGCCTGTGGCGACTACGAGAGAGCGCGAGGCAAAGGCTCCGACACTGGTCGAAACGATGAAGTCATCCTCCCTCTTCACCCCTCCGACCTCGCATCCGAGCTGCATCCGAACCCCAGCTTCGCCGCACTCCGCCAGCAGCATCGCGATGATCTGTTGCGAGCTTTCGTCGCAGAAGAATTGGCCGAGCGTTTTTTCGTGATACTTTATCTTGTGCTTCTCCACCAGTCCGATGAAATCGGAGGTCCGGTAGCGCGCGAGCGCCGACTTGCAGAAGTGCGGATTCCGGGAGATATAGTTGCCATCATCGGCGTTGAGATTGGTAAAATTACACCTTCCGCCGCCGGAGATGCGGATCTTCTCGCCGATCTTCTCGTTGCACTCGAGCAGTAGAACGGACCGCCCTCGCTTGCCGGCCTCCGCGGCGCACATCAATCCTGCAGCTCCGCCGCCGATGATGATGACGTCGTAATCCGGCATGCCGGGATCCTTCCTCGGCCCGGGGGAGGGATAGGGTGAGGTCATAGAGCAATATGAAAGAAAATCCCTTCACCGTCAAACACCGATACCCCGCCGCCTCGCGATCAGTCCAATTGCATGCCTTGGAAGTAATCATTAACATCCTGCGAGCTGCCATGCCTAATTCCATCACCTTCATCAACCACGCAACCGTCCTGATCCAGCTCGGCCGTTTCTCGATCCTGACCGACCCGATCTACGCCTGGACCATCTCCTTCATCTTCCCGCGGCTCCAGAGACCGGGCATACCGTTCCGTGACCTCCCTTCGATCGACTGCATCCTCATCTCCCACAACGACTACGATCACCTGAACGTCAAAACTCTGCGACGCCTCCGCCGCCGAGGCGCATCGATTATCGTGCTGCCGCGAGGACTTGGTCCGTACGGACGCAGCGCAGGGTTTCGAGACATCGTCGAGCTGGGCTGGTGGGAGGAGATCGAAAAGGGCGGCCTGAGGATCACTTGCACTCCCGCCCGGCACGTGAGCAAGAGGAGACCGCGGGATCGCAACAGCTCGGCATGCTGCGGCTACGTCATTCAAGCTGAGGGCCGCACAGTGTACTTCGCCGGCGACACGGGCTACGGCGACTTTTTCCGAGAGCTCGGCCAGCGCTACACGATCGATGTCGCCTTGTTGCCCATCGGTGCCTACAAGCCACACGACTGGTTCAAAGACGTCCATCTCAATCCCGCCTCCACAGTCCAGGCATTCCTCGATCTGCGAGCGCAGCATCTCCTCCCGATCCATTGGGGGACTTTCTGGATCAGCGACGAGCCGATGGCTGAACCTCCTATCCTCCTTCAGCGGGAAGCCGAACGGCAGGGCATTCAGAGCAAGGTGCACGTTCTGAAGAACGGCGGGCGTTTCACGTTCTGATTGGTGCTTTCAAGTTGTCAAGAAACCCTAGCCTTTGGGCACCACGGTCCCCCGTAGACAGCGCGAGGCTGGCACACCGTGTTACTATGCGTCCTACTTCCGGGCAAGGAATGATCTTTGCCCGCCAAGTCTTCCCCTTTTTCAACAACTCCTTGTAGTTTTCCTTCTTTGAAGCTACTTTTCAGGAGGAAGGGTTCCCAGCAGATGCAGGCCTACGTTGCCACGACCGAGGGTATTCGCATAGCAGTCCAGCCGATCTACATCGACGGCCAATCGGACGTGATGGCGAGAAAATTCGTTTTCGCTTACTTCATCCGCATCGACAATCAGAGCGGCCAAACGGTTCAGCTCTTGCGTCGCCATTGGTTCATCAGGCATACCAGCGGCCGGGTGGAAGAAGTCGAGGGCGAGGGAGTCGTCGGGAAGCAGCCGGTGATCCCCGCCAGCAAGTACTTCGAATACAACAGCTATTGCATCCTCGAAACGCTGGAGGGAAGTATGGAGGGGACCTACCTGATGCAGCGGGAGAACGGCGAACTGTTCCGTGTGACCATACCCCGATTCACCCTTCGTGCTTCCGCCAACTAGCGCTCCTGGAAGTCTCAACCTTGTCCCATTCGGAATGACGCTCCACTTTCAAGAGTACGGTTCCGGCCAACCGCTCATCATCCTCCACGGTCTCTTCGGCTCGCTTGATAACTGGCATACCATGAGCAAGATCTTCGGCGGATCGTTCAGGGTCTTCGCCGTCGACCAGCGCAACCACGGCCGTTCTCCCCACTCCGACATCTTCACATACGAGGCCCTCGCAGAAGACCTCGGGGAGTTCCTGGATGAGCATAAATTGAAATCAGCCCACGTGCTCGGCCATTCGCTGGGCGGCAAGACAGCAATGCAATTTGCGTTGACTTTTCCTGATCGTCTTCATAGGCTGATTGTCGTCGACATGGCGCCTCGCGCCTATCCGCCGGTGCACGACGAGATCTTCGATGCCATGCTGCCTCTCGACTTGAGATCGTATTCTTCAAGGCAGCAGGTCGATGAAGCGATGGCGAAGAAGATACCGGACGTCGCGACCCGACAATTCCTAATGAAAAACCTGAGCCGTGATGAATCGGGAAGGTTTCGGTGGAAGGTGAATCTGGAGGCTATCAAGAACAACTATGACGAGATCGCGCGAGCGATCGAATCCGACCGCACATTCACACACCCAACCCTGTTCGTCAGGGGGAGCCGCTCCGGGTACGTTCGCGATTCAGATTTGCCCGACATCAGGAAGCTATTTCCTCAGTCAGAAGTTGCCGATCTTGAGACAGGACACTGGGTGCACGCGGAGGCCGCTCAGCCATTTTCCCGTCTCGTGCTCGAATTCCTCAAGAAGAATTGAGAGAACGCGGAGGAGTGAAATCCTCAACTTTCCGCTTTGAATTTTCTTCTTTTTCCCGTTTATTATCGCCGGTCACGCTCCTCTTCCCGCATCTACCCACACACTCTGATGACCAGACTTATCCTTCTTCCGATCGCACTCTTTGTGCTCCTCCGTCCAGCGGAGATCAGAACCTCCGAGCAGCTCGTTGAAGCAATGCACGCTCGCGGAACGAGCTGGTATAAGTCCGTCACCTTCGTGCAGGCGACGACGCAGTATCGCCAGCTCGGCATCACCCTCCGATCGACGTGGTTCGAGGCCTTGTCGCTCCCCGGTAAGCTGCGCATCGAGATGGATTCTGCCGGCCACCGCGGGATGATCTTCGCGCGCGATTCACAATATGTCTTCCGGGATGGAAAGCTCATCGGTTCCCGCCATGGCATTCACCTCCTCCTCCTTCTGGGCTTCGACATGTATTTCCTTCCTGTCCAGGAATCGCTTGCGAAATTGAAGGAATCTGATTTCGACCTGTCGGCATTCCGCGAGGACACCTGGCAAGACAGGCCAGTCTATGTCGTTGGTGCGAAGAAGGGGGATTCCCATTCAACCCAGTTCTGGATCGATAAGGAACGGCTCACGTTTGTGCGGCTTCTGCAGCCCGCGGGAAAGGACAGCTCGCACACACAGGAAGTGCAATTCAATAAGTACAGGCGTCTGGCCGGAGGCTGGATCTCACCGGAGGTCGTCATCAAGCTGGATGGGAAGGTCGTGATGACGGAAGTCTACTCCAAGATTAAGGCGGGAGTGAAGCTTGATCCCGCGCTGTTCGATCCGAATCGATGGGGAACGGTCCGCTGGCGATAGCGCGCCTAAGCGGTGAATCCAGCATCGAAGGCGATCGATGAACGAAACTCTCAGGGCTCGCAGAGGATTTCCGAGTATCCTCATGCTGCACTTCAATCCCCAACACGCTTATCCACGCGCAACACCATTTTGTTCGCATCATTCACCTTTTGTCTACTGGAGAGGCCAATGAAAGAAACGGCACTTGAGAGATTTCTTCGGTACGTAAAGATCGATACGCAGTCGAAGGACGATGTCGAAGAGTACCCCAGCACGTCCAAGCAGGTCGACCTCCTCAACCTCCTCGTGAAGGAAACCCAGGAGCTTGGATTGAAGGACGTCTCGATCGACAAGTACGGTTACGTGATAGCGACGCTTCCCGGCAACGTGCCGAAGACCGACCCGGCGTTCGGTAAAGTCCCGACGGTCGGGTTCATCGCCCATGTCGACACTTCACCCTCGACCTCCGGTGCAAACGTCAAGCCGCAGGTGATCACGTACCAGGGAGGCGATGTCGTATTGCCCGGCGATTCGTCGGTGGTGATTCGCGAATCCGAGAATCCCGATCTGAAGAGCAACGTCGGCAAGACGATCATCACGAGCGACGGCACAACGCTCCTCGGCGCCGACGACAAAGCTGGCATCGCAATCATCATGACGGCCATGCAGACCCTGCTCGAGAAGCCGTCCATCCTGCACGGGGACATCAAGGTGAGCTTCACGCCTGATGAGGAGGTTGGGAACGGGACGAAGTACTTCGACATCAAGAAGTTCGGCGCACAGTTCGCGTACACGGTCGACGGGGACACACCCGGGGAGTTGAACAAGGAGACCTTCAGCGCAAATACGGCTGTCATCACTGTCCACGGACGCAACATCCATCCGGGAACGGCCAAGGGCATCATGGTGAACTCGATCCGTGCGATGGCCGATATTATCGCACGGACGCCCAAGGACATGGCGCCGGAGACAACCGACGAATATCAGCCTTACATCCATCCTCATGTCCTGCAGGGAGAAGAAGAAAAATCAACGCTGAAGCTCTTGCTGCGCGACTTTCGCACCGAGGGACTTGACGAGCTTAAGCGCAAGCTCGAGAAGATCATCGCGGAGGTTCAGCCGCTACACCCCAAGGCGAAGATCGAGCTGCAGATCATCGAATCGTACCGGAACATGCGCGAGGGTCTCGAGAAGGACCCACGGGTCCTCGACTGCCTCTGGGAGGCGGCAAAGCGATCGGCCCTCGAGCCGAAGTGGGTCCCCATACGCGGCGGCACCGATGGCTCCAAGCTCACGGCGAACGGATTGCCGACGCCCAACATCTTCACCGGCGGCCACAACTATCATGGCAAGACTGAGTGGGCGTCATTGTGGGGGATGGAAAAGGCCGTGGAAACCGTCGTCAATCTCGCCCAGATCTGGGTTGAGAGGAGCCGGTAGTAGGTCAGACATTCCTGTCTGACCAACCGGCGATCTTGGACAAACAAGAATGTTTGTCCCACCAGTGATCTTTCAAACCGTACCGTTCAGTAACCAACGAGGACGAATCTTATGGAACAGCAAACAACCCCGCGCGGTTTGCCAGAGAATGCCTATAAGGAGCTGAAGGAAGGCGAAACGTACCGTCCAGTCATGGATCCGGTCGCCCGCGTGGCGGAGGTGAACCCGTATTCCGTTGTATGGGGCCTGGTCATGGCCGTTCTCTTTTCCGCGGCAGCAGCCTACTCCGGCTTGAAGATCGGGCAGGTGATGGAAGCGGCCATTCCCATCGCCATCCTCGCCGTGGGCATCTCAGCGCTCGCCAAGCGAAAGGACGCCCTGGGACAGAATGTGATCATCCAATCCATCGGCTCCACCTCCGGCGCCGTCGTCGCCGGGGCGATCTTCACGATCCCTGCCCTCTACATCCTCGATCTTCCGACGAATTTCTTCAAGATGTTCCTCTCCGCACTGTTCGGCGCGTCCCTGGGCATCCTTTTCCTTATCCCCTTTCGAAAGTACTTCGTGAAGGAAATGCACGGGAAGCTTCCGTTTCCCGAGGCGACCGCGACGACAGAAATTCTGATAGCGGGAGAACGGGGCGGCAGGCAAGCGCTGGTGCTCGTTGTGAGCGGCCTCATCGGCGGGGTCTACGATTTCATCGTCAGCAGCCTGGGATGGTGGTCGGAGGTCGTCACATCGAGGGTCGTTGACTTTGGAGCATCGCTTGCCGACAAGATGAAGATCGTCTTCCGTCTCGATACGCTCTCGATCGTGGTCGGATTAGGATACATCATCGGTCTGAAGTACGCTGCCATCATTTGCGCGGGCTCCTTCCTTTCGTGGTTCGTGTTCATCCCGCTCTTCCAGAACATCGGCCATCAGCTGACGGTACCGCTGGGGACAGCGGCCGCGAAGCTCATCGCCGACATGAGCGCGGACGAGATATTCCGCGCGTACGTCCGCCATATCGGGATCGGCGGCATTGCGATGGCCGGCATCATCGGCATCATTCGTTCCTCCAAGATTATCAAAGGCGCCGTCGTGTTGGCCTACGGTGAGATTTTTCACACGAGGAAGTCGGACGGCACCTCCGAGGTGCGGTGGCAGACGGATATCAGGATGCCGTTCGTCGTTCTCTTCATCATCCTGACAACGCTCGCGATCTTTGCGTTCTTCGTTCTCGGTGTGGTGCCCACGCTCACTCAGTCAATCGTGGCTCTCCTCGTGGTCATCATCATTTCGTTTCTGTTTACCACCGTGGCAGCCAACGCCATCGCGATCGTCGGCACAAACCCGGTCTCCGGCATGACCCTCATGACCTTGATCCTGGCCTCAGTTGTCCTGACACAGGTCGGGCTCTCCGGCACTGCAGGCATGGTCAGCGCGCTCGTCATCGGCGGCGTTGTCTGCACGGCACTGTCGGTCGCGGGATCGTTCATCACCGATTTGAAAATCGGCTACTGGCTCGGCTCGACGCCGAAAAAACAGGAGAGCTGGAAGTTCCTCGGCTCCCTCGTCTCCGCTGCGACCGTTGGGGTCGTCATTATGATTTTGAATCAGACCTATGGTTTCAAGGGCCCCAACTCCCTGGTGGCGCCGCAGGCGAACGCGATGGCCGCCGTCATTCAGCCGCTGATGTCCAACGCTCAGGTGCCCTGGACGCTCTATATTGTCGGCGCGGTGATTGCGCTCCTGTGCCTCGTCCTGAAGGTCCCGCCGCTGGCCTTCGCGCTCGGCATGTACATCCCGCAGGAGCTGAACACGCCGCTGCTCGTCGGCGGTCTGATCGCCTGGTGGGTCTCTCACCGAAGTGATGACGAGAAGCTGAACAACGCACGACTCTCCCGCGGCACGCTGATCGCCTCCGGCTTCCTGGCCGGCGGATCGTTGTTCGGCGTCCTGGGGGCATTCCTGCGGTTCGGCAATGTCAATCTGCCACTGACGTTCCTGACCACCGATTGGCCGAGAAGTATCAATGCACAAATCCTGGGCTACGGCCTTTACGCCTTGCTGCTAGTCTATATGGTGTGGGATTCGATGCGGGCCAAGCCGGAATAATCGTCGTGAGATTCCCAAAATCTCACATATCTATCGAGGGGATTTCGTGAATCTACCTGAGTTTTCCACCAACATGGGGGGAGTTATGGACGGATAAAAATGATAGGTCAGAGTGTTGGAAGTCGTTTCTTTCCACGGGAAGAAAAGCACCCTTTCCACAAACGTGCTTTGAGCTTGTTTTGCCTTTTCGTTCTGGCGGCCTCAACGGTCAGCGCTCAGATCTCGTCCTTCCCCTATACGGAACATTTCGGTACCGTCACACCTCCGGCCCTTCCCCCCGGCTGGATCGCCAGCACTAATCGTTCGGCTTCGGGCGACTTCATCTCAACCACCTCCTCACCCCACTCCACTCCCTACGCGCTCATCTCCACGAACGCGACCATCCCGCAGTCGGTTACAGGTCCGACACTGGACTTTTCAGCCGCGACACCGACAAAGCTTGAATTTTACACCGCCCGATCATCCACGCACACGGCCGGATTGCTGGTGGAAGCTTCGACGGACGACGGAGCTACATTCCCGATCGCGTTGAGCGACACGATCCGAAACCCCGGAGCCACCGGCTACTTTTTGACCTCCCTCCCGCTGCCATCATCCCTGACGAACGAGGCAACTGTCCGCATTCGTTGGAGACTCATTGGAGTCCCGAGCGGCGGAACGAGCGGGACCTTCCGCCTCGATGACATCTCGATCACAACCGCAGCGGCGTTTGACCTCGCAGTCACGAGTCTCGACATCATCCAAATGAACCAAGAGGGTACGCCGCCGTTCACGCAGCCAATCGGCCTCCGGGCAACCGTTCAGAACGTCGGGACGCTGGCAGCTGCCGGGTATGAAGTTCAGTTTTTCAGTGATTCAAACCATAATGATAACGCGGACCCGGAAGAGCGTTTCACCACAATCGCTGGTGGCTCTCTGAATCCGTCGGACTCAGCCTTCGTCGAGGCAACCCATCCGCCGCCAGGCTCCGGCACCCATCGTTTCTTCGCCGTCCTTTCCTACGCACAGGATGGGAATCCCGCGAACGACACGGCAAGCGCCGTGGTCAGCATCGGGGCTGAGAAGAATTCCGTCGTCATCAACGAGATCATGTACGAGCCTCTCTCGGAACAAAATGAATGGATCGAGCTTTACCATCGCGGGACAGCTCCGGTCGATCTCGCACAGTGGAAGTTCTCCGACCGGCCGACCGCATCGGGCGTCAACACCTTCACGATCACGACATCATCCGTCACAATCCAGCCCGCCGACTTCGTTGTAGTGGCGGCCGAATCGACCATCCTCTCACTGTTCCCCTATCTTTCTTCCTCGAGTCCGACCGTTCATCTCTTCATTCTGAACCGCTCCGGCGGATTCGGATTGAACAACGACGGCGACGACATCGTGCTGCGGGATGCAACCGGACAGACGATCGACAGCGTTTCGTACTCCCCGAGCTGGCATCATCCCGACGTGACCGACACGAAAGGCCGGTCGCTGGAGCGGATCGACCCGGACATTGACTCAAACGATCGCCGTAATTGGAGCACGTCACCCGTTCCGGCCGGCGGGAGTCCAGGCAGAGCCAACGCCATTTACACCACCAGCCTTCCCAGCAGTGCCTCCGTCTCGATCAGCCCCAATCCGTTTTCTCCGGACGGAGACGGATTTGAGGATTTCTGCATCATCCGATATAACCTGCCGACGAGCACATCGCTCATCCGCATGACGATCTTCGATATCAAGGGACGGTTGCTCCGGACGCTTGCGAACGCCGAGCTGAGCGGCCCCCAAGGCGAGATCGTCTGGGACGGGCTTGACGACGGCAAGCAGCGCGTCCGGATCGGCCCCTACATCCTCTTCCTCGAAGCAATCGACAGCCAGGGTGGAACGCTCGCCACTGCGAAGGCGGTGGTTGTGGTGGCGACAAAGCTGTGAACCTCTATTCTCCACTTTGACATCGCGCTTCTCGTCGATTCTCTCTGAAAGATGCGACAACGGAACCTCACTGTCTGCGCTTACACGCGTTGGCTCCCTCCGCTTGATGCTTAAACAGAGCGGGTCCTATCCTAGTACTCAAATCGGAGTCCAACATTGATGATCATAGGAAGAAGCAGGTTGTAGTCCGGGGTCGAGGGATCTTGGAGAGTCCCTTTAAACGAACGTACGTTTCGCATTGAGAAGAGGTTTGTTATCTCGACAAACGCAGTTGACTTGAGAGGCCCCATTGTGAAGAAGTAGTTGAGGCGAAGGTCGAGTCGTTTGTAGTCCGGATAGTGATTGAAGAAATAGCTCCGTGTGCCGGGAAGGTCATTCACATATGAAAAGCCACTTCCATAGTAGGACCGCAGACTCAAAACCCAACTCTCGGCAATGCGAGGCTCGAAAACAAGGTTGATGGTTATTCGCCGAGCGGTGAGCGAGAAGTTGCCTCCAGAGGAGCAAAGTAAAGTGCTGCTCTTCGGCCCCAAGGAGCTGGTTCCTTTCTTCGACGAACAGGCGGCAAGAGAAGCTAGCTGGGAGGTGCGTGTGAAGGGATACCGTGTGAAGGTTGAATATCAAGCAGTGTCCGAGGCCGAGAAACAGAAGAAACGAGAGGCGGTGGGTGAAGTCGTGGCCCAATCGCTGCGCAGATTGAGAGACGGCACTTAGTAATACCTGAGGTTCTTCACAGCTTAGTAATGGCAATCGCAAAGAAGAGAGTGAAGAGTGCGTCTCCCCTTAGTACCGTTTAGCAGCGGCTGGCGCTGAGGTTCGGTGAAGATTTTCAACTCGGGCTCCTGGCTTCACGTCTGGCGATGACTTCTTGATGACTTCCTTCGCGAAGATCTTGGGTCCGTGGAACCGGATACCGCTGAGGCGCATATGGCTCTCGTTCAAGCCTGCTCGCATCGCGAGTGTGTGAACATTCCAACAAACGTACGTGAAGATTGTTCGACGTTGTTCGATTCTTTCCTTACCCCTAGTTGAATTCGAGCTTGTGTACTCAGATTTGTTCGTGCTTGAGGGGGCTGTCCTGAGCGTTATTTTGGCGGGAGAGGGAGTCAATTGTGAGCTCAAGGAGTCAGTAAGAACACCACCCTCGCAGCAGACGCGCGCATTCGAAGCCACAAAGTTCATCTTCGCCAATAACGACGGGTTGAAATTGCGCTTTTCTTGTTTCTGCCTCTTTTTGAAAAATACCGAGTTTCCGGTAGTGTGCATTCCTGGTGTGAAACGTAGATTCTACCGTCGAGAGAGTTGTGAGTTAAGGATGCACCGGCAGTGTAACCTGCACCGCAAGTAGCCTCTCCGAGCAAACAAAGATCCACACAACTTCATCAAGACCAGAGGCCCAAGCTCGCTGAGGGTCGAAGTTGCAGCATCTTAACTGCGATTCTTCACTCAGCTGAGGAGGAGCATTGGGCGCGGAGAGACGAAGTTCTGTCTTTCCTGGTTGATCGTTAATATGCACTAATAATCAGAAGGCGTTTGACAAGGTTGAAGAAGCGAGCATATGGCTGACAATCAAACGGCTGTGGTCTTGAAGCTGCGCAGAAGTCTGGGCAACAGTATGGCGGGAAGAAAGAGGAAAATCCGAGTGCTTGTTGTGGATAACAACCCTTGTGTGTTGCGCGGATTACAAGCGTACTTAAAGACCAAACACAGTATCAGGATCGTCGGGCAGGCGCGCGGAGGCGAAGAAGCGATTCAAAAAACAAGAAAGCTATCCCCAGACGTGGTAGTGATGGATTTCAGCCTTCCAAACGTTAACGCAATGGAGCCTTTGAGGAGCATACGCGGTGAGATCCGAGGAGCGAAACTCGTAGGGTACACCATCCGTGACACGAAAAGGTCCGTCCGCGACGCGATTCGATTTGGTGCAACTGGATATGTGCTGAAGAGTTCACCTCTGCCGATGTTGGTGCACGCAATTGAAAGGGTTCACGACGGTGAGATCTTCCTGGATCCCAACGTTCCCAAGTCGCTTTTTCTGTCATCCGGGAGGGACCAAGTGGCGGCGAGACGGTCAAAGCGGGCCGGATCGCAGGGTCAAGATGTGTATAGGCTTACTCAGAGGGAAAGGGAGATTCTCGAGTCTCTTGTTGATGGTCTGACAATAAAGGAGATTTCTGAACGACGCCAGATCAGCTATCACACTGTTGTGTCGCACCTGAGGAACATCTATAACAAGTTCGGCGTGCATAAGCGTAGTGCTACGGTAACGAAGGCTATGAGGGAGCACATCCTTTAGGAAAGTGATCGGCGCAGTTGGGCAACCTGTTCGCGGGTATGTTCTTGTGCGCGGAGGCACATTCAAAGTTTGCTAGCATATTCTTGCTATTGACTTGCCAATCTGCAGATCGTACCTTAGGCACAGGTTAGGGTTTGATTCAGCAGTTGGGGAGGGCCCCGCATGCACCGCATCAGGCTTGGCATCACTCAACAAGCACAAAAAAGAAGTCCAGAATAGATGTTCGGTGCCGGGCGCGGTCGGTCAGCAACAGGTGTAAACGATTATTGCTCATTGTCTCGGTGGGTCGCTCTGGCGCTTCTGTGCAGGAAAGCTCAACAACCGCGCAGTTTGCAATGGTGACAAGGTTAGCACGAAAGTAAGGCCCCATCGAATCGGGAGGTAGTGTTATGCGTTGTGAGCTTTTAATTGTGTGCTTCCTAGTAGCTGTGCTTCTAATATCTACCTTCAGCTGCAAGCGTGGGCCGACCGAGCCTGTGATGAAAGACCCCAGCGAATACGTTTGGACGGCTGATACGCTTGACGCTGATATGTGGGCCATGTGGGGAACATCAAGCACGAACGTTTACATGGTGGGGTTCAGCAACGCGATAGTTCGCTACGACGGTCAGTCGTGGAAAAGCGTACCGATGGCTGTTGGGCCGGGGTCACCAATTACACATCTCGGTGATTACTTTGGAATCTACGGCTTCGGGCCGAACGATGTTCTTGCGGTTGGCGGCTGGGGAGGATTCGGAATGGACTCCAGTCTTATCATCCACTATGACGGGTACAGGTGGGTGGAACAGTCTGCGCCAGGCGGCCGTGAGCTCCTGACAGTGTGGGGTTCTGGCTCGCACGATGTCTGGGTCGGGGGCCACGCTGGGAGTCTGTTTCATTACGATGGGGTCAAATGGGCCAAGGTGCCAATTGACTCGAACCTGGACATCAAGGATATCAAAGGACTTGCATCCGATGATGTTTACTTTCTTGGCACTCGAATCATTGATCAGGTCGACTACACTCGCAACTACAGAGTCATATTTCACTACGATGGTACAGTTTGGACAGCTATTGATTCGATGCAGATAAGTGTTTTCAGCACAGGATTCGGAGACGCACGGTTGGGCACGATCGGAAGAACACTGTACTCGGTTGGATATGACGGGATCTACGCTCGACGAGACGGCAAATGGCAAAAAGAGCTGTACGTGCCTCCTGGTGGCCTTTCGTGCTTGTATGCGTCAAGCGCAAGCAACGCATTTACTGTTGGGATTGCTATGTACCATTTCGATGGGCAGGCTTGGCGCCAAGTGGAGAATACCAGTTTCGAGGGAGCCACTCTCTCGTCAGTTTGGTGCACAGACTATGCAGTGTTCAGCATGGGTGAGGTGTCCGTACCCATTAAGACGCTGATTGTGCATGGGAGATAGACGACCATAGGGAGAGAAAACTGAGTAAAAAAATGAGGGATGGTGTGTGACCACCATCCCTCTTGTTGCTGGCAAGAAGTTGAGGCTGTTCACCTCCGGACAGTTTGATGATTTCCTGGTGTTAGGGGGGAACTGCGACCGGCTGAAAGAAAGGAGAACAAATGTCTCGCTTGTCGACTCTGTTCATTTTCGCGCTGATTTTATTGCAGATCAGCTGCAAGAGAAGTCCAACAGAGCCCGAGTTCAAGAATCCGCGGGAATACTCTTGGGACGCGACAATGCTCGCTTACCCTAATAGCTCTTCGACAGCGATGTACTCACTCTGGGCTAGCTCGCCAACGAATGTCTATGTCAGTGGTTTTAGCATGATAAGCGGGCTGCAGGGCGCGATGTATCATTACGATGGAAAACAGTGGACGAGCGTTCTCCTGCCATCGGGGGATTACAACTATCTCTGGCAGATGAGGGGCTTCGGACCGGATGATATCTGGGTGGCAGGTGCGCAGCTCTACCCAGATCCAAAGCTCGATAGTGCTGTGGTTTTGCACTATGATGGAAGACACTGGAAAAGCATGCTGCCTTGGCATATGGGCAGCCGCGGGCTGAAATCAGTCTGGGGGACATCCTCGCAGAACATGTTCTTTGGTTCGAGTGATGGGAGAGTGATCCATTATGATGGAATCAAATGGAGCGTGGACACCTTGTATCCAGGGCTCTTCATCAGTGCAATAGGGGGTGATGAGAGACAAATGTTCGCTGTAGGGAATACGTGGAAAGGGACGTTGGATGATTCGGTGTTGTGTTTTGTTCGAAATGGGACTCAGTGGTCTCTGCTGGATATGCAGTACCGGTCACAACATTCGAGTGATCCTCGGTTCGGATTATACGCTGTTTATACTCCTGCGCCCGGCGTGTATTATAGCTGCGCAGCGTTTGCGATCTTTCAATGGGAGACAGACCGATGGGTTCAGGTGTACAGCACTCGGGCAACCATCATTCGCATGGGAGGCACGGGACCAGACAATATCTTAGCCGTCGGTTGGCAAGAAGGCCCTGTCATCTTCCATTGGGACGGATCTACATGGGAGCAAATCGCGTTACCCGATGGGTTGGTCCCGAGCGATGTCGCGCTCTACGGTGTGTGGACAAACGGCAGAGAGGCATTTGCCATAGGGAACAATTATGGAGTTTCCTATGTCCTGCACGGGAAGTAGTCGTGCCCGACAGAGCCAATCGATGTAGGGGTGGAAGGAGGATAGAGTTGGACCCTTCAAAGCACGAATAAACACGAGGAGCGGTGCTGCGAACACCGCTCCTGTACCACGCAAACAAAA
>CAYZRX010000035.1:0-36267 GCA_964480945.1 uncultured Ignavibacteriaceae bacterium | reverse complement strand
ACCGATCTTCGTCGATGAGGATTCTTCTTTAGAGCAAGTAGCGGGGGCCGGCTACATCCGGCAGTTGCAACCATTGAAAAATCGTTTCAGTTCGCCTTGTAGATGGAGATTTGGTTTCCTGAGCACAAATGCCAAAGAGAACTCGATTGTAGAAGAATCTTTTTCCTCGTGTCAATGAATTCTCCTGCCCGCAGGCGATACAAGTATTTCCCACTTGAGACATCAGCTTCCCATCTCACGATGAAATACCCGGCCCGCAGCTCCTGTGATACTAGGGCGGCCGCCTCTTCACCAAGCATATCAAATACTTTCAGGCTGATATAGCTTGGTTTGGGTAACGCAAACTGAATGGCCGTGGCAGGGTTGTATGGATTTGGATAGTCCTGACTAAGACCTAACTCTTTCGAAATCTCAGCATGGGCCAGCTGTACCGATGTCGCGCGTATTGATGTATGAGTGATGTGGAAATGCGGTGAACGCATACCGGGCACACGATCCCGGACGTGTTCTCAATGACTCCGATGTGCGTGCACGCCTCGTTCATCCCACTGTTCGAGTTGCTAGCACGATGTGGCTGGATGGGGGATCGTTCTTCAGCTCGCTCAAGACAATCAGTCCAGCCCTCTTAAGCAGCCCTGTCAAACCGTTCCCTGCGACGAAGGATTTGAAATTCCTGTAGTGGTCCGACCCCGCCATGAATTCAACCGCCTCATTGAGCATTCTCCAGTGACCCTTTGGTTGAGGGACCAGGTAGTCCACGATGATGAGGTTGCGGGCGACCGAGGAGAGTGTTTGCAACAGTGTGTTTCTTTCTCTCTCCTCGATCTCGTGAATCACATAGGAAAGCGTCGCATAATCGAAACGCAGGTTCTTTCCCGCCAGATACGCAAGCGCGTCTGCGTGATGGAATCGCACTCCGTCGGTTGGTTTGCCTGCAAGCTTGCGTCGCGCGACACTGATGTTTCTCACGCTGGGATCGATGCCATCGATGCTGTCACACTTGTCCGCTAACTGAAACACCTGCCTTCCCGTCCCGCAGCCGACATCCAAGAGTGTCGATCCGTCGGCAATGATGTCTCTCACATGCACGAATGCCCTGTCCTGGTTCGGGGCGATCAACAGATCGTAAAACAGGCCATCATACCAATGATTCTTCTTTTCCGGATTCATTGTTAACGCCATCGCGTTCAGAGACCGAAGGCAAGGAGGATGAGGCCAAAAATCACCCCAAATGAAAAGTTGAAGACCTTGACTATGACCGAATCCTTGATGGAATATGACAGAAGCGGAAGCATACCGTGGCCATCCTGCACAAACGTGCTCGTGAACAGCACCGAAAACGGAATCAAGCCGTTTGCGAACATCGTCACGAAGATCAAGTGCGGTCCGGACTCCGGAATGAGACCGATCAGCGCACCGGCGAACAGAAGCAAGATCGTGTAGTGCGACGTCAGGGAATCAAGATTCCAATACCGCAGACCAAACTCTACCACCAGTAGTGCACCGAAGGTCCAGAGTGCGGTTTTCCACAAGTGCTTTTTGACGATGTGCTGCCAGATGTGGTCCTTTACGTAATGCACAAATCCTTCCTGCGCGGGATGAAACTGTTGGGCCTCGCAATCCTCGCACGTGGATATCTTCCACTTCTTCACGGCCTTATCTGTCACCCATCCAACCACTACCCCGATCACGAACAGTACGCCGAACAGCAGCATGGCCGTCTTCGGAAACATGGCCAGCATGACAAACGCTTCATCTCCCGATACTGCCGCCATAGAGCCCACTAAGGCACCGAAAGTGATTATGCCGTGCACGTAGAGCGAGACATTGGTAAACGCTCCCATGCAGCCCGGAGCGGCACCGATCAGCGATGCTACGACATATTGACGCCACCGCCCCGCTCCTTTCAACAAGGTGGCGAGTTTTCCCCGTGTCCACACATTGACCGCATCAACAAGGGTCATCATAATGAGGACAAGCAGCGTGACCTGCACAGCCTGGGAAAGCACTCTGGAAAGGATATCATTCATAACGCTAGCCCTTGGCTCTAACGTTTCCTCCAACCGCTCCACACCGGAAAACCGTTGTCATCCCGAAGCTTCATCAGATCTTCTCCTTTTCTTACTTCAGCAGCGATGATGGCAGGCTTCCCTTCAAAGGTGATTCTCGATCCTTTGACCTCAATTCTATCCTTTGGCTCAATCTTCATGTCTTGGTTCAAAATGTACCATCCTGGTCCCAAATGAACAGACACGGTTTCCTTGTCCGTCTTCACCATCACGTGCACCCCGTAGGACATCCCTTGCATGAAAGTAAGTGTGTCCACGCTGACCACCTCCCCGCTGATGGTCTCAACTGTTTTAGGATCATACATCCTGTTGTAAGGGGTTCCGGCTCTCCACCCTCTGCTTCCAACCCACCTAACTCCTCGCTGTGCAAAGCCATCCGTGACGAGAAGAACGCTAAGGATGAGAATCACGCCCACGAAGGTTCCAGTCTTTTTCATTCTGATCTCCTTTCTTGATTAACAACATGACATCAATTCTAGGGTTTGGCTTATCGCACCTCTGACTTTCCATCACTTTTGAGCCAACAAGCTCTCTGCCGAAGGATACACCGTGGCCCTTTTCCCCTTTAGTGCACCGGCATTCGCTAACGTCACCGGAGCCAGACAGATGGGGCTCACCACTTTTCCGGCACGGGTCGACTCTTTCACCAAGTTGTGAACAGCTTCGTTATGCCAAAATGCATTCGAACCGACGCCTCCCACCAACAAGATCGCGTCGAAGTCAGTCGCCTTCACATCTTCGAGCGACACATCCGGAGTGACCACGGCACCCAGCATTCCCTTCGCTGGCACAAGCGATGAAGAGGCGACAGTAACCTGAGCGCCGCATTCATCAAAGAATGTTCTCGGTGTCTGATACTCTTCATCCCGAAATCGGCGCGGAGGCAGAATGAAGAGAATTTTCTTGCCAGAGAGATCGATAGTCTGCACGGTAACCAGTTCACGCATCGATTGTGAACTTCCAGGCGCAGTAGTAATCACCTACGGGGTCAGGCGGACACGAAATGCACTCCGCCCTGACGTGTGGGTCCACGGCGTTTGCAAAGTGGCTGAATTCGACCAAGCCAACCGACTTGCACGGGAAGTCAGGCAGATCTTTCTGGCGACGCGTTTGCTGAACCCGGCATCCGACCATCTTGAAGATCATTGTATTTTCGTCAACCCACTCGATTTCCTGGCGATTGATGGCAGCATACGTGCGGTATTGCAGCGCGGTCGCGAGAGCCTGCAGGCCCGCGTTTGGAGGAATCGCGAACGCCTTCATGATTCGTTTGGCCTCTGCAACCGCGAAACGACCCCACGACCTTGCATCAAGGTCCAGAGCTTCCTCCATCCCGTACTTCTCTTCGACCGCAAGGAACCATGACCCGTCGTGGGCCAGCCAATTTTTTGCATAGACGTCGAGGAGCAGGAGCAGTTCCTCCCGCGAGAGATCAGCGAGGTTCTTCATGGTTCTCCTTTGAATCTTTCCACACATGGACCGGTTGTCAATATTCGCGCAATCGACTCCAGACGAAAGATCTGTGGTTGCTGTGACGCTCCGACGATATCGCTCGGGGTGCTGATTTCAAGGAGATGCGTAGCGATCTCGTGTTGTAGGCACGAGATAGTTCCAAAAGGCCTCTTCGAGCGAGTATGAAGCCTTCCATCCCCAATGATGGCTTGCCGCGCTTGTGTCGACATCCGCGGGCCAACTATCCAGGATCGCCTGCCTTTTCAGATCGGGCACAAAAGAGACCTCAGCCTTCGAAAAGGCGCGCTGAACGAGCTCGTGGAGCTCCGATGCAGACGGATTAAACGCTCCAGCGTTATACACCTGTTGCGCAAGGGATTCGCGGGGTGCTGCCTCAAGCTGAAGAAGTGCGCCGATCGCATCTGGCATCGCCATGAATGGAATGCGTGTATCCTCTCGCACAAAGCACTTGTACGGCTTGCCCTGTGCAGCGTGGTGCAGCATTTCGGAAGCATAATCGCTTGTGCCTCCGGTCGGGAGCGTCGCGGCGCTAATCAAGCCGGGAAACCGAAGGGAACGGAAATCGACCTGACCTGTCGGCGGCTCGGCATCCAACTGGCGGTAAAAGTTGGCATAGTAGTTCCCCAGCTGCTCACAATATAGCTTGTTGATGCCGTACATGGTACGAGGCGTGCACCACTCCGATTCCTTGATTTTCGCAATCTGAGTCTTCACGGCAAGACTCGGAAGCCCGTACACTGCAATTGAGCTCGGATAGATGAACTTGACTTCGCGTCCCTGCAGGCGAGACTGCGTGATGGCAATCTCCAGGAGATTGAGTGTCCCATCGACATTTACCCGGTGCGCGAGGGGCGGCTGGCGCTCCGCACGAGTTGAGAGGAGTGCCGCCAAGTGGTAGATTGTGTCGAAATCGTGCGCCGTGGAAAGACTCTCCAGAATGCTCACATTCAGAATATCACCGACGATGGTGCGGATACACCTCCGTCGGAGCGAATCGTCCAGCGGGTGCAGGTCTATTGCGACGATAGCCGCGCCGTTCACTTCCGAGAGACGGTTAATCAATCCATGACCGATCTCCCCGTTTGCTCCTGTAATCAAAACCGTCGTTTCCATAAGCACGTGATCCCTCCGTCCGACAGTGGAAAAAGAACGCTCTCGCACTCTGATGCTCCTCGTCCGGAAATCGATGCGGGGACGGAATGAAGAGAATGCTTCTGTCCGGTCACGTCACACTTCTCCACCCCTCCAGCCATGCTGCAAAGTCTCGTTTTCGGGACGGCTCACTCTTCCATCGGGACAAATTTCCTTATCCGAGGATCAAATTGCCTGAATTGACCGAGGCTCCCATCTTGCAGAGCATGTACCACCTCATCGATCCGGCCGAGCGTTGTCAGGATGATCTGCACACGCGTCTTGGCTGCATTTCGAAGAACTCCCGCACCAAAACTCCGACCGACGAGCGCGTCGCAGTCCTTCAACTCCTCCAGTATTCTGAGGCGCTTGCCGGAGATGTAGTGTTCAGGGACTTCGTTTACGCGACATTCATCCGTGAACCGTTGTGCATTCAGGAGATTCACAACACAGAAATAGCGGCTCTCCCCGAATGGCTTCTTTGGCAGCGTTTCTTTGTCATTCGTACCAATCGCGAGTTTCACCAAACTGCTCCTTAAAGATAACTGTCTTTGTGGAATTCTTTGATGCCCAATGAGTCTGTAAATGGAACTGTTGCATCTCGCAATGCTCACACGTGGCTGTTTTCCACTTCTTCACGGCCTTATCTGTTACCCATTCAACCACAACTGGCTCTAACGTCGCCTCCAACCGCTCCACGCCGGAAAGCCGTGGGCGTCCCGAAGTCTCAGGATTTCGTCGCCTTTCCGCACTTCGGCCGCTATGAGAGCGGGTGCGCCGTTAAAGGAGATTCTCGATCCCTTGACCTGAACAACATCCTTCGGCTCGATTTGAAGGTCCTGGTTCTGAATGTACCAACCCGGGCCCAGATGCACGGGAATTGTCTCCTTGTCCGTTTTCACCACCAAGTGAATCCCATACGACATTCCTTTCCCGAATGTCATGGTATCAACGCTCACGACTTCGCCGCGAATGGTCTCAACGGTTTTTGGGTCATACATGCGGTTGTACGTGCTTGCTGGTCCCCAGCCTCCGCTTCCCCTCCATCTCATTCCTCGCTGTGCGAAGGAGTTGGCTGTGAGAAGAAGAGTGAGGATGAAAACAAGACCGGTCGAAAATGTTGATGTTCTCACGTTATTCTCCTTTTCCGATGTATTGTCTGTTATGTGCGAATACTGCTCTCAAAACTTGTCTTCGAGAACCTACCGGCTGATGAGGAATTGGGTAGTGTCGGTAAAGCCAAATGGTTTTCCTGAGGCTGTCCAGATACGCCCGACAATTCGGGCAACGGTCAAGATGCGATTTCAATCGCCGGAATTGCGGGTAAGAGAGCTTTGTGTCGAGCTCATCCAATACGTGCCGCATCACATCCTGACAGATGACCGTTGGATGTTTGGGCTTTCCCATCATACCACCTGCACAACAGAGTGACAGCGACCGAAGCGAAGCCGTACTAGATTCTCGAAATCTGCGGAATGACTCGTTTGCGGCTGTGCTCAGAGATTTCCTTGAGCTGCGCCAACGACCCGGGAGCAATGGGCACTTGAATTTCCTCACCTAAAAACGGCACATTCTTCATGCGAACAATCCGCATGTAGAGTCGAAACGGCTGCTGTTCGCTGCGCGTCATAATCAGGTTGTCTGCAAGCGCTTCCAGGCGGCCAATTTCTTTTTTCTTCGCAGTGGTGCTCACAGAGAAAATGTAAGAGCGACTCTTATCATCCCGCAGTGTGGTTTCCATCTTTCTCAGAATAGCCTCTCCATAAGTAGGAGAGAAAAGCAGCAAGTTGAGGGCAGAGCCAAACACCAGGATACCAGGGTCATCATGAGGAAGCATATCCCAGGTCCTTTCGACGGCGGCATCCCACACATCAGGCTTGATCAGGTTGGCCCTGATAATATTACCCTCTGGCTCCGTCATACCATCTAAAGCGGCATCGAGGGAAAGGAAAACCACCCGCTGACGGTATTCGTCCAAATCCAAACCGGTGATGATCTTCAGACTCTCATGAACGAAATCGGTACTGGGATACTGCAAAGCCATAGAGACGGCACTTCCTCCCGCCCGCAACCAGGCAGCCACAAAATTGTCGCTAATCAAGGGCTTTCCAGAGCCGCCCGGCCCACTCAAAAGAGTGGAAGTGTGGGAGGGGTAACCCTTCAGGAAGTAATGCGTCAAGCCAATCCACGCCTATCCTGAGTGTTTGCATCATCTCACCCTCGCCATCTGGCATGTTCCTTCTGAAAGAAAGCCTGCCGTTCTTCTTCGATCATCTGCGCCAGGTTGACGTTCTTCAATTCGCCGCCAGCGTCTTTGATAGCCTTAGACAAACTGTTGACCATGTAATCCCGCACGGCCTGGGGAATGCCAAAGAAAGGTACAACTAGGGTGAGGATAACGCCATTGTCTTGTTGATTGTATTCGATGTCGCGCACCATGCCCAGGTCGAGCAAGGACATGGCAATTTCCGGATGTTCCACCCTGTTGATGGCTGCCAGGATCGCCTCTTTGTTTTCCATGCATCAACCTCCTTTCATTATCACTCGCGTGATTCTTTATGATGCCTCCAGACTGCGCGCTATTGTCCTACGTCAATCGACGGTTCAGCGATAACCTCTGCGAAAATCGAATTCGTGATCAGGCAACTTGTATGTGCGTCATGGAGGGTTCTGCGCGCTTGCTCAACGGCCTCAGATGAAGACACGAGAATCGTCGGTCGAAGGATCACTTTCGTGAACTTGTAGCCACCGTCAACAAACTCGAGCACCCCCTCAGCCATGCTGGTATAGGAAACAAGAGGAATTTGCAAACGCTTGGCGAATGCCAGGAAAGTCGTCATCGTGCATACGTCGACGGAAGCGACGAACAGTTCTTCCGGCGACCAAACACCTGCTTCGCCCTTGAACTCCGGTGGGCTGGCAACGCGAAGGTCGGGCTTTTGTTCACCGCTGAGCGTGCCCGACCTGTTTTCGAGCCATTTCAACTGAGTTCGGTACGTGAATGTCTTATACTTCATCTTCGGTCCTGCGGGTGTCGCATCTTCCATTTCAACGTCTCCTGAATCGTTGGAGTAGAATTTCAAGCTCAACGAGCTTGGCCCTGCGGTGTACGGTCCTGCTCATGGCCGAGAGAAAGATAGGTGAAATTGATAATCTTGACCGGCTTGTCCATACCCGCAAGCGTTTTTTTTGATCAGGATGCGATCGCGTTCTTGGAAAAGAGGCATAATCTACCTCCTTAGGTTTGTTGGGTGATACCATCTCTTGTGTTTCCGACCCTTGCGGCGAGTCTTCTCATGTAGTACTTGTTCTTCTCGTATTCTGTCTCGAAAAGCAACCCTTGCGCGATCAAATGCTGAATGATAGACCAGTCGACTCGCGCGCGCGCCAAAAACTCTCTCACGGCTTCCTCTCGCATCGGATGTACGGCGGTAATGCCTAACAAACTCTCTTCGACATTGCCGAGAGAAGCAAACTGATTCCCTTCGTAGCCGATCAAATATTCCACGCCTTTGACCTTCCTGCTCAGAATCTGATAGAACGAATTGAGAACGTCTTCCTCTGGCGGTTGCACCCACGTTTCCGCAGGCGGCCTCGTTGGAATTGAAAGATACGCCTTCTTCGGTTTGAGTCGAGCCAGGGAATCGGCGGCTTCTTCGGCGTGTTGATGGCTGTCGTTGACGCCTCTCACCAGCAGTGTTTCCGTTACGAGCTCACCGTTGAAGATTCTCGCGAACTCATTCATTCCGTCCAGGATCAAGGACAAATGCAACACGCGATGCGGCCGATTGATTCTGCGCCAGGTATCTTCGTTGACCGCATCCACTTTCAGTGAAACCCAATCCGCCTTCGTTAGCTCGCTCCTGACGTCCTCGCGCCAGATGAGGGAAGCGTTCGTTATGACCGCAATCTTGAACCCGAGGGGCTTGAGCAAATCAATTTCGCGGCCAAGATTCATATCAAGGCTGGGCTCTCCGTCGGGCACAAACGTGAGGTAATCGATCGATTCTCCAGCCTCTTGGACCTCGGTTATCTTTTTCTCCACATCTTCCAACAATTTCTCCGGCTCATAAAACGCCTGTCGCTCCATCTGCATCTTCATGGTGCGACCCACTTGACAATACACACAGGAATAGCTGCAGACCTTTGGGGGAATGTTATTGATACCTAAGCTGCGTCCCAAACGTCTCGATGGAATTGGACCAAAAGTAATCATGATTCACCGCAGAGACTTTGCCTGCCATAATAATCTTGCTTCCTTACCCCGGCTGCATGAGACACGGCCAAGCTTTTGAGCTTCATGCCAGCTTCAGAGTCTCATCGATGTATTCCTCGTCGTCCAAAGCACCGTAGAAGCTTCTTTCCCCATTCATCACTGTCATGGGAATGCCGCAAACTCTATCATACTCATTCCCCAACTCGCTTGGTGTTGTTGGCTTTGCAATGCTGAACGTAAATTCTGGCATGGCTTGCCTCGAGAGTAAACCCGATCAAAGCATCGTAATATCGATCGGCATTCAATCCAGCCTTGCTGCTTTGATGGCGACGAATCCGCCCTCGCCGTATCCTTCTTTGAAAGGTTGAATCTCGGCGATCGACACCAGATCACCGAAAACCGTTTGCACGATCTCGATATCTCCAAAACCCGTTTCCCGCAAATAACCAATCACTGCGTCCACAGAGTAGAATGTCGCTATTCGATAGAACTTGTTCTGTTCTTTCATTCTTTCATACAACTTCCCCAGCGGACTGTCTTTGTCGACCAAGCCGATAATGAAGGAACCGGCTGGCTTCAGTACTCGGTGTATTTCGCGGAACGATTTCAGAACATCATCCAGGAAACAGATGGTCGTAACCATCAGTGCAAAATCGTAGGAGTCATCCGGCAAGGGCAAATTCTCTGCAACTCCTTCATAAACCGTAATGCCTTGTCGTGCCGCGAACTCCCGCATCGCAGCGGATGGCTCTATCCCTTCTTTGATCCCCAGCGGCAGAGCAAACCTTCCGCTGCCAACGCCGATCTCAATCCCTCTCTCGCCTCTGGGAACAAAGTGCCGGATGGCTTCTATCTCGGACAAGTAGACATAGCGATGTCGCTCAAACCACTGTTCATACTCATCGAGATGTTCGTCAAAGGGCTGCGTCCTTGGCATATGTTCTCATCAGTCAACGAGAGTGACCGTTGATTGGATGCTTGGTTGTGGGGGAAGGATTCACAGGTCCCGCAGTCACCGCGAGCCCTTGAGCAGGCAACGTAGTTCCCGTGCATGACCGGCCTCGTCAGCTACCATTTGCTCCAGCTTGACTTTCCATTATTCTTGAACCAACAAGATCGCGTCGAAGTCAGCCGACTTCACATCTTCGAGCGACGCCTCCGGAGTGACACTGCACCCAGCATTCCTTTTGCCGACGCTCGCGATGTAAAAGCGACGGTGACGTGGGCGCCCCAAGCATCGAAGAGCGCCCTCGGCTTCTCATACTCCTCATCACGAAATCGCCCTGGAAGCAGAATGAAGAGTATTCTTCTCCCTGTCAACGCGCCTTCCTTCATGCCCCTGTTCCGCAAACACTGCTCATTGATAGATCGGCGGACCGACCTGCTCCCGGCTCTGTGGGAGAAGAACTATTGCGCGTGAGAACCTCGTCGTACGCTTTCTTCTCCGGTTCTCTCCCTATCCTCCGCAGTGTGAGACGACATGCACGTACCGCAGCGGCTCGGAAGAGGTGTTGAAGACATCGTGTCGAGTATCAGGAGAAATGTACGCGACACAACTCTTATGAACTCTCCGCCAGCCGACTCTCGCCAGGTCAACCTCTCCGGATCCATCGAGGATAACCAGAAGTTCCTCGTTGTTCCGAGTGCTATGTGAGCCGACGTTCTGTCCCGGCTGAAGGCTCACGAAACCACATCGCATCCCCGCACTCTGACCTGCATTCAGAAGCTCATGGTGTTTCATGCCGTCGTTCGCGATCGAACATACGAACGGTAGAAGATTCCTCACGTCTTGAAGAGAGCCCTCGTTGTGCTCCGGACTGTCCATGTCTGCTCCACCGCTAGTCGTTCATCCTGCGCCACTTCTCTTGCCTGATCCACCATTCGGCAAGAAGCGGAAGCAGGGCGATCTGGCACACCGCGGCCACAAGTCCGGGGAGCAGCGCCGCCCGGAAATACTGGAGTTGATTTGCCACCACAGCTCCACTCAGGAGAACGGAGAGCATGAAAACAATCCTTCCCAGCAGCAGAGCAATCGCTGCAGAGACGAACGGATTGAGGTGCAGCACCTCTCGGAGCACTCCAGCCCCCAACCCGTAGGTCAGCAGTTCGAGCGTCATTGATGGAAGCATGTGCGGCAAGGGAAAGCCGGACAGGAAATAACTCACGATGGGAGCCAGAAAACCAATCAAGACGCCACTACGCCATCCATAGACCAGGCCGGCTAGTATCACCGGCCAGTGCATCGGCAGGAGAGCTCTTACAGGTGCGCCTGACAGGTGGGCAGCGACCGGTAGAACGACAGCCGCACAGAGGAGTAACGCTTGAAAAGCGAAAGCTCGAACACCCGAAAGCGCCAGGGTCGTTTTGTGAAGAGAGATTATAGAGTCACTGTGGATTGACATGGTTTGTTCTCCTTCGTTATTGGTTTTATGCAATGTTCTGGCGCGTTTGCTTTATTCGTTCATGGTAATTTCAAAAGGGATCCTCAGGCTAAGACTGACATTACGTCCCCGATTGTAATAATGCGTCGGTTTCAAGATAGACAAATGGCTCACACTCGTGCTTTGCCCTGCGACAAGTAGTTCTCGCAGGCCGCTTTAAGGGTGTTGGCCGCAAGAAGGGCGCAATGTTCGCCATCCTTCGGCATGTTCCCGAGAGCTTTGAGGATATCGTCCTGGCAAACGGCCATCGCTTCTTCCACCCGTTTGCCTTCCGCCAGACATGTTGCCATGCTGCCGCAGGCTCGCGATGTACCGCAGCCGTCGGTGACAAACGTCGCCTTTTCTATCGTATGGTCTCGGACAGCCAACCAGAAGACCATGGTATCCCCGCAGGGACCCTTGATATGCGCACAACCGGCGAACTCTGAAAGCGGTCCAATGTGTCGCGGATGTTGAGCATGGTCGAGCGCTATGGGCGAGAAGTCCTTGTGAATTGTGTTTTCCACGTTGTGCTCCTTTGAATCGAGGTAATTCCACATGAGCCGACGATCCTTGCGCTAGAGTTTCTCTTGGCTTACGCAGGATCTGGTCGTTCACTTACGTACGGTTTACATTCATCTTGTTTCTGACACGCCCTGTAATTCCTTGCCCTGGAAGGCAGGACGGGCGTAAGAAGACAGAATGACGCCAAAAGCGGACTTATCCTTTCCGCATGTGCTCCTGACGCTCATGATCTTCTCTCGCACTCATATTCGTAGATCGGCATGACTCATCCTTTCGTGCTGCTTTTCACTCCCACCGACTATTCGAGCAGCCTCTCGAATGAGGCGCAAAAATCCCTGGAGGAGTGATGATGAGTGGTCCACGAGAATCTACGTCGCCTATACTCCCATCGTCTGGGATCTCCACGAGAGTCAATACCTCCTGTTCATCACAAATCACGACGCGCCCTCGAGAAACAATTGAGCGTCGGGTTCTTCCACATTTCAGTGCATCAGGCGCACATCGGAATCGTACACCCTCACCAGGCTGACTGGCACTCTTGTCTTTTCCGCCCTTGCCTGAAGCGACCGCGAGAATCATGATTCCATTCCCTTGCAGTATCCGCGTCTTCCCCTCTGGTGCGCTGTGTTGTCATCCACGTCGTCCTGCCAGCCGTTGCGAGTCGTCTCGAGACAGTCAAACTTCACCGTGTATGGCTTGATGTCCAGGAGCGGCGTTCCGTCAAGGATGTCCACACCGTCGAGATGAAGCACGTTCCCTTCGCGTCGAACCAGCTCCACCACGCTCAATCCGATGGCATTGGGGCGACAGGGCGCGCGCGTTGCGAAAACTCCATGCTCAGTGTCTTGCAGGAACGGCTTTACGATCAGCTTCGCAGGTCCCGCCTGGTGGAAGTGGTAGATGACGTAAACGTGAGAGAAGCCTTCCAGGTCGCGCAAGCCGTCCGCAAACTCCTGGAATATCACCGCCTGCCCCTCGCAGCCCTTCGCGTAGGCCGGCTGGATGGGTGTTTTCTCCGGAGAAACATTCTCGCTGCGAATGACGCCAATAGGCCTGTAGGTGATGGCCGTTTTGCTCAAGTCCATTGTCTACCCCTTGCTGGTGCAATTCTTGTCTGTGGACGTTTCTTTGACGTGTGGATGCAAGTGATGACTATTTGATTGGTGGCTCTGAAGATACTATCTCAATCGTTGCGCCTACCCCGATCGCAACGTAGTTCTTGCCATATGCTTCGCTGAATATCAATCGGGCCGTATCACCGGTGCAGTGGCAGGGGGCGACTCTTTGGACTCCGGCTTCCCTGAAGCCCTTAACGATTTCCAGAATCGCCTCTCTTGAGGAGCGGAGAAGATGGAATCCGCCTATCACCAGGTGCAGAGGTTCCACGCCGAACACCTTCTTTGCCCGTGAGACGATCGTCATGATGCCCGGATGCGCGCAGCCAGTGACAATGACAAGACCTCTCGCGGTCCGGACGGCAAGGGCTTGTTCTGGGATCGTACCCCCGAACTCCCCCAAGGTGAAAATCCCGGGCTGAATTTCCGCAAACGAGGAGACACGAACGGGGGTTGCGCCTGCGTTCTTGATCTCCTGGGAGAGATACTTCGGGAAAGAGCGGGGAAAACAGACTGGAAGGCGGGGATGTATGTGGAGAAAGTCGGACAGCCCGCCGGTGTGGTCACCGTGAGCGTGGGAAAGAACCACCAGGTCGATATCCGCCGGGTCAACTCCCAGCCTGCGCATGTTTTCCAGAAGGAGAGGGCCCTCCCCTCCGGTATCGAACAGCACCTTGGTCTCGCCCGTTTCGATGACGCAAGCGAATCCCCATGCAGTTCGCAGGCCGGCGGGCATTGGATTGTTGTCGTACACAACCGTGAGACGGACAGTAGGGATGTCTCTTTGCACCACGTCGTTTTGATGGGCATTTGCTGTCATGATGGTACCTTTTGTGCAGAGAAAGAACATGCCGCCCAGCGCAATAACTACGCAGAAGAACCATGCGGCTCTGGACATCAACAAGTGAGCAATTTTCCGGCTTCTACCCATGCTGATCATCCTCGATGGTGACGATCGCGGGCCCGTGATCGATGATGAGCACGCCGTTCAGATGATCGATTTCGTGCTGTATCACGCGGGCTGGGAGCCCGCGTACTTCCTGCTCCACTTCCCTCCCGTCGGCGCCGAGGCCGCGCACAACTACTGAGTGCGCGCGCCGGACATCAACATGGATGTTGGGAAGGCTCAGGCAGCCTTCCTGGAAATGCTCCTCGCCCTCCGGAGCACAGATCTCGGGATTGGCCAGCGCGAGCAATTCCTCACCGATATCGGCAATGATCACTCGTTGTGCTATCCCCACCTGCGACGCGGCCAATCCGATTGCCTTGTGTGCGCGCATGAGTCTGGTCATTGCCTTCATCAAGGCACGAACCGCGCCGTCGACATCTCCGACCGGCAATGCCTTCGTACGCAGAACCGTATCCGGGTACAGCCTTAATTGTAATGACTTGTGTGTCATAAGTTACCAATGCGTTCGTTTGTGACTGTCAACAGCTTTTCCCGCAGATAGAATGGCTCAGGAACCAGCCTCTGAGGCCAGCAGCGCTTCCAAAACCTCGCTGATCTTCTCCACGTCGCCCGTAGGCGGGCTCGGATCGGGATTCACCTTCGGCCCGCCGTCGAGGTCGATGATAAGATCCCTTGTTCACTCATTTCTCACTCCGAACCTTCACCCATAGAAGCGATAGTGGTTTCTCCTGCTCGCACCTTTTCCTTCAGTCTTACCTTGGTCTTGGTATTCATGGGGACAAAAACTTCCAACCGAGAGCCGAATTTGACAATACCGAATCGCTCACCCCGTCGTGCCTTCTGTCCTTCATGCAAATTGCACACAACACGCCGCGCGAGAATGCCGGCAATTTGCTTGACCAGTATCTTACCCCAAGGCGACTCGATACCGATAACGGCTTGCTCGTTCTCTATCGAAGCTTTGGGCGACGAGGCCACATGAAAGCGGCCATGTTGGTAGCGAAAGTACTTGACAACACCTTCAAGAGGTACGCGGTTGACGTGAACATTCCACACCGACATGAAGATGCTCACCTTCAGCGCGCGACCGCGTATGAATTCGTTTTCATCGACCTCATCAATGCCGATCACCCTGCCGTCGGCAGGCGATATGACTTCTCTTGCACCGCTCAGTGTGTGACGCTCCGGATCACGAAAGAAAAAGACGACCAGCCCCATGCATCCCCAAGACACAACGCACAAACTTAAACCGACCCATCCACTTGCCAGCGTCAGAGAAGCGAGAGTGACGATGAGGGCCGTGAGCGCCAACCGGAAGACGATTTTATATCCCTCGCGGTGCATGATTGTCTTGATTGGCACAAGCCTCATTTCCAGCAGATCAGGATCTTGGACCGTCCGGGTGGCACCACAACCTTCTCAACGCGCCCGAAGTATCTTCCCAAAAGTTCTTGCTCGTGGCGAAGGATGGAGACGGCCCTTCTAGTGCCCATGAGGGCGAGGCGAAGGTAAAAGAGGGCCCTTACGAAGGGGTTCATGGGCACGTCATGTTCCATCATGAGGAAGGCGCCCTTCGGCCTCAGGACGCGAAGGATCTCCCGCAACGCCCTGTCCTGCGTTTGCCCCTTGAGCTCATAAAAGGCGTGCGAACAGGTGACCGCGTCGAAGGCGCCGGGTGCAAAGGGGAGGTGTCTTGCGTCGGCTTCCACCAGATGGATATTGACGAAGCTCTTCACCTTGTCACGGCCCACCTTTAGCATGCCCCTCGAAAAATCCATGCCGACCACGCGTCCATCAAGACCAACTTTCGCCTGCAGGTGCGACAGGAGCGTAGCCGTTCCTGTGCAGAGATCGAGGATCGATGCACCTTCTACCAAAGGCAGCTGATCTGCGAGAAATCTCCTGGCCAGACCCTGCTTATCGCGGGAATGGAGGTCGATGAAGCGGTCGTAGAAGCTGGAAAACCCGTTATAGTAAGACCGTCTCAAGTCACTCATCATCCCTATCCCTGACGCTCATACTCGTCGCTCCTTCAATGGTCACAAACGTTCTCACCTGCTTCGAGCGCGCCCGCCAAGCCCCGTTCGAGATTTGTCGAATTCATTACGTTGACGGCAATGCCGTCCTTTTGAGTTCCGCTAAGCATCAGGTGAGGACTCATGGCTCGGCCATCCGTTTGACCCAGTCGACCTCGCGTCACCCTATGTGGCTCCATCTACAAATGCACTCTGTATCATATGTCCCCAGATTCTGCGGATATCTGCCGCCGCGGGCGAGTCCAGCTCCACCACTGCCCGCTCCCGCATTTGCGCCAGAGTTACGGCGCGGTCGTACCGGATGCGGCCAGCGATCTGCGCGCCCATCCGGTAAGCATTTCCCTCGATTCTTTCCGTCATCTCGGCGTTCAGGTCCCATTTGTTCACGCACACCGCCGCCGGAATGTCGAAGTGCCGTATCAGGGAGAGAACACGCTCCAGATCATGTTCACCCGAGACCGTGGGTTCCGTAACGACCAGCACGAACGAAGCGCCCGTCACCGATGCAATCACCGGGCAGCCGATCCCTGGAGGGCCATCCACGATGACCAAGGGACGATTTTCCTCCTCGGCGATGCGACAGGCTTCACGGCGGACCGTGGAGACCAGCTTGCCTGAATTCTCGGCTGCCACACCCAGCCGGGCATGGACCATCGGGCCGCAGCGGGTATCCGAAACCATCCATTCGCCGCACCTGCGCTCAGGAAAATCAATGGCCTCTACTGGGCAGAACCGGACACACAGGCCGCAACCCTCGCAGGCGATAGGATCAATGGAAAACATCTCCCTACCAGTTGATGTCCTGTTCACCTTGATGGCATCGAACCGACAATAACGCAGACATACGTCGCAGCTAATGCATTCCTCATCACGGACGACGGCTTGATGCCCGCTGCGAAACTCGTGCCGCTCTGTGACCTGGGGTGCAAGGAGCAAATGCAGGTCCGCGGCATCGACATCGCAATCAGCAATAACCGGCCGGTTGGCCAGCACGGCAAATGACGCGGTCAGGCTGGTTTTACCCGTTCCGCCCTTGCCGCTGATGACAATAAGTTCTTTCGGTTTGTTTGCTTGGAGGCGTTTCTGGTCCAAGCGCCCTCCGCAAGTTAAACTGTAAGGGCGACTTCGTGCCCGGAGATCACAGCTTTGTGGATACACGAAGGTTCCACTGCGTCGCCAGCAACTCCAACAGCTATTCCTTTTCGTCGCAGGTCATCGCTTAAGAGGTCAAACGTCTGATTGCCGACGGCAACAACGATGCTGTCAAAAGCCCCAAGATCGTATTCATTCCCATCGTGCTCGACTATCGCGTGACGGTTCTCGATACGCAATAATTTGGTCAGAGTGTGTATTTCAACGGGAAGAACGGATAATCGCTTCATCATCAAGCCACGGCTGAGCGGAACCATGTCCTGGGCGACATCTTCGAGGATCTCAATGACGACGCATGGGCTTCCTTTCTGGGCCAAGAACTCCGCGACTTCCATTCCGACCATGCCTCCGCCGATGACCAGGACTCTGTTTCCCATTTCCCGGTTCTCCGTGAGGGCCTCGCCGGCGGTGATCGGATTCTCCAGTCCCGGGATGTTTGGAATGATCGGCTTTGAGCCAGTGGCGATGATGACAAAACCCGGCTGGAGATCCGTCAGAGTTTTCAGGGTAGCTTCCTGCAGACGGATATCAACTCCTGATCGCATGACCTCTGAAATCACAGATCGAAGAGATAATTGGAGTCTCTGTTTGGCCGGGGGTAAGAAGGCTAGAGCGAATTGGCCGCCGAGCTGCTTTTTCTCGAACAACGTGACACGATGTCCCCGTTGGCGCGACGTGAGAGCAGCCTGCATCCCCGCAGGCCCACCTCCCACCACAACCACATGTAACGACCTTTTTGCCGGAGCCACTTTGTCGCCCTCGCGGCCCACTTCGGGATTGATGTTACAGCCAATCCCTGCTCCCGAGTTCACTCCTGTTAAGCATCCCTGAAGGCACTGGCCACAGAGCCTGACCTCATCATCCTTGTCCAGGAACATTTTATTCGGAAGATCAGGATCTGCAAGCAAGGGGCGTCCTAATGCAATCATATCCACCTTCTCCTTGCCCAAGAATTCACGTATGAGGGAGGGATCCCCTAACCGCCCCGCGGCCATCACCGGCACACGAACCACCGCTCTGATTCGAGCCGCGAGGGTCTCATTGACTCCGAGCGGGAGAACCATATGTTGGAAATACCACGGCAAACTATCGCATGTGGAGCCCGTGACAATGTGGATGAGATCCGCGCCCCACGACTCAAGACGCAACGCCAGTTCTCTGGCGTCACCGAACTCCAACCCTCTCGGCGATTTCTCAGACCCTGAAATGCGCACGCTCACAGGGAAATCCTTCCCTACTTCCGTACGAACCGCTTCGAAAACCTCCTGGGCGAAGCGAGTTCGTTTAGCGAGATTCCCGCCGTATGCATCGGTTCTCAGGTTTGTAAAAGGTGAGAGAAATTGCGAGACCAGGTAGCCGAGACCGTACTGTAGTTCTACGCCGTCAAATCCTGCGTCCCTCGCCCTTCGTGCGGCGTGTGCAAATGCATTCACGAGTTCAATGATACGCTCTCCCGAGAGCTCTACCGGTTCCGTTCCAATCCGAGGGCAGATGACCTTTGAAGGAGCTTCAGGAGGGTTGCCCGATGCTCTTGGTGCTGCTGCACGGCCACCGTGATTCAGATGCGCGAAGACCTTGGTTCCTTCGTCGTGTATCGCGTCTGCCAGCTCGCGCAGGCCCTTGATTTTTTCGTCCCCCTCAATACCCGGTTGTTTGGGGTGTTCCCGTCCTCTTTTATCAATGTATAAAGGCTCCGTGAAGATGAGACCTACACCGCCTTGAGCGCGACGGCGAAAATAGGCAATCATCCGCTCGGTGACGTGTCCGTCTTCTGTACCAAAAGCTGTCTTCATCGGCGCCATGGCGATGCGATTGTTGACTTCAATCGGACCGATTCTCATTGATGCCGAAGGGGAACTCATTCGTCTGCTCCTTATTTGCTGCAAGTCGGTTGTTCGCACCGCTCAGTTCGCCCGCAGCAGGTCTTGCCGGTGTGTTCGAAGCCACATTCGCCTCCGCGAGCTCCTATGTGGCCGTGGTCGGATCCTTTGAAGATGAACCCGGCCCCACCACTGACCATCCGGCGTACCTTCCCGTGGCATTCCGGGCATTCCGCGATCGGTTCTTCCGTGAACGCTTGCCAACGCTCAAACCTCAGACCACATGTTTCACATTCGTATTCGTAAGTCGGCATGGCTTAGATCCTCTCGGCGTTCTTCAAATCCATTGTTTTCTCTATCAGGCTCTGGAAAAGCTCGCGATACTCCGGCAGCGCCTCCACAATAACTCTTCCCTTGGAGTAGGCCTCAGCGATCCGCCGGTCATCCGGGATTTCCAGGAGAATGGGGATGTTTTCTTCCCTACAGAACGAATGGACCCTCTCATCGCCGATCCCAACACGATTGACCACCACGCCGAAGGGAATCCCCAGTTCCCGGACCATGTCCACGGCGAGTTTCAGATCGTGCAGGCCGAAGGGTGTCGGTTCCGTGACGAGCACCACGAAGTCTGCTCCCCGAATCGTCGTGATGACCGGGCAGGAGGTTCCCGGAGGTGCGTCAAGGATCGAAGGCACTCCGTTTTGCAGGCGGGCCTTCACCGCGCGGATAAGCGGCGGAGCCATAGCTTCGCCAACGTCGAGCCGGCCTTGAATCAACGTGATATTCCCCGCATGGATTGTATCGATGACCCCTATGCGCCTCTCAACTTCATGAATCGCCTTCAGGGGACACACCTTCACGCAACCCCCGCAACCGTGACACATCTCAGGGAACACGAGAGGCACGGCCCCGAACGAAACGATGGCGTGGAACTCGCAGAACTTGCTGCATTCACCACAGCCGTCGCAACGGGATTCATCGACGTGCGGAACCGGAATGGTGACTGTTTTCTCCTCTCGCAGGTCGCCCTTGAGAAAGAGGTGGGCATTCGGCTCTTCCACGTCGCAATCCAGAAGCCGCACGTCGGAACCGAACATGCACGCCATGTTCACCGATACCGTTGTCTTACCGGTTCCACCCTTGCCTGAAGCGACCGCGAGAATCACGAGACGCCTCCCTCTGGTTTTCTTGTCACCAACAGTCTCCTGAACTCGGAAGTCTGGTGCAGGATCGCTCCGGTGCGTGAACTCCCTCCGGCAGCCCGAGATGGGCCCCGATCACGTGGCACTCGACCTTGAACAGAAAGCAACAATGGCCTGCGTTGTCGGCCAGAGAGAGATGGTTCGAGCTCGGACAGCAGCCTGATGAGAATCACACCACATCCGCAGTTTTCGCCTCGGTGAGCTTTCCAGAGAGATATTGCTCGAGGGCCTCGGCCACTGTGTGCGCATCGCTATGGTAAACTGTTATTCCAGCGGCAGTAAGAACACGAAAGGCCTTCGGGCCGGAATGTCCCGTGACAACAACCTTTGCTCCCAGCCGAGCCACTGTTTCTGCTGACTGGATTCCCGCTCCCTGGGCCGCATTGAGGTTTTCCTGGTTGTCAACCACGTCAAACGTTTTGCTTTCCAGGTTGTAAACGAGGAACTTTTGGGCTCGCCCGAAGCGGCTGTCCAGAGGGGCGTTGAGATCGTCCCCTGATACTGTAAAGACTATCTTCACGGATCCTTCTCCTTGTATGTCGGAAGTCCGGCCGCGTGACCGCGCTGATCAAGACGCTTGCATGCACGCGATGGCGACAAGTGTCGAGTCCCTCACTGTTCAGGGGTTTCGCTTTCGATCTCAGAGAGACGCTTCTTGATGAGGTCCAGTTCCGCTTGCAATGCTTCCGCCTGGTTCTTGAGCCCCTGCTTCTCCATCTTTGGATCGGGCGTCATGTAAGGCGCGGCATACCCACCGATCCGCGCCCAGCCGGGCAGACCGGTGGCATAGAAATGATGTCGCCATCCGCGGCCACCGCCAAAACCGCGACCCCAGAAGCCGCGTCCACCTCCGAAGCCTTGACCAACTGCGTTATTTGCGTATCCCGGAATTCCAAAACCTGCGCAGTAACCGGCCCCGCGGCCGGTCATCGCTCCCATTCCCATGGGTCCAGTTCTATCTCCTCGTGGCATTTTCCTGTGCTCCTTTCTTCATGGATTGACTATTATTCCCTGCTCATCGCGGTTCCGCACTTCGGGCATTTGCGCTCGACGCACGGCAACCCGCGTTCGTGTGGTTCCCTCAGTCCGCATTGAGGGCAGACACAGTAGCCGACGGATCCGGCAGCGACGGGGGCGCCCATGCTGCCTGGTCTCTGACCACCGCGGCCCTGACGACGACCGCCTCCTTGTCCCATTCCGCTGCCTCTTCTTCCTTTCATGATGTGTTCCTCCTGGTAGATGTCATACATGCCCCTAAGTCTACGTCGACCGACCCCAAAATAGCCCGGCATAGCAAAGGAGTCCGAATCAAGGGCTCCCGCAAGCCAAGCCTGGATCACCTCCCGCAGATCGCCAGCCACAAAGGGAATGATCTGAATACCTTGTGCGGCGACTGTGACTTGCAGCGGTCTGGAGATGGCACCGCACACCAGAGTGCCGACCCCAAGCTCCGCTAAGCGAATCGCCTTCTGAACCGGCAGATCATCCACCAGCGCTACCTGCGTTTCGCGGACTGCCTTGCCAGCCTCGGTTTCCACAAGGTGAATCCGTCGGGCAACGTCAAAGACCGGCGCGATTCGATTATTCCATGTCGCAAATGCGGCTTTCATCGTACGTCTGCACTGTATTGAATGGTGTCCACAGCAATAATACTGCACTCATCGTGCCAAGGCGGACGTCATGGGCAGAGGGCTTCCTAAGTGTTTCAGCAGATGGAATTTATCGCGGATTACGTGGAGGGCTTTGAAGCGACGACGGTCGCAATCATACGACTCAATCTCGAAAGACGGGGTGCGTGAACGCTACTGTTGCTGCTTGCGGTGTGAACGGCCGTCTTCTTTTGGGAGCGAGATTCTCAGCTTTTTCATTTTGCGAAACAGGGTACTCTTGTGTATGCCGAGTTCTTTGGCTGCGGCGAGACGACTGAAGGAATTGTGTCCCAGCGCGTTTCGAATGGCCTGTGTCTCCAGCAGATCCCGCGTCATCCTCATGTTAGAAGAGGAAACAGCTGCCGCACCGCCTGTCAGTTCCTCCGGGAGATGTTTAATGCCAATAAAGCCTCTGTTGCACAGGATGAAGGACCGCTCGATCACGTTTTCCAATTCGCGCACGTTTCCTGGCCAGCGATGAGCCATGAGCAAGGAGAGAGCCTCGTCCGTGATTCCCTGGATGGACTTCTGCTGCAACCGGTTGAACCGATCAATGAACTGTTCCACCAAGAGGGGGATATCCTCTTTTCGTCGGCGCAGCGGCGGCAACTCAACTCGGACGACGTTCACACGGTAGTACAGGTCCTCGCGGAAAGTCCCCTTGCGCATCTGTTCGACCAGATCCGTGTTGGTGGCGACGATGATTCGTACCTTGGCGGTCTCGGAACGGGTTGCTCCCAGTGGTTCATAGGTCCGCTCCTGAAGCACACGAAGAAGCCGAACCTGGACCGCCGTACTCACCTCTCCGATCTCGTCCAGGAAGATGCTTCCCCCTTCGGCTACGGCGAAACGCCCGGGCTTGTCCTTGTTCGCACCGGTGAATGCACCCGCCTTGTACCCGAAGAGCTCCGATTCGAGCAGCGTGTCCGGTAGTGCCCCACAATTTACGGCGACGAATGGACCCTTCGACCGTGAGCTCAACGAATGAATTGTCCGGGCAACTAATCCCTTTCCAGTCCCGGTCTCACCAAGAATCAACACTGTGCTGGGACTGGCTGCGATGGCCGGGAGAGCCTCGAAGAGTTTCTGCATGAGAGGGCTTCGACTGACAAGTTCGCCTACCCGGGATTTCCCCTCGAGTTCCTGTCGCAAGGCCTCGATCTCGCGGAGATCCCGGAAGGTCTCTGCTCCACCGATGACCCGGCCTTCGGCATCGCGCAGCACCGCGGTCGAAACGCTGATAGGGATGCGGACCCCGTCCGCATTGATGATGTACGCCGCCTTGCCGATGATCGGCTTTCCCGTCTTCAATGTCTGTCTCAATGCGCAATCGACTTCGCACATGCTCGAGCGGAACACCTCCGAGCAGTGCCGGCCGATGGCCTCTGCGCGGTGGATACCCGTGATCTCCTCCGCCGCCCGGTTGAATGACGTGATGTGCCATTCTGGCTCCACCGTAAAGACCCCGTCAGAGATGCTCTCGAGGATAGCATCCGTGGGCGCGCTGGGAATGGCCTCGTTTCCTCTCCTCTTCTTTGACGTCCTAGTGATCATACAGATCGGTCAGACTTCTTGAAATGTGGCCGAAAAGTTGATAGCAGTCGTGGCTTGGTATGTGTCGCTGATCCAGGGATACGTTGACAAAAACTGCCATAACGTTGGACACGTTCAAAATGCTTGGAAAACGCTCGCTGCGAGCCAATCTGTTCCGTTCCGTTGACGCGAATCGTACCTCGCGTCGGCCTGTCGAGAACGCCGATGAGGTTCAGGAGTGTTGATTTTCTGCTCCCCGATGGGCCAATGAAGGAAACAAACGTTTGTTTCTCGAGCTGAAGCGAAATTCCTTTCAGCGCTTTCACTGATGCTTCACCCGTCCGATACACCTTCGTGACATTCTCTAATTCGATCAGACTCATCGTTTCCTCGTCTTCAATGGACCCATAGTCTACTCGTTAGATGCAGCATAGGCCAACAAGGTTCCTCTTCTCGGCGCGCCTTCATGCCATTGATGCTCAAGCACCGGGCTTGGGATGAGGGGAATCGCTGGCCATTGGTCTTTCTTCTTCATCGATATCCTCGGTTCCCGCCATCATAACTCGGATGTTTGAAGTTAACGTGAGACCCGGTGTGATAAGATACACGTGCATCACGACAAAGACAACGATGAGGGACGCTGCGAGAGTACGAAGAATGGCAGCCAATTCGGGCCTTCCTCCTGCAATACGAATCGATGCCCGGTCATTTTGCCGGATTCGTCGGCAGATGGTGTTATGACCACATTGCAGAGCGCTCGTGGGACGCCGCTGCCCGTTGCTCATGGACGCATTGACAGCTTTCTTGTTCAGGCAGCCTGGAGCGTGTAGTCGTTACGATGGTTCAGATTCAGACTCTTCGCAAGCCGCTGTGCCGGAAGTTATGCACACGTGCACCTCAAATTTCTCCGCAACCTGGAAGGCATCAGAACCGATCCCTCCGCAATTGCGTGAGTCGAAGGATCAAAGGTCGAGGGCCCCGCTCCAAGAACAAGCGGGGCAAGTCCCGCCAAACAACGGCGGGATTTCTCCCGTCACGACGGCGTCGTGACGGGATCAACAGGACACCTGGTTCTGTTCTGATACTGCCGAAAAGGAAAACGCCCCAACTGCGTGGGGCGATTCCTTTTCGTAGCGGGAGCACGCGATGCACATCATGGAAAGCATGGCCTTATCCCGGCAGATTTGCTCTGCGTCCCTTAGCGGGATTCCGGCGAGTCTTTGCAGGACACACGTGAAAGTCTCCTGTTCTTGATTCCGAGAATAGAAAGACGCGCTCCCAAATGCGGGAAGGCAGTAGCAGTTCACGCCTCCCGCAGGTGAACGCCGAGCAGCAAGGGGTTGAAAACCACGTTGCCGCGTCGTTGGTTCAATGGCACAGCGATTGTTATTGCTAACGGTATCCATTTTCAATAAGGCGACCATGAGCAACGCGAAAACCCTCGAGTTGCATGCAAGTCTGCGGAAGAAGCGCTTGCGCATCACTGAACCCCGGAGAATAATCATCGATGTTCTGGCCGGTACGAAGGAGCACGTCTCGGCAGAGGAAGTCTACATGCAAGTCCATAAGGCGCACCCGAATGTCGGACTGACGACGGTCTACCGCACCCTTGATCTCTTAGAAGGAATGGGGGTCGTGACGAAACTGCATTTCGGGGACGGTCGCAGCCGCTACGAACTCATCGAGAGTCTGACGAAACTGGGTCATCACCATCACCTCGTCTGCACGATCTGCAAACGCGTCATCGACTATGACGATTTCGTCGACGAGGAACTTGAGCTCCTGAAGAAAGTGGAGAGAGAGCTTTCCAAGAAGCACGGGTTTCAAATCACGGGGCATGTGATTCAATTCTATGGGAAGTGCTCGCGCTGCAAGAGAGAAGCATAATTTTTTTTGCCGCTTATTGAAAATGGTTTTCAATTACGACTACAGTTCCTCCAACAACATAGCCGGAGATCAGTCATGCACGGACTCGTGAGGATCGGAATCATCATCTGTCACCGCTATCACACCTGTGCCGGTGGAAAATGCTTGAGGGCGTTGCGCAACCGCGAAGGCGCGTTCCACACGTACAAGGACCAGAACGTAGAACTTGTTGGCTACACCACCTGTGCAGGATGCCCGGGAGGCAACGTTGAATATGCTCCGGCCGAAATGCAGAAGAACGGCGCCCAGGTCGTTCACTTTGCCACGGGACTCGTCGTTGGATATCCTCCCTGCCCGTATCTCTTCCATTTCCAGGATTTCGTCAAAACAAAGTACGGAATGGATGTGGTCGTGGGGACTCATCCGATCCCGCAAAGCTACTTCGAGATCCATATGAAGCTGGGCACGTGGAGATCCCCGGAGTGGAAGGCAGCTTTGGCATCGATACTCACAGATGAACATACGCGCCAGGCTTATAGCTAGGCGGGAACACACCAACACCCTTGGTTTATTTCTGGGAGGAGCACTCATGCGACAGGAGCAAAGACAAGGAATGGGAACGGGCGGGCACTGCCTCTGCCCGAAATGCGGACAGAGAATCCCCCATCGTCGTGGAGTTCCTTGTCAGGAAGAGACGTGCCCCGCGTGCGGCACGAAGATGTTGCGCGAGGGGTCATACCATCATCAGCTTCTGAAGGAGAGCCAAGCAAAGAAATCTTCTCGACCAAGGAAGTGATATGAATGACGAGACGAAGCTCAAGCGGATTGAGACGCGATCTCCCCTGAGAGAGTACCCCGACCCCATCCTCCGGTGAACGGCGTTGCCCGTCGCGGACGTCTGCAAATCAGTACGCGCCTTGCTAGGAGAAATGGCGAGAATCATGTACAATCGTGATGGGATCGGCCTGGCCGCGCCACAAATAGGGGTGATGCGACGATTGATCATCGCCGACATCGGTGAAGGGCTTCTGTCGCTCATCAATCCCGAGATTCTTGACCGACGAGGAGAAGCGTCCCTCTTGGAGGGTTGCCTGAGCCTTCCCAACGTGGGAGTAAGAGTAACCCGCAACGAGTCGATCGTGGCCTGCGGAATCGATCCAGCAGGAAGAGAACTCACCCGGGACCTGAGCGGTCTTATGGCGCGGGTCATTCAACATGAGATCGTTTGAATGGAGTGCTGATTCTCGATTATGGTCCTGTTGTGACCCTCCGAGAGAGGGAGAAGCTGCCTCAAGAACTGTAATACGATCGGAAGATCAGATTATGAAACGAATCAACAAGGAAAGGAAGACCTCATGAAGATTGCCGTTGCCACCGAACAGGGGAAAATCATTTCTGATCACTTCGGGCGCAGTCCATACTTCGCCATTTTCGAAATCGAGAATGGCAATATCATCCATCAGTCCATGCGACAGAACACCTTCACCGGGCACTTTCGCGGAGACCACGAGGGGCATCAGCATGGCGAACATCATCGCGGCACAGGTGATCCTCATGATCATGATTCTGCCGCAGAAGGGCTGAGCGACTGCAATGTAGTCATTAGCCACGGCATGGGCCGAAGAGCCTGGGAAGACCTGAGGGCCCGGGGCATTGAAATGATCGTAACGGATGAGACCGAAGTGGAGAAAGCGGTGCACATGTATCTCGCAGGCAGACTCCGCGACAACGTAGGAAAGCTTGATTGAAAGCCAGCAAACCAGTGCGGTAGGTGTCTCATCTGAGCGAAACAGCCTGCACTTGTCAGAGAAGCGCTTTTCTTTGTGACGTTTGCAATTACGGTGACCGTTGCGGTGCGACTGGGAGGAGTACTCGTTGTGTTCGCCCTGCTGGTAGCTCCCGCCCTCATCGCACTCAGGATCAGAAAGGGGATTCCAATCATCAACGCGTGGATCATCGGCACGGTCGTGAACATTGCCGCGATCGTCGTTTCGTACAATTTCGACCTCCCCACCGGTTACACGCTGGTCTCTCTTCACGCAATCCTGGCGTTGACTGTCTCTCTCATCGTGCCGATCCGAGCGCCGAGAGCAAAACAGGAGGCCTGACGAAACAATCGATTGGGAAGAAGAAGCATCTCAGGAGGCCCACGAAAGCTGAAGTAGTCACAGACTATGATACCGTCTGGGTCAGTCGAACAGGTGCTGCTGCAATTCTCTTACGGTAGAACTGTCCTGGACACCAAATCGAGAGAGAGGTAATCATGATGCACAAATCCACAAAAGCAATCCACGGCGGTAACCCGCACCGAACGCACTTCGGTGAAGTGTCGGTCCCGATTTTCCAGACTTCCACATTCTCGTTCTCGTGTGCGGAAGAAGGTGCAGCACGCTTCTCGGGAGAATCATCCGGGTATGTGTATACGCGCCTGGGCAATCCGACGGTGAATGCTCTGGAAGAGAACATGACCGCTCTTGAGAGTGGTTGGAGAGGAATGGCAACAGCGACAGGCATGGCAGCAGTGACAACGGTATTCCTCTCCCTTCTCGAACAAGGAACACACGTGGTGAGCACCGATTCTGTGTACGGACCGACCCGTGTCGTTCTGGAGACCATCTTCAAGAAACTCGGCATTGAATCAACGTTTGTCGATACTTCCGATTTGAGTCAAATCGAGAACGCAGTGCGCCCATCAACACGAATCATCTATTTGGAGACTCCGGCCAATCCGACGATGAAGCTTTCGGACATTGCCGGGGCCGCGTCGATTGCTCACCGCCACGGAGCTGTTCTTGCTGTTGATAACACCTTTGCAAGCCCATTCTTGCAGCGCCCCCTTGAGCAGGGAGCAGATATCGTCGTGCACAGTCTGACCAAGTACGTCAATGGCCATAGCGATGTTCTGGGAGGCATGATCATTACGGGGAATCAAGTATTATTCGAGAAAATCAGGCCTGTGTTGAACCTCGTCGGCGGCACCATGGATCCACACCAAGCGTGGTTGATTCTCAGGGGTGTGCGTACACTGCCGTTGCGCGTAGAGCGAAGTCAGGAGAACGCCCTCAAGCTCGCGCGCTTCCTCAAAGAGCATCTGATGGTTACGTGGGTATCGTATCCAGGATTGCCCGATCATCCGCATCACGAACTTGCGAGAAAGCAAATGGATGGCTTCGGCGGTATGATCGCATTCGGTGTGCAAGGAGGATTGGACGGGGGAAGGATCGTGATGAACAGTGTCCGCTTGTTCACGCTTGCTGTGTCGCTTGGCGGCGTGGAATCTCTGATCGAGCATCCGGCTTCTATGACACACGCCTCCATACCGGAACACGAACGCACTCAAGCCGGTATTCTCAATGAGCTGGTGCGAATTTCCGTCGGGTGCGAGGATTTTGAGGACCTGCGCGACGATCTTGATCAAGCACTGAACCGCATTCCGCTCGCGTTGGCTGCACAAAGCCAGGGAGAAAAGGATTTGGACGAATTGATGAATAGAATGGATGAGTGACGCTTGAGGCGCCCATCATTCAACTGCTACGCGTCAATCGCAGTGGCATACGAGAGGCAATCGATGTTCGTACCGCAGAACGTTTTTTTCACAAAAGGTATTGGGCGCCACAAAGACTACCTCCAATCATTTGAGTCAGCGCTGCGCAGTGCGGGGGTCGAACGATGCAACCTCGTAAGTGTCTCCAGTATCCTTCCACCGGGGTGTCGTCGGATCGCGGCATCGGAAGGCATGAAACTGCTCGAACCGGGATCAATTACCTTCGTTGTCATGGCCCGTAATGCTACGAACGAACCCAATCGTCTGATCGCTGCCTCGATCGGTGCTGCCCAACCTGTCGATGAGTCGGCGTACGGATATCTCTCGGAGCACCACGCGTTTGGCGAAACGGATGAACGTGCTGGGGAATATGCGGAGGACCTCGCCGCGACGATGCTCGCGACAACGCTCGGCGTGGAATTTGACCCTGCGGTTGATTGGAATCAGCGCGAGAAATATTACAAGATGAGCGGCAGAATCCTGAAGACGTACAACATTACCCAGTCAGCGGAAGGGAGCAACGACGGCCGGTGGACCTCTGTCGTTGCAATGGCAGTTCTCCTCCCCTGACCACAGGAGCAATATTCTCATGGCCAAGACCAGGACATTGCATTCGACGTGCTTCGCATGCGGCCCGTCGAACGAACATGGATTACAGCTACAGTTCAAACGCGTACCAAACGAGCACGGGAAAACTTTTTACATACCTGCAAGCGGGTATTGTCGGCAGATATCGAATGCGTAGCTCCTCGTTGTTCAAACCTCGCGAAGGTGAAGAAACGATGTTGTTCGACCTACGGTGTATTCCTTGCATAGTGAATCAAGCCTGCAGTGCTTCAAAGATTCTCGCACATGGTAACAAGGACCTTCAGCTGAGTATCGTCAAGGAGGTCTGCAGAGCAGTAGACGACATTGATATGAATGACACCGCCCCGATGTTTTCTGGAACAATTCAGTCGATTGTTGAAAAGCATCTGGGTGTGGCAAACCCATACGAAAGCATCAAAGAAAAGAATAGGACAACAGTCGAACAGTATCTCCCATATGTCAGAGCATTGGTGGATGGCTCGCAGGACAAGCTTGACGTTGCCATACGAGCCGCTATTGTCGGAAATATCATAGATCTTGGCGCCAATCCGAAGTTCGACATCGAGCGTGAAATCAATCACATGACTTCAAACAACATTGATCTGTCCGTGCTTCCGCGCTTCAAAGAGGACCTGAAAGAAGCCGAATTGATTCTTTACATCGGCGATAATTATGAGGAAGCATTGTTCGACAAATTTCTGATCGCTGAGTTGTTGCCACGAACCGTGATATTCGCCGTCCGGTCAAGACCGGTCCTGAACGACATTACCCTCGAAGATGCAAAAAGAATTGGCATCGATGCCATGTGTACCGTCATCGAGAGCGGAAGCACGATTGCCGGGACAGATCTGAAGGAATGCACGCGGGAATTTCTGGAGCTGTACGAGAAAGCCGACATCGTGATCGCAAAGGGTCAGGGCAACTATGAAACACTGATGGATGAAACGAGGCCCATCTACTTCATCTTCAGAATCAAATGCGAAGTCATTGCAGAGCGCTCCGGGTATGCCGTGGGCCATGGGGTTCTGCTCTACAATCAACACAAGAAAACTCGTAACAAAGCGGACATATCATGACTGATGTAGAAAAACAAAAGGCATTTGAAGAGGAAGCGAAAAGAATCTCCGAGACTATATCAAAGATAAAACATCGGATTGCTGTATTCAGCGGGAAGGGCGGAGTTGGAAAAACCACCGTCGCCGTAAATCTTGCATACGGGTTTCACGAACAAGGATTTTCTACGGGAGTTCTCGATGCGGATATCACGGGTCCAAATGTGGCTAAGATGCTTGGTGTGGACGGCCATCCGATGGTAATGAATGATCGAATGCTCCCCTTCGAGAAACATGGGGTAAAAATGATCTCCATGGCTGGTCTCCTGAGGAAAGGACAACCGCTTATTTGGCGAGGACCAATGCGATCGAAAGTCATACATCAATTCTTGGCTGATGTTGAATGGGGAGAGCTTGATTACATGATTGCAGACCTGCCTCCCGGAACAGGCGATGAAATACTCTCCATAGGTCAGCAAATGAAACCGCATTACGCCGTTATCGTCACAACTCCCCAGGAAGTGTCCGTGATGGACGCGGATCGTGCGGTAACGATGGCAGAAGAGCTGCAAATACCGCTCATTGGAATCGTGGAAAACATGTCTGGCTTGCTTTGCCCTCATTGTGGAAAAGAAATCGACATCTTCGGAAAAGGGGGCGGTAAGAAATTAGCGCAAGATCACCGAGCAACATTTCTTGGTTCAATTCCGATCGATATCGATGCAAGGATTCTTAGCGACAAAGGCTCCCCTATTGTTACAGAGAAAAAGGACTCCGAAGTGGCGAAATCATTTATGTCCATTGTTGAACGGATTCGGACGCAACTCCATTCACAACAGTAGGAGGTCGTAATGCCAAATCAAGACAAAAGAGGACTTTCTGGTCAAGGCTTTTTCGCAGGCAGAAGAAGGGGTCGTTGGTTCGATACGCAACCCGTTCGTGAACCGGGAGCTGAAAGCCGACCCGAGGAAACAAAGGAAGTAATGTACGGAGTTGGACGCGGCGGAAGACCGCGCGGCGGCGGTCGCGGAAACCGCTACGGCGGCCCAGGGAAAGGAAAGAGATTCTACAACTGAATGATGATCACGGGCGAAACAGAGAAACGCAAAGAGGGTTCTGCTCTTATCGCCATCTGTGGCAGGAAGGGATGCTTGGCCTCTTTCTTTGGAAGAAACAACTCGGAGTAATTCGTGTGAGGTCAATGTGATGCCTCACGCGTCGCCAAAACAAGCTATACCAATAATGGAGGAGCTCATGAAAACTGCATCACTTCTCACCCTTTTCGTCCAGCTCCGCTGGTGAATCGCAGTCTGCTCCTAGACAAGATGGGGTCTTCATTCACATCTCTCATGGAACGGACAGCCCTCACCGACTTCTCATGGCTCTGAAAATGGCTGTCACCATGGCCGAGGCACACAAGGATGTCCTCGTGTACTGCGATATCGAGGCTGTGAAAGTCCTGACTTCGACAGCAAAGGATGTTAGTATGGAGGGCTTTCCCACACTGCACGAGCTCCTCGCGCGTCTCGCCGAATTGAAAGTGGTGGTACTGGCCTGTCCCACTTGCATGAAAGTTGCAGGAATCGAGCAGCGCGATCTCCGACCAGGCGTCCGAGTTGCCGAAAGGGATCTTTTCTCTTCGTTCACGAAGGGGAGAATTCTATCCCTCGACTACTGACAGCCTGAGAGGTCCCTTGTGCTGCAAATTGTTCCTCTGACAACAGGCAGCAGCCATCGTTGAGCGGTACAACAAGCGAGAGAATGGCGCTCGCGGGCTTATCGTGAGCCGGTTCACAAGCTTCACGCCATTTGGGTTGGCTGCATATTGATGGAGTGGCAGAACTGCGAAAAGCTTGCGGTGACGCTCTGGACGCCATCGAAAGGCTCTGTTCGTGTAGCCATCAAGCCATTCACCACGAGACAGTTTGTCTTTCAATCTGTGCTGCAGTAGATTTATGACGTTGTGTCTATCCCCCATCACCGTACAGATGCAAAAGATGCCTTCATTGCATACGCTCACGCACAAAACAAGGAGATACAGTATGAAAGGCAACGAGAAAGTCATCGCAACACTCAACGACCTCCTGGCTGACGAACTCACAGCCATCAGCCAATACATGGTTCACTCGGAGATGTGCGACGCTTGGGGCTATGAGAAGCTCCACAAGGCCATCGAGAAACAGGCAAAGGAGGAAATGCATCACGCGGAATCACTCATCCAGCGAATCCTGTTTCTGGAAGGCATCCCCGTTGTTTTCAAGCTCAATCCTATCAAGATCGGCAAGACGGTCCTTGAAATCGTGAGCAACGATCAACAGGCCGAGCTTGATGCGATTCGTGCATACAACAACGCTATAGCCTTGGCAGGTGAAGTTGCGGATCAAGCAACAGCGGATTTGCTCACAGGCATACTAAAGATGGAAGAAGCCCATTTGGATTGGAACGAAATCCAGCGCGCACAAATCGACCAGATGGGTCTCGACCATTACCTTTCCAACCAATTGTGAGGAACCTGCGACTTCTCTCCAGTGAACGCCATCACGGCTCCATCGATGTGCGCCAGCATATGCCACGCCCCCGCGACGTCAGGCGAAAATTCATCTTGTTGGTGCACTCAGATCGCGCTCAGGATTTCTTTCTCCGAAGGTCACGTCCGAAGACCCCTTTGGCGAAGTCCCGCCTTTCAGGGATTCCGATCCTGGGCGGGATTTCCCGCTTCTCAGGATTCCCCTCCTGAGCGGGATTCGGAAAGCGGAACAGAGAGCGGAACCATCTCCCGTCACGAAGTGATGCCTTCGGCAAAGGGATCACTTCATGACCTTCGGGACGGGGAAGTGATGTCTTGGTCGAGCTGCAGGAACTGAGCCAGACTTGTGTTACCCCAAATGATCCTCTTTAGAGGTTGGAGGAGACGCAGATGTCAGAACGGGAAAAGCCCATCCACCTTTCAGCATCGATGGCCCAGGCGCCACGAGGAGAAGGGGCTGCTTTGACGGCATTGAGTGAACTCGCATCCGGCACGCGTGCCATCGTGCGAGGCCTACGCGGCGGCCAAAGACTTATGAGCCGTATGGGGGCGCTGGGCTTTACGGTGAACGCCGAGGTGGAGATCATCCAGAACCTCGGCCACGGGACGATCATTGTCGCTGTGCGCGGAACACAAGTCGCGCTTGGGTGTGGTGAGGCAGCCAAAGTGCAGGTGACACCCATTCAGTGCAAGCCGAGCACTCCACCCGGCGCAATGAGGGTAGCGCTCGCGGGACAGCCGAACGCGGGCAAGTCCACTGTGTTCAATTCACTGACTGGCCTCACGCAGCATGTAGGCAACTGGCCGGGGAAAACCGTCGAGCACAAGAGCGGCCTGTATCAGCATGGGGACATCACGCTGCAAATCGTGGACTTGCCGGGTACGTACAGCCTGACGGCCAACTCGCCGGAAGAGCGGATTGCACGGGACTATATCCTGACTGAACGGCCTGACGTCGTGGTAGATATCGTGGACGCGTCTGCGCTCGAGCGCAATCTGTACCTGCTGACCGAGTTGTTGGCGCTACCTGCGCCGGTTGTGTTGGGCCTGAATATGATGGACGTGGCGGAACAACAGGGCATTCGTGTCGAGCCTCACGTTCTGGAAGCCGCCCTCGGTCTGCCGGTCGTACCAATGGTCGCCACCAAGAATCAGGGCGTGCAAGAGTTGGTCCAGGCTGTCGAGCGTGTCGCGCGTCAGAGATGCACCTATGCGCCGCAGCGTCCTGAAATCCGCGAGGATCACAGGGCGGTGCTGGCCCAGCTACGGCAGATCATCGCCGATCACACGCCGGCACCCTACCCGCCCAATTGGGTAGCGCTCAAGCTGTTCGAAGGGGATGAACAAATCACGCAGATCGTGCGAGAACGTCTGGGCGAAGCACATTGGGCCCAGGTGCACGAGATCCTGAAAGCGCACGAAGACGCTGTCCTGGCTATTTCAGCTGGCCGATACGAATGGATCGAACGCATGGTGCGGGCGGCGGTGACGCGGCCTCGCGCCGGGCAGATCACGGTGACGGAGCGAGTAGACCGCATTGCCACACATCCTGTCTGGGGAATAATGTTACTCCTTGGAGTGTTGGGCGTGATCTTCTGGCTTACGTACGGTGTGGGTGCGCCGCTGCAGAGATGGATGAACGAGCACCTGATCCAGGCCGGAGCGGAGTCCTTGCGCGAGGCACTCTCCGGTGCACCCTGGTGGTTCGCCGGCTTGCTGACAGATGCCGTTGTTCCAGGGGCTGGATTGGTGTTGACGTTTTTGCCAATCTTACTGATTTTCTTCGCGGCGCTGGGGCTGTTTGAAGATGTGGGCTATATGGCACGAGCCGCGTATGTGATGGATCGCTTCATGCACTGGATGGGGCTCCACGGCAAGTCATTCGTGCCGCTGTGCGTGGGCTCTGGCTGCAACGTGCCGGGCGTGTTGTGCTCTCGCATCATTGAGTCCCCCCGCGCTCGTCTCCTGACGATCCTGTTGACACCCTTGGTACCCTGCACCGCTCGCCTCACGGTGTTGGCGGTGCTCACGCCCCTTTTCTTTGGCGCTGCGGCCGGGTGGGTATCTCTCGGCGTGATTGGGTTGAATCTGCTGCTCTTGGTGGGGATCGGGTACGCTCTCCACGAACTGGTGCTGGGAGGAGAACATGTCGCCTTCATCATGGAAATGCCGCTCTATCACCTGCCGAACGCCCGCACCATCGGTTTGTCCGTCTGGCAGCGCTCGTTGGAGTTTTTGAAGAAGGCCGGAAGCATCATCGTTGTCGTCTCGATATTGGTCTGGCTCTTTTCGGTTCTTCCGGAAGGCGATCTGGAGACGAGTTATCTGGCGAGCGTCGGGCACTTTCTCGCTCCCTTCGGAGCCTGGATGGGCCTGGATTGGCGGATGATCGTGGCACTGCTGACCAGCGTGGTTGCCAAAGAGAACACCATTGCGACATTGGGAGTGCTCTATCACGGAAACAACTTGGGATCTCTTGCTGCAACAGTCACGCCGGCAGCGGCGCTTGCCTTCCTGGTTATGCAGGTGACGTTTATCCCGTGCGCGGCGACGGTGGGGGCCATTCATCAAGAGACGAGCTCCTGGCGGTGGACGGCATTCAGCGTCGGGCTGTTGCTGGTCATTTCGGTGGCAGCAGGTGTGGTGGTGTACCAAGTGGGACGATTGCTGTAGAGCATAGCGGGCCGTTTCTTGTACCGGAGGCAGGATCCCGACCAAACGTCTCTCAAGTTCGATAACAAACATTCAGCCTGAACCCGAATCTCTGTCAATCACACAGAAAAAGAAATGCCCCATCAATGTGGGGCATTTCTTTTTCGTAGCGGGGGCAGGACTCTCCCAAAACATAACTTCCATCATCTTCAACCTACCCGCAAGTTATGCAATTCCTCTCGCGGTGCAAAATTGTAGTGTTGCTTTCCCTCCTGATATAGCATGATGTTGTACGAAAAGATTTACCAAATCTTTTACCATCCGTCCACATTTTGCCTTTTCGCTTGTCATGTACTATAGAAGGAGGACATCTTATGCGCGCTACTTTTAGGTATATAATAAGAAAAGACCAACAACGTAAGGATCGCACGGTTCCTATTTTCCTTAGACTGACAAGTCGCCACAAGGTGAAATACATTTCCACTGGTAGAACCGTGCTCGAGCGGTACTGGAATAAAGAGCGTGGACAAGTTCGCTCCAGCTGCCCTGACTGGGCGGAGCTATCTCAATATCTTGAATCGTTCCTGAACACTGCCAGAGACAGATACCGAACAAATGGTTTCAATATCGAGGCGGTGAATCACAACACTGTCGCTGCAGACGTACTGACGTATGTGGATAAACTAATCAAGGACCATGACCGATCAGAGCAATTTAGAACGCGGCAGAAATATGTGACGCTTAAGAAACGCCTGATTGAGTTTGCCGGAACAAAAATCCCGTTCGA
>CAYZRX010000034.1:27937-36300 GCA_964480945.1 uncultured Ignavibacteriaceae bacterium | reverse complement strand
CGGGGCCCGTGTTGCGACATCGCATCGTCACGAGTTTCAATGCCGAGGCGGAAGGCGTCTCAACCATCCGAATCATCGAAAAGCTCGTCAATGATTCGTTATGAGCAGGCGCTTGAGGCACGACGTGGTTTTGATGAGATCGGCACGTCGCCCTGGTGTACGATCTCCCGGTGGAAATAGGCTCGGCACGTGCGCTGCGAAGCTTGCAGTCCTCCTCCTGCTCACCCTGACCGGCGGAGCGTCGTCATTCTCCCAGACTCCCCCTTCCGAACGCCTCTGGATCGCGTTCCGTGACCGCGGTTCCGCGACCGGACGCAACCTTTCCTCGATCGATCCAAGCACTCTGGGGATATCCGAACGGGCGATCTGGCGTCGATCAAAAGTTCTTCCTCCCGGCAGGCTTATCGACGAGCTCGATCTTCCTGTCGATCCGGCGTACATCCATGCGGTCCAAGCGACGGGCGCTCGCATCCGTTCGGTCTCGCGTTGGTTCAACGCGGTCTCGGCGGAACTTACGGCGCAGCAGAGAACCGCAGTTCAATCTCTTCCTTTCGTAGCATCAATTAAGCCGGTTGCTGTCTTCCTCAGGAAGGAACCGAAGATTCTGCCCTTGCAGGAGCAGAGACCTTTGCTGAAGCTGCAGGCAACGCCATCTCTCGATTACGGTCCATCGTACACGCAGTTGAATGCTATCAGAGTTGTCGATGTGCACCAGCGAGGAATTAATGGCGCAGGCGTCATCGTCGGCATGCTTGATGACGGATTCAATTATCACCAGACGCATCCTGCCCTGAAGAACATCAAGGTCATCGCTGAGTACGATTTCATCCATCAAAGACAAAATACGTCTCGCGATTCATTGGAGTATCTCGGACAGGGCGATCACGGGGCCTCTACGCTCTCGATCCTGGGGGGATTCGCAAGCGGGAAGCTTGTCGGTGCAGCGTACGGTGCTTCATTCATCTTAGCCAAGACGGAGATTGACAGCAGCGGTCCGTTCGCAGACTTTCGGATTGAAGAAGATCTTTTTGTGGCAGGACTAGAGTGGGAGGAGCAACTTGGCGCGGATGTCGTCTCATCCTCACTCGGCTACAATGCGTTCGTGGACGGGCCAAGCTATACCTATGAAGACATGAATGGCCTGACTGCGACGACGACCAAAGCAGCACGCATCGCCGCGCGGAAGGGGGTGCTCCTGGTTACCGCGATGGGAAACGAGGGGAACTACCGCGACTTGCTGACGCAAACGACGGGGACGCTGATTGCGCCAGCCGATGCGGACAGCATCGTTGCCGTTGGGGCCGTGTGGTCTGACGGAATCCTTGCAGGCTTCAGCTCCACCGGCCCTACTTCGGATGGTCGAATCAAACCCGAGGTCGTGGCTCCAGGCGTCAACGATAATGCCGTCAGCGGCGACACGGGTTATACGCCCTACTTCAGCGGGACCTCCGCGGCAACTCCCCTGGCTGCCGGGGTGGCAGCGCTGATTCTTTCCGCGAACCCGGGCCTGACGCCGATGGAAGTCCGCGCTCGCATGATCACCACGGCTCAACAGATCTCCGATGGGTCCTCAAGGACTGCATCATATCCCAACGATTTCTATGGTTGGGGGATGGTCGATGCGTCTCGGGCCGTCGGCATCTCTCAGGGGGGCGGCCCCGGGCAGGTTCCCGATCAGTTTGTTCTTCACACTAATTATCCGAATCCGTTCAACGGCACGACGACGATCACGGTCGACGCTCCGGCAGCACAGGAAATCGAGCTCGCGATCTACAACATACTGGGGCAGCGTGTGCGAGTGCTCTATCGAGGAAACTCCGCACGGGGCGAGAATCAATTTGTCTGGTATGATGGACTGGACGACTTCGGCCGCCGGGTTGCATCCGGCGTCTATGTTTATCGCCTCACAACATCTTCTTCAACTTTCTCTCGCACGATGCTGCTCATCAAGTAACCGATTTTTCTATACAGAAATTGCGGCGAATGCCTGAAATTCATCTTTCGGCAACGATGTATCTGTTCCTGTTTCCCCTGGCCGCTGTCCTTGCGTTTGCCGGCTCTCTCTACGCGTATCGGTTCACAGTTCCGCCCATCCCCCGGGGCTTGAAGGTCGTCCTCCTTACCCTGCGCGCTCTCGGCCTGTTCCTGGTCTTCTTCCTGATCGGCGAGCCGCTCCTTTCGCTTGTCCGCCGTGCGGTCGAGCAGCCGGTGGTTGCAGTGCTCGTGGACAATTCGAAGAGCATGACGATCAAAGACAGAACGGGCGAGCGAAAGGAGCTTCTCTTCAGGACAATCGACTCACCCGCGATGCGGAGCCTCGGTTCCATTGGATCTGCTCTCTATGAAACATTCGACACGAAGACGCACTTCCCATCGGCGCTGGCGATTGATTCGCTGACTCTGACAGGCGATGGGACGGACATCGCTGGGGCTCTCAGAGGGTTGAGGGAGACGGCAGCCCGAAGGAACCTGCAGTGCGTTCTCCTGTTGACCGATGGAAACTCCACCGTCGGGTCGAACCCGCTCTACGAAGCGGAAAACCTCGGCGTGCCTGTGTTTGCCGTCGGTGTCGGTGACACCGCCGAACAGCAGGACCTGCTGATCCGCCGGGTGAATACGAACAACATCACCTATGTTGGCAACAGGGTGCCTGTGAACGTCACCGTTAAGAGCTCGGGCTATAACGGCGGGCGGGTTGAAGTGACGCTTGGGGGCGAGGGGAAAACTCTCGACCAGCGCATGCTGATACTGCAGCCGGGCTCGCGTGAGTACACCGTGCCGCTCACTTTCGTTCCGGACAAAGAAGGGATTCAGAAATTCACGGTGGATGTCTCTCAGCTTCCCGGCGAGGTAAGCTACCTGAACAACCGCTCATCGTTCTACACGAAGGTGTTGAAAAGCAAGATGCGCGTCGTGTTGATCGCCGGAGCCCCAAGCCCGGACGTTGCGTTCGTTCGCCGCGCCTTGGAGGGTGACAAGAACATCGAGCTGAGGACATTTGTTGAACGAGGGAACGGAGAGTTCTATGAAGGACCGCTGAGTGCAAACGCGCTGAATGGGTCGGAGTGCGTCATTCTCGTCGGGTTCCCGGTCGCCACGAGTTCGCCCGGCTCCATCTCAGCCGTTCTGAATGCAGCGGAGGGGGGAGCGGGAATATTCTTCATCCTCAGCCGGACCACGGATCTGCAGAAGGCGCGCCTGCTCGAACCCGTGCTGCCGATGATCGTCCCGGTCGGCGCGGGTGAAGAGATCGAGAGTTTCATCGCGATCCCGGACGCCGAAAGGAACAACCCGATCCTCAAGCTCTCGGCTCCAACGGATGTGTGGAGCAAGCTTCCGCCGTTGTTCACCCTCGCTGCGACGTTCCGCGCGAAGGTCGAGGCCGAGGTTCTGGGGCAGATGCGCATTCAGTCGATCACCATGCAAAGTCCCCTCCTGGTGAGCCGGAACGTCAACCGCAGGAAATCGCTCGCGCTGCTCGGGTACGGCATCTGGAGGTGGAAGAGCTACTCGGGGACCGTGCCGGGATCTGAAAACCTGCTGGAGGCATTTCTCTCCAACGGCGTTCGGTGGCTCGCCACGCGTGAGGATGAGCGGCCTGTCATCATTCGACCTGTGAAGGAAACGTTTGAGGGGCAGGACCCGATTGAGTTCACGGGACAGGTGTACAACAGCAGCTACGAGCCGATCGACGACGCCGAAGTGTCCGTCGTTGTGACGCGAGGAAGCGAGTCCAATCAGGTGACGCTCGCACCGATCGGCAACGGCCTTTTTGAGGGTGCGCTCGACCCGCTCCCCGAGGGCGATTACGCGTACACTGCTCGCGTGACATCCGGAGGTCGTCAACTCGCCGAGGAACACGGTACGTTTTCCGTCGGGGGGCTGAACGTCGAGTTCCAGGAGACTCGAATGAACCGGTTTCTCCTCCAACAGATCGCGGCAAGCACGGGAGGACGCTACTACGACGCGCTTTCGATTGCTGCGCTCCCCCACGACATTGCGGCTCTCCCTGGCTTCCGGCCGCGTGAAGCAGTTCGCTCCAGTGAAATAGAGTTGTGGAACAGGAGCTGGATGCTGGCGCTCGTGATTCTCCTGTTTGCTGCCGAGTGGTTTCTGAGGAAGAGAAACGGATTGCTGTAGAAGGAAGGAAGAATGAAGAAGCAAGAAGTCGATAACTCAAAAAAGAAGGGAAAGATGAAAAGACACTCCTCGCTCTGGATCATCGTCGCTATTGCATTCCTCTCCCTGTCGACGCGGTCACTCCCCGCACAGGTCCGCGTGGACAGCCTCTACATGCCAAGCCTCGGGAGGACGATGAAGATCTCCGTGCTGCTTCCATCGAACTACGATTCCAGTCGGCACTACCCCGTTCTCTACCTGTTGCACGGCTACAGCGGGAGCAACGCTGACTGGTCCACACGAACAAAACTTTCGGTCTACGTGAAGGGCATGCCGTTAATCGTCGTCATGCCCGACGCCGAAAATTCGTGGTATGTCAACTCGTACACGGAGCCGCGCGACAAATTCGAGGACTACATTGTCAAGGATGTCCCCTACTATATCAGGAGGCTGTACTCAGTCGATACTGCGCGACAGGCGATCGCCGGACTTTCGATGGGGGGGTACGGGGCCTTGGTGCTGGCCCTCCGACATCCAGACGAATTTCATTTTGCCGGCTCCCTCAGCGGCGCCCTGAGTATCCCTCGTGCCGTGAACGACTCATCGCGACAACCTGAGGGGGCGCTCGCGCCGAGCCTCCGGAAAGCGTTCGGCGAGCAACAGAATGACTTTCGGAACGAACACGACGTGTTCTTCCTCTATCGGGAAGTGCCGAGGGATTCCTTCCCCTACCTCTACATGGCTACCGGCATTCAAGATGGATACCGAACGTTCCTCCCTGCGCAACGGGCGTTCACCGATCTGCTGCGATACTACGGGGCTCCCTATGAATATCACGAGGTGCCGGGAGGACACGACTGGCAGCTCTGGGACAGGGAGATCCAGCCGCTCTTGAAGCGGCTCCGGGAAGTTCTGAAGTTCTAAACCTCACGGATCATGCAGGTGAATAATTCGAAGGCCAACAGAATGCTCACAAAGCCGGTCCACCGCTTTGCGTTTCTGTTTCTTGTTGTCGGTTGCTTTCATCTCCCTGCCTCGGGTACCGGCAACGTCCTTCAAGGGCCGAAACCGAAGGATGCTCCGGTTCAATGGAAACGGCTCATCGGCGAGTACGCGCTGAAGGGTGATACCATCTACGTCCTGGAAGAGAACGAACGGCTCACCCTCTTGATGAAGGGACCGGATCGCCGAATTTCTCTCCGGGAGCTCTCCGGAAACGTCTTCAAGGTTGAGGAACGCTCCTCTTTGCCGGACACGGCGATCATCTTTCAGCGCCGCAGTAACGGTCGCGCTGCTTCGTTTACCATGGGGAGGAACACGTTCGAGCGTCTCGCGATCGGCGGTGAGGACGGCTCGGTTTTCCGCATCAAGCCCCTGAGACCCATCGCCCTCCTGCGGCGCGAGGCTCTGCGTGCGCAACCGCCGAAGGAGAAGGGCAGCTTCCTGAAAGCGGATCTTGTGGATGTTGCAACGCTCGATCCGACGATCAGATTGGATGTCCGGTACGCCACCAAGAACAACTTCATGGGAGAGGCTCTCTATACTGAAGCAAAGGCGTTCCTGCAGCGTCCGGCGGCGGAGGCCTTGGTCCGTGCGCACCGGTGGCTGAAGCAACGAGGGTACGGATTGCTGATCCATGACGCCTATAGACCTTGGTACGTGACCAAAATGTTCTGGGATGCAACGCCGGATGATGAGAAGACGTTTGTCGCCAACCCGGCCGCGGGATCCCGGCACAACCGCGGGTGCGCTGCTGATGTCTCGCTGTACGATCTCAGGACAGGAAAGCCCGTCGAGATGGTCAGCGGTTACGACGAGTTCTCCCATCGCGCCTTTCCGGACTACCCCGGAGGAACGTCGCTCCAGCGCTGGCATCGGGAACTGCTCCGCGAGGCCATGGAGCAGGAGGGATTCAGAGTGTACGAGTGGGAATGGTGGCACTTCGACTACAAAGACTGGAAGAAGTATCCCATCGGGAACCGGACATTTGAGGAGATACGCTGAGTCTTTCTTGCGCCGGGGAAGGATCGACCCTATGGAGTAACGCTGCGGCCGTCCACGCGCAGGCGGCAAAACGCACAAGTTACGACCATCGCACCGATTGTCTTCAAAGTTGATTTCCTTACCCCTCTTTCTTAGCTTGCTGCATAAGTCTGGGAAACGCCCGAAATCGTTCAACCCCGCAAGAATTCATGACTCTTCAACACGACGACACGAGTAAGCGAATCACGCTTTCAGGATCGAGAGGCGCGATCATTCTCCGTCGCTTGAGTTCATCTGAAGACTACAAAGAGTGCGTTAATCTACAAGAGGAGACCTGGGGGGGAGGTTTCGCAGAGCATGTGCCGGCGTCGATCTTAATGGTCGGTCAGAGGATTGGAGGCGTCACGGCCGGTGCCTTTGACGAGCGCGGACATATGATCGGGTTCGTCTTCGGACTGACGGGCGTGAAGGAAGGGCGTCTCGTGCACTGGTCCGACATGCTCGCAGTGCGAAAGGATGCCCGCGGTCTTGGACTGGGACAAGCTCTGAAAATGTACCAACGCGATTTGCTGATACCCCTCGGCGTCGAGGAGATCTATTGGACGTACGATCCGCTCGTCGCCCGGAACGCTCATCTGAATCTCGATCGGCTGGGGGCTGAGATCGATGAGTACGTTGTCGAGATGTACCCCGATGATGCACAGAGCGACCTTCATCGTGGAATCGGGATGGATCGGTTTATCGTCGCCTGGCGGATCAGATCGGAGCGCGTGAACCGGTTCCTCGCGGGCACGCCGGATCAGCTGCCGAAGGCTGCGCTCGACGCGCCGGTGGTCAATGCGACGCTGGGATTGAATGGTCGCAGTTCTCCCTCCGAGGGAGAGCTGAAGAGCCTGCCGGCCGTGAAGGTAGAGATCCCTTCGGATATCCACGCGGTGAGAAACGAATCGATGGACATGGCCCGCGGGTGGCGGGTTTCAACGCGAAAGGCATTCCTCCACTATCTTGGGAAAGGATATAAAGTGAAGGGATTCGTCCGGGATACTTCATCGGGGAGATGCTTCTACATTCTACTCAAGTCGTGACATGAAACTCCGACTGAAACAAATTGATCTGAGGGAGATTCAGCTGCCGCTGAAAGAGGCGTTCGAGATCTCGTCGGGAAGCGTGAAGACGCGCAGGATCCTGTTGCTGAGGCTCGAAAGCGTTGACGGTGTGGTCGCCTGGAGCGAATGTGTGGCAGAGGACATGCCAAACTACTATCCGGACACGACGGACACAGCGCGCATCGCGATTCGTGACTGGATTGCGCCGCTCGTGCTCGAGCGAGAATTCGACGGTCCGGAGGGCATCTACGACATGCTCGAGGAGCGCATCCGCGGGCACGCGATGGCGAAGGCTTCGATGGAGATGGGCCTCTGGGCGCTCACGGCGGAGATGCGGCAGGTCTCACTCTCAAAACTCCTTGGCGGTACGCGAGACAAGGTTCCCGTCGGCATCTCCATCGGCATCCAAAAATCTCCCGACGAGCTTGTTGCGCGCGTGCAGGAATGCGTGAAGCAAGGGTACAGGAAAATCAAGATCAAGGTCAAACCCGGAAAAGACATCGAGTATGTGAGGACAGTCCGGAAGGCTGTCGGAGCCGGCGTCCCGCTGATGGTCGATGCGAACAATGCGTACACCCTTGACGATCTGCCGAGGCTCAAGCAGCTGGACGAATTCGGGCTCATGATGATCGAGCAGCCTCTCGCCTGGGACGACCTCGTTCGCCACGCTCAGCTCCAGAAGGAACTGAAAACTCCGGTCTGTCTCGATGAATCCATCTCAAACGTTGAGCGGGCGGAGGACATGATCACGCTGGGAAGCGGAAGGATCATCAATATCAAACCGGGCAGGGTCGGCGGGTTCACTTCCTCCCTTCGCATCCACAATCTCTGCCAACGCCATGGTATCCCGGTGTGGTGCGGCGGCATGCTTGAATCAGGCGTCGGCCGCTCCTACAACGTCGCCCTGGCTTCGTTACCGAACTTTACGCTGCCGGGCGATATCTCACCGAGTGCGCGTTACTGGGAGCGCGACATTATCACGCCCGAGTGGACCATGGAGAGGGAAGGCACCATTCGTGTGCCCACGGAGAAGAGGGGCATCGGCGTCACGGTCGATATTGATAGGGTCGACCGAATGACGGTTTGGTTTGAAACAATTCCGAAGAGATAGCTATCGCTCGCCACGGGGAGCGAGCGCCTTGCGCCCTTTCTCCC
>CAYZRX010000034.1:8769-27837 GCA_964480945.1 uncultured Ignavibacteriaceae bacterium | reverse complement strand
CGAAGAGATAGCTATCGCTCGCCACGGGGAGCGAGCGCCTTGCGCCCTTTCTCCCCGAAATCCCTCCCAGTCCTGCTTGAATATCCGGCAATTGTTGAATATTCTTGCTTTCAGTCTTCTTGATCCGTCGACGTCGAGGCAATCATCCGTCTTTGCGAATGGCCATCAACGAAAAAAAAGCGATCGCCCTGAGCTCCGTCGGAGCCGCGGTGGTTCTGGCCGGCACGAAGCTCACCGTCGGCTTGGCTACCAACAGCCTGGGGATCCTGTCCGAGGCGGCTCACTCGGGACTGGACCTTCTCGCAGCGCTTATCACGTTCGTTGCGGTGAGTGTGTCGGACAAGCCGGCCGATGAGGATCACCGTTACGGTCACGGGAAGATGGAGAACATCTCCGCATTGTTTGAGACAGGCCTTCTGCTCATTACATGCGGTTGGATTATCTGGGAGGCCATCCACCGCCTGATGGGGCGTGGGGTCCATGTGGAAGCGAACGTATGGAGCTTTGCTGTCGTTGGATTCGCCATCGTTATCGACTTCAGCCGCTCTCGAGCGCTGAGGCGTGTTGCAAGGAAATATAACAGTCAAGCGTTGGAAGCCGACGCGCTTCACTTCTCGAGCGATATCTGGTCCTCGTTGACGGTCCTCGCCGGTCTTTTGTTTGTCTCCATCGGCCACCCGAGCTTTGACTCCATCGCTGCGATCGGTGTCGCATTTCTGGTTCTCTTTGTCAGCTACCGGCTCGGCCGGCGCACGATCGATGCGTTGATGGATCGAGTCCCTGCCGGGCTGGCTGGCACGGTCGAGCTGACGGTCAAAGCGGTGGAGGGAGTTGAAGAGGTCCGCAGTGTCCGGCTCCGAATGTCGGGGGCGAAGCTCTTCATCGACATGACGGTTGCGATCAAGCGGACGATCACGTTCGAGCGTGCTCATAGAATTATGGATGAAATTGAGAAGGCCGTCTACGCGGTACAACCGAATGCCGACCTCGTTGTGCACGCTGAGCCGCTGAGGAGCAAGGACGAGACGATCGTCGACAAGGTTCGAATGATCGTTTTGAACAAAGGCCTCCGGGCACCCCATAACCTCGAGGTCTACCATTCCGGCGGCAAGCACTTCATCGATTTCGACGTGGAGTACATAAAAGGGAATACCTTCGTCGCGGCGCACAGGATGGCCTCCGAGATTGAGGAGCGAATCCGGGAGGAAATCCCAACGGTTGAAAAGGTAACGATCCACCTGGAAGAATATTACCCCGGCGAGACGGAGCTCGTCGATGCGACCACGGTTGAGCAAGAGCTTGTCGACAAGATCAAAACGCTGGCTCTTCGGGACGTGAGGGTCTCAGCGTGCACCGATCTCACGATCTTGAAGGGCGGGAGAAAGTATTACCTCACGCTCACCTGTCAGTTCGACAAATCGCGAACGCTCGCCGAAGTGCATGAGATCATCTCCGAGGTTGAGGGGCAACTGTACCAGCAGTTCCCTCAGCTGTACCGAATCACCGTCCACGCGGAGCCGGTGTAGCGTCAAGACAGAACGTCGAGCTAGAGTCAGCTCTTTCCGCCGCACTGATTGCTTGTCCCGACTTTTGTCCCTATCTTTTTTGCGAACCACGACACAAGCATATCCCCCGAATGTCTTCCCAGAAAAAGCTTCGCATCATCATCATCCTCGCACTTCTCGTTGGATGGATCGTCGTCGTTTTCCTCCGGTCCGGAACTTCATGGGGGGGATGAACGAATTGACAGTGTTTGACTGACGATTGACAGTTCAAGATGTCAAGGAGATCCTCATGACCGACCCAACGGTTTCCAAGACCAGCGGCCGACTGGTCTCGCTCGACGTTTTCCGCGGCGCCACCATCGCCGGTATGATGATGGTGAATAACCCAGGCTCGTGGTCCCACGTCTATCCGCCGTTCGAACACGCGGCGTGGAACGGCTGGACGTTCACCGACCTTATCTTTCCCTTCTTTCTCTGGATCGTCGGCATGGCCATGACCTTCTCGTTCTCCAAACGGGTCGAGCATGGCGCCAACCGTGAGAAACTTCTTCTGCACGCGCTGCAACGTGCAGCGATCATCTTCGCCATCGGTCTGTTCCTCAATGGGTTTCCCTTTGGGCTGTTGTTCGGCCATCACTTCAGCTGGGCGACGATGCGCATCCCCGGCGTCCTCCAGCGCATTGCAGTCTGCTACTTCATCGCGAGCCTGATCGTTCTCTACTGCAACGTCACGTGGCAGGTTCGATGGACCGCGATCCTCCTTGCAGCATACTGGCTGCTCGTCAAAGTCGTTCCGGTCCCGGGTTACGGAGCCGGGGTGCTGGAGCCGGTGGGAAGTCTGGCCTGGTACATTGATTCAACGCTCCTCGCAGGTCACACGTGGGTGGGCGCGCCCGCCCCAGGATTCGATCCGGAGGGCATTTTGAGCACCCTCCCGGCGATCGCCACGACCATGTTTGGGGTGCTGACCGGCTATTTTCTGCGTTCCGAGAGAACGCCCGAGGAAAAGACCGTCTGGATGTTCATCTTTGGAAACGTGTTCCTGTTCCTCGGACTGCTCATGGACAATTGGCTTCCGATCAATAAGAACCTCTGGACGAGTTCGTACTCCGTGTTCATGGCCGGAATGGCACTGAACATCTTCGCCTTCTGCTACTGGCTGATCGATGTGAGAGGATACAAGAAATGGGCGAAGCCGTTTCAGATTTACGGGCTGAACGCGATCACAATGTTCGCGCTCGCAGGTCTCATCGGCCGTCTCACAGCCATTATCAAGGTCACCGGGCCGGAGGGGACACCAGTTTCATTCCAGTCGTTCTACTACCATCTCCTCTTCGCCCCGGTCGGAGATCCGATGGTCGCCTCGTTCCTGCATTCCGTAGCATTTATGTTGGCGTTGTATCTGATCGCGTACGCGATGTATCGCTTCAACGTGATCATCAAGGTATAAGCATTTCCGGGCAGTCATCATTTTCCTCATTCGCCTATGAATTTGGATAGCGGGTCCGCCGCCTATCGCCAGCAATGGTTTGCCATCAGGCTTTCCCTCGCCATCGGAGTTCTGATGCTCATTGGCAAGACCTTTGCCTATGCCATCACCGGCTCCGTCGCGATCCTCTCCGATGCCGCCGAATCGGTTATTCACGTCTTCGCCGTGGCCTTCGCGGCGTTCAGTCTCCGGCTCAGCTTCAAGCCGGCAGATCGCAGCCACCTGTACGGTCATGAGAAGATCAGCTTTTTCTCCGCGGGGATGGAAGGTATGATGATCATGATCGCCGCCGGGTATATCATCTATGCGTCGGTCGCAAAGTGGATCGCGGGGCTCGCGCTCGAGAACCTCGAGGCTGGAACGCTCATCACGGTGGCTGCGGCCGCGACGAACGCTGTGCTGGGCGGCTACCTGGTGTGGCAGGGGAAACGAACCAGGTCGATTGTCCTCATTGCGAACGGGAAGCATGTCCTGACGGACTCGTGGACGAGCTTCGCCGTGATCGTCGCCCTGCTGATGGTGCTCTGGACGGGCTGGCTTCCCTTTGACCCGATCATCGCCATCGCAGCGGCGATCAATATCCTGTGGTCGGGAGGAAAGCTCATCCGGCAGTCTGTTGGGGGGTTGATGGATGAAGCTGACCCGGTCTTCGAAGGGCAGATCAGAGCAGCCCTTGACGCGGAAACGGAGAAAAGAGGACTTCGGTACCACGAGCTGCGCTATCGGCACAGCGGAACGTCAATGTGGGTGGAGTTCCACCTGTTGTTCCCTAAAGGTGCGGAGATCGAAGAGGCTCACTGGAAGGCAACGGAGATCGAGGCCGCACTCAAGAGCTCTCTCCCCATCACGCTCAATATCACCACACACCTCGAGCCGCTGGAGAAGCATGATGAAACCCACGAGCGGCTAAAACCGACGGCCAGTTGAAGAAACAATCTCCGCGCGAAGAGTTCTATCCCCCATCGTGTGATTCCTTCGGCTAAGAGAGCGTAGTTCGACGATGAATGAACTACGTAATCTCTATTTCGATCCCGTCGTAGTCGCGGGCCACGAACCCTCCTTCACTCTCCTCGAGGCGGATGCCTGCCTCGCGCAGCCGGTCGCGCAGGGCCGAGCGTCCGCGTTCATCGGGAACCCTGATTGAGAACTTCGCCAGGCCGGCAGCATCGGCAGGAAGTGCCGGTCCGCCGAAACTGTCCCAGACGTTGAGCCCGATATGGTGGTGATAGCCGCCGGCCGAGACGAACAGAGCGCCCGGGAACGAACGCTGCGTCACGTCGAACGCCAGGAGCTCATGGTAGAACCGCTCAGCTTTCCGGAGATCGGAGACCTGAAGATGGATATGGCCGATTCCGGCCTGCGGGTGGATTCCCGTCCACCGGTCGTCTCCTTCCGGCAGCTCGGCGAGAAGATTTTCCAGATCGAGTGGAAGCGTCACCATCTGAAGCTCGCCGTTCTTCCGGGTCCACCGGTCGCGGGATCGGTCGGCATACAACTCGATGCCGTTTCCCTCTGCGTCGGCGAGATACAATGCCTCGCTCACGCCGTGATCGGCGAAGCCCTGGAGCGGCCAACGCTGCCCGTAGAGCCTCTTGAAGATTCTTGCCAGCTCCTTCCGATTCGAAAGAACAATCGCCGTGTGGTACAGACCCGCCGAGTGAGCCGGGCGTGGCTTCGCGCGCCGGTCTTCGGTGAGCATGATGATCGGATCTCCGGCGACGGATGCCGACAGGGAGACCGTTGAGTCGACCCTCCTCGTTTCCGTCAGGCCAAGGAGGTCGCGGTAAAATGACAGCGACCGCGGCATATCAGCCACGCGAAGGTGAACGTATCCGATCCGCGTCGCAGAGGGCAAACGATATTCGTTCCGATTCATCCTCTATTAGTCCCGAATCTTCTGAATCGCACAGACAGCTGTGCCGGTACACTAGTGCCGATTCAAGAAAGGAATCTTTGAGCCAAAGGCTCATCTCCGCCTGTCCGAAGGACCCCTTCGGGGAGGCGGATGAGCCTTCCGCCAGAAAGACGGCGGACAGGCTGGCTCAAGCCTTCGGCTGAGTATTCTGATGTGAACGGGGCTTCGATTTAGAGACCCCATCCTAGCCTTCCCCTAATGCCAAAGGCATCTCCCGAAGGGATCACTTCGTGACCTTCGGGAGAGGGGAAGGGATCTTGTCCCATCTCCTCCACGCTTTTTGTGTCCCGACGTTTTGTGTCGGGATTAGGAGAGGGTCAGGGTGAGGTCTAAGAAACACGATACCATTTTTTGGGATAGGCCTAGTTCAACGAGACCTTCAACAACGAGGCGCGTGAACTCTGATGAAAAGCGAGGGGATGGAGTTCCGTCTCGAAGAACTTCGAGAGGGGAAACCCCGCGAGAATCTCGGCGGCCTCCTGTTTGGTTTCCGCGATCAGGGTGATCCACAGCTTCGAGCGGTCGAGAGCAAGGCTGTACCCCGTGACTGTCCCTTCACCGATAAGGTGATCGACGTGCTTCCGCTGCGCTGGAATGAGCGCCACGGATTCCTCATTCAACTCTGTCCGAAGTGAGATGACGGCCAAGTACTGGTTCATACGTATGTTCCTTTCTTGTTCTCGAAATCAGACTCTCTCGAAGCAATCCGGTCTCCAAGATTTTGCCGGATCACGAGTGACTCAAACTTGTCTCACCGTCTTCACTTGAGCGCGACCATCGGTGACGCCAGAGAGATCGGCGGCAAGATCCGTTCAATGCGCACCCGGCTCGGCTCAAGCCAGAGTGGAAGCATCAAGCCTGTGCCCAGTGACTCCGTGCGCTCGTCCCGAGTGAAGCCTGGCGGGTCGGTCGCAATCTCGAAAAGGATACCGCCCGGCTCGCGATAGTAGATTGACCGGAAGTACTGCCGATCAATGATTTCCGTGACACTCAAACCAGCCTCCGCTATCTTCTGCTGCCACGCGAGTTGCGACAGGTCGTCCGGGGTCCGCCATGCGATGTGGTGAACTGATCCGGCCGAAGTGCGGGCAAAGGGTAGATGCGCGTTGACCAGAATGTCGATCGCTGTTCGGTCGCTGTTCGTCCCGACGGTGTAACGAACGCGATCGTCGCGCTGCTCAGAGAGTTGAAAACCCATCGTCTCGGTGAGAAGCGCGGCTGTCTGATCGATCTTCTGAAGCTGGAGCGTGACGCCGTGGAACCTCCAGGCGGCGAACTCGGGGGGAACGGGGCCTTCTTCCCAGGCAGTAGCGCGCCCATCCCCATCCACGAAGAAGAACTCAATCTGCAAACCGTCCGGGTCCCGAAAGGCGATGAACTCTTCCTCAAATCGACGGGATGGTCCCTCGAACTGAATTCCATGCCTTGACAACCGCTCGACCCAGAATTCCAATGCGCGTTTCGGAACCGAGAAGGCTACAGCAGCGACTTCGCCGGCGCCTGGCTTCCCGCGCGCCGCATCGGGAAAGGGGAAAAAGGTCAAGATGGTGCCCGGCCGTCCGATCTCGTCTCCGTAGTAGAGATGGTAGACATCTGGAGCATCAAAATTGACCGTTTTCTTCACAAGCCGCAACCCCAGCACCTTCACGTAGAAGTCGAGATTTCGCTGCGGATCGCTCGCCAGAACGGTGATGTGATGGATGCCCAGAATGTCCTGCTCCGATGATCGTGCGCTAGCCATTTGGTGCCGACCTCTCCTTTATAACAATGAGCAACTCTGTGAACGACCGACGAGAAACTCAGAACCTCAGGCTTTCCGGCCAGGGCTGCGAAACGAAGAGCAGCAGCAAAGCCGCGCCCACCAGAGCCAGGTTTTTCATGAAGTTTATCCTCTCCACCATTTTCATTTGTGGATCCTGGACTTTCCAGTACGCATGCATCATGAACGAGACCGGCACGAGGAAAAGGATGAGGGCGACAGCCCCGATCGTTGGGTAGAGACCGAAGAGTACGCTGAGGCCTCCGATCAGAAGGAGGATCCCGCTCACCATGACAGCCAGCTTAGGTGCCGGCACGCCTTTGGACTGAGTGTAGCCCGAGAGCATCCCCACGTGTGCGAAATGATTGAACGCGCTCATGAGAAAATACCCGCCAAAAAGAATTCTGCCGATAAGAAAGAGAACCGATTCCATACGCTGACGCCTCCTTGTGTAGTAATGATAATGGTTGATGTTTGGTGAATTCTGTCTTCAGAAGATACCTTTTTGAAGCCCTAGTCCTTCAGAGCGCTTGCCAGCCAGAGCGACTTGGTGACAAGCGACTTGAGCTGATTCTCGACACCTTTGTCCCCAAGGGTCCCGTCAGGGAGGAAAGCATCCCGTGCCGAACGGATGAACACCTGTGGTTGCGGAACGGTGTAGACATTCACCGACGTGAGAATGTGGCGAAGCTGAAATTGTCCGCGGAGCGTTCCAAATGGTCCGCCGGATGCTCCGAAGATTGCCGCGACCTTGCCGTCCAGGGAATTCTTGCCCCGCGACAGCCACTCGATGGCGTTCTTCAAAGCAGCAGAGATCGAGTAGTTGTACTCGGGGGAAGCAATCAAAATGACGTCCGAATTCTCAACGGCTTCCTTGAGCTTTTGAACGGGCTGGGGGAATCCGGTCGCTTGCACGTCCTCATCGTAGATCGGAAGCACAACTTCCTTCAAGTCGATCTCGTCGACCTGTGCTCCGAGTTCCACGGCGAACCGTTTGGCCACTTGAAGAGCCTTACGGTTCAGGGAATCCGTGCGAAGGCTGCCGGAGATTCCAAGCACTTTCAGGTGTTTGTAGTTCATTGTCGTTTTCTTTCAGCGTTCGTTTCGATTCACAGAGTGCGAGTTTGAAATGTACGGTCCAGAATAGATCAAGCGCCCCCGGAGAGGGACAGCCCGAGCTTCTTGAGAAGCTTTCCCAGTTCTTCCTGCTCATCCTCCGTGAGGATGGAGGCGAGCTTTGCGACGCGTTGCGCGTGCTGAGCGAAGATCTCGTTGAAGAGCTTTTCTCCCTTGTCGGTGAGCCGAACAAGGATCGAGCGCCGATCCTCTTTGCTCGGCACGCGCTCGACGAGGCCTTCCTTCTCCAGATTGTCGACCACCACGGTCATATTGCCACCGCTGACGAGCTGCTTCTTACACAACTGCCCGATCGTCATTGGGCCGAGATGACCGAGGCATTCGAGCGCGCCGAACTGCGGCTCGGTGAGGCCGAAGGTCCGGATGTGCTCTCCCGTCAGCTTGCCGAACGTCGCTGATGCCCGCGCGAGCTTGACCCACATCGAGAGGGCGACATCCGCCTTCCTGCCGTACCGTTTTGTCGTCTTCATCTCAGTCTCCTTGTTCTTCCGGAGTAATCCCGATGAGGTTCACCGGGAGGGCTACGCATATCTTTTAAATTCAAACTATTTAAATTCAATATAAGTTCCCGGTGACGCCAATGGGCACGCTGATGTGTCAAAACATCCAATAAAACTAAGGGGTTTGGAAGGATGTGAGAAATGCCCGGGCGGCGCGCAGCCGGTCGGCGGGGGTCGGTTCGGAGCTGATATGGGCTTTCAGGTTGAGTTGGGCTCCTTCCTGTTTGAGGTGTGCTCGGTACGCCTTGAGCCCGACCATTTTTGCCATGATCGCCTGGAAGGGGGCCTCCTTGCCGTCTGTTGTTTCGTAGAAGGCTTTGTCATCAGCCGGTGGAAACGAAAGGGTCAGCTGATCCTCCTGGAGGTCTACTTTGATGAATCCGACCCTCGCGGCCAGGATCTTGAGTTCAACGAGGGAGAAGAGCTGCTCGACCTCCTGAGGGTAATCGCCGTAACGATCCTTCAGCTCATCCCGTAGCGACTGCACCTCTTCCGGGGATTTGGCCCGGTACAGCCGGCGGTAAAAATCGAGACGCTCGGCGTCCGACTCGATGTAGATATCGGGAACGTATGCCTCAATGTCCGACTCGATCACAGTTTCCGCCAACCGCTCCTTGCCGACGGGTATTTCCTTCTCGAAGAGCGCCTGGAATTCTTGCTGCTTCAGCTCGGCGACCGCCTCCTCCACAACCCGCTGATACATCTCGAATCCCATCTCCATGATGAAGCCCGACTGTTCGGCCCCAAGCAGGTTCCCCGCACCGCGGATTTCAAGATCCCGCATGGCAAGGTTAAACCCGGATCCGAGCTCGGTGAAATCCTGAATTGCCTGGAGCCGGCGGAGCGCCATCCGCGGTAGACTGGTGATCGGCGGCGTGAGCAAGTACGCGTACGCTTGCTCGTTTGCCCGACCCACTCTGCCGCGCAGCTGATAGAGCTCGGCGAGCCCGAACCGGTCGGCCCGGTTGATGATGATCGTATTCACGCTCGGTATGTCGATGCCGGACTCGATGATCTTGGTGCAGATCAATACGTCGAACTTCTTCCCAAGAAAATCCATCATGGTTTTTTCGAGCTCGCGTCCCTTCATCTGCCCATGGGCGATGTGGAAGTGAGCCTCGGAGACCTTTCGCTCAAGAAGCGCCTGGATCTCTTCGATATCATGGATGCGATCGTGGATGAAATACACCTGTCCGCCGCGATGAAGCTCCTTCAAGATTGCTTCCCGGACAAGCTGCAGGTCATACTGTGCGATCTCGGTAATGATCGGCAGCCGGTTGCGGGGCGGGGTGTTGATGATCGAGAGGTCACGCGCCCCCATCAGGGAGAACTGCAGCGTGCGCGGTATGGGGGTCGCCGTCAACGTCATGGTGTCGACGGTCGCGCGGAGCTGCCGCAGCTTTTCCTTGGCGGAAACGCCGAACCGGTGCTCCTCGTCGATGACCAGCAGGCCGAGATCCTTGAACTGGACATCCTTGGAGAGCAGGCGGTGGGTGCCGATGACGATGTCGACCTTCCCCAGCTTGAGCTCGGCGAGCGTCTGGGCCTGCTCGTTCTTCGTTCTGAAGCGGGAGAGCAGATCGATCCGCACCGAATAGCGCCCGAGCCGGTCGAGGAATGTGTTGAGATGCTGCTGGGCGAGGATGGTCGTGGGGACAAGGAGGGCAGCCTGTTTCCCATTCATGACGGTCTTGAACGCGGCCCGCACCGCTACCTCGGTCTTGCCGAACCCGACATCACCGCAAATCAATCGGTCCATCGGGGAAAGCTGCTCCATGTCCCTCTTGACGTCGAGCGTGGCCTTCGCCTGATCGGGCGTGTCCTCGTACATGAAAGAGGCTTCCAGCTCCTTTTGCCAGTGGGTGTCGGGTGTGAACGCAAATCCCCCCTCGTGCTTGCGGCGCGCATACAAGCTGATTAGCTCGCGGGCGATATCCTTGATGCGGCGGCGTGCCCGGGATTTGAGGCGCTCCCAATCGGGCCCACCGAGCTTCGTCAGCTTGGGGACGTGGCCTTCCTGCGATGCATACTTCTGTACGCGGTTGACGAAGTTCAGGTTGACGTACAGGATGTCATTCTCGGCGTACAGGATCCTCATCACCTCCTGCTCCGCGCCGCGGACCCGGAGCTTCTGCAAGCCGGCGAACTTGCCGATGCCGTAGTCGACATGAACGACGAAGTCGCTACGGCGGAGTTGCTGGGCTTCCTTCATGCTGAAGCCCTTGAACTTCCGCTTCCTCGCAAGCCCGCGTCGCTTGATGCGGCCGAAGATCTCATGTTCTGTGAACAGTGCCAGCCGCGCGGGTGGATAGATGAAACCGGCATGGACTGTTTCGTTCAACAATTGGTAGCTGGTTTCGACACCATAGGGGGGGAGGGGGTGGGCTTGTGCAGGGGTGTCGCGTGGAGGTTCAGGTGTTGTCAGCTCTTCTTCGACCAGCTCTTTGATTCTGTCCGCCTCCTCCTTCGTGTCGCAGGCGATATAGACTTGCTGACCTTCAGCGGCCAGGGTTCCCAGGTGCCGGAGGAGCACCTTGATGCTTCCGCTCGTCGGCGGTTGGGGGGAACTGAGAAAGTCCAGCCACCTCGTCGATGGTTCATCATTCATCGTAGCGGCAGGTTCTGAGCCGATCGTTTGCGGAACGCCCGGCCCTGAGAGGGTCGAATGAACGATGCGGACAAACCGCTCCGATTGTTTCTCGAGTGTTGCCCAGTCGTGGATGCCCGCTCTCCCTTCACGGAAGAGCTCTTCGATTTCTTTTTGGATGAGCATCGGATCATCGAAAAGGATCAATGCGTCAGGGCGAAGGTGGGCGAAGAGCGAGTCGGTTGCCGGCTGATCCTGTTCTGATCCTTGACTGAGGCTCGCGATAATCGTTGCCGAATGAAGCTCGCGGATGGATCGCTGGGAGAGCACATCAAACTCACGGATGGACTCGATCGAGTCTCCCCAGAATTCAATGCGAAGAGGGTTGTCCCCCACGTAGGGGAAGACGTCGAGAATGCCGCCGCGGACGGAAAGGTCTCCGTACTCCTCCACGAAGTCCTTTCTCTCAAAACCGAGCCCGGCGAGCGTCTCCAGCAGAGCCTCGAAAGGATACTCCTTCCCCACATCGAGCTGAAGGACTCTCTTTCGGAAATCTTGCGGGGAGGGAACGCGGCCCGCCAGCGCCTCTGCCGATGTCACAACAATGACCGCATCAGAATTCGAAAGCGAGCGCAAGGTTTCAACCTGGGCGATCGGGGCGGTCAGATCGAGCAACGCCGCCCTGTGGCTCGGCGCATGCGCATAGAGGCGAACTTGATCCTCACGAGCCAGAAGGGCGCAGTCGTCGCGAAGCTGCTCAGCCCGGTTGTTGTCAGGAACGACGAGAAGAACCTGCCTCGGCCTCTGTTCGTAGGTGAACGCCGCGGCAAAGGCCATCAGCGAGCCGCTGATGCCCCGCACGAAGAGCGGCTGACCGACACCGAGCGTCCCGAGCTCTCGAGCTAACCGTTGGAACGGTTCAGACTCGAAGATTCTCTCTTTGATGACTTCCATCATGCTGAGATCTGCCCTCGGGCTTTCAAGGTCTGTAATAGAATTCCGCAATCGACAACTTGTGGGCCGTTCCTTCCGTCAGAAAACACCTCACCCCGACCATCGCGGGTGTACCGGACAGTCGAGGCGGACCCATCTCGCCATGGCTCGACGAGGCGGACAGAAAGTAGCGAAAACTGTCCGCAGTTGCAATGCAGCTAGCCCGCAGAGTTTGCAAGAGTACTTGAAATCAAGTATCATTTAAATCAACACACCTCACTGAGATCCTACTATGCCAGAGTTCACCCCGTTTGTGCATCATCCTCTGCCGGTCGAAGAGCAGCTTCAGAGGGCGAAAGACTTCTTCGAGCTCTGCAATCGCCGGCGTTCGATCCGAGAGTTTTCCAGCAAACCGCTTCCTCGCGAATTGCTTGAAGCGATACTCAGGACCGCAGGAACCGCTCCGTCGGGAGCGAACAAGCAGCCGTGGCGGTTCGTCGTTGTGACCGATCCAGCGGTCAAGCGTGAGATTCGCCTCGCTGCCGAAGCGGAGGAGAAGGAAAACTACGAGCATCGAATGCCGCAGGAGTGGCTGGATGATCTCGAGGCCCTCGGAACGGATTGGCACAAGGAGTTTCTTGAGATCGCGCCGGCGCTGATCGTCCTCTTCTCCATCAACTACACCAAGGACGTTGACCGGGTTCGAAAGAACTACTATGTCAAAGAGTCCGCCGGCATCGCTGCAGGATTTCTTCTCGCGGCTATCCATAATGCAGGACTCGTCGCGCTGACCCATACGCCGAGTCCGATGGATTTTCTGCAGCGGATCTTGAACCGCGCAGAAAACGAGAAACCGTTTCTACTGATCCCCGTCGGTTACCCTAAAGAGGGAACAAAAGTGCCCGACATCAAGAGAAAGCAGCTCAAGGAGTTTGTCGACTGGAGATAGGGCGAGGGGCCCGCCAGTTTCATTTCAGCTGAAAATTCTCTACATTACGAATGCCTCAGGCTGGCAACCCATGGGATTGAGGGGGCGCCAGCGACGCGAGGCATTTTTTTTCGTTGGAGGCAGTTGTATGAGCACTGAGCAGTAGGAAGACATGGAGAGAAGAGAAGACATCCGAAACATAGCGATCATCGCGCACGTCGATCATGGGAAAACCACGCTGGTCGATTTCATGTTCCGTCAGACGGGAACTTTCCGGGCGAATCAGCAGGTTGTGACGCGCGTGCTCGACTCCAACGAGCTGGAGCGGGAGCGTGGAATCACCATTCTTGCGAAAAACACTGCGGTATTCTATAAGACCAAAAAAGGGAAGGTCGTCAAAATCAACATCGTCGACACGCCGGGTCATGCCGATTTTGCCGGCGAAGTGGAGCGGACGCTGAAGATGGTCGACGGCGTCCTGCTGCTCGTCGATGCGGCAGAAGGACCCCTCCCGGGAACGAAATTCGTGCTGAAGAAATCTCTCGAGCTGGACCTCCAGCCGATCGTCGTCATCAACAAGATCGACAGGAAGGACGCTCGGCCCCATCAGGTCCTGGATGAGATCTTCGAGCTGTTCCTCTCGCTCGGGGCGAACAACCGCCAGCTCGATTTCCCGACCATCTACTCCATCGCAAAACAGGGGATCGCAAAGAAAGAGATGGAGGACCCGAGTGACAGCCTCGAGCCGCTTTTCGAGGCCATCATTAGCCGCGTTCCACCTCCGCCCGGAGATACCGGATCGCCATTCCGGATGCTGGTAACGACGATCGACTATAACGACTACCTGGGAAGGCTCGGCATCGGCCGTGTCAATCGGGGGACGATCAAGTTGGGGTCGCCGATGAAAGTCGTGCATCGCGACGGGGGCGTCGACGATGCCAGGGTAACGAAGATCTACACATTCGAAGGGCTCAAGCGCGTTGAGGTGGAGGAGGCGAGTGCCGGCGATATTATCGCCCTGGCCGGGATGGAGGATGTCGATATCGGTGAGACGATTGCCGACGCCCTGGATCCCTCCCCTTTGCGTTTTGTCTCCATCGAGGAGCCGACCCTCTCGATGAACTTCGTCGTTAACAATTCCCCCTTTGCAGGTCAGGAGGGGAAATATCTCACGACCCGCCATCTGGGAGATCGGCTGGCAAAAGAGTTGCGGTCGAACGTCAGCCTGAGGGTGGAGCTGACCGATTCGCCCGATGTCTTCAAAGTGAGCGGCCGGGGCGAGCTTCATCTGGCGATCCTGATCGAGACGATGCGGCGCGAGGGCTTCGAGTTTCAAGTCTCACGCCCGGAGGTCATCTACAAGCACATCGCCGACGTCATGAGCGAGCCGATCGAACACGTGATCATCGATGTTCCGGATGAATATGTCGGAACGGTGATGGAGAACCTGGGGAAACGAAGGGGGGAGATGAGGAATATGATTCAGGTTCAGGGAAACACGCGGCTGGAATTTCTCGTCCCTGCCCGGGGTCTTCTCGGTTTCCGGGGAGAGTTCATGACTCAGACGAAAGGCACCGGCATCCTGCATCACAACTTTCACGGATACGAGCCGTTCAAAGGAGAGATTGCCCATCGAACCCGCGGGGCGCTCATTGCGCTCGAGGGTGGCACCACAGTCGCGTACGCTCTCTGGAAGCTGCAAGAGCGGTGCAAGTTCTTCCTTGAGCCGGGGACGCGGGTATACGCAGGCATGATCGTCGGCGAAAGCTCCCGTGAATATGATATGGTCGTGAATGTGTGCAAGACGAAACACCTGACGAATATGCGCGCATCCGGTTCTGACGAAGCGATCCGGCTTGAGGCACCCCAGCTCCTCACCCTGGAGCAAGCTATCGAATGGATCGCGGACGACGAGTATATGGAAGTTACGCCGCACTCAATTCGTCTGCGGAAGAAATATCTCGACCACAACGAGCGTAACAGGATGTCCAGGAAGAAAGTCGAAATCGAAGAAGTGTAGATTGAGAATCAGAATTCAGGAGTCAGAATCTTGGGGAATGCTGCGTGAGGATGGATGATCTGAGAATATGTCCTTCCTGGCCTCAGCGTTTCTTATTCTGACCACCGACACCCCCTCTCCACCGACGACCACCTTGTTTTCCTCTCGCACAAACTGGGACTTCCGATCAAGTGAGCTCTTCGCCCTCCTGCAGGAAAAGCGGGCCCGGGGTGAGGAGATCATCGATCTCACCGAAGCGAACCCGACACGCTGCGGACTTCAGTACGATGAACGGTCAATCCTGCAGGCTCTCGCCACGCCGACGTCGCTCACGTACGCGCCCGATCCGAAAGGCCTTCTCTCCGCGCGTGTGGCCGTCGTGGAGTTCTATCGGCAGCAGGGGATCACGATCGACCCCGAGTTCGTCTTCCTGACGGCGAGCACGAGCGAGGCATATACCTTCCTGTTCCGGCTGCTCTGCAACGTTGGGGACTCCGTTCTGCTTCCGAAGCCGAGCTATCCTCTCTTCGACTACCTGTGCGAGCTGAACGATGTCACGCCCGTGCATTACCACTTGACGTATGACGGCGAATGGCGTCTTGACACGGCAAGCGTGGAGCAGGCGCTGTCGCGAGAGACGCGAGCGCTCGTTGTCGTTCACCCGAACAATCCAACAGGATCGTTCCTGAAAACCCCCGAGCGAGAGAGCATCACAACATTCGCTGGCAACCGAAACCTCTCACTGATCGTCGACGAAGTGTTCAACTCATTTGCTCTTGGCGCCGACGATCGGCGAGCAGCAAGCTTCGCAGGAAACACTCAAACGCTGACCTTCACGCTCAATGGCTTGTCAAAACTCTTGGGCCTTCCTCAGATGAAGCTGGCGTGGCTCGTAGTCTCGGGCCCTGTCGCCGAGCGTGACGGCGCGATCAAGAGGCTTGAGATTATCGCGGATACCTACCTGTCGGTCGGTACGCCCGTTCAACTTGCTCTCCCGAGCCTTTTGAGGGATGCTTCGGCGATAACGAACCAGATTCGCAGTCGGGTCCGGAACAACTATCTGCAGGTAGTCGGGATGGTCGCTGAGGCTTCTCCGAGCGTTTATCGCTGCGAAGGAGGATGGACCGCGCTGCTCCGGTTGCCGGGCACGATGCCGGACGAGAAATGGGCACTGGAGCTGCTGCGAGACCAGAATGTTCTGGTTCACCCCGGCCGGCTGTTTGACATCGAGCAGCGGTCATGCATAGTCTTCAGCCTTCTTCCGGAGCCCGAAGTTGTTCACCAAGGGCTACAGCGAATAGCGCAAGTGGCTCGAATGTAATGGTTTGCAATGACGCCGAGAGTTGTGTACATTGAACCCTGTCGAAACGGACGCTTAGCTCAGTTGGTTCAGAGCGCCTGCCTTACAAGCAGGAGGTCAGAGGTTCGAATCCTCTAGCGTCCACGTTTGCTCGTGCTCGATAACGGGGGAATCGTTCTCCAGGGGGGCTTTGTGGAGGACACAAGCACGGCTCCATCAGACCCTCTGGTTTCAGGCTCCCCTCCCCCATTTCCATCGTGCCTCTCTTAAAGAGGTCAATTAACCGTGTGCCTCCCGCGAGCCCTGATTTTACGCTATCGAAGCGATATTGCACTTTCGGGGTTAACCGCTTATAATATTTGCCCGCAATGAAATCGATCGTCTTTATTGACGATAACAGGGACAACCGGTTGCTCATGTCTGCACTGCTGAGCGAGCTGTATCGAGTGAGCGAATTCGCGACCGGATTTGAGGCGGTGCAAGCCCTGAAGACCGCAGTCCCCGATCTCATCCTGCTGGATATTTCGTTGCCCGGCATGGATGGTCTGGAGGTCCTTTCGCTCCTCCGCGCCGATGCACGGCTCAAGGATGTGCCGGTCATCGCGCTGACGGCTTACGCGACGAGCGGGGACCGGGAGCGATATTTGATCGCAGGCTTCAATGACTACATACCGAAACCAATCGTAGACGAAAAGAAATTCCTGCAAGCAATCGAACAATGTCTTTCGGGGGAGCCCTGACCTCAAGGGTAAAGGCCGCCGGCGAGCGCGGAGGGACTTCTCAGGACCTTGCCTTCATTTGGCGCTCAGCGATAGCTGGCAGCACAAGTCCGGTAACGCAGTCTGGTTTCAGCGCTCGTTGGAGTGGTTGATTCCGTTTCCTTCGCCAATGAGCGGGGGCGGGACGGAAGGGGACTTTTGAGTATGAATGGGCAGCCTGCGGTCGACCCAGTCGGCGGAATGGAAGAACGGGAAACGTTGGACAAGGTCTTGCTTGCCCTCAGGGCGTTCTCGCACGGAGCATGGGCTCAGATGAACCTCAGCCGGCTGGCTCTGTTCGGCCGCAACCTGAGGGAAGCCCGATCCGGGGCAGCGAACGAGCGGCTCCGTAAGGCGGCAGGTGAGTACGGGGAGAGCGTTTATCCCCTGATCGGCAATATTGCCGATCAGCTGCCATCCGTAGCGATTGATCCGAAGGTCGTGCAGAACGTGCGGTTTCATTCGGACGAGCTTGCGAACATGGTGCGTGTCCTGAGTGGGACTTCGGAACCCTCATCGGAACAACTGCAGAAATGTGAGCTGGGGATTCCGGAGCACGTGGACCGGTTGTTGGATGCCTTCCGGGTGATACGGGAACGCATGATGACGGAATTCCCGTGCGAAGCCGAGGGCGTGCTGAAGCGAGTCGTGGAGCGGCGGCAAGCTGAGAATCAGGGGTGCAAGGTATCTTTCCCGCGGGAGCTCTCAGATTACCATCACGTGGTCGTGATAGGGGAGGCCGAATTTCTCAGGGTGGTTGATGTTCTGATCGATTGGGCGTTTGCTCAGGCTGACGGTGAGCTCTCTTTCGACGTAAAGACGAGCCAAGACCGCTGGATGCTCGAGATGCGGCACGACGGGCTCTTTCTTCCGCCCGATCGCTGGCACAAAATGTTCACACATGATACCGGCCTTGCATCGGATACTCTCTCGGCGATTCCAGAGATTCTGTCAAAATACGATGGGGACATCTGTGTCAAGGCGAGCAGCGAGGATTCTGGAACTACCCTGTTAGTCCGTCTGAGGCTTATGCACGCCTGAATATGGGCAGGCTGGTGCGAGGGCGGCTGGATTGTCCTGACCGCGGCACGTCTGCGAAGGATGACGTAAGAAGCAACCATGGAACAGTTACGAACGGTTCTCATCGTCGACGACAACAAGGACTTCCTTGAAGACTTTCAGTCACTGGTGAAGGGGTCGTTCAACGTACTGAAGGCTGAGAAGTCGTCCATAGCGTTCGACATCCTTGCTGCGAAGAAGGTGGACGTTATGTTTCTCGACCTGATGCTGAGCGAGGAAGAGAATGGATTGGAGGTGCTCAGACGGGTTAAGGATTCGATGCCGGACTTGCCGGTTATCATCATGACGTCGCACGCGTCCGTGGAGAGCGCAGTGGAGGCGATGCGGATCGGGGCGTATCATTACACGTCGAAGTCGCCGAAGATTGAGGAGCTTGCGGCGATCGTGGAGAAAGCTCTGGCCGAGCGGGAGCTGAAGAGGGATTATGAGCTCTTGCGGGAAGAGGTCGATCGCGTTTCCGGCAGGATCGTCGGCGTGAGCCCGGCGATGCAGCAGGTATTCGAGGCGATTCAACGCGTCGCGATGACCGACGTGACCGTGCTCATTACGGGCGAGTCAGGGACGGGGAAGGAGCTCGTGGCGCGTGAGATTCACGCTGCCAGCAAGAGAAACCAACGGGTGTTTGTCACGGTGAATTGTGCGTCCCTCGTCAAGGAACTGATAGAGAGCGAGCTGTTCGGACATCAGAAAGGATCGTTCACGGGGGCGACACAGACGAAGCTGGGCAAGTTCGAGCTTGCAGACGGGGGGACGATCTTCCTGGATGAAATTGCCGAGCTCGATGTCCATCTGCAGGTGAAGTTGCTGAGAGCGCTCCAGGAGAAGGAAATTGACCGGATCGGAGGCACGAGCCCGATTCCGGTCAACGTTCGCGTTCTGGCCGCGACCAATCGCGACCTGGACACCATGACGGAGCGAAGCGAATTCCGCCAGGATCTTTTCTACCGGCTGAATGTCTATCCCATTCACCTGCCTCCTCTTCGCGAGCATAAGGAGGATATCCCGGTCCTCGTGGAGCACTTCATGCACCGGTTTGGCAAGACGCTCAGCAAGCCGGTACTCAAGGTAAGCCCGATGGTGCTCGAGTTGCTGCTTCAGCATGACTGGCCGGGAAACGTACGGGAGCTGGAAAATGTCCTGCAGCGGGCGATCCTCATTTCACCGACGGGATCCATCGA
>CAYZRX010000034.1:0-8669 GCA_964480945.1 uncultured Ignavibacteriaceae bacterium | reverse complement strand
TTCTCGTCGGGATTTGAGTCTGGACAGTTCAGAATCAATTCAAGACGGATTCCGACGCCGTCAGAAATCAGCTGCTCCTCTCGAGCACCCAACGGCGTTTTCCGTAGGAATCTCAGCGATTTGATCCAGGTCACCATAATGGCATTAGATTTGAGTAACTTACCAGTGCGCTATGCTGTGGTTCCACCTGGAACCGGTCAGCTTTTTTACTTACTTATATCTTGTAGATGAGCATCTTCTTAGATCTCATACAATCACTCTTCATCAGAGGCTCCATGGTCGCCGTGGCTCTCACACTTACGGTGACCATGAATAACGCGCTCTACCAGAAATCGCAGCTCAACTTCGCGAAGGGTCAGGTAGAGACCGTTGGTGATGCGATCTACGGCGACCTTGTTCAGGCCAACTACAACAACAGCCACGGGGACGTGTTCAGCAACGCCTATGATCAGGATATTCAATTTTACGGAGACATCGACAATAATGGTGTGACTGACCAAGTCCGTTACTATGGTGTCTACGACGGTGGCACCGGGTACTGGTCGCTCTATCGAACGCTCAATGGCGGAGTGCCACTTCTGATGGGGAAGAGATTCAGTTCCCTCACGTTTCAGTACTATGACGCGAAGGGCAAGATTACAGCAGATCTCAATAAGATCAAAGCGGTTCGCGTTAACCTGGTAGAGAATGTAGAAGGTGCGACGGAAGGCTTCACGCAGGTAGTCAAGAACTTCAAAATCTATCCATCGAACCTGTAGTTTGGAAAGGAAAGCGCTATGGGGAGCTCAAAGGTAGTCTTGGTCGGGGCAACCTCCCTGATTGTGGGGATCTATGCACTCTCTATCAAGAAGGTGGAGACCGACTACGTAGCGACATCGGCGAAACACGTGGCGATGGTTCAGGCTGACAGGCTTGCCGAAGCCGGGCTGCGGTTAGCGGTGGACAAAATAGCGAATATGAACGGATCGCTGAAGAAACTGAACAAGAAGGACCAGAACGTACTCGGCGGAACTGTCGACTACAATATCTCCAATGGGACATCGACGTCGGCCGATCTCACGGTCACGGTCAGCATCGGCGGCGTTACCAAGAGCGCCATTGCTCACGTCGTCAAGAAGGACAGGGGCAAGATCAGCAAAGGCCTGAAGTCAATCCACCGGGGTCAGTGGATAGTAACAGAATACTATGTCCAAGGATAAGTAGTCACAGGAGCTGTGAAGCCGTGGTTTCGCCACTTCGAGTTAACGAATATCGAGTCTGTCCAGAGTGCGGGAATTTTTCCCCTGCAAAGGAACAGCAGCACTATTGCGTTTGGTGCGGAGCCAAGCTGGTCGGGGAGTGTCAGCAATGTGGAAAACCAATTCTGTATCCTCACGGTAGGTTTTGTCATCATTGCGGCAGCCGGTACGGATTCGCAACGGTGCGTCATGGATTAGAACAACGCCTGTTGAATACGTCGGAGTCTGCTATCAAGGTGTGGATGAGGCACGAGGGGCGCAGGATTGAGTCCAAGTTCCCTCTCAACGACCCGCTTGTCCGTCGAAAAGTGTAGGTTGTCTGTGTGATGATCACTTGCCCCACCCCTCTACACCCCACGACCACACGCCGAGATGGCTCGGCTCCCCGTCGTTGAACCAGAAGCCAGAGATTCTTTTCGAAATTTCAAAACGTATCTGTCGGATTGAGCTGTGGGTAACGGGAACGAGAACTCTAACCGCTATCGGCTTTGCCCGAAGTGCGGCAATTTTTCGCATGTTCTGGAGGAACAATACTACTGTATTTTGTGCGGGACGAAGCTTATCGAGCAATGTGGACACTGTGCGAAACCCATTTTGCATCCCCAAGGGCGCTACTGTCACCACTGCGGCGTAAGCTACCGGACCACAAACGTTGAAGCGAATTAGCGGGAGATCGAGTTTCTTTCGATCCATGTGACGAATGCCCCAACTGAGCGCATCTGAATATCGCATCCAGGCAGTCGATCAGACGGGCCGGCCAATCCAGCGGTTCATCACGTCGACCTCGCGCTTTTCTGCCCGTGAGAGGGCCAAGGCGCTTGCCAAGACCTACGGGTGGAGTCGAATTTCTGTCCGCCGGAAGAAGACGTACACTTACAAGGTTCTGCGCGGGGCTACGCCCATTGACGGCGTCCAGAGTGCCTACTCGGCTGGGGAGGTCGTCTCGGCGCTGGGGAAGCTGGGATTCAAGGTGCAGAGCGTCAAGCGGTACTATGACATTCGGTTTGCCGCCTCCCCGGAAGAGATCATTACGTTCATCGGCACCAGCGCCAAGCTTCTGGAACAGAAGCTGCCGTACAACGAGATCCTGCACATCATGGCGGGCAACGTGCGGGACAAGAACCTCAAGAGCGCTCTCAAAGGGATCATTAAGGATCTCAAGGACGGTGTCGATTCTCAGGATGCCTTCCTGCGGCAGGGAAAGGTGCTCGGCCAAGACACGGCGCTGATGCTCGGCATTGCGTCGAAAAGCGGGGACATGAAGGCGATCTTCGAGAGCGTGGCGCGGTTTGTCGAGCGCCAGGCGGATTTCAAGAAAGGGCTTTTGAGCTCGATGATCCTTCCGGCGGTCACGGTCCTCGCGCTCATCGGCGCGCTGGCGTTCTATATCCTGTATCTTCTGCCGAAGATGGTGGACCTCTTGACACCGGTCTCCGGCACGATGCCGCCGCTGACGACGTTCACACTCGAGGTGAGCGATATGCTCAAGGACAATTTCTGGCCGCTGGTCGCTCTCACCGCCGCTTGCGTTTCCGGCTTCTACGCGTGGTTGATGACGGCGAACGGCAGGGTGGTGTTTGACCGCATCGTCATGAAGGTCCCCTATATCGGTCGCATTCTGAAGAATACGAGTGTGGAGTTGTTCTGCCGGGTATTGGGGATCATGTACACGACCGGAGAAAACATCGACGCCATTCAGCACGCGGCGGAGGCAAGCCGTAATCGTTTCCTGGAGAAACAGATCAAGAATGTCTCGATCCCTACGATGCTGAAGTATGGGACGGAGTTCTGGAAATCCCTGGAGATGACTAAGGTTTTCCCCGAGATGGTCGTCTCGCGCTTCCGCACTGCTTCGGAGACCGGAAGTGTGAAGACGACGGCGATCCAGCTTGCGGACTACTATGAGATGGAAAACCGGTACGCGATGAAGAACTTGGTGAACGTCATTGAAGTTGGAGTCTCGCTCGTTATCATGGTGTCGATGGTGTTCCTCACACTGCTTTCGTCAGAAACAGCAACGGTCAACATCAAGCCGCATCAGAATCAGCAGCAGACGATCGGTGTGCAGCCCGATTCGATCGTCATAGCTCCTAAGGAATAATAATGCCGGTCACGACGCCGACACAGAAAACGAAGAAGGAACTTGGCGACCTGCTGGTCGAGAAGGAGATCATCTCTGCCGAGCAGCTGCTCAGCGCGCTTGAGATCATGAGCAGTGAGAGCCACGAGAAGCGGAGGAAACTTCCTCAGGTTTTGGTTGAGGACCTCCACATCGAGCGGGACCTTGTCTACGATGAGATTGCGGACTATTACGCCTTCAAGACGCTGCAGATTGCCCCGGAAAGTATCGATGACGAGGGACTGGCGTTTATCCGCAGGGAGTTGAACAACTTGCCGTCCGCCATCCGGACGATGGCACTTGAATACCGGGCCCTTCCCTATGCGACGGATCCGGAGCGCCCCGAGCGTCTGCAGGTTATCACTCCCGACCCGACGCGCAGGGAGGTTTACTCCATCGCGAGATCGTTTTCGTTCCCAAAATTTGAGATCTGCTACGTTAAGCTGAAGCAGTGGGAGGAACTCTGGCAGCGTGTGAACATCGGCCGCTCGACCTATGCGAGCCTGGAGTCGGATGCCCGGGATATGACGGGGGAGGTTGAGGAAGATGCCGAGATGTTCGAGCAGGACCTCGAGGAAGAAATCAACCGGAGCGGGCTGGTGGACCTCGTGGAGAACATCTTCATCGACGCTGTTCGTGTCGGAGCGAGCGATATCCACGTTATCCCGCGCGGCGAGAAACGAACGGAGTTTCATTTTCGGATCGACGGCAAGCTGACCATGTGGTATGCAAACACGGAGACGCGAGCTGAGGCCGTCGCTGCGGTCGTGAAGGATCGAGCGATGAATCTCGACCGGTTCGAGCGAAGTATGGCACAGGACGGGTTTGCCCAGTTTTTGATCGACAAGAAAACCGTTCGGTTCCGCGTGTCGGTCATACCGACGATCGGCAAGGAGCTCCGAAGCAAGTATGAATCGATCGTCATCCGCGTGCTGCAGGAGCCTACCTTCAGCACGAACCTGGAGGACATCGGGTTCGACTCGTACTCCGAGGGGGCCTTCCGGAAGGCGATCTCGAAGCCTTACGGTATGATTATCGTGACCGGCCCCACGGGAAGCGGGAAAAGCACTACCCTCTTCTCGGCTCTGCGCACGATCATCGATCCGTCGCTGAATGTCATCACGGTCGAGGATCCTGTTGAGTACTTCATCGAGGGGGCGAGGCAAGTGAAGCTGAATCCCAAGCTGGACTTTGACGGAGCGCTGCGGGCCATCCTCCGTCACGACCCGGATATCGTTATGGTGGGCGAGATCCGAGACAAGAAGACAGCCGAGATCGGGATCAAGCTTGCGAATACGGGTCATTTGACGCTTTCGACGCTTCACACGAACGATGCGGCCAGCGCCGTTTCGCGGCTCTACAAGATGGGCGTCGAACCGTTCCTGATTGCCTATTCGATCAATATCATCCTCGCTCAGCGCCTGGTCCGTAAGCTGTGCGACCGGTGCAAGGCTCCCATCAAAGAGCCGGACGTCGTAGCCTTGACGAAACTTGGTCTGACGGAGGAGGAGATCAAGGCGGGAACATTCTATCGGCCCGCCGGCTGCATTGCGTGTATCAAGGGTTTCAAGGGTCGGACGGCGATCTATGAGGCACTTCCCTTCACGAGGACCATCCGCCAGATGATCTTGCGCGCGGGAAGTATCGTCGATGATGAGGCGATCCGGCAGGAGGCGCTGAAAAGGGGGATGCAGACCTTACGAATGTCGGCCCTTCAGCTTCTCAAGGAGGGAATAACGACGCCCGAAGAGATTGCGAGCGTCACCATGGAAGACGAAGAATAGTCTACAATCATCCATTATGTGGAGAAACGTATGAACGGAACGAATCATGAACGGGAGCTTCGGTCGGTCCTCGTCGTCGATGATGATGACTCCTTCCGTATCGCGATGAAGCAAGTCTTGTCCTCCTCCGGGAAGTACCGGGTCAAATCGTGCGATTCCGGCGAGAGTGCGCTCGAGGCTCTTCAGCAGGAAAAATTCGATGTCGTTGTGCTTGACTTCATGATGTCAGGCATCTCGGGGCTCAACGTCCTGCAGTGGATGCATGAGCAGAAGATCGATAGCCCGGTGGTCATGTTGACGGCGGCGGGATCCGAGAGCATCGCCGTGGAAGCGATGAAGCTCGGTGCCTACGACTACGTTCGCAAGGAACACATCGAGATCGACCACATCACGATTCTGATCGATGGCGTGTACGAGCGCTACCTTTTCAGAAAAGAGAAGGAGCGACGGGAAGCAATCGAGCGAGAGCGCGAGAAAAGCCTTGTTGCGATTGAAACGTTCCATAGTACGCTCGCCTCCATCGCGCAGATCGTGAACAATTCACTCTCGATGGTTTCCTTGAATATCCAGGAGCATGAGCAAGAGCTGAAGCCCTTCGTGACGGACGAGGGGCAGGTCCGGTTGGCTCAAGCCTTTGCTGAGATGAAGCAGGAATACAGCGTCATCTCCTCGGCTGTGAAGTCCATGCTCAATATGGCGAACGTTCTCCATGGAAACTTCACTGATACAAACTACACGGCCCGGCTGCAGGAGGCTGTCAGTGGGAACCTGAAGAGCCTGCAGCGGCAAGGGGTGCCGCAACAGTTTCCGAAGAAGCCGTAATGAAGAACCATAAGGCATTGATGTTCTGTTCACTTCAGCAGAAAGGGGGTAAGTCATCATGAACATGGGGCAAACGATGATCACATCGGGGATGTTCGTGCTGCTTGTTATGTCCGTTATCAGCGCGAACAGAATGCTGATCGAAGACGCGGAGGCCACGTACCAGGCCGAGGCGTTCGAGCTATCGGCGAGCGTCGCCGAAGACCTGATGGCGGAAGCGTCGGCGAAGAAGTTCGACGTGTACGATGACGGCACCGGAACCCAACAGTCATGGGAGTTCGGGTCCTGCGGGGCTTCCCCGGACGAGGCCGCATTTGTGAGCCCGCTCCCTGATACGGGGGCGTTCAAATCCGTGTCCGGGTTCGACGATTTTGATGATTATAATGGTTACACCAGGATCGTGGACGCCGGAAGCATCAGCGGGTTCAAAGTAACGTCCTACGTTTATTATATCGATCCCGCGTTTCCGGATATGGTCTCGTACTGGTCGAGCTATTTCAAGAAGATGGAAGTCAGGGTGAGCCATCCGAAATATATCGTGAACCAAAAAGGCAACGCGTTCGACGATGACGGCAACCCTGTAGAGATCGTCTATACGACCATCATGTCTTATTGATAGTCTTGCAGCCGGTGGATGGGCTAGCCCAGACGTGTAGGGCCCATCCACACACGAACACCATCTGATTGGCGGTCTTTCCTGCGTCACAGGGAGCAGGAGGCCCGCCAGAAAGGTTATTTCACAGGCAACTTCTGCGCAAACAGGCACGGGATGCATGGGGGTGCGTGAGGGGTTGTCCTGAAGGCGCGAAAGAGCAGCACTAGCAGGTTCCCTCCGAAACCTCCTCTCCTCGAAGAGTCTACAGAGTTTCTTACAATCGCTCATCACTCAACTTTCTTTTGAGTGAATTTTTATGCACTTTTGGCCGAGCGGTCGCACGCCGGTCTGAACCGAACCGCGCGCGTCGTCATCAAGACGCGCTCGGAACAGAACTCCAAGAGCCTGAGTGAGAGATTTTGCTGGTGGTGTCGGCAAAAGAAGACAAGGGCGTAGAATCTGGTGGCAGTAAAAAGCGCAAATACGGTCCAGGACCTTACGAAACTTAACGCCAGCAAAGAGGCCGCGAGACAGTGCCTCTTGGCTGCCGACAAGTTTCTCAAGGAGTCGCAGTTTGAGCTGGCGAGACAGCAGTTGGAGAAGGCGAAGGAGCTGGACCCCTCAAATATCTACATTTTCGCGTTTCAGGATCGGATAGCTCACTTCGAGGAAAAAAGGAAGAAAGAAGGAGCGAGTAAGCCACCGCCAAGCCCGCCGGTCAAAAACCCCCGGCAACCTGTTGCAGCCTCCCCGACCGTGTCCGAGTCAGCTCCACCGAAGATTCAGCCGAAACCCCAGCCAGCTCCCGTGCCGCCGCCCGAGCGACCGAAAGGTGGTGACGATAATGCTGCGTCGGAGCGGAAGATAGAGGCAGAGGTGGCGGCGATCATGGAGCAGCGGAGGCGCGAGGAAGAAGCTCGTGTTGCCGCGCAGGAACAGAAGCGGCGGGAGGTTGAAGCGCGCTTGGCGGCTGAGGAACAACGACGAAGGGAGCTGTCGGCAAGGCTCGCAGCAGAAGATGAGGCCCGCCGGGAAGCTGAGGCGCGGGTTATGGAAGAATTGCGGAGGCGGGATCTTGAAACACGCGCCCTGGCCGAGGAACGGTTGCGGAGAGAGTTGGAGGAGCGGGTGGTGGAGGAGGAGCGCAAACGCAAGGAACTCGAAGAGCGGGTTGCAAGGAAGGAGTTGGAGGCGAAAGCTGCAGCTGAAGAGCAACGGCGGAAAGAACTGGAGGCAAGGATTGCCGCAGAGGAGCAGCGCCGGAAGGAACTAGAGGCGCGCCTTGCCGCGGAGGAGCAGCGGAGGAAAGAGGAGCAAGCGCGTACGGAAGAGGAGCGAAGACGGAAGGATCTCGAAGAACGTGTTGCTGAGGAGGAGCGGAAGCGGAAGGATCTCGAAAGTCGTGCTGCTGCCGAAGAGGGGCGCAGGAAGGATCTGGAGGCCAGGGCTGCAGAGGAGCAGAAGCGGCGGAGGGAGCTGGAGGCACAGGTTGCAGCTGAGTCGCAGCGCCGCAAGGAACTGGAAGCACAGCTCATTGCGGAGGAGGGAAGACGAAGGGAGGAAGAAAAACGAATTGATCAGGAACGAAACCGACAAGAATCTCTGAGGCGTGCCACGGACGAAGAGCGCAGGCGGAAGGACCTCGAAGCGTGGGCGGCGGAAGAGAAGAAACGAAGGGTCCAAGGTGTACAGGGCCCTGCGCAGGCGCCGGAACCGGGCGGGGTCCCGGTTCAAGCTCGTGAAGAACAGCAGGCGCAAGGAGAAGCAGAGCAGCAGAAGATCGTCGAAATGCGGCGCCAAATTGAAGACCTCACGAAGGCGCTTGACCAGGAGAAAAAGGCCCGCGAAGAGATCAGCAAGATGAACCTCCAGAATGCCGTGAAGCAGCTTCGTGCAGCACTCGAGCCCGCGTGGGTGAACGGAGCCCCCGTGGAGAAGGCTGCCGAGATGCTCCACGAGTTTGCACTCTCGCTCTCGATCCCGCCGGAAGTCGAACAGTCGGTGATACGCGAGGTCAAACTCGAGATGTACAGCCGAGCGGTAAAAGAGGTCATCGCGAAGCGGAAACTGCTGCGAAGTTCCTCCTCCACGCTGGAATGGCTGCGAAAGGT
>CAYZRX010000033.1:0-37049 GCA_964480945.1 uncultured Ignavibacteriaceae bacterium | reverse complement strand
ACGATTTCGGCCTCCCTTCTTTGGTTACTTTCTTCGGAGGAGCGAAGAAAGTAACCGACGCATTTGTTGCTGGATCTTGTTGCGTCGCACTTCAGGGCGCAGATAGATTTTCGTCAAGGGCGTGAAGGGAGCAAGAACCTCAGGAAAAATATAGGAGCTAACGTAGCTGTCTACTAGCTGTCAAGTCCCGTATTCCCTCGCTTCCGAAGTTTCTCTCCTATCGGCCTAGAACTGATATCCGACCAGGTTCCAGTACCAGAGGAACCAAACAAACGCCATTCCAACAACAGCAGTCACGAGACCCAGCCATCCTGACCGCAGTCGTTCTCCAGCCTTCGCATCAGCTCTCCCAACAAACTGCCAGAACAATGACCCGAGCAGTCCCGCCAGAAACAGGATCCCCAGAAGCGCAATGGTTTGCACGACGTACATCGTCCAGCTCATCCCATGAGCAAATCCTATCGCCAGCTCCTCTTGCGGGACCAAAAATCCTATCACGATCCCTGCTCCCAGAAAATAGATGAGGAACGTGGAAGCCGTCTTCTGCGAGAACCAGCGGACAGGATCAACACCCAGTCCGGAAGGTTTTCGCGTCTTCCTGATCTTCCGGAGGATCGGGAGCACGATAGACACAAAAACAAAAAAGAGCAGACAAACGGCAAGCAGGCTGCGCTGGAAACTCGTCGTCTCATACCAGGAGATCTTCTCAAACGCAGTATTGCCGTTCGTGAACAGGTGCGTAATCTCTCCGGACGCATCTCGCCGGAATGCGCACATGTACCTGTCGTCGATCGACTGGAACAGGCAGGGCTGGATCTGGACCATCCGGCGCGGCTTGCCGGAGTACGTGGGCATCACAATCATCCCCTCCCCGGTTCGTCCGATCTGCATCTCCGGGCCGCTCATGCCGATCAGGACACCCACCTTCGTGACATCGTTGTGCGCATACCGGGAGAACCGGTACGTCCCCGCAAACTCTGCGATGTTTCTGTCATACTGCGGCAGCGTTGTCAACGGATATTTCGTGCTATCCGGCGGCGAAGCGGGAATGAACAGGTCGAGGAGCGAACGACTTACCTCGTCGAGCAGCCTGCCATCGAAGATGTTGCACGCCACGAAGAAACCGATCCGGCTTTCAGGGGAGAGGCAGAGTCTGCAGCCGATCCCTGTATACCCTCCGTCATGCATGAGCACCGTTTGCGACCTGGCCGGGACGATTCCAAAACCGTACCCGACGGGATGTTCCAATTCCCTGTGGTGCGTAAATTGGACCGAGTGCATAGCCCTGGCACTTTCCTCGCTCAGGATCCTCTTCCCTCCATATCGTCCGAGCTCGAGGTGGGCGATCATGAACTTCGCCATGTCCCTTCCCGTTGAAAGCATCTGCCCGCAGGGATAGTCATTGATGAAGTCAAATGGGTCGTGATGATAGCCCGCGCCCTGATGAGAGTAACATTGTGCTAACAGCGGCTGGAGATCTGGGCGCAACCGATAGTCGCTTTTTCTCATCCCGAGGGGTTCAAGGATGTTCTGGCGGACATACGCGGCATAGTCCTCATGGGTGGCTTCCTCCACCACGAAGCCGGCCAGCGCATTCGCGATGTTCGAATACATATAGACTTCGCCCGGCGGGCATATCCTCCTCGGTAGGCGCGTCGCGAGAAAGTCCCCCAACGGGATCTGACTTTCCTGGGTCCAGGCTGACATCCCTATGGACCGGTCATCGAACCCGGCCGTATGGGTCAGAAGATGGTGAAGCGTGATCGGCTTTCCCGGCCAGTTCTCGACCTTGAACCGGCTGAGATAGGTGTTGATGTCCTGATGCATGTCGAGCACTCCCCGGTCGACGAGCTGCAGCACTGCCGTCCCTGTAAAGAGCTTCGAGACCGAGGCTATCCGTATGACGGTGCTGTCCGGATCGAAAGGGATCTTGCGCTCGACATCGGCGTAGCCATAGCCTTTTGCCAGAACGATGTTGCTGTCATGGACGATCGCAATGACCATCCCGGGTATGTGATATTTCTCCAATCCCGGGACGATGAGAGAATCGAGGAGATGCACGAGTGAGGCTGAATCCACGGGCGGTGACACCGGCTCCACGGTTTGCGCAATCGATGGACCCTTGGCCTTTCCGGTCTGGAGTGGAGATGACGAAGGAGCCAAGAGGAACGCCGCCACGATGACGGCAGCCACTGAGAAAGCTGTTGAGCTACGGGGTTTCATGGGAGTTGTCAGAATTATGGGAGAGAGGAGGAAGTCCGCGAACAATATACACGGAAATTTCAATTGAGCCAAGGTGCTCTACGGCGAGGAAACCAAACAGGAAGCCATTACAACAGTCTTGGCGGTCACGCCTGCGCCGATCCTTTTTCGGGGGACTATTCCGTGACCGAATTCATAATAAGTTGAAGAGGGACACACCAGGATATGTCGCTCCTGACGGAGCTTGAAGAGCTTATTTCTTTTGTCGTTCTAGAAATATGTCGCCCCCAGCGGGACTGACAGAGTCTTGGCGGTCACGCCTGCCCCGCAATGCTTCTGTGCGGGGTTTCGGGGTGACAGAGCTACCTTTTTTGGGATGGCTTCCAATACCAATGAGGCGGCATCCCGTACAGCGGGACTTCGGAGGAGCGAAGTTCCGCCCTCTGAATCCCGCACGGAAGCGGAATCCAAGAGCGGGAAAAGTAACCCACGCACTCGTTGCTCAGTCATGATGCGTCGTAGTTCAACGCGGAGACAGATTCTCCTCAAGGGCGTGAAAGGAGCTATGATGTTAGGCAAAACATAAGAAATGACGTAACTGTCTAATAGCTGTCAAATGCCGTATTGCCTCGCGTCCGAAACTTCCTTAGCTTCATACACACGCCCACTCTACCGTCGCGAAATCGTCAACTCAGTGTCACAACCCCGGAGGCAACCATGCGCTCACGGCAATTCACTAAATCCCTCTGTATCTCCCTTTTCGTGGCTGGCGCTTCGCTGTTTGCCCAGCCCCGTTTCTCTGTGTCCATCCCCCCCGATCTCCACACCGGCACCTTCGACGGCCGTCTGCTGCTCATGCTTTCCACGGACAGCACCGCCGAGCCGCGGTTCCAGGTCGGTGCCGGACTCAACACCCAGCTCCTCTTCGGTACGGATGTGGAAGGATGGATCAAAGGGCAAGCACGGATGGTCGACGCATCTGCGTTCGGCTTTCCCCTCCAGTCGCTAGTGAGCGTTCCAGCGGGGCGCTACCGCGTCCAGGCGCTGCTGCACAAGTACGAAACATTTCACCGGTCGGACGGTCACACGGTGAAGCTCCCGATGGACCGCGGCGAAGGTCAGCAATGGAACCTCGCCCCGGGGAATCTCCTCTCGACGCCCCGGTGGGTCTCGTTCGACCCGAAGTCGAACCTGCTGTTCAGCCTCGTCCTCGACCGGGAGATACCCCCAATCCCGCTGGCCCCGGAGACGAAGTACATCAAGCACGTTCGCATCCGGAGCAAGCTGCTTTCGGAGTTCTGGGGCCGACCGATGTACCTCGGGGCGCACGTCCTCCTGCCCGAAGGATGGGAGGAGCACCCAAACGCCCGGTATCCGCTCATGGTGTTCCACGGGCACTTCCCGACAACCTTCGGGGGGTTCCGCGAGGAGCCGCCCGACAGCTCGCTCAAGCCCGACTACAGCGAGCGGTTCCGCCTCGCCGGCTACAATCGCATCCAGCAGCAGTACGCGTATGAGTTCTACAAGGAATGGATCGGACCGGACTTCCCGCGGTTCCTCATCATCGAGATCCAGCATGCGAATCCGTACTACGACGACTCCTACGCCGTGAATTCGGAGAACCTCGGTCCCTACGGCGATGCCATTATGAAGGAGCTCATTCCCGAGGTTGAACGACGGTTTCGCGGGATCGGTCAGGGCTGGGCCCGCTTCACCTACGGCGGCTCCACCGGCGGCTGGGAAGCGCTGGCCGTGCAGGTTTTCTATCCCGACGACTTCAACGGCTGTTTCGCGGCCTGTCCCGACCCGATCGACTTCCGCGCCTACACGCAGGTGAATGTCTACGAGAACGACAATGCCTATTACTATGACAGTGAATGGAAACGCACGCCTCGTCCCGGCATGCGGAACTGGCTCGGCGAGGTGAGCGCCACGCTCAAAGAGCTGAACACGTATGAGCTCGCCCTCGGCACCAGGAGCCGGTCCGGAGGGCAGTGGGACATCTGGGAGGCGGTCTACTCCCCCGTCGGTCCCGACGGCTACCCGCAGCGCATCTGGGACAAAGTGACAGGCAAGATCGACAAGCAGGTCGCGGCGTACTGGAGGGAACACTACGACTTGTCCCATATCCTCCAGCGCGATTGGGCTACGCTCGGCCCCAAGCTGGAGGGGAAGATCCACGTCTACTGCGGCGACATGGACAACTACTATCTGAACAATGCGGTGTACCTGCTCGAAGAGTTTCTCAAAGGGACAACCAACCCCTTTTATGGCGGCGAGGTGGACTACGGGGACCGCGCCGAGCATTGCTGGAATGGCGATCACACGCGTGCCAACGCCTACTCACGGCTTCGCTACAACCAGATGTATGTCCCGCAGATCCTCGCCCGCATCAGTGCGACCGCGCCGGCAGGAGCAGATACGGTGAGCTGGAGGTACTGAAAGGAACGAGTCGCCCTGAACTCGGTTCAGGGCCTAGAGCAGGTGGATCAGGACAGGGTCGCAGGCCCTGAATAGATGCCGAAATCCCGCAAGAAGAATGCGGGACGCGAAAAACGCGCAAGTTCGGCATGACACGGTTGGTGCGATCGTGTCATCCTGAACTTGTTTCAGGATCTAGACCGGGTTTACCTGGAAACGGCTCGAGGTTTTTCCAGATGCCGAACCCCCGATTGAGAGACATCGGGGCAAGCGAGTTCGGCATGACAGGGTGGGTGTTAGGGTGACACAATGTCCACCGTCGGGGCGAATAGCGATTCGCCCCCACGAGACACACGGGTATTGCGAAGCATTGAATCCCTCTCCGGAGAATACTTCAGGAAGGGGGCATCACAGGGCGGATGTATCGCTCGAGGACTGAGAAGCGTAGCAAAGATTGACGGTGCAGGTATTGTTATGCCCGCAATTCCCGACAGAGGTGCCCCATGCCGACCTATGCCTGACGCTGGGCTGACGGACAAGAAAATTGACGCTGTAATGAGGTTGCGAACGCCCGCATCATTTCACCATCGAATCCGTAAAGAACAATGCACCGCATGTTTTCAGCAGCTCAGCCAGATTGTTAAGAGGCGGGATGGAGGTTGGGAATCATGATGAGATTCAAGGTCGCCTCCCCGCTCGCTTTGCTCGTTCTCCTCGCAGGAACGGCAGCGCTGGCAGCAACGCCGCCTCAACAAGTCTCACTGCTGAGGTCGTCCGAGCCCGTCGAGGCTATCGTTGCCGATCTTGAGAAGTTTGTTCCTGAGTATATGCGCGAACAGAACATCCCCGGAGTCGGCATTGCCCTCATCCGGGACGGAAAGGCGGTCTGGACGAAGGGCTTTGGAGTTGCCAATACAATCACGCGCCGGCCGATCACACCGGAAACGGTGTTCGAGGTGGCCTCCAACAGCAAAGTCGTTACGGCGTATATCGCGCTGCGGCTGGTCGATCAAGGGTTGCTTTCGCTCGACAAGCCGCTGAATGCCTACCTGCCTGAACCCTGGCTTCCTCCCTCCAAGTACCGGGACGCCATCACGCTGCGCCACGTGCTTTCTCACAGCTCAGGACTCGGCCATAGCACCACGAGCAGGGAGAGTCTCTTTCCCCCCGGCCGCGGGTATTCCTATTCGGCCATCGGAATTCAATACGCGCAAGCGGTGATCGAACAGGTCACCGGTCAGCCGCTTGAGCAGGTGGCGCAGGAGATGGTCTTTACGCCTCTGGGGATGTCATCAAGCAGCTTTGTCAACCGGCCGGACCTTACCGCGCGCACAGCGAACGGTCATCTTCATGCGATCGTCCCGGCACTCCTGTTTGCAGTGTGTTATCTGGTTTTCCTGGTGATTGTCGGTCTCGTAGGACTCGTGATCCACCGGATCCGGAAAGGCCAGTGGAAACTGACCCGAAGAGTGGTGATGATCATCTTGACCGTGGCATTTGTGCTCGCGCTCCTTCCACCATTTGTGCTGCTCGGAATGGTCAGTCTGTCGGAGTTCGCCTGGTTGATAGCGTTCTGCGGGCTCGCTTTGACCGCCACGTTCGCGTTGCTCTTTCTTGCCGGCCGGATCATCATCGTCCGTTTGTCCCCGCAACGACCTTGGCAGCAGCGCATCCTGACGGTGATGTGGAGCGTGCTGATCCTGGCGGGACTTGTCTTCCTCACCATCAACCTGACGAACGTGCCTGTCCCGAGGTGGACAGGCGTAAAGGCAGAGGCAGCCGGCTCAATGCGTGCTACGGTCGGCGATATGGCTGCGTTTCTCATTGAAGTATCCGATCCGCAACATCTGAGCTCAGAAATGGCGAAACAGTTGCAGACGCCACAGATCAGGCTGAGCAACGATCTCTCCTGGGGATTGGGTCCGGGCATTCAGCACAGCACACAGGGGGACGCGTTGTGGCAGTGGGGACAGCACATCGACTTTCAAAGCATCATGATGATCTATCCCGAGCAGAGGTTCGGCGTTGTGGTGTGCACGAACAACGACCTGCTCAACCCCGACGTCGCCTTGGAAATTGCCCATCGGGCGCTCGGTGGCAAGATCGAACCTGTCCGTCAGGCGATTCACCTTGGGTTCAATTATCGTGAAGGTGAATAGTCGAGGGGGAGTTGATGGTGGCTTCGGCAAGCCGCTCGGCCGCCTATCCTGGCTGCTGTTCAATCTCATCCACGCGCTTCGATCTCAAGAAACTTGGCCGCCGTTCAATCCGCTTGAAGGATTGGGATTATTCCCAGCCGGGGTGGTACTATGTGACGATCGTTGTGAAAGGGAGGAGATGTGATTTCGGAAGGATTGCGCTCGATGGTGTCGACCTATCGGATTTGGGTCGCGCAGCCGATGCATGTTGGAGAGAGATCCCGCAACATCACGAAGACGTTGGCCTCGATGAATATGTCGTGATGCCGAATCACGTGCACGGTATTGTGAGAATTAACGAGAAATCACCACGGGTCGTTGGTAGGGACGTTCAATTTAACGTCCCTACGCGTGATACCGTTTCATTGAACGCCCACCCGGGGAATACATCCAAACATATCGGCAAAACCATCTCTCCCTCAAAGGGATCTCTTTCCGTCGTCATCAGAACATTCAAGGCTGCCGTCACCACGTGGGCCCGTACAAATGGTCAAGAAGAATTCGCCTGGCAGGGACGTTTCCACGACCATATCATCAGGGATGAAGACGATCTCTATCGCATCCGAACGTACATCCGGAACAACCCTCTCAAATGGCTGCTGGACGAGGAAAATCCGGATAACGTCGGATGAGGCAAGGGATGCGTGTGCGCGGCCGATGAGGTTGTTGCTTCGCCGGCTGCTGATGCGGATGGAGATGTTGAGGCGAGGAAGCGAATCTTTAGCGAAGTCCCGACGGCCACCAAAGCAGCGCTGTGCCTGCTGCAAATCACAGCCGATCTGCAAGTTCATCCGGAACTCAGAAGACGTCTTAAGCCGTATTCTCCGGATTTCCCATGTGTACCAGGATCCGGTGCTTCACCAGGCCCCTCTCCAGCGGGATCACCCCATCCGGCACGCGCTGACCATCCATCTCCACCCACGACACACCCCGCTGGCACTTCTCCGGATTCTCGACCTGGATCTCGTAGATGGCTTCCCCATGACGATATCGCATGCGGAAACCGTCCCACCAACCGGGGATGACCGGAGACAACTCCATGCGATCCCCCTGTACCTTCAACCCCAAAACCTCTTCGACCCAAGCCCGGTACATCCAGGCCGCCGAGCCCGTGTACCAGGACCAACCACCCTGACCGATCCACCCCGACAATTGGTACACATCAGCCGCGATCACGTACGGCTCCACACCGTAGCGCCAGACTGTTTCCGGATCACGGGCGCGCTCGATCGGATTGAGCATGCGCAGCACCCTCGCCGCACGCTCACCATCCCCGCGGCGTGCGAGGGCCATGGCAAACCACAGGGCGGCGTGAGAGTACTGGCCTCCGTTCTCACGCACCCCCGGAGGGTACCCCTTGATGTATCCGGGCGACGGCTCCGACGTGTCGAAGGGAGGTGTCAGGAGCAGCACCAAGCCTTCATCCTCCTTCACAAGGTGTCGCCATACAGAGTCGAGAGCCACTTCCGCGCGATGCGTGTCCGCGGCGCCGATCAACCAGGCCCAGGATTGAGGGAGGGAAGCTATCTTCGCTTCCTTGCTCGCCGAGGAACCGAGGGGGGTGCCATCGTCGAAAATCCCCCGAAGATACCACTCCCCATCCCATGCCGCTTGTTCGACACGCTGAATAAGCGCCTGTCTCTCCTGTTGATAAGCTCGGCTTAAATCTGACCGTTTCAACAGATCTGACAACCCGGCCATACCCTGAAGCACCTCCGCCAGGAACCAGCCCAGCCAGACACTCTCCCCTTTCCCGCCGGCACCCACAAGGTTCATCCCGTCGTTCCAATCACCCGACCCCATCAGGGGCAACCCGTGCGGCCCGACCGTCAGACCACGCGTGACCGCGCGCTGGCAGTGCTCGAACAGCGTGGCGCGCTCGAGTGTGACCTCCGGTGTGGAGAGGATCTCGTGTTCGTCGCCCTTCAGCGCCGGAGCGTCGAGAAAGGGAATCTCCGCGTGCAGGATGTCTACATCGCCGGTGGTCCGGACGTACTGAGCCACAGTATAGGGAAGCCACAGAAGGTCATCGGAAATTCGCGATCGCATACCGACGCCACCCGGCGGGTGCCACCAGTGTTGGACATCGCCTTCCTTGAACTGTCGGCTCGCGGCCAGCAGGATGTGTTCCCGCGCCAGCTTGGGATATGCATGGAGGAAAGCCGTGACGTCCTGCAATTGATCGCGGAAACCGAATGCGCCACCGGACTGGTAGAAGGCGGACCTTCCCCACATACGAGAGCTAAGGCTCTGGTACAGAAGCCAACGGTTGATGAGGAAGTCCGCAGCGAGCTCGGGGGTGTGGACTTCGATTGTCTCCAGGAGATCATCCCACCACGCCTTCGTTTTGCTTAACGCCGTCTCGAACGCTACGCTTTCCCGGTAGGCGAGAACCAACGCATGAACGTCATCCAGCGTAGCAGCCTGACCCACGATGCATGTAACCTCAGCCCTCTCGCCCGGAGCCAGTTCAAGCGCCACCTGCATAGCCGCGCACGGGTCGAATCCCGCCCCTATCCGACTTGACAGACCGACCCGATCCATCGCCGCCGGGTTAGCCAGCGAACGGTTGCGCCCAATGAAGGACGTGCGGTCGCCGCTGTAGGACGCTGGCGGCGGATCGATGGCGGCGAAAGCAACCCGATCGCCATATTCAGGGTGGTAGCGATTCCGGGCCAGCATGGCCTGCACATCGTCATCCCAGCGCGTCACGACGTGCATCTGGGATGATTCTCGGTTTTCGCCGAGCGTCCATTCGACATAGTACGTCACAGAGAGCTTGCGACGCCTGGAAGAGTCGTTCTTCAACGACAGTCTTTGCAGCTTGACCGGTTCTCCCCCCTTCTCATCCACAGGAACGAAGACTGTCAGTTCCTGCTCAATCCCCTGACTGTTATGTTCGAAAACTGTGTACCCCGCTCCATGCCTCGCCCGATATGCGGTCTGCTCGCGGATCGGCAAGGGGGTCGGCGTCCAGTAGACCCCGGTCTCTTCGTCGCGGATGTACAGCGCTTCAGACGGTGGATCCATGACGGGGTCGTTCGACCACTGCGTCAGGCGATTGCGCTGACTGTTGCCGAACCACGTGAAACCTGATCCCGATTCGCTGACGAGAGTACCGAAGGTCGGATTGGCCATGACGTTCACCCATGGCGCTGGCGTGTGCGTGTTGGGACCGAGATAGATCGCATATTCACGCCCATCCGCGGTAAAACCGCCCAGACTGTTGAAGTAGTGCAACTCCATAAAGGGGAGCGGAGCCGACGGTTCCCGGGGAGAACGTTTCTTGGCCAAGGGTTCGGGCAGCTCGAGAACCTCCACAGGCACGCCCAACTGCCTGGGCAATGTACCGCGAGCCGCCACCAGCGCCACACTCGCCACGGCCCGGAGGAGCGTCAGGTCTTCCTCCAGGATGTGGTCCACGCTGCGGAGAAAAACTCCGCCAGGTCGATTAGTCCCCGTCTGCATCGAGTGCGTTTGGATCAGGCGCTCAAGTTGTTCACGCAGCGGCTGCTCATAGACGCTTGCCTCCTCGTTGAGAATCACCAGATCCACCTTCAACCCGTGCCTTCGCCAATACGCATGCGCCTCCAGCGTCTGACGGACGAGGCTGGTATCCCGCGCCTCACCGACGGTGACCAGCACAATCGGGAAGTCCCCCGAAATTCCATAGGCCCATAACCCGGATTGACCCTTGCGATTTTCTTCGATGCGTTCGGCGGGAGAGCGCAAGAGGGGATTGGGAAACAGCAGGTCGCTTGCGATCTGCTGGAAGCGGCGCGCTTCGTCAGGCTGTATACGAAAGAGCCGTAACTCGAGCTGCGCAGAGGCCCAGGCGAAATCCATTGCGCGATCGATCGCATGGGGATCGCTGTACTTCCCCATCAGGCTCAAGACCTGCTGGCGCGTTTCGGCGGCGGCGAGGACCAGGGAAACCCGGACACGCTGGCCCGGACCCAGCGTCACGCTCCGGCGCAGACTGAGGATCGGGTCGAGGACAAAACCCTGGCTGTTACCTGGCTCTTGAAAAACCCCCATCGGGTTCGCGAGCGTCCGTCCGCGTCCGATGAATCTCCGCCGGTCGGTCTCGAACTGCAGGACTTCATCCACGGCTTGCTCAAGCGTAAAGCGATGGGCCACATAGAGGGGCGGTTCGTCTTTGCTCCGGGTCCGGCGGTACGCGAGGAGAGCCTGGAGTTCAGGAACCGCTTCGGTTTCGATGAACATCTTATTGAAGGCCGGATGCTGCCGGTCCGCGTTATGCGCCGCCATCGAAAGTTCGACGTAGCTCGTAAGATCGAGGCGGCGGGTATGAACAGACCGATTGATCAACGTGATCCGCCGAATCTCCACGTCATCTTCCGGCGAGACGATGACCTCGGTCTCGGTATGAATACCATTATCGACGTGGCGGAACACGGCACGGTCGAGCGCGAATTCGACGCTGTGAACCTCATCCTTCCCGCCAACGGGGTGAAACGTGTTGGACCACAGTCGATTCGCATCAGCTTCACGGATGTAGCAGAAGGTTCCCCACAGATCCTGAGTCCGATCCGCTCTCCAGCGTGTGATCTCAAAGTCGCCCCACTGACTATATCCACCGCCTGCGTTCGTAACCATCAGGCCATAACGACCATTGCAGAGCAATTGAGTCTTGGGCGTGCCGGTGTGGGGCGTATCGAACTTGCTGACCGAAGGTGCAAGTTCACCGGCGCTTATCGCCGAAGGGACCCCTTCCCGCGTGGAGATGTGGTACAGGGGGGGAAGGGTCGGGACACGTTCCTGGAGCAAGGTCTCAACCGCACGCACACGCAGGTCGGCATGGAAACGCCGCTGGATGGCATCCCTATGGAGGAAGTTCGTGAGCGAAAGGAACCCCATGCCTTGATGATGGGCCATGTAAACCCTTATGATCACTCCACGCTCACCCTTGCGACTCGGTTGACGGCTGAAGTCGATTGCTTCGTAGAAACCGTATTCATTCAGAAGCCCGAGGCCGGCCAGCCGCCGGAGGTTCCTCACCGTCTCCCCCGGCTCAACATTCACTGCCAGAAGGGCTGCATAAGGGGCTACAACGACATCCTCCTCCAGGCCGCGCTTCAATCCGAGTTCCGGTACGCCGAAGGCTTTATATTGATACGTCTTGTTGATGTCCAGATCTCCAAAGGCAGATTCCGAGACCCCCCACGGCACACGTCGCCTGCGACCGTAATCAATTTGGGTCGCCACGACTTCCTTTGCCGCATCGTCAAGGAGCGAATTTCCGTACGAGCGCTGAAATATCAGCGGCATCAGGTACTCGAACATGGTCCCGGTCCAGCTGAGCAGCACCCGGCGCCGGCCGATGGCGCCGTAGGGCCGGCTCATCGAGAACCAATGCTCAACCGGCACGTCTCCGCGGGCAATGGCCACGAAGCCTCCGAACCGCGCCTCACTCGCCAGGAGATCGTAGAAGGCACTATCCAGGCGGCCTTCAGAGACATTGTAGCCGATGGAAAACAAACGTCGCTCGGGATCATACAGGAAGCTCATGTTGATCGATTCCGACAGTTCACGCACGTTCGTGATGAGCCCCTCGTTCAAACCCAGCTCTTCGCCGGCGAGCCATTGCGACTTTGCGAAGGCCTGTATGAGGCGGTCAAGCCATTCGGACAGGGGACCTGCAGGAGGTGGAGCCGTCTCACGGATCGACCGGAGGATCTGGATACAACTGCTGTTCCCATGAGCGAGATCGAGAAGCGAAGGCGCGCGATGCAGACCCTCACGGAAGGCCTGAAGGGCATCCGAACCCAGCTGAGCGAGATCCGCTTCACCTTTCTCATCGAGGATTTCGATCCAGGAACAATAGCGATCCGCAATTCCCAGCCAGGCCGAGACCTGTTGCTCCATTTGTCCGGCCCAATAGGATGGGCTCGCATCAACGTCGGCGGACTCACGCGCCTGGGCGGCCAGAGTCCTTACGCTCCCCTCCATCCTGCGCAGCAGATGAATCACGTCAGTGATGCGGTCCGGCGGGGATTCGCACATGCGCAAGAGTTCCTCCAGCACGGATGCGTCAAGACCGCCGATTCCTTTCTGCTCGACGACCTCTTTGAGGATTTCGCCCGTGTCACGCAGGCCTTCAAATGCTCTTCCATCGAGGACGGGCCGCGCGATCAGCTCATCGAGGCCATGCTCCAGCGCCCATAACGAGCCAAGGAGGTTTCCGCTGTCGACGGAGGAGACATAGCGCGGTTCGAGAGGAGCCAGAGTCTTGATATCGTACCAGTTCAGCAGATGACCCTCATAGCGTTCCAGTCTTCCGATCGTCTCCATGGAATGCGTCAGGATTTCGACGACCTGATCCGGTGTCACATATCCGAAATCATGCGCTGCCAGCGTGCTATTCATCCAGAGACCGATATTCGTCGGACTGGTACGCGTCGCGAGCCGGTTCTGATACGCAACCTGGTAGTTATCCGGCGGAAGCCAGGAGGTCTGATCGCCGACAAAATCGGAGAAGTAGCGCCAGGTTCGTCGTGCCACCTTCCTCAGGAACAGCAGATCCTTTCCAGGGAGCACGATTTGATCTTGCCCCGGATGCGATCGAAGGTTCAAGAGCCATCCGAGCAGAGGAGACAAGAACCACAACAGAAACCAGGGACTCGCGATCGCAAGTGCAGACGGCATCCAGCGAACGACCGTCCAGCCGACCATCACGCTCAGGACGCTCGCCAGGCCCAAAGAGGCTGTGAACCATGGGTGCGGGCGGGCGGCACTACGGCGGACTGCCTGGGCAGGAGTCCACTCGAGCAGCTTATGATGGGAAATGAAGCGACGGTACCAAACGCGCAGGATGGCGTCGAGGGCGAGCCCGGCCTGGTGCGGGAGTAATGCGGCGTCAGCGAGCGCTCGCAGCAGGTCGTGCGCCACCTTCGGGAAAGAGAAGTGCTTCAGCCCTTTACGCGTTGTCGCCATCGTGAGGGGCTGCGCAAGAGGGTGAAAGAGCAGCTGTACGACCACGACAACTGTCGAGATCCATCCGAGCCGGGTGGAAATCAGCCAGGACGCTATCAGCAACCCCAGGCTGGTCACCGGCAGCAAGCTTCGGCGCAGGTTGTCGAAGATCTTCCAACGGTTGAACTTGGAGAGCGGATTCGGCGCTCGCCTACTCCCCGGCGCGGGAACGCGAGGAAAGATCCAGTCCGCGATTTGCCAATCGCCGCGAATCCAACGATGTTGGCGTTTGCTGTAACTCAGGTAGCCCTGCGGGAACTCGTCGAAGAGCTCGATGTCACTGGCCAGTCCCACCCGGACGTACGCTCCTTCGATCAAATCATGGCTCAGCACTCTCTCCTCAGGGAGCCTTCCTGAAAGCACGCGGCTGAAGGCGCGCACATCGTAGATGCCCTTACCGTAATACGAACCTTCACCGGTGAGATCCTGGTTGACATCGGAAACGGCTTTCGAATAGGGGTCGATGCCGACCGCGTCGGCGAACAGACGGCTGAAGAGCGAGGCGCTCGTGCTTGGCAGCGTGGGGCTGACGCGCGGCTGGATGATCGTGTAGGAGCCGGCGGCTATCGTGCCGTCGGCGTTGAAGCGCGGTTGGTTCAGGAGGTGAGCCAGGGTCTCGATCATCCTGCGGGCGGTCCCGTGAGGCAGCTGCGTGTCGCTGTCGAGGGTGATCACAAATCTCACATTCGACAGTTGACCTGCATCGCCGACGAATGCCAATTGACCGGCGGCTTCGGGCCGCGTTCCGTCGATAAGGCGGTTGAGCTCTTCCAGCTTTCCGCGTTTGCGCTCCCAGCCGATATACTTCTGTTCGGATTCACTCCATTTTCGTTTTCGATGGAAAAGGAAGAACCGTTCACCGCCATACCGGTGATTGAGACCTTCAAGACCTTCGATTGCAGTCTGGAGCAGCCGTTCATCTCCCTCACGGTGCGCCTGATCCGAATCGGTGTAGTCGGTGAAGAGGCTGAAGAGCAAGTTCGATTCCTTGTTGGCCAGGTACCTGACTTCCAGCCGTTCCACCTCTGCCCGGATCGACTTCTCGTCCACCAACATCGCGGGCACCACGACCAAGGTTCGAAATGCATCCGGAATCCCGGAGGCCTCGAAATCCATCTTCGGAAAGGTGTGGGGTGAAAGAAGCCGCGTGACCAGGTAATTGACGAGCTCAATCGCAACCTGGCTTGTGGGGATCAGAAAGAGGAAAGCCATGAAGAACTGGATCCCGGGTGAATATCCGCGCAGGCCGAACGCGGCAACCAGGGAGATGAACGCAAGGGTGAAGAGACCGAGCCCAACAAAGTAGAGTGCGGGTCGATGGCGGTATATCCATTGCGGGGCGCGGAGAAGCTTTTCCGGGCACCCGAGGAGCCGGGCGAACTCGCGCCTTCCCTCCCCGATGAGATAGGTCCCGATGTGGATCGGGCGCTCATCCTCCGCCGATTCAGCAGCGGCCCGCTTGGCCATCTCCACGGCGCGTTGGGCGACCTGTTCCTCACGCTGACCGGACCTGCGGGCGAGCTCCTCAACCGTCCGACGATACCGATCGCGAGTGTCGAAGTCCATCCTGGGATAAACGCCGGCCGGATCAAGCCGAAGCAGCTGATCCACACGGCTCAGCTTCTCGAAGATCTTTCTCCAGTCCAACAGAGCGAGCTGTCGTAAGCTGGTGAACGCATTCGCAATCGATATTTGATCCTTCGTCTGGCGGTTTTGCTCGCGCAGGCTGAGATCAGTCAGGGATTTCCGGAGCGTGCGCTCAAGCCAGCTCTGGACCAGCACCAACGCGGCCGCCTCGTCGTAGAGATGACCGACAAGTTGAGTGCCAAAATAGGGACTCGGGCTCGGTTGGTTTGCAGCAAGTTCTGCCACGATCGCGAACAGCCGGTTCGGATCCCGACGGTTGGCTGTAGCGAGCCTGTTCGCCCACAAGTCGGCGACCTCCCGCTCTCGCAGGTCCGTCAAGGCTCTCGCTGCGAGGTTCTGGATGCTCTCGATCAACGCGACGCGCAGGATCTGGGGGACTGCCCAGAGCTCGCCGATCGTCAGAGCGCGCTCGGATTGGTACGCCTCGATAAACGCAAGGATATTTTCCCGGTCCAGACGTAGGTCCACATGGGAGATGAGTTCCTTCGCCAGGTCGTAGATGCGCGGCAGGCCCCGGCCTTGCTCGTTGGAGAGCACGGGCAACAGCTGGTAGTAACGCCGGGGGAGGTTCAGTTGAACATCGCGAACGTTCCCCTCGATGATGTATTCATTGTCGAGGATCCACTCGGCGGCCGGAGTTGCAGTCAATTCCAATCGACTCGCTTCGGAGAGGTCCGAGCAGACCTGATGGACCCATTGACGTGCTTGCACGAGCTGCTTGAGCAGCCTGGTGTTCTTCACCGGCTTTGGATCGACCTGGTGCTCCTTGGCCAGCCGCTGGGCATGCTCCCGGATCAGCGCCAGCGAGAGCGGCACGCCGGCGCTCCGGACATCTCCAGCCGGACTCTCGCGCTTCGGATGCAGGACGAAGATCGGCGGCGGGACTTCCAGGCTTTGCCGAAGCACCGCCACGGGGACCCGCAACGCATCGATCGGTGCCTGGAGAACCAGGACGACCTCCTCAGAAACCAACCAGCGTGTGTGATCGTCAAGCAGCTTTCGTTCGACACCGTGCTTCGACCGCCGCATCCACACCGCACCGAAGATGGCTCCGGCAAATCCACCTGCCAGCATCGAAGTCAGGATGGAAAGCGTCCCGCCTGGAATCCACCCCTGCCAATTGATGAACAGGCAAGCGACGCCGGCGAAGCCCCCGCACAGAAGAGTCGCAAGGATCACCCCAAGGGCGCGGCGCCAAAGGAACGGGTCCCGAGTGTGTACGTCTCCATCGGCGGATTTGTACACCAACGCGGCGCGGCGGAAGCCCCGCTTCTCCAGCAGCCGGAGGGCCCTACGAGCTTCATCCTGTCTTGCGAAGTAACTGAGAAGAATACCTGCTTCCACTTTCCGTCCTTAGCTCACCACGCTGCGTGAGGTTTCAATGACTGCATCGGCTTCACTGATTGGGAGTCTGCGGCTCAACGATCAGTTTGACTTGTCACAGGAGATACATACGATTTCGGGAGCGATAGTATCAGACCGTCGCCCTGATCGTGAAAACCTCCTCGGAGGGGAATCGGGATTGAAAGAATCCTTAGCTGTCCTCTGATGAGACCGGCGGGTGCATGTCACATCCAAAGCTACTGCAGATCAGCCTGAAAGGCAACAAAGTCGTGCTGGTAAGGAAAAATCTGAGCGTAGTCTTGAGGGAAAAAGGCGGTATGATTGAAGAAAATCTCAGTAGAACAAAGAATCCCCGCTCTCAAAGCGAGCGGGGCAGGTCCCGTCGACTCGTTGCCGGGACTCAACCCCCAAAAGAAGAATCGGGGCAGGCAAGATCCCGTCCAAAAGCGTGACGGGACGTCGCAAGAGACGCTCCGCTTGAATTCAATCTTCTGCTCATCCCAAGAAACCGTCAACGCCCCCACGAGGGGGGCGCTTCCGTTTTTTGTAGCGGGGGCCGGCTACTTACGGCAGTTGCAACCTTTGAGAAATCGTTCGAATTCGCACTTTGACTGCGCTGTCCAAGTTACGATTTGCACTTCGCAACAGATCCCGGGAGGCTGCCATCCTCCTTTGTCAACAATGTTGTCGTTTTCTCTTTCCCATTCGGTCAACTCATTTCCTTCGTCTCAGCTCTTCGATGATTTTTGCATCCACCCAATAGATCTGCGGTTTTCCTGATCTCATACTGATGAAGAACATGTATTTACCGTCCCTTGTCACAAGCGGGCACACTTCATGCGCCTCTGAATTAATTGGACTTCCCATTGGGATTGCACTCGTCCACGCCCTATCCACATTCCGAAAGCTAATATAGAGATCCGCGAAAGTATCGGCACCCGGCTTCCGTGCAAAAATCAGATAACTGCCATCGGAAGCAACAAAAGGTGTGTCTTCATCTCCCTTCGTATTGACCGCCTCGCTCAGTTTAACAGGAATCGAATACCGCTCATCAGCGAGAACTGATTGATATATGTCGCTCCCTCCGCCACCTTCCCCGCTGGAGGCGGAGAAATAAAGGTCGCTATTCAGATCATCAATGGAGATCTGCCAATGAAGGCCCATTGAATTGACTTCCGGCCCCAGAGCAACTGGTTCAGACCAGCCGTCCTGTTCCCGTCCGACATACCAGATGTTTTCATTCCAAAACTTTTCTTTTCCTGCCAAACCCTCGGATTCAAGAGGTCTAGTAGACGTGAAATACATCCTGGTGCCATCCCCTGTGAACCATGGATTCTCTGCGTCATACTCCGAAGCGAATGAAACGGTTTGCGGTTTTGTCCAGATGCCATTGGCCTGCTTCATCATATTCATTCTTAGAGTTGACCATGGCACCCAAAATGCTTCTCGTCCGTCAGGGGAGAATACGGCAACAGAATGAGGGGCGTCGCTAATGACGTCGGGGGCAAATATCTCAGGCGTCAACCCCGGCGGTTTTTGACCGAGGTAGGGGCCGGTGAGTTTTGGGAAATCAGCTTGCTGGGCGTTGGTGCTTATTACCGCCACAGTCAGCAAACAACTGATAAGAATTTGTTTTCTAGTCATGATTCTCCCATTCAGCTATTTGTTTTTGAGCTCTTTCGGCTTCAACTTTTCAATCACCCTAGTATCAACCCACCAAATATCACCCTTGTATGAGAAGAATAGATATTTTCCATCCGGTGAGATGTAGGCTCCTCTTGTATCTGGTTCGAAACCATGCTTGGTCAGGTCAATCGCCTCGCCCCACTTGCCATCTTTATCCTTGAAGCTGACATAGAGACTACCATTGTCAACATTGATGTCGAAGATGATATAGCTTCCATCAGGCGCGATACAGGGATGTGTCTGGTTTCCATAGTGAGGGTTGATATTCAACCTTTCATAACTACTAAAAACACCGTTGCTGAAAGTTACCTTTGCAAGGTAATGCTTGGGTTGGCTTCCCCACACTGACTCTGTTGTATAAAGCTGACCTGAATGATCGGAAGTCAAATACATTCCCCGCCCCACATATTTTGGAACAGACCACCCGGTATCAGCTCTTTCAGACGCGTAGTAACCGGACTGTTGAGTTTGTCCCTGCCCGAACTGCCAACAAAAAAACAGCCGTTTATTATCGCTTGAAACACAAGGGTGGGAGGCGCGAATTCCTTGAGATATCTGCAGTGGCGCCGGTTCTGTCCATACTCCGTTCTTAACCTCTGTGAAGAATATTGTCGGAATTAATTCATCGGATGGAGACGATAGTCTGTAAAAATAGTACTCGTTTCCGTCGGGAGAAAATGAGCCCTTGAAATCAACGAATTCTATTGAAGAGACTATCCCCGGTGCGAAAATCTCGGGCGTCATCCCTGGCGGCTTCTGGCCGAGGTAGGGGTCTTTGAGGACCGGGAAATTACTCTGCGCCACGAGACTGCTGATGACGAATGCGAGACAGAATGTTACTCCGAAACAGATAGCCCTTAAGTTCAACGCTACCTCCACTACTGCAATATTTTCATTTGTCAGCCTTTTTCGGAACGCCAATCAATCTTGGAGTCTTACTCTTGTAGTCCTGGTAGGAGTCACCATATTTATTCAAACAATATCTTTCTTCAATAAGCGCCTCTTGATACAAGCACAGGGCCATCACTATGCTCAGGAATATGAAGAGCCATGACAGAGCAGCAAGACCAGCGCCCAAGCAGATGAAAGAGGTGGATAAATACATCGGATGTCGTGAAAACCGGTATGCTCCTGTTGTAATCAACCGATTTGTGGGTGTGCTCATGAAGTCGTAAGTGGCCATCACCATGAGGCTCAAGCCAACAACAAAAATGGACAGGCCAATGCAAAACCAGGCAGTATCAGGTTGAAGTGGCAAGAACACTGAATATCCCATGGCCAATAGCCAGACCAGATTACCGACGATGCCGACATATCTCTCAAACTTGCTTCGTCTTGCATCAACGGGGATGTGACTTCTTTCCCACGCACGCCTGTTCACTACGATGATTGCAAGCATCTGAAGAAGAAACACAATCATGAATATCCAGGCGTTGCAGAGACCTATTTCAAAAGCTGGCGTGAGAGACATTTTCCTACGTCGCCTTCATTTTGACTTAGAATTCTGCTTCCTTTACCCAGACATCACTGTTCCCAGCACGATTTGAGGCAAACGCAATCTTCTTTCCGTCGGGTGACCAGGTGGGCCAGGAGTTTTCCGATTCCTCCGTGAAACGAACCGGTTGGCCCCCTGATACCGAGACGATCCAGATATCCTGCTTCCCGCTGAGCTTCGACATGAAAGCGATCTTGGTACCGTCAGGGGACCAGCAGGCCTGGTCCTCATCACCCTCCAGAAACGTCAGCTGTCTAGCTTCTCCCCCTGAAGCAGGAATTACCCATATATCCCTGCTCCCGTTCCGATTGGAGGTGAACGCTATCTTCGATCCGTCCGGAGACCAGACCGGATGATGATCCGTGGCTTGATCATGAGTCAATTGAGTTGCTTGGCCTCCCTCTGCAGGCACAATCCAGATATCCGCATTCCCGCTTCGAAAAGAGGCGAAGGCAATGCGCGAACCGTCGGGCGGCCAATAGGGCTGGAGGTCAGCCATTCCCTCCTGGCTGAGCCTTTTCGGTTTACCACCGTCCAGAGAAATTGTGAATATATTTGGCGTTCCGTTCCACCTCGCGTCAAAAGCGATCTGCTTTCCATCCGGAGCCCAGGATATGTGATGATCCCCGGAGAGGCCCGTTTCCAGTATCACAGCCTCGCCGCCCTCAGCCGGAACCAACCAAATCTTCAGTTCACCGCTTCTCCAGGATGCGAAGGCAAGCATTTTCCCATCCGGTGAGAATTTGGCATGAAGATCCGGAGCAGGATCTTTTGTGATCTGCTTGACATGCTGGGCAAGTGACAGTGTGGCTATCGATAGGACAGCGATTCCCGAAAGGAAGATTAATCTGTACATTCTCTTTAACATATTGAGCCTCCTATGATTCATTGACTATACCTCAATACCAGGGCGACATGACAATCCCGATATCATTGACTTCATGATATCACTGCTGGTGACCTTCATTTCATTCATCAACCTTTTTTGGATAGGAGAAATGCTGTTGCACGATCCTCCATTTCCCTGTTCTCTTTTCCAATACACCCGTCCAACGCACATTTTCCCAATTGGCCGGTTTCCCTTTCCACTCGTTAAAATCGGAAACCACACAATAGAACCAGGCCACATCGCCCGAGTTGGAGAAGCGAATCCTTAAATCACGGATTTCATGCCGGATCGCTTTGAAGAAAGGACTGCCCCAGAAGGCGCTGTCTTCCCGGACATCAGCGAATCCGAACTTCACTCGATCATACGGTGTCACGCTGATGAAATTGGAATCGTCGGCGATGGTCTGGAAGAACAGAGGAAAGTCCTTTTTCACCGCCCAGCCGAATACGTTGTGAATCGCTTTTTCGACTGCCTGGATCTCCTCTCCGTTCTGAGGTGCGCCCTCCCTCATTTGAGCTTGAAGAGGATTCTGAACCGCGAGGGAGAACAGGGCTCCGGTCACAAGCACGAGATGAAGGTATTTGTTCTTCGACATTCTTCCAATCCTCCAGGGATGAAACGGATCATTCATTTCCGCCCAAGCTTCTTCAGCATCTCTGTTGCACGAGTATTCTGTGGATTCAATGAAGCGACTTTTTGAAGCTCTGCACGGCAAGTGCGGTGTCACCTTTCATATGGTCGAGCCGTTCCCCTCAACGCTGCCAGAATCTCGTCCGGAGCAAATTCAGGCAACATTGCCTCTGGAATTTCTGCGATGGTTTGCTTTGATTCTGACGACAGCCTGATGCAATCGTGCTGGGCAGACGCTCACCGCGCCTCACCCCTTTCCTGCTCCAATTGCCTCAGTCTCTCCCTGCCGTTCGCATTGTCCGGATTCAATTCAAGGGACTTCCGGTAGTTCACTAACGCCAGCTCAACCTGACCATCCTTCGCCAGCGCCTCACCCAGACTGTCATACACGTTCCACGCATCCGGATACACCTCGACATTCAGACGGAACAACGCAATCGCTTCCTTCACGTTGCCTGCGAACAGATACCGGTATCCCAGGCCGTTCATCTGACGCTCCGTGAACAGCGGCAGCGAAGGATTGTCCTGCTTCATCCTGCGATAGTAGGCGATGGCAGCACTGACACCGCTGTCCTGCAGAACCGCAAGGAATTCAGGGTCAGGGTGCTTCGCGATCCGCCAGAAGTTTGCCAGATCGTATCTCGCCTGACGGCACAGAAAGAGGGACTTGTTATTCTCGTAGGGCATGCAGTATCGATTCGTATAGACACCGCACGGGATCACCTCTCTGAACAGCTGGCCAAGATCGTTCCGGGACAATCCGATCGTCACATACTGCTTGTTGAACGCTTGCTCCCTCAGCGTTTCAAAGTAGAACCAGCCCTCCATACATATCGCATCGGGAAGATGGTGTTTCTTCCCCAGGACGTGAATCGCACCTGCCTGACCGTAATTGTTCGTCAGGATCCCGACATCGGCGTCACCTCGGGCAGCCACGCTATCATACACCTCTGCAACCTGATCCACCATCTCCTCCCAACCGAAGCGATCGGCAAAATGCTGAGGGAGCTGATTCAAGCTTAGGTTTTCGTATCTTATGCCGGCGTCGACACCAAGGGCTTTTGCGTAAGTAATAAAATGATTTAGAGGTAATAACGGAACGAGCATCGGCAGAAAGGGGAGACTGAGCAAAATGTACGCAACTGGAATAGCTATTTTAGTTTTTACGGAATTATAAAATTTTTCTTCCAGCTTAACGGCACCGACTGATAACAATATCGAATACATTGGAATCAAAAAATATAGCTTTGCCCCAATTTTATAGAACAATAAAAATAAGAACAGATACATAATTCCAAAAAACCTGTATTTATTCCATTTAGAAGAAAAAACAAGCAGATATAATCCGGTCAACCAAATCGGCAGCGCCGCAATATTATTGGGCAGTATCTGGTTCCAGACAAATTCCGGAAAGGAGGCAAGATATGAGATTCCTCCGGCGTAGGACGACGCGAAATCCAGAAAATACCAGTCATTCTCAGACTGCCAGATCAAATATGGAGTTAAAAATAAGAGCGCGATTATCCCGGCTAACCAGATGTATTTTCTCTTAAACATCTTTCTCTGTGGAACAAACCACAAAGAGACAAATATGGCCAGTCCAAAGAAAACAATGGTCAATTTGTTCATCAATCCAAGCCCTAAAACAATACCGGCATAAATCCAAATTCGCTGATTTTCCGTATTGAATATTTTCACCAGCAAGTACAATACAGCCACAATGACCAAGAAGTCAATGCTGTCGTATGTGAACAGCGAACCAAAAATTACAAAACCGGAGAATAGCATAAATATGCCGGTCAACAGCACGGCATATTTTCTACCGCCCAATTCCTTTGTAATCAGGCAGGTTAATAAAAGCGAAACAGCCCCAAGAACTGATGACGCCAGATGAATGACTTTTATTGAGTATCCGAAAATAAGCGTAAACAATTTCAGATACAGAGGCGAAAGAGGAAGCATATCTAAATTGGAAAAACTGAATTGATCTCCAATGCTCACGTAATACATTTCGTCTCTGAAATATCCATACTCCGGTAGCGCAAAATGAAAAAGGATTTTACAGATCATTAAATAAATAATGATGGCCGCTTCGCTCGTAAAGCCTCGTTTCGTAAATTTTATGTTCATTTAAATGATCTCCATCCTTTACAGTTCCCCTTGGGTGATTCTCTATATTTTACTTCTTTGAGCTTCAACTCTACTATAATTTTCGCATCCACCCAGTAAACATTTCCCGGGCCATCCTGGATGGGAGTCTTATTCAATTCAGAGATACGGCTGCTCATAAAAAAAGATATTGCCCGTCCAATGTGACAAACGGACACACTTCCTTGGCAGCAGTGTTGATCTTGGGCCCAATGTTCTTCGGTTTGCTCCAGCTGCCATCTTCCTGATGAAAACTGATATAGAGTCCATTCTGGTGTGACGGATCAGGCTGCTGGTATCTGCCAAAGATTAGGTACTTCTCCTCTGGATCACAGAAGACTTGCCAGTCATCGATATCGCTGTTTATCGGAGGCCCGAGTTTTTCAGCTGAGAGGTATTTCCCATTGATACACTCGGCTCTGTATATATCATGTGTGCCGGAACCTCCCGAGGCTTGCACAAAATAGAGTGTCCCTCTTTTTGTGATGGATGCCTGCCAGGCCAGCCCCCTGGATGAAAAAGGCGTACTAAGATTTACCGGATTGGACCAACCGTTTCCGTAGCGTTTCGAATACCAGATTGCATTGCCGTTTTCGCGGGTGGATTTGAAATAGAGAGCGTTCCCGCTTGAAGAAAAAAACGGATTGGCATCATCCCCGGAACCGGAAAAAGGTACTTCCTGATGCTTCATCCACACACCGTCGACCTGTTTCATGAAGACGATTCTCAGAGGTTCGGGATCGTTCATTACTGTCCAATACATTTCCTTCCCATCGGGAGAAAATATGGTAGCACTGTGAACCGAGAGTTGACGTGAGACAATCCCCGGGGCAAAGACTTCAGGTGTCATTCCCGGCGGCTTCTGGCCGAGGTAGGGACCGGTAAGTTTCGGAAAATCGCCTTGCTGGGCATTCACTGTCACAATCCCTATGAACAGCAAACAAATAACAATTAGTTTTTTCATTTTGATTTTTTCCTTAATATGTAAATACAAGTTTATTCTAGCCAGTGTTTGCTCTACTTGCCCGAAACACAGTGATGAAAGAATGGTCATTAAGAAAAATGCGACCAGAGTACAAAATCTATTCATTCTTGCCTCCCGTAATCTCAAAGCTCAAGTATTGGTCTATTCTTTCTCTAGCTTTTTCAGCATCTCTTTTGCACGTGTGTTCTGCGGATTCAATTGAAGTGACTTTTTGAAGCTCTGTACGGCGAGTGCCGTATCACCTTTCGCAATGTATGTTTCACCCAGGGCATCATAGGCCTCCCAGGAGTCAGGAAATACAGAGAGTGTAGCCTGCAAAATAAGGAAGGCGTTGTCCAGATCACCCAGCTCCGCCAGTCTCCGGCCGTGATAAATCATGTAATCCTGACCCGGCACGATAAAACGCGCGGTGTCGTCCTTGAACCTGAAATATTCGTCAATAGCCGCCGGGATCCCGGCATGCATGGCCACATCTTCACTGATGTATTGGGACAGGCTGTTCTTGATCAGGATATGATCATAAGGCCTGCTGTTGAGCAATTGATGAATCTTCAGGGCCATCTCGTTGCCCTCTAAGAGGAAACTGCAGTTGCTGCAGATAATGATGATCTGGTCTTTGACGTCATAGTGAAAATGGTTTGCCCTGAACAGCTTGTCGGTTCCATCATGCCAGTAGAGAGTATCTTTTTCCTTGGTATCCGGATCCTCAATGATGGAAATCTCTCCCACAAATCCGTTGCCGTACGTGCCAAAGAAATCCCTCACAAGTTCTTTGGAAATATTGTAGATAGTCGGGCGTGTTCTCACGATTCTCATCTTCAAATAGATCTCCATGTATTGTTTTGAAAGCAACCGATTCGTGGACAGCGCTTTGCTGAACTTGAAGAGATCCCCCACGGTTGAGTACAGATTTCCGCAGCCGAAGCCCCAGACGCCGGGATCATAAGAGTATGTCTCCTCATTCCAGGTGATGTATCTGTCTCGCAATTTCGCGTAAGAAGTCGCCCTGTCTTCAACGATCAACCCCTTCCGGTCACAACCGGTCTGCGTCATCCCAAGCGGTTTCAATATCTGTTCGGTGAGCACTTCTTCATAGCTTTTGCCGGTCACCTTTTCTATGATCAGGCCGAGGATGAAATATCCCCCATTTGAATATCCGTAGCCCTTGCCTGGTTCAAAGCGAAGTCCATCTTCGGAGAGCTGCTTGAGATATTCCCGAAGCCACTCTTGTTTACTGGTTGCATAGTAGTACCTTTCAATCCCCTCCGGCAAAATCAGGCCGGATGAATGGCAGAGCAGCATTTCTACAGTGATTTTGTCGCCAATATCTCTGGGGAAGTCAGGTATAAAATCGGATATCTTATTTTCGAATTTGAGTTTTCCTTTTTCTGCCAACTGCGTCACGAGCATGGCTGTGAACTGTTTCGTGATCGACCCGATCATGAATCTGGTCTCGGGAGTGTTAGGAATGTTCTTCTCCACATTGGCCAGACCGTACCCCTTTGAGAGTACGACCTTGCCTTGATCAGCAACCAAAACAGATCCCATAAACTGTTGGCCGACAACATATTCGTTGACCATCCCGTCAATCCTAGACTGAAGAGATGCCGAACATCCCAGACCAGCAAAACCAAGGAGAATCGCAGCCAGAGACGTTGGGACCTTGAGAGAATGTGTCTTTTCCATACCAGCCTCCACACTAAGTTAACTAGGTCGATGATTGAACATCACCAGGATTTCTTCTATCTACCAGTTGTTCTAAATGTCTTTCAGACCTCCGATTTCATTCCCCGTTAGCTCTGATTCTGTGTCTTTTCTAGTTTCGACGCCAGATTTCTCCTGATTCTTGGATAATGAATATCCAATTCAATGTTCGTTACTTAAATCTTGAAACCTTATCGCCATACATCCAGATAAGAGCCAGTTCACGTGCGGTTGGAAGAGGAGTACTATTCCCAATTACACTTTTAATAAACTTTATTGGAACCTTCTGAACGTGCAATAACATCAAATCGCTGATGGAAATATTCTCAAACCCTATATTATTCAACTCCTTTATATAATCCATTGGAACTTCATGAACGCTCAATAGTATTAAATCATCAGGCGAAAGATTCTTGTATCCAATTTCAGAGAGAGTTCTAATAAGATTAGAATTTACACCTGAACTCCGAAGTTTCATTAGCTGCTCTAGTGAAATGCTGCTATAACCATTGTCCTTCATTTCTTTGGCAAATTCATAAGAAACATCATGGACCGCATAGAAAAATTGAGATGCATTTGAGTTCCTTGTGTTATTATTCGAATTGCTAAAGCCCAGACTATTCATATTGTTAATATATGCCGAGTCCATTCGATAATAGAACCTACCAGAACCTTTTCCAAGTTTTGATATTGATCCTTCGAAGAAGAATGTCCCTGCGTCTCGCTTTATTTTAAATACATTCTGTGAATTAACAGATATAGCATTAATATCAACTGTGGATAAATTGCCAATCTCGATATTGGTATTTAAAACACCAGATAGAATTATCTTATTGCCATCCGACCGGATTGCTTGCCAGTTTCCCTGAAAATCTAAATTGCTAGGGTTATACAGAAACTCTTCATTAATAATAACATCGCTATTAGTTCTATCTTGCCCGTAAGTATAGACAGAAGAAAAGAATAGCAAAGAGAAGAGTATGGTGCTAGTTGATCTATTCATTTTGATTTATCCTTTCATAGTTTAGTTTTGTTTGTCTTCGTCAGTCTCAGCTCTTCAATGATTTTTGTATCCACCCAGTAGATATCTACTGTATCACCAAGAATGTGATTAGCATAGAAAATATATCTACACTCCGGCGAGACAGCGGCGCAAATACAAGGTGCTATATTCGTCTCTTCACCTACTGACTATGTTTAAAACTTGAAAAACAAACTTATCCTGTTTTAAGAAGAGTTTCGATATGTAAAAGCAATCACTTTAACATATCAATCGCATACTCCAACTGCTTATCTCTTCCCTGTTTTATATCGGCTTCTGTCTGCTCAACTAAAATATCCGGCGGAACTCCTAACCATTCAAACTGTTTTCCATCATAACGCAGGCCGTATCCAGTCGGAATGTTGATTGTAATTCCGGAAGGCAGGGTGTATTTCCCGACTGTTTCAGCAGAGTGACTTGATGCTGTTCCACCACCGCCACCGGTGGTATCACCGACTGCTGTAATATTCGGCAATTGCTTTAATATTTCAGTGGATGACTCTCCTGCACTGAATGTGCAGCCATTGATCAGAACGATGACCGGTTCTGTGTAGGTAAAGGGACCCGCGGGCTGAAGCGGGGTCAATGGATGCAATTCTCCCAAAAAATAAAATTCGGGCCATGCCATGGGTGTGCTGATGAAACGCGTGACAAGAGCCTCAACATTCTGAATGCTGCCGCCTGTATTGGGACGATTATCAATAATCAGGCCCTTTGTGTCTCTCACATATTCCAACACATCCGGCAATTCATCGGCAAAATCCTCGTGGTTGAAATCTGTAACCGCGATATAACCGATGGTGTCCGGCAGGATTTCGTATTGCATGCTTCCCTGCGGTGTGATCCGAATATCTCTGCTAAAATAGGTTCTGACTACTGAGAGGCTGTAAGTATTCCGGTCTCTGATTTGCCTGGGAGTCGGCCAGGGAATCACCGCGCTGCTGAGAATGGGTTTATAATAGACATGTCCGTCTTTGAGTTCAGCTAAGAGATCGTGCAGAACAGAATGGAACTCCATTCCCTGGGCTGCTTCCACCCGGGGGCGATAGACAGTATAGAGAGAATCCCAGTTGATTTTCTTAAATGCAAAGAATGGATACACGTCGTTGATCCGATTCCAGGCGGCTTCAAAGTCTTCCATTGGAACGGACGGATCGGGTTCTGTGACTTGTTTCTCGCAGCTACAAACCAGCATCCCCACGAAAAAACAAAGGACTATCTGTAACTTTCGCATGGATCGCTCCCAAGTAAACGCCTAGAATCAACCGACAATGCTACCCGTATTCCTTTCGGGATATGGCCCTGTCGATCTTACGGGGCTGGCCGAAAATTCAGACGGTCAGCCCCGATCGGTCATGTTTTACCGCGAATTGGTGCAACAAATAAAAATGACACGAAAAGCGGTGACTATCCGGCTATTAATTCTTGTCCAGGGAGAAGGCATACCCTGCCATGATTTGAATGCCCCGGTTTTTGTATTCGTCATCTGCACCGACGGTTTGTGTAGCAACGACTGTTCCGTTCAGCTTAAACTCCACCAGTCCGCCTTTGTTGAGATTGTTCAACCCAAACTGATAACGGCCTTCCAGGAAAAGGAAGCCTTTCCAACAAGGCAATTCAATACCGCCGCCGATCCCGAGGCTGCATTCAATGGATTTGGAGATAGTTTTTGTATCTGCTTTCAGAGTATTGCCCAAAACTTCGGCTTGCGCCTCTGCGGTCATCAGGAATCCGATGGAAGGACCGGCCACGATATAGGGACGGAATTGCTTCCCAAAAGCCGCTTTCAGAGACAGATCCAGTTCAAAGAACGACATTTGAAAGTCGATGTCGGGTGAAGGAGAGTCCTGATCGAGGGTCCCCCCTTTATTGATATAGAGGGGTCTCAGTTGGAGGGCGATATGGTTGTTGAATTGAATTCCCAAAACGCCTCCGGCGCTCCACAGATTCCTCGGGTTGACAGTCTGTTCCACACCGTCCCCGAGAATGCTCATATCTGCGCGGTTGATTCCTCCGGTACCCCCGAAATACAACTGTTGCCCGATGACTGGACTGACAATAAATACCGTAACAACAATGCCGAGTACCAATGATGTTTTTTTCATTTTTCCAACTCCTTTGCAGGGTCTTAAGCCTTGGTTAAACAATCCAGCCAATAACCTATCTCCTCTGTAAGTCAATTTGACTTCCATCTTTAGAGTAGGCGAGCCGCTCAATTAATCATAATGTCTCCTTTCAATGCGTTGAAGCAGCCAGCTTCAGGAGCCGATAACCCCAAGAATCCTGACCAATCGCCCTTCCCCCATTCAACCAGTTGTTCTGAACGTTTGCACTGAGCTCTCACTTCTCACATCACCAGGCTCCTGTGCAATGACTTTCCAGTAATATTGCGTGTTTGGCTGAAGATTCTCGACGGTGAGATGATGCTCAATCGATGATGGGGCGAACGGCGATTCGACGACGGCCTCAATGTTACACGACGCAAACGCACTGATCACGACCAATCCATACAACAACATGCAGATCCTCTTCCTTCTTCGACATCCCGCCCCCAGCACCAACACCCCAATGCACAAAACAGAGAACCCCACTGAGCTCCGTAATGGAGCAACAGAATCAGACGTCCTCACCGGCGTGGCGCCCGTGAAACTGGGATCGGTTGAATAGTAGAGGTCATAATCCTGAGCATTTCCATTCCACGAAAACGTCACAGCGGATGGACTCACCGATTCGCCCCCTGTGGGATAATTGGCCCTCGTCTGCCGGAAATAGTCGGGGAGGCTGTAGTACTGCTCTCCTTTTGCCAGTTCGTCATACAGGTTGAACGCGAGGACTTCTTCATAATTGTGAAAATAGTAGACGTAGAGATCCCCCGTGGTTACGTCATACACAGTGGAAAGACTGGTGGGATTCTTACCACCCTGATGAACTGCATCGCAAACGGAACGAAAGAACTCCGTCGATATATCCTGGCTTTCAAACAGCATGCAGTCTGCCGTCCTGTACCGCCAGCAGTTATACCATCTGGCGTTCAGCGTGTCGGCATTGGGGAAGTTCGTCATCACCTGGTGATCGCCGCTCCGGCGAACAAACACAACATCCTTTTCGCCGAACTCGATGATGACCGAATTGCCGTGCCTATCCACGAAGAGATGATGGCCGTTCCACACCGGGTAATAGTATTCTGCGAAGTACTCGATGACTTCGTCGACCGTACTGCATACCTCCATCACTTTTTGAACCAGGTCGTAGTTCAGCGTGGGCTTGTTGTAGTAGTTCTTTATGTCATTCCTCACAGGCAACGCGGTGCCGTCATACAGAGACGTCGAGCCATACCACAATCCCTGATCGTTCATGCCCGTCGTGTTGATGAAACTGCCAACGCCTTGTCCCCCTTCCGCACCTAGGTAGACCCTGCCGTATTTGCCTTCAGAGGCAGGCAGCACGCGCATTCGTACGCTGAGGTTGTTCCAATCTGCATTTCGACCTGCGAGGACCTTGTTTCCCTTTGCTGCCATAAACGCCGTACAATCGCCAGCCCTCGCGCATGCGAGAAAGACAATTTGAACCAACAACAGAATGCTGAAAATGTAGTTGTTCATCGTCGCAGCCTTTCGTTCGGTCAGAACGCGTATCCCATCAGGACAGAAATCGTCTGGTGTTTCAAGTCGATGTCGTCGGCGCTCCGATCGAAATTGAGCAATCCCTTCATGAGCCTCAGATCAAGCGAGAGTTTCCAGATTTCGACCCCACCTCCGATAACAAATCCCAAATCATAGCTCCTGATGTCCTCAAGGAAGCCAGTGTTGTTGAACGCTCCGATCAGCGCAGCAACCGCCGGTCCTGCATAGACGTTGGACCTCAGCCTGTTCTCCGTGAAAAAAGTCGCTTTCGCCAGCAAAGGCATTTCAATATAGAGGAAGATGTTGCTAAGCCAGACATCCCCGACTGTATTGATTCTTGATCCTTTCATGGTGAAAAGGACTTCCTGTTGGAGAGAGAACGTATTGTTAAACTCATAGGTAGCGAAACCTCCCAATGTCAGACCAGATTGGGAATTGACGCCTTTCCCCGGAATATCGGCTCCGATAAACCTCGATGAATTGTAACCCAGCTTCGCACCGAGGCCGGAAAATCCCTGGGCAGTTGCGCCTACCGTGGAAACGATGAGCGCCACGCTGCAGAGTATCGCCCTCCTCCTGTCTTTGCCTTTCATTGCTTCGATTCCTCCGGTTTCAAGACGTGGATGATCTGCTCGTTATTTAGTACAGCTGATTCTGAACCGGATCGTCAGTGAATCGAGAAACTTCATCTTTCGATCGCGCCAAGAGTCTTCAACGCTTGCTTTGCAGTTTCCAGGTCTGGATTCAACTCCAGAGCTTTCTTGTAGTACTCGATCGCTTGAGTCCGATTGCCGTCTTTCACATAGGCTTCGCCCAGGCTGTCGTAGGCATTTGCCGATTCAGGGTATTCGGAAACAGCGTGCTTGAAAACCCTGATGGCTTCCCCTGTTTTATTGTTTTCCAGAAGCTCATAGCCGAGGGCGATGAGATGCCCCTCGACAACAGACAATTGATAACTCTTGTAGTCCCCCCTTTTTATCTCGTTAAAGAGAGCAATGGCCCCGTCTACACCCTTCTCAAGAGCCCTCTCATACAACAATCCAACTGTCCTTTGAGCCTTGTATCGTTTTGCAGCAAACGTCTCGTACGGAAAAAGAGACACAATGGATTGCGATCTCTCTCCTTTTTTCAGCTCGTCCCGCAAATTGATTTTCACAACATCTTCGAAGTCGTGAAAATGATAGATGTAGATTTCTCTTTTCTTCAGATCGCAGATGTACGAATAGAGGGTGACGGTCATCGATCCGCTGTATTCCTCCCAGTGAACCGCATTAAGGATGCGCCGGAACAAATCGGCGGAGATCTTCTCTGATTTGTCAAGCATTTCAGCCGCCATTCGATACCGTGTATCGGTTATGTCTTCAGGCTTGATTTTCGACTGATAGAAATTGGTCACAATCTGATACTTCCCCTTTTTCCTGATAATGGATTGAGGTTCGATGATCGCTGAATTACCGAATCTGTCTCCAATTAAGTATTGGCCTCCCCAACTACCTGACACGTCGTAGCGATCAAACAGCTTCAACACTTCTTCCACTGTCGAACATTCTTCCATTGCTTTGAGAATCAGGGCTCCATCGTACCGAGGCTTACTCGGGTCACGGGGCACGACAACGTTTTCTGCAGTAGCCCCATCGTAGAATAGTCCTTGGTCATTCATCCCTCCCTGAGGCCAGATAACGCCACCGCTTCTCCACCCAAAATAGACTCTTCCGAATTTCCCTTTTTCAGCCGGCAAGAACCAAATAGTACCAAAAGGACTTTTGTAGTCCTCGTTGTTACCTGCGAGAGTTGTCCTGCCGTCCGAGGCATAGATTATCGTGCACTCCTGTTTTGTATCCAATCCGGTCCCGAAGGGATTCTTCCGCTCCAATGCCGGCTTCGGCTGTGTATGAATTGCCTGAGCGACAGCAAGCAACACACAAGTTAGAACGATGAGTTTCTTCATTTTGATTTCCCATTCACCAATTGCCCGGCTTTTGTTGTTTCGGTTTCAACTCTTCTCCGGAAGTGGACTCACAGACGCTACGTGTCGAAGACGACAGTTGACAGAATCTCGTCTCCAGCGACCTTGTCCAGTATGCTGAACGTGCACTCTCCCCGGTACCCGACACCACCATCAATATTTGAATCCGAGCAGATTCCAGTAATTCAGATATAAGTTGAATCCAATGAAGAGCAGTATCACGAGTGAATAGTACAGGTGTTTTTTCCAGTCCCAATAGGTGTCTTTCCATGACAGGATGAAGAAAATGATAAAAGCCGCAGTGAGGCCCAGGTTGATGACCGGCAGGAGAAGCAGTACACGGATCACCCAGGGTACACCGAAGGCGATTTGGTCTTCGCTCAACAAGAAGGCCGGTGTGAATCCCGCGATAAACATCAAATGAATCATGCTTGTCAGGGCCGCAGATGATTGGGTGTACCGGACCAGGCGTGGAGTTTCTATGGATGGTTTTCTCCTCGCGCGGATTCGATTGTATATCGGTCTGATTAGGCCAATCCAAAGGAAAAGAACAGCAAAACCACTAAACCATATCTGGGGAAATCGCAGGAAGTTCTCATGCCAGGCCAGTTTGTCATACGTGATGGGCATCTGCTGGGCATCGAGAAATAGATATTTGATCTCTCCCTTTTCATCTTCACGAAAAGCAATCCGGGTGGAGGTTTTAGGAACTTGAAACAATCCTGGCTCGAGTTCGATCAAGGAGCCGGCTGTTTTTTCCGTAATCTCCAATACGGCTCCGCTGTACGAGAGCTTATCAAAGGAATCCAGCCCGAGGCTAAGACTCCGGTAACCGCCGGCGAGGCGCTTATCAAGAGATTGATTGTCTTTGGTTGTTTCTTTGAGGGGTGATTGTTCCGGTCTGCTGAAATAGCGGTCCATCAAATGATCGGTGAGCTGCATCCGCAATACCGAATTGCCGGTATTGTTGCAGACAAAGAATCCGAGATTGTGTTCGGGCAAAAGAAAGAGACGGCTGGAAAAACCCGACACGTCTCCGTCATGCATGATGGCCCGCTGGTTGTAGTTTTCGTACTCGTAGAATCCATAACATGTGCCCGGCAGCCGGGGATCGTTGGCAAACTGACGCTTCTGCATCTCCCGGCAGGTGCCTTCACGCAGAATCCGATGATCCAGATAATATCCTCCCTGGAGCTGGGCGATCATGAAGCGAGCCACATCTTCGGCAGTGGAGACCAAAGAGCCGGCCGGAGAGGAAAGAGGAACCGGATATTCAGGAGGAACAACCGCATGAGCACCGTTTTCATACGAATAGCCTTTGGCCAGGTCCGGCAGGAGCCGGTCAGGAAGTACAAAGCTGCTTCTTTCCATTCCCAAGGCATCCAGGATGTTTTCCTCGACATATCTGTCGAAGGAAAGTCCTGACACGAGCTCAACCAGGTGTCCGGCAAGATAGAATCCATGATTGGAATAGTTGATCGCACTCGACGGAGGCAGGGATCGCGGCGGCATGTTGGTCGCAAGAAACTCTCCCAGAGGTTTTCTCTCAGTCGCTTTTTGAGTAAGGACTCCGAACGCTCTTCCCCGGAAGCCTGCCGTATGGGTCAACAAATTGTACGCAGTTACTGGCTCAGGATAGTTTTCCTCCAATTTGAAAAGCTTCAAATACTGATTCACATCGGCATGTAAATCCAGCTTTCCCTGTTCAGAGAGCTGCATCACCGCGGTGGCGGTAAATAGTTTCGAGACCGAACCCACCCGGAACACGGTCACATTCGGTTTGACCGGTGCTTTGTTCTCCAGATCGGAAATGCCGTATCCCTTTCCCAGGAAGATCTTGCCGTCCTTGACCATCACGAAGACCAGGCCGGGGATGTGGTATTCGTCCATCTTCTTATTGATGAATTCATCCAGGTACGCTTCCAACTCCTGTGGATCGTCTCGATCTATGTTCTTGAGTTGGGAGGTGGATGCTTCTCTTCCAATTATCCGGCTTTGAGGATACAAGAGTGTTGGAGCCACAGCCAACAACACACAAGTCAGGACAACCAGCCTTTTCATCTTGATTTTTCCTATAGATCTACCTTCGTTGATTTGGTTTGTTCTTACCATTCCTTCGGTCTTTACTCCTCGATGAAACTTGCCGATACCCAAAAGAGTTGATACCTACCCTTATAGGCGTCAGAAAAGAACAGGTATTTGCCATCTAGCTTTGACAATGTCTTCTTCCGTTCCTCCCACCTCAACTTTTCCCGGTTATCCAAACAATCCTTACGATAAACCACGCCAACACGGCCGCACACAGCCACGCAAAAGCATCACCGATCACAGAGTAGATTGTTCTCACTCCCTTGGTCGGTACGTAACTCACGAGAGCAGCCGCGTGGGAGCTGAAATAATCCGCTGAAGCCAGCATGCGCCCCTGATAGTCGAACGCAGCGGACAGTCCCTCATGGGTCGAGCGGACCAACGAGAAGCCATTCTCAACGGCCCGGAAGGCGGCCATGTGAGCATGGATGGGATCGATCTCCTTCCAATCAGAGGATGGCGCTAGGAGAATATCAGCTTTGGCCCGGCCAGCCTGTCGGATCAAACCGGGATGATCAAGATCCATACAGATCGCCGCAGTGATGTTTCCAGAAGACGTGGGATCTGTTCTGAGATCTCCATCGCCTGCAATAAATGAACCGCCGGGAATGAGCAGGTGTTTCAAGTATTCGAAGACGACTTGTCCCTGCGGATTGATCCAGACCGCCTTGTTGAAGGCACTGCCGCGCGCATCTTGGACATTCATCACGCAGAGTCCCATGAGAAGATAGATGTGTTCCTGGCGGGCCAGCTCACAACCGCGACCGATGAAGAGAGATTCGTCTGCCTGATCGACAACCACTCCTGCTTCGTCCCAGGCAACAATATCCGCCCCGGCGCGGGCATGAAGCCTTGTGCGTTCAAGGTAGTTGTCAAGCAACTCGTCGTTGGGCAATCCCTGGGTCTGCGGCGTACCGGTGATACAATGCGCGCACACCGTGTCACCGTCTGGAGCAAAGAAGGTCAGCCGAAGTCCCCCGATGAGCAAAACCGCGAGAAGCACGCCTACGTAGAGTGCGGTCCCACGACGGATTCCCTGCCACGCCAACTGGTTCTCCCATATCCAGTTGGATACAGAAGCGAACCAGGTGATGAGGAAGGTCACTCCCCATATGCCCGTGACTGAAACAACCTGAATGAGCGGCAAATACTCATATTGGGTGTAGGCCAGTGAACCCCAGCTCGCGTATGGAGTCGTCATGGTGTACACGTACTCCAACGTCGTCCACGCCAATGGAAAAACCAGCGTCCCCACAAAGCCTGTCATTCGCGGCGTCAGCAGACGGTCGGCAAGAAAAGCAAGCCAGAAAACCAGGCCCAGGCTGCCCGCAACGATGTAGTAGAAGATTCCCGGAAGAGGAATCAGCCCCTTCCAAGCGATGACATATACTGCCATCAGTGCCAACAGAGTAACGGCCAATCCCCGCCCCGCCTTTTGAGTCCGCGTAAATCGGAGCAGAAACAGCGGTGCCAGCCACGTCGCTGCCGGAACAATCCATCGCCCGTTTGCAAAAACCATAAGCACGGCTCCGACGGCCAGCCAGAGAAAGGACCAGCGGTCCTTTTGCACAACGGTCTCAGAATTCTTTGTCATAGGCAAAAATCTTTGATAGAGCTGAAATTTTTATCGGGTTGCTGCCGATCGCATCCAACGGTACTCTCTTCTTTCATGTTGATAAGACAAGAACCGGCGCTTCATCTCAATCGGCCTTTTGAATAGAAAAACCGATCCCCGGCATTGTCAGCACAACCGGTATCCAGTTTTGGGTTTTGCGCTTTGAGTTGTTTCGCCATCTTGGCATAGAGCGGCTCGCGCCGATCTGGATCCATGGGAAAAATCGCTTTGGGTTTCAGCTTTTTGATAACGTACTCGGCATAGAGGTTCTGTGTCTGGATTTCATCTTCGGCGATATAAAGAAATGCAAAATCCACCCCGTCGCAGTGTTCAGCGAAATAGTCGATTTCCTTTTTGAAGTTTTCCAAAT
>CAYZRX010000032.1:0-37679 GCA_964480945.1 uncultured Ignavibacteriaceae bacterium | reverse complement strand
TCGTGCCGAGCTTCCCGGCCAGCAGGCACGACGTGAGGTTCACCTCGTCGATCGAGGTAACAGCGATCAGCATGTCGGCTTCCGGCGCGCCCGCGCGCTGCAGCGAGCTGATCCGGCTACCCCCTCCCTCGACCGTCATTACATCAAGAGACTCGTTCGCGTACCCCAAGCGCTCATCGTTCGTGTCAAGAACCGTGATGTCGTGCTTCTCCTGTGAGAGAATCTTTGCAAGGTGGAACCCCACTTCCCCCGCCCCTACGATAATGATCTTCACTTCACGTACTTCCTCTGCTGTTGTTCATTGTTCAAACACTCACACCACGACGATGCATCTTCAGACGCTTTCCCCTCATCGCTCACCGACACACCAGCCCACGGCCAAGACCGCGGCTGTCTCCGACCGCAACCTTCTCGGCCCCAGCGAGACCGGTATGAATCCATTTTCCCGAGCCAGCTCGAGCTCGCGCTCGGTGAACCCGCCCTCGGGACCAACCGCAATGAGAATCGATTCCGCATCGGCGCGAGCCTTGACGACCTCGCCCACGAACTGAGAGCGGTCTGTTCCTTCGTGTGGAATCAGCCGCAGGCCATAGTGATCTGCGTGACGAACAAGCTCGTCAAACTCCATAAGGGTGGAGATGCGCGGAAGGTGGGAGCGAACAGACTGCTTCAGCGCAGCCAGCGCGATCTTCTCCAGCCGAGAGTGCTTCTCATGCTTGGGGACGGTACGCTCGCAGAGCAGGGGAACGATCGTTCGCACTCCGGCTTCCGTTGCTTTCTCCACGAGAAAATCGAGGCGAGCCGGGTTCCGAAGCAGGGAGGCAGCGAGTGTCACATCCACCATTGGTTCATTCAAACGGGGCATGGTCTCCAGGATCTCACACTCGGCGAGATGCCGGTCGAGGGATCGGATGACCACGGTGTAGGAATTGTCCAAGCCATCCGTCGCACTGATGCGATCTCCTACCTTCTTCCGGAGCACGCGGACGAGATGTTTCTGTTCGTCCCCGCGAAGAACCAGCGTTTGCCCCTGAATATCCTCCTGGTCGACGTAGAAATGGTCCATGCTCAGAACGAGGCATCGAAATCAAGAACAAACTGTCCTTTCCACCGCTGGCTCATGGCATATTCCGTCCGTATCACGATGCTGTAGGGCAACAGGAAATGCAAGCCGGCACCGCATCCGGAATACCACGGCGCTTTGACAAATGGAGTCGTTCGATACCATATAGTCCCCGCATCCGCGAAAACCCCGGCATAGAGTCCGTACCGCCACACTCTGAATTCCGGCGGCAAGAACGACGCAGAGACCGTGTGATAGCGGGGCGTGAGGATGGGAACGCGTAGCTCGGCATTGCACCCAACGATGTCTTCACCCTCGAGAACGGTGTCGAAATAACCTCGGAGCCGTTCCCGGTAGCCAAAATAGGCGTGAAGATACGCCGGGACGATGCCGCCGCTCACAAGGCTCCCGTGAACTCTGCCGCAGAGAGCGATTCCGTCTCCCAACGGCTGGTAGCCGCGTACATCAGCATGGTACCGAAGGAGATCGACGTCGTGACCCAACCCGATCTTCGTTGCCGACAAAAGAATCAGATGCCCCGCGGTCGGATACTCCCTGATGTCGCGGGCATCAATTGTATACTGAAGACCAAGAGAGGGATAACGATCGCGACCGGTCGGTGAAGCGGTCCTCCCCTCTCCGGGCTCTGAGACCAGCCAGTCCTCATATCCAATGTAGCCCAAGAGAGTGTTGTACAAGCCGAACCGCTTGCCGAGGTATGCGCTCGCAGAGAACACCTGCTGATCGTACAATCCCTGGCTGATGTTTTGATTCTGCACGTGACTGTAGCTGACATATCCTTTGAAAAAGATATCGTCGCCATCGGTAAGCTTGGGGTTCTGATAGGTGAGGCTCACCCAGCGATCGAAGCCGAACGCGAATGATCCGAAGATCTTCTCGTTCCGACCGCGAAAGTTTTCGTGGATGAGGCCTGCTCCATAGTAAAGCTTCTTGATGTCTCGGTACTTGAAGCCGAGAACGGGAAAGGGGAAAATGTACCACCGTTCCGAGACGCGAACGTAGACGGTAGCTTCGTGCCCTTCCGCTTCGTAGTCAACGTCGACTTTGTTGAACAGCTCGAGACTGTATATGCGCTTCTGATCATTCTCCAAAGCTTCGGCCGTCAGCGGACCCCCAACCTTCAGCGACATCTCGCGCAGGATCACGTAGTCTTTGGTCATCTCGTTTCCGGTCACAACGATCCTGCTAACGACGAGCGATGAATCCGCCCCTGCGCTTGCCTCAAGGTTCGGGCACCAGCAGCACCACAGTAAACCAACCAACACCATTCGTCGCATAGATCCCTTCGCTTCCATCATCAGTCTCCCCGGCGGATATCTGTCGAGGCGGTGCTCGTCTCGGTAAACGAAAACCCCTTCCAGACCGATGGAAGGGGGTTGAGAGCATGCTTTCGTCCCGAGCTCATTTCATCAATCTTCGATAATCGATCGCTATGCACCGATCCATAATGACACGAAGCCCGCCTTCCTCGGCTCGGGCCGCCGCCTCAGGACTGACTACGCCGAGCTGCATCCAGACGGTACGCGCACCGATGTGAATTGCCTCGTCGACGACTGGAGGAACCTCTTCCGAGCGCCGAAAGATGTCGACAATGTCAACCGGCTGCTCAATCGAAGTCAGGCTCGGGAAACACTTGTGACCCAGCACCTCGTCATACTTGGGATTGACCGGGAAGACCGTGTATCCCTTCTCCCTCAGAAACTGGGCGATCGTTCCGCTATCGCGCCACGGGTTCGGCGACGCGCCAACCACCGCAATGCTTTTCGCTTCCTTCAAGATCTGTCTCAGACTCTCATCCTCCCCGACCGCCATCGCAATCAGGCGCTCCCCTCCAGAGCCTTCTCCGCATACTCCTCGACGGGCGGACACGAGCACATGAGATTCCGGTCGCCGTACGTATTGTTGATCCGGCCAGCGGCGGGCCAGAACTTCCGCTGCTTCAGATACGCTAGCGGGTAGGCCGCCTCGGCACGCGAGTACGGATGCTTCCACTCATCGCTCGTAACCACCTGGGCTGTATGAGGAGCGTTCTTGAGGAGATTATCGACCTTGTCGGACTTGCCGTCGATGATATTCTGCATCTCCTTCCGGATGGCGATCAACGCCTCGGCGAATCGATCGAGCTCTGCTTTCGATTCGCTCTCCGTCGGTTCGATCATCAGCGTTCCATGCACCGGGAACGAGACCGTGGGCGCGTGGAAGCTGTAATCCATCAGGCGCTTCGCGATATCCTCTACATCGACGTTCGCTTCCTCTTTGAATTGCTTCGTGTTAAGAATGAACTCGTGGCCGACCCGGCCGTTCTTCCCTTGATAGAGGACAGGATAGTCTCCCTCAAGCCGGGCTTTCAGGTAGTTGGCATTCAGGATGGCATATTTCGTAGCATTCGTCACTCCCTCGGCTCCCAGCATCTTGATATAACCGTACGAAATCAGGAGGATGCTCGCGCTTCCCCATGGTGCCGACGACACGGCGTGGATGGCTTTGCTCCCTCCGACTTTGACGACCGGATGGCCCGGCAGATACGGAGCAAGATGTTGAGCGACGCAGATCGGTCCCATCCCGGGGCCGCCGCCGCCGTGCGGTATGCCGAAGGTCTTGTGAAGATTGATGTGGCACACATCCGCGCCGATGACCGACGGGCTCGTCAGCCCCACCTGCGCGTTCAGGTTCGCACCGTCCATGTAGACCAACCCGCCGTTCAGATGAACGATTTCACAAATCTCCTTGATCTGTTCTTCGAAGACGCCGTGCGTCGACGGATAGGTGACCATCAACGCGGCAAGCGTCTCTTTGTACGACGCCGCCTTCGCCCGAAGGTCGTCCAGTGAGATGTTCCCCATCTCATCACAGTTGACGACCACGACTTTGAATCCCGCCATCGCGGCGCTCGCGGGATTCGTCCCGTGCGCAGACGACGGGATGAGGGCAACATTCCGACGCTCCTCCCCCCGATCCGTGTGGTAGGCGCGGATCACCATCAGGCCGGTGAACTCGCCCTGAGCCCCCGAGTTTGGCTGCAGCGATGCCGCAGCCAATCCGGTCATTGCGCAGAGCGCATCCTCGAGCTCCTGGAAGAGGATCTGATACCCGCCTGCCTGATCGGGCGGGGCGAAGGGATGAAGCTGCGCAAACTCCGGCCAGCTCACGGGCATCAACTCGGAGGCAGCGTTGAGCTTCATCGTGCATGAACCGAGCGGAATCATCGAGTGAGCAAGCGACAGGTCACGATTCTCGAGGCTCTTGATGTACCGCATCATCTCCGTTTCCGAACGATAACTTCGAAAGATCGGATGCTGAAGATATTTGCTCTTCCGCTCGAACGGTTCAGGAAATGAGACCCGGAGGTCCGCGTATTTCTTGGCGAGATCGTTCCCCTGCACTGCACTCCGCTTCGCGGCCGCGAAAACCCCTTTGATCTTGACGACATCTTCCAGTTCCGTCGTCTCATCGAGGGCAATCCCGATGTGCTCGTCGTCGAACTTTCTGAAGTTGTAGCCGGCCTCGACCGCAAGCTGGTGTATCCTCGACGCAAGCGATCGATCTGTCGCAGCGATGCGAAGCGTGTCGAAATACACCTGGTTGAGCTGGTGGTAACCAAGTTCCTTCAGCTCCGCGGCGAGCATTGTTGCCAACAGGTGAACACGAGATGCGATTCTCTCGATACCTTCCGGACCGTGGTAAACGGCGTACATTCCCGCCATAATTGCCAGCAACGCTTGTGCGGTGCAGATATTGGACGTTGCTTTTTCCCTGCGGATGTGCTGCTCGCGGGTCTGGAGAGCCATCCGGTATGCCTGATTCCCTTGCGCATCGATGGAGACGCCGATGATCCTTCCCGGCATATGACGGATGTGTTCTTCCCTCGTGGCAAAAAACGCCGCGTGGGGACCGCCATATCCCATCGGCACCCCGAACCGCTGAGAATTCCCGACAACGACATCCGCGCCGAATTCCCCCGGCGGTGCAAGCAATGCCAAGCTCAACAGATCCGACGCGACAATGACGAGCGCCCCGACCTTGTGGACATCCTCGATCAGCCGCCGGAAATCGTGCACGGATCCATCATCAGCGGGATACTGCACGATCGCACCAAAGTAGGATTTGTCGAGGGCCGCCTTCTTGTGGTCCCCGACGACAACCTCGATGCCGATCGCCGACGCCCGAGTCCGAATCACATCGACCGTCTGCACGTAGCATGTGTCGGATACAAAGAATTTCTTCGCCGGGTGGCCGTCCGCCTGCTTGTTCACGATGCCATACGCCATCGTCATCGCTTCTGCCGCCGCCGTTCCTTCGTCCAGCAGGGATGCATTGGCCACCTGCATGCCGGTCAGGTCCATCACCATCGTCTGGTAGTTCAGGAGCGCCTCCAGCCTTCCCTGGGAGACCTCAGGCTGATAGGGGGTGTACTGCGTGTACCATCCCGGGTTCTCAAAAATGTTCCGCTGAATGACGCTCGGCGTAACGCAACCGTAGTATCCTTGTCCCAGGTAGGACTTCATGACTTTGTTCTTGGCGGCCACGGCTCTCAGCGTCTGGAGGAACTTGAACTCGCTGAGCGGGGCCTGGACCTTCAGGTCCTCCTTCAGGCGGATGGACGCCGGGATCGTCTGATCGATCAGCTCGTCCAACGATTCGACACCTACGGCTTTGAGCATGTGAGGGAGGTCATGCTCATGAGGGCCGATCTGTCGCGATTGAAATCCGTTTTCTTCAAAAGGTGATATATTCATACAAATCGAGTCATTTGCTGTCTGTTGGATGGGTCGTGATTTTCTCCAATGCCTGAGCGGCCGCAGCCTGCTCGGCATCTTTCTTACTGCGCCCGGTCCCCAAGCCGTAGCTCTCTGATCCTAAAAAGACCTCGACGGTGAAGCGCCGATCGTGATCCGGTCCATCTTCGCGGACGATGGTATAGTGCGGGACACCGAGAGATCGACCCTGGGAATATTCAAGGAGGGCGCTCTTGTAATTGTCGTCCGTCAGGGCGGAGTTCAGGACGTCCACGTTCAGCAGTAGGTTCCGCTGAACGAAGGCTCGGGCGAAGGGCATCCCGCCGTCAAGATAGATGGCGCCGATGAGCGCTTCAAATGCATCAGAGAGGATGGATTCCGACCCACTCCCGATGGATTGGGCCGCGCTGGAGCTCAGGAGCATGAAATCGGAGAGATGGAGATCTTTCGCGCGTTGGGCAAGCGTTTTCCGATTCACAAGCCGCGAGCGTACTTTCGTGAGGTCCCCTTCTTCCATCGATGGATAGGATTCAAAGAGCCATCCCGCTACGATGGAATTCAGCACCGCGTCACCGAGAAATTCCATTCGCTCGTTGGATTTCCACTGGTCGCCGGCATACTGAAGGTAGGAACGGTGAAGGAGTGATTCGAAAAAGAGTTTCCAGTTCTTGGGGCGATACCCGACGAGTCGTTCGAAGCGTGCGAAGTCGAACTTCCTTCCTGCCAGCGTTGAGATCAAGAGCTCAACTTTGGGGTCGAGACGAGAAGAACGATTTCGGTGTGGGACAAACCAGTTGAAAAGTTTTCCGAGTACCGTAGACACACAAGACTCCAACCCATCCAGCACATACCTCTCTCAGGCCTGATATTTCCTAAACAAGAGAGACGCGTTATGGCCGCCGAACCCGAACGTGTTGCTGAGAGCAACATTGACTTCCCAGTCCTGGGCCTTGTTCGGGATGTAGTTCAGATCGCATTCGGGATCGGGTGTTTCGTAATTGATCGTTGGATGAACTTTGTTCGTGCCGATCGTCTTGATCGTCGCAATCGCCTCGACTGCGCCCGCGGCACCAAGCAAGTGCCCGATCATAGACTTGGTAGAATTGATTGCCATCTTGCGGGCCCGTTCGCCGAAAACGTTCTTGATGGCAGCGGTCTCGCTCTTGTCGCCTACCGGCGTTGCGGTGCCATGCGTGTTGATGTATTCGACGTCGTCCGGGGATACGTTCGCATCGGCGATGGCAATGCGCATTGAGCGAACTGCGCCTTCCCCGCCCGGAGCGGGCTCCGTGATGTGGTAGGCATCCCCGGTGAACCCCAGCCCCCCGAGTTCCGCGTAGATTCTCGCGCCTCGTTGGATCGCGTGGTTCAACTCCTCCAGAATGAGCATACCCGAGCCTTCGCCCATGACAAAGCCATCCCGGTTCTTGTCGAACGGTCTGCTGGCCTTCTCAGGGGCATCATTACGAGTCGACATCGCCTTCATCGCGTTAAACCCGCCGATCCCCATGGGACAGATCGCCGACTCTGCGCCGCCGGTAACCATCAAGTCAGCATCGCCTCGCTGGATCAGGATGAACGCATCGCCGATGGCGTGTGACGACGTAGCGCATGCAGACGTCGTGGAGTAGTTCGGACCTTTGAGTCCGTAACGCATGGAGATCCGCCCGGGAGCGATGTCGGATATCATCATCGGAATAAAGAACGGGCTGATGCGGTGCGGCCCCTTCGTTTCCCACATCGTCTCCGACTGCCGGTGGTACGTCCACATGCCGCCAATTCCGGATCCGGCGACCACGCCGATCCGATCTCGATTCTCTTTCTCGAGATTCAACCCGGAATCGTTGATTGCCATTTCCGTAGCTGCCAGGGCGAACTGGGTGAAGAGGTCGGTCCGCTGGGCAAGCTTGCGATCCATGTAGTTCCGGGGCTCGAACCCCTTAACCTCGCACGCAAATTTCGTATCGTAGTCCGACGCGTCGAAATAGGTAATGAGCCTCGCGCCGCTCTTCCCGGCAAGCAGGTTTTCCCAGTATTCTTGCACGTTCAAACCGATCGGCGTGATCGCGCCCATGCCCGTGATTACGACTCTGCGCCTTGGTTCATGAAACGCCATAATGTTCTTCCCTTTGTGGCCGGTTGACACACCCCGGCGATCGTCGCCGAGGTAAAGACCCCTGATCGTTGTGTCGAAACGATCCGGAGAATCGGGGACCTATGAGGACTTGGACTTCAAGTAGTTGATCGCGTCTCCGACGGTTGATATCTTTTCCGCATCCTCATCCGGGATCTGGATGTTGAACGCTTTCTCGAATTCCATCACGAGCTCGACCGTATCGAGAGAATCGGCTCCCAGATCGTTGGTAAACGACGCCGCCGGCGTGATCTGCGCCTCATCCACTCCAAGCTTGGAGACGATGATCTCTTTCACTTTCTTGTCGATATCTGCCATGGGTAAACTCCTTTCGAGAAATGATGGTAAGTGAGATGGTCTGAATATTCTTACATTACAAGTCCGCCGTCAACGCACAGTACCTGTCCCGTAACGTAACTCGCCGCCGGCGATGCCAGAAAGAGAACGACGCTCGCGATCTCCTCCGGCTTGGCCGTTCGTTTCATGGGGATCATGCTGAGAAGCGCTTCTCGCTGCTTGGGTGCAAGCTTGGCCGTCATCTCGCTTTCGACGAATCCTGGAGCCACGGCATTGACTTGAATGTTGCGAGAAGCTAGCTCTTTTGCAAGTGTTTTTGTCAACCCGATAACGCCCGCTTTCGACGCCGAATAGTTGGTCTGCCCCGGATTACCGATGAGCCCCACGATCGAGCTAATATTGATAATCTTTCCTTGTCGCTGACTCATCATCTGCCGACAGACAGCCTTGCTGAAATGGAAGGTCCCCTTGAGGTTGATATCAATAACGGCGTCCCACTCCTCTTCCGACATGCGCATGAGAAGATTGTCCCGTGCGATACCGGCATTGTTCACCAATATGTCAAGGTGCTGAAACTCTTGAACGACACTATCAACGGCCCTCTGAGCAGCGGCAAGGTCTCTCACGTCCGATTCAATCCCCATCGCCTTCACGCCCTTCGTGCGTATCATGCCGAGCAGTTCATCTCCCGCTCCCTCGAGTTTGATATCCGTGAATGCAATATGGCTTCCTTCCGACGCCATGGCGAGAGCGATCGATCGCCCAATTCCGCGGGCACCGCCCGTGATGAGGGTGACTTTGTTTTCGAGAACACTCATGATCAATCCTTTCGTTTCTGAGCAGGCAACTTCCGCCTGGTGGACGCCCGGGAGAACCTAAACGCGCGCTACAGGTCTTTGTCGATCCCTTCACCCCAATCCTCTTCGGCCAACAGTGCGTCACTCAGCCACATCGCCGAGCTTTTCCACGCCCCGGACTTCCACACCCGCATTGATGCGCTTCACCAAGCCTTGGAGCACTTTCCCCGGCCCGACCTCCACGAAGGAACCACCGCCGTCGGCGACCATGTTGGCAATGATCTCCTCCCATCGCACCGGGCTTGTGAGCTGCTGGTAGAGAAGCTCACGAATTTCCTCCGCCTTTTGGACCGGCTTGGCCGTCACGTTTGCGTAGACCGGGATCGATGCTTCCCGCACCGTCGTTCTCTCCAATGCATCCTTCAACCCCATTCCCGCCGACTCCATCAGCGGCGAGTGAAACGCTCCACTAACAGGCAGCTCTCTGACCATCCGCGCGCCACGCTCCTTCGCGAGCACCATTGCCCTTTGCACTCCCGCAACGGAACCTGAGATCACGATCTGTCCCGGCGAGTTGAAGTTCGCCGCCTGGACAATCCCCGTTTCCCACGCTTCGCAACAGATCTCGCCGACGAGGCCGGGCGTGAGACCAACGATCGCTGCCATGGTCCCCGGCTGCTCGATGCCGGCCTTCTGCATCAACTCGCCGCGCAGACGGACGAGCCTCAGCCCGTCTTCGAACATCAGCGCTCCGGCATACACGAGCGCCGAATACTCCCCGAGCGAATGGCCCGCAGCCATCGCCGCCGGCTCCCCGCGATAGAGCATGGAAAGCACGTAGCTGTGGAGAAAAATCGCCGGCTGTGTGCTTTTCGTCTGCTTCAGCTCTTCTTCCGGGCCCTCGAAGCAGATCCTGCTGAGGTTGAAACCCAAGAGCGAGTCCGCTCGATCGAAGATCTCCCTCGCCTTCACGCTCTGCTCGAAGAGGTCTTTCCCCATCCCGACGTACTGCGAGCCCTGACCAGGAAAGAGAAATGCGATCTTCGTCATTGCGAGACCGTTACTTCGCCGGGTTCTCCAGCGACCACTTCAGAAGCGCCGCGCCCCACGTATATCCTGCGCCGAAGCTCGATAGTACAATGTTTTGACCCCGTCTGAGCTTCCCGCACTCCCACCATTCAGAAAGACAAAGCGGAATCGTTGCCGCTGTGGTGTTGCCGTACTTGTCGATGTTGATCATCACTTTTGACCGATCGAGGCCCATACGGTCCGCCGTCGCATCGATGATCCGGAGATTCGCCTGGTGGGGGACGAGCCACGCGATGTCCTCGCCTTTGAGATTGTTCCGCTGCATGACCTCAACCGAGACATCAGCCATCCCTTTGACCGCCACCTTGAACACCGCCTTGCCATCCTGATAGATATAATGCATCCGCTTGTCGACCGTCTCGTGCGTCGGAGGATTGAGACTTCCTCCTCCCTTCATATAGAGAAACGCGCCGCCGGACCCGTCACAATACAGTCGATGATCGATCAATCCATAGTCAGGGTCGTCCGATGGCTCGAGCAGGACTGCCGCTCCGGCATCGCCGAAGAGGATGCAGTTGTTGCGGTCCGTGTAGTCGGTGATGCTGCTCATCTTGTCGGCACCGACGACAAGGACTTTCGAAGCTGTGCCGGCCTCGATGAACTGCGCGCCCACTACGAGCGCAAAGATAAAGCCGGAACACGCCGCGGAGAGATCAAACCCCCACGCGTTGCTCGCGCCAATCTTGTCCTGAACAACACAGGCTGTTGGCGGGAAGAACATGTCAGGAGTAACCGTCGCGACGATAATCATCTCGATCTCGGTGGGATCCATCTTGCGGCGTGCGAGAAGTGCTTGGATAGCTCCAGCTGCAAGATCGGATGTGGCGCCCTGTTCGAGAATCCGGCGCTCGATGATCCCTGTCCGTGTTCGAATCCACTCGTCGCTGGTGTCCACCATCTTTTCGAAATCAGCGTTGGTCAGGCGCTTTTCCGGCACGTAGTGACCAACGCCGGTAATTGTTGCTCGACGTTTTCCCATCGTTCTCCCATCACTTTGAATGGATAGGCATCGCCTCACCGCTTGCGGATTGGCTTGCCAAAGAGTTTGCCATTGCCTCTTCGATATACAAGTTGAGTTGGGACTTGGCTACTTCAGCCGCTTTCAGGATCATGTTCTTGATGGCCTTCGGGCTTGATCCGCCGTGCCCGATGATCGAGACCCCGTTGACACCGAGGACCGGGACGCCGCCGAATTCCTCGTAGTCCATCTCTCGCAATGATGCCCGCAGTGAGTCACGAGCCAGGCCGATGCGGAGCTTCCGCCAAATGCTCCTGCCGGCATACTGTCTGAGTTTGGCCTTCATGAAGCCCGGGATGCTCTCGCCGAACTTCAAGATGACGTTACCAACAAACCCATCGCAGACAACGACCTGTGCCTTCCCCCTCAGGATGTCCCTCCCCTCCACATTTCCTATGAAATTAAGATTGCTTGACTCCAGCATCTTGTGCGCTTCCTGAACAACTTCGCTCCCCTTGACCTTTTCCTCACCAATATTCAACAGTCCTACCTTCGGGTTCTCATATTTGAAAACCCGCTTCGCGTAGATACTTCCCATCACGGCGAACTCGTAGAGATGCTGAGCGCGGCAGTCCACGTTTGTCCCGGCATCGACGAGCAGACAAACCCCCGTCTCAGACGGGAAGAACGCACCGATGGTAGGCCTGCTGATGCCCTTGATCCTCCCAAGGATGAGGGTCGAAGCAGAGAGAACTGCCCCTGTATTTCCTATGCTCGCGAACGCATCAGCCCTTCCTTCCTTATGCAGCCGCACACCGACAGCCAGAGAAGAGTTCTTTTTTTGCTTCAGGGCAGCGGTCGGTGAATCGTCCATCTCGATGACTTCATCGGCATGCACCACCGAGCAGGAGAGCCCCTGGCTGTGGTGTGCATCCAACTCCTTGCGTATCTCCTCTTCCTTTCCGACGAGGATGACTTCAAACTCGTTGCCGCTCTGCCGAAGGGATTCTACTGCCCCGGCGACCTCGTTCACGGGGGCATGATCTCCCCCCATCGCATCCAGGACAATTCTCAGTTTCTCACCCAAGGAATTTACGCCGTCCTTGCAGTATAAAGGATTGAATCTTTCGATCATCCCCCTGAAGCCGGTGGATTTCGACCCCCGCTCTCAGAGACAAAATCCCGCCCAGTCAGAGACAAAGCGGGATCGATGATACATTGATGGAGATTTTATGCTTCTTTTGGAATGATAATGGATCGACCGTTATAGTAGCCGCAGTTGGGGCACGCTCTGTGCAGAAGCTTCTGCTCGTGGCAGTTGGGGCATTCGGCAGTCGCTGGGACTGTCGCTTTGTAATGTGTGCGGCGTTTCCGCCCGCGCGATTTTGAGTGGCGTCGTTTCGGATTTGGCATCGCAATACACTCCTAGCAATTCGTTCGCTTCTTTGTGTTTGGCTAATTCTTAAGCAATCGCCGCAAGTCGGACCAGCGAGGATCGACCTCCTGCCGGCTGCACCCGCATGCCACTCGATTCAAGTTCGCGCCGCAGGAGGGACAAAGGCCTGCACACTCCTCACGGCACAGCATCTTCAGCGGGAGCGCAAGAATGGCGAATTGCCGGACATCCTCCCCGAGGTCGATGTAACCCGCATCGGGGGACATAACCTGCACTTCCGCCTCATCTCGGTCTACCCCCGTCCGGCTCTCCGTCACGTAGATGACGCTATACGAGTTCGCGACCGATTTCTCGAAATCATCCGCACACCGGTCACACGTGAAAACACCGCCTGTTCTCAAGTGCACTTGGACATACAACTGGCGGCTCGTCTTTTCAAGCGCCACTTCGAGGTGAACCGTCTGGGAGAAGCGGCTATCGAGGCCGATTTCCTCGGGGCTCGTCTCCAGCGTTCGCTCGTGCGTACCTTCAGACAGGTTCGCGATATTGATTCTCAAGGAACTCACAGATCCCCCCGAGATTCCCAACGCCGCAACTCAAGAGAAGAAGGGCTGATGGTCAAAATGCCTGCAATTTCAGCCGACAAGCCCGTTTTTTTAAAAAAAAGCGTTGAAATATAACCAGAAGGTGCAAGATAGTCAAGGGGAAAGTCGGGTGCCCTTGCCGCAGACAAAAAGGCCCTCGCACCATTCGTACGCGGGCCTTTTCAATCTTGGATCCGAAGAGTGCGTAACAATTATGCCGGCTTCTCTGTCACCATCTCCCCGTCGGCAGTTTCCGCCTGAACGAGCAACTTCCCTTGAACGTAATCGACGGTCTCGTCCAATGCATCACTGAATTTCTCGAAATCTTCCTTGTAGAGGAAGATCTTGTGCTTCTCATACTCCTCCTCTCCCACCCGCTTGCTTTCCGTAATCGTGATGTAAAAATCCTTCTCCGACTTTGTTGATTTCACATCAAAAAAGTACGTCCGCTTGCCGGCCCGTACGCGCTTCGTGAAGATTTCGTCTTTGTACGTGTTTTCCAAGGTGATACTACCTCCCTTCCAGAAAAGTCCAGAGTTAGAAGTCTGCCGTTCGAAGTCCTACGCCAGGAGCCATCCGCCACACGACTCAAGACTCGGCGGAAAAGTCGGCGAAGTACTGCAACATCAAAAGCACGAACAAGAAAATGCACACGCCGCGTTCGATCTTGAATCTTCGAATTCCGCGACCCGAATTCGGATATTCCCCTACGCTTTCTCCAAGCATTCACCTCCTTACGACAGCAAGTTTGCCTGTGTTGATCTGATTCCCGTTATCTGCAAACGCGACGACAAAATAGACACCGGAAGGGACGAGCCGTCCGTCGGAGTCTTTCCCATCCCAAAACGCCCGTCCACCCCCCTGAGCAGTGAATTCCAAGACCAGCGACCCATCGACCGCGAGGATCTTGATCGAGCTCCCCTGGACGAGATTGCGGATCGTCAGCGGCTGATCGTTCGGGATGAGGTACGGGTTGGGACCCAGCTCGAGCGAGGAGTAATTTCGCGCCGTCTGAACAGGAGCGATCTCGAGGCTCGACAATCCTTTCTCCGTCCCGAGGTACACGATGCCCCTCCTCTGGTCGATCGCAATGGAGCGCACGTCATCGTCGACGAGCCTGCCCCCGGTCGATAGGACGGTGTACTGCCCTAGGAGCTGTGTCCCGTCGGGCGTCACCACGATGACGCCTTCCTTTGTGCCCACCCACTTGTTGTTCACCGCGTCGACGCCAATCGCTTGGATCACCTGGCCGCGTAGAGGGAGCGGGCTTGTCCGGCTCGAACCTGCCTTCGGATTGCCGGGGTCGACAATGATCATCATCCCGATGTCCGTCCCGGCACAGACGTCTCCGTCGAGATCAACCGCGAGGGAAAGGATGGTATTGCTGGTGTTGAAGGGCAATCCATCGGTGGTCGTCATCGACCCCCAACCGCCGGTGAACCGTGTTCCGGTCACGATGGTGTCCTCGTTGAAGTAATAGAGGCCGGTAGAGTACTTGATCGTCGGTTCGGAGTTCGCGAGCCATTTGGTGTTGTTGCCGTCAATGACAACGTTGGTAAAGACGCCATCGGACGGCGAGGTTCTGTACTGCACAGAATCGCCGCTGGTGATCTCAGCCAGGTGGTGCCCGTTGACGGCCGTGCGGTCGACGATCCAGGAGTTGCCTTTCGAATCAGCGGCGGCACCGCCGACGACGACATAGGTCGAATCCTGAACAACCGAACTCGCGAGGGCGGGCACAGTGTTCTGGTCCAGCCTCCGCGTGATGGAGTCTCCCACAACCTCGACGACCCCATGACCCCATGAGCTCACCCAAAGGGAGCCGTTTGCGCCGAGGGAGACTTTGTAGTAATCATTCGTTTGCATCACTGGATAGTCCGCGACAGTGAAGTTCTTCCACTGTTTCCCCTCCTCCGCCGCGGGATCGTATCGATAGAATCCCTGGCCACGCCCGCTGATGCCTGAAGCCGCCCACAGGACTCCCTTCCCGTCCACCACGACGCTGCTGAAGAGGTTGGACTCCGGGCCGTTAGGAACCGCATATTCCCATTGCACGCCGGTCCACCGTGCCAGGCCTCTGAACGTCGTCCCGACCCAGAGCGCCGACGAAGCAGGCTCGACTGCAAGCGCAGCTGCCTGCCCCTCTAGGTTCGAAGCGAGCGGTTCCGCCGCGCCGAAGGCCGACGATTTTGCCGCAATCGTGAAGCTTTGCGCGTCATTCCACAGAATCACGAGGTCGTTTGAACGCGCTCGAAGATCGACGATCGCTTTCCCGCTCGACGATCCGTCCGCCGTGAACGCGTTTCCGTCAAAGACTGCGGTGCCGTTCGTGGTCCCGACGATGATGCTATCCCGGAAGGCAGCAACCGAAGAAACAAACTGCGAGGGGAGCCCGTCGAAAGTCTGATATTTCAACCATGCGGTGGGTGATGAGAGGTTGGGCGCGGTGAGGGACGCCGAAGCGGCTCCAAGATCCGTGGCAGCCCAGATACGGTTCCGGTGAACGATCAGATCGTTGACTCTTGCTTGTGTCGGGAAACCGAAGTTCGCGTACGTGTCCCCAAACTCCGAGCGTCCCATGATGTATACGGCGATCCCAAAATCGGTCCCTATCAACAACGAGTCACCCTCCACGAAAAACGCTCTGATGCCCTTCTGAATTCGATCCGATTGTTTGATAGCGTCCACGCTCTTCCATTGGCGTGAGTTCGGGTCATACATGTTCAACGACCCATCGGAAGCGCCGACCCACACCCTCCCGGCTCCATCGATGGTGACCGCCGTAAGATCGTTTGAACTCAATCCTTCGGAGTTTGTAAACTTGGTAGAATGAGCCGTGGAGGTTGAATACAGGAAAAGCCCGCCCGCGGTCGCAACCCAAAGGCTATCACCCACCGCAGCCACACCCCGCACAGTCTTCATGTCGGTGAAGTTCTTCCACCGTCCGAAATCGAGTGAACCCTGCTGACCCACCAGCGTCGACGAAACACCGACCAACACCAGACAAATCCGCGCTGCGAATCTACTCATCGATTTCTCTCGTCCCCGCCTTACCTCGTACGGACCGGCTTCCTGCGCTTGATCACCCGATCAAAAACTTCAACCATTTCAATCGCAGCGAGCGCCGCATCCCAACCTTTGTTCCCATGCTTGCCACCCGACCGCTCCATCGCCTGTTGTTGAGTGTCGGTCGTCAGCACACCGAACGTAACGGGCAGGGAATGCTTCAATGCGACTTCTTGAATCCCTCTGGCTGACTCGGAAGAGACATACTCAAAATGAGGAGTTTCCCCCCGGATCACGGCTCCCAGACACACAATTGCATCCCAGCCACCTTTTGAGGAGAGCGCGTTCGCTACCTGAGGCAACTCAAATGCGCCCGGGCATGGGAATACCCGGACATCTTCATCCCGCACGCCGTGCTTTTTTAGACATTCTATCGCGCCGTCCAGCAGCCGCTTCGTAATCGTAACGTTGAAGCGGCTCACCACAACCGCAAATCGATAGCCCGCTCCGCTGGCGGAAGTCTGACGTGCCTTTCGCCCGGTCTTCACAATCCTTCAAGAGAAGAGTCTGCTTCGCATTGTTTCGACGATGTGCATCGGGACCGTATAGACGCCGAAGGTATGATCGTCGTTCTTCTTCCCGCCATGGAAGTCGGAGCCGCCGCTCTCGAGCAGAAAGTACTGGTTGACGAGCCCGCGATAGTAGTTCTTCAGCTTTTCATCATGTGCCGGATGGATCACTTCGATACCGTCCAGCCCGTTCTTGATGAGCTCCACCAACTCCGCCTCGTTCGTGTACTTGCCCGGGTGCGCCAGGAACGACAGGCCTCCTGCCACGGAGACCAGTCTGAATGCTTGCGCGGGGCTCAGCTGGTACTTTTTCTCAAATGCGGGCCCACCGGTCCCGATGTATTTTTCGAACGCCTCGTGATAGGTGGTGGTCAACCCGTCATCGAGAAGTGCGTTCGCGATGTGAGGTCGCCCCACGGAACCGATCCCGGCCTGTTCCAGGACAGACTCGAACTTGAGCGGAACATTGATCTTGTTCAGCTTCTGAACGATCCGTTCTGCTCGCTTGAGTCGCTCGCGCCGGAAAAACGTCAGATAGTCGAGCAGCTCCTGATTCTTGTGGTCGATGAAATATGCGAGAAGATGGACATCCTTATCGCCGAGCGTAACGCTCAACTCCAATCCCGTAATCACTTCGACGCCGAGGCTCTTCCCCCACTCGATCGCTTCGTCAAGGCCCGCGACATTATCGTGGTCGGCAATGGAAATCGCAGAAAGTCCAGCTTCGTGAGCTTTTCGTACTATCTCATACGGTGATAGAGCACCATCCGAGTGCGTTGTGTGCGTGTGCAAATCAGCACGCGCCGCTGAGGAAGGGGAACCTGAATCATCTGCATGCGAGGCATCTCCCTTGCTCCCAGACTCCACCATCTGTGCCATGCGTTATTATGTTGAGGGTTTGACATATGAAATTTCCTTCGGAAGCGCCCGATCATACCAACCCGGAGCGGAGGGGCCCCCACGATGTGCCATGGGGTGTGAGGGTGAGCTACAGATACTGCTTGCGGAATTCTTCGTAATTGTTGAGCGTCAGCTTGTTCCCTTCCAGCTGCATATGCCCTTCACGAACAAACTGATGAATCATTCGCGAGACCGTTTCCCGCGAGGTTCCCGCCATATTGGCCATGTCTTGTTGCAGCGGCAGCTCATCGATCTCGACCTTTCCCTTCCGGAAAACACCGATGTCATCCGCCAACATCAGGATAACATTCGCAACACGGCCGGCGGCATCCTTCAACGAGAGGCTCTTGATCTGGGTGTCCGCTTTTCGGAGCCGCAACGTGAGCTCACCGAGAAGAGCAATTGCGACCTGGGGATGTTCCTGCAGGAGTTTGAGAAAATCGCGTCGATGGATCATGAACAGCTCTGCTTTCGTCAGCGCCACGACGCTGGCCGATCGAGCGAGCCCATCCAGCAGCGACATTTCCCCGAAGAATTCCCCCGGTCCGAAGATCGAGAGGATGACCTCGCGTCCGTCTTCGTCGGTCCGGACAATCTTGACCTTCCCCGAGACGATCACGAAGAGAGCTGCCCCCATCTCCTTCTCCAGAACGACGATGTTCCCTTTCTTGTACTTCTTCCTGATCCCTAGCTTGGCAATCTTGTCCAAGTCAGCCTCCCCAAGGTCAGCGAAAATGGGAACGTTATGTAGGAAGCTCAATTCCTCTGGCATGCAGCACCGTTTGGTGAGTGAAGCGCTGGATTATGCGAGATTGGACAAGCGAAGTGACGTCCTCCTTGGACCACGCCCTTCGGCGGATAAATATATCCGCTCATGTGATGAAAGTCAAGGTCAAAGAGGGACGTGACAAATAGGCACAATCCTGACGGAGACGGAGGGGCTGCTCATAATCGCAACAAACATCTTACGCAGCGAGCACGATTCACGGCGGCCGGTCTCCTTACTCCAACACTCTCCGCCGGTAGACGCGTCGTCGAGACAACCGCTGGAGTCGCCCGCGGACAACGGGGGCTTCGCATCGTTGCGAAAGTCATGAAGAGCCAACCCCGGGTGGATCACGAAACACTCTCTGTCTCGATGCGAAGATGACCAAGTCGCGCCCGCCCTCCTTTCCCCAAGAATCCCCAACCTTTTGGCAATCCTGCACTGCCTCACTCACGTGGTCACGACCGGGTTGCCGGATTGGGTAGAAGCGGTCGGTGTCAATTCCGAAAAGGACATGGGGTAGAGGGCCGTCTCGAAGAGGATTGGCCGAGCGCTCCGAAAGAGAGCCAGAGTGTCAGGTCGGTCAAGTCTTGGTCACTTCTGACGATTGCCGCTATCCGGGGGCAATGCAAGGTGCAGCTGAAAACAGCTCTGCGTGACAAGCAGTACAAACATATTCGGCTGTGTTCCGTAAGGTACTGGTGGAGATGAAGCTCATGCCGATGAAGTACTCATATCGAAAACTGCTCGAGCGGGAACAAGAAGAGCTTCAACGCGTGTTGGAAGAAGAGGAGGGGCGACAGAGATGGTTCGCTGTCGCGGTGATTTCCTTCTGGCATTGGGAAGTTTTTCTGACGCTCAACTAGATGGGGTGTGCTTTGAAACCATATACATGGTTGACGGGTTTCGTCCTTCTGACGACAATCGTCGCGGTACCGTTCCTTCTCTTAAGAAAGAAGGGACTCTTGCAGCGCGAGCTCGATGAGAACATACGGTACGACATCGATGACTACATGGCCGCGGAAGGTCTGTAGGACTTAGGCGAGCACGTCGCGGACGTAGTTGATGACGATGAGTGCGTCATCGATCGGATTTTCCGAAACTGACTTGAAGTCATGAGTGAGTCGTGCTTGAAGCCTGTCCGCTGCAGACCGAACATCTTCAGGGAGCGTTCCATCGTTGGCGAATGAGCGCAGCCGCTGAATGAAATCCCCACCGTAGTACCTTTCGGGTTTCTGCTTCTGTAATTCTGAGATGGCATGGCCCGCCGCTCGTCGCGCAGACGTGCGTGCGCGGCCCGCATTGCCCCGCTGCTGCGCTTCCGATGCCCGCGCGAGCTCCAGCGTCAGATCCTCAATCCAGCCCATGGTTTCCCTTTGCAAGCACGGCGCAAAGAATCCTTTTGAGCTCTCCAGGGCGCTCCAGCTGCGGAACGTGCCCACACCGATCGATAAAACTCACCGAAGCTTGCGGCACCATACTTCTGAGGACTTCCACAGCCTCTGGCGAGATCAGCTTGTCCTCTCTTCCCCACACGACATGCACCGGCATCGTCAGGAGAGATAACTCCTCAGCAAGAGAGTCTTTCTCACTGATGGACGCGACGATATTATTGATGTTCCTCTTCGTCATTTCGTGGTAGATCGCTGACGTAAAGGGCTTCAAATACCACGGATACCGATACCACAGGGCGTCGAGCAGCGTTCGCATGCCCGCCCGAGAGTTGATCGTGAACAACCCTCTCAGTCTTTCCGCACCCGGATAATAGATCCCCGCCGTATCCACAAGCACGAGGCGCAAGACCCTTTGTCCGTGAGCCGCGGCAAAGCGCACGGAGATCCAACCCCCCAGCGAATGTCCGATCAACGCGAAACCGTCACGGGCCGTCCGGTCCACCAACGCGCTCAGCGCCATGCAGTGCTGACTCAAAGAGTAGAACGACGTGCCCGGGCTGAGGCGCGAAAACCCGAAGCCGGGCAAATCCAGGGCGATGACATGATACTCCTTGACAAGAGCCGGCAGGACATGGAACCACGTGCTTGCGGACGTCCCCAGTCCGTGGACGAGGATGACCGTGCCGCGCGGATCCGGATGCTCATATTCATAGTAGTGCAGATGGCACGAATCGAGGTCGATGAACTTGCTCACCACCCCCATACGGCGGAATCTCGCTCGCACATACCTATGCAAAATGCTGATGAGCATCTCAGAACGGAAACTTGTGATCGTACCATTCCCGCGTCATCTCAAGCCAGAAAAAGAGCCCGCGCCATTTCCCGAACGGGGCGTAGTGCCGCTCGATCGTCGTGTCGCTGACTCGGCGCCCATATCTGCAAAGTTCGTAGTACTTGGCGCGAACCCATGAGTCAAGACCCAGGTAGTCGTAGCGCCCCAGCAGCTTCAAGATGTTTCCTGCCGCATAGTCGCCAACCCCCCTGACGGATCTTGCCTCCTGAAAGAGATCGGCCGATGCCAGCGAGGAGGTCCGCCAGGATTCCAGATTGATCCGACCGTTGGCAACGCGCTCTGCAAGCTCAACCAGGTACGGTGATCGATAGCCGGCGCGAATGTTCCGCCGCAGGAATGATTCAGAGACACCCGCCAATGCTTCTGCCGTCGGGAAGCTGCGGATGCCTCCAGCGAACTCCCTGCCGAGGAAGCGCGTCAGATTGCCTACCATTGCCTCCGTCAACTCCCAGCTGCAGTTGGTCGTGCAAATCATCTTCACAACATCTTCAAACACCGTCGGTGCGCGCAGCAGTCGCCCCGCTCCGGCGGCGCGGATCCAGCGATACCGAGGCGTACGTTTCGCCAACGAGTAGAAACCGGAGAGATCTTCCTCCAACCGCAGACAGTCCTTGAGCGTGCGCTTGATCTCCTGGCGCTGACCGTCAGCCAACCTCTTTTCACTTCGAATACTCGCGATGATGCGCGCTGGGCGGTCGCGGAGCTCGCAGGACACCAGTGTTCCATCGCTCAGTTCGAGTAATCGCGCCAAGGTTTGCCGTTGCCTGTCCACGGAGAATGGTTGCAGCGCGCACCAGCCGTGGCTATGCACCGTGCTCCAGAAGCCGAAGTCAGGAGGAGTCCCTATCGAAAGGCGAGTGGTAAGCAACTGTGTGCCTTCGAGTATTGCCGGTGTGGTGGGCGCGTGCTTCTCCGTCATACCGGCCGGTCCAGATCCATCTCGAATGTTGCATCCTCGTTGACGTAGATGCGCGCGGCTTTCCCCGCGGGCAGCTGAATTTCCCAGTCCCCCTTTTCGTTGCGAACGTCGGACCCCCAGAGCTTCCGCATCTTCTTCTCCGTGAACTTCTCCCAGAACACCCAACCGAAGTACGCCGTATCGTCTCGTATGAAGAATGCAGGCGCCCGTTGGCCCGGCCGAACCCCGACGTCCCCGACCTCCGCAGGCAAGTAACCTAGGTTTCGAAGTGCCTGTACGAACTCCGTCGTCAGATCCTGGCCATCAAGCGTCAACTGGAGCTTTGCCCTGTGCACCTCCACGCCCCTTATGAAATCTTCCAGCGCTCGTCTCACCTTGAAGAGATCTTGCTCCACGCTCCCATCCTTCCGAGGTTCTTGGGGAAAGAATATAAAGACCATGGACGCGAAATGCAAAGCCCTCGTCCTGGTGGTGTCTCAATTACGAAAGCCCCGGCGGTCACGCTTGCCCCGATTCTTTTTGGGGGACCATTCCGCGACCGAATTCACTGTGGGTGTCACGGTGTGGACCGTGACCCCCCCGAAAATGAGACAATACCCTCGTACTTGAGAACGTGAAAAATGAAGAAAAGATTCTTAGATTGTTGCACACTCAGACATCGATGTTCTCTTCCGCCGTTCTTCCCGCTCGGAGCAGACGTGAGCGACACCGCGATCGAGGTCCAAGATCTCGTCAGGATCCTTCGGGTAAGAAATCACGAGCCGATCCAAGCCGTGAACGGACTCCCCTTCCGCGTTCAACGCGGCGAGGTCCATGATCTGCCGGGACCGGACGGGATAGGTCGGAACACTTTCCACCACCATTCTGAAAGCAGTAAGCTTCGGGTTTTTTCCGGTCCTTTCATTTTGGTTTACTGTGCAAACGCTGCAAAGAACCGGCTGATCTTGACACAATCTGAGCAATCATTGTTCTCTCTTTGAGGCTTGTATGGGAACCGTTGGATTTATCTATCACCCCGATTACCTCAAGCACAACACCGGCGCGGGCCACCCTGAACGATCGGAGCGTCTCGAAACGCTGATGCAGCATCTTTTGAACTCTCCCTTGTGGAGGCAGCTGTCGCACCTTCGTCCATCACCGGCGCCCCTTGAATGGATTCAAACCGTTCACCCGGAACGATACTCGGCGATGATCAAGGTCCGTTGCCTCGGGGGGGAGCAAGTTCTCGACGCCGGCGATACGCACGTGTGCAAGGAATCCTATGAAATCGCACTGCTTGCCGCCGGAGGAGTCCTGCAAGGGGTCGACGAAGTCATAACGGGCAGGCTGAAGAGTGTCTTCTGCGCCGTTCGTCCTCCCGGCCACCACGCAGAGAGTTCGACGGTGATGGGATTCTGCCTGTTCAACAACGTTGCGATCGGCGCCCGTTATGCACAACGGAAATATGGCGTCGAGCGTATAGCCATCCTCGACTGGGATGTCCACCACGGGAACGGCACGCAGGAGATCTTCTACAAAGACGATTCGGTGTTCTATGTCAGCCTCCATCAGTACCCATTCTACCCCGGCACGGGCGCAGCGACCGAACGGGGAACAGGCAAGGGCGAAGGGTTCACGCTGAATTGCCCAATGGGAGCCGGCAGCGTTGAGAAGGACTACCTCAACGCGTTCGAGACACAGATCCTCCCGGCCTTGCACAGGTTTCGGCCTCAGCTGCTCATGATCTCGGCCGGCTTTGACGCCCACGCAGACGACCCTTTGGCGAACATCAGCCTCAAAGAGAGCTCGTTCGCGAAAATGACCGAGCTCGCTTGCGAAGTAAGCTCGAAACACGCAGACGGGAAGATTGTGTCAGTGCTCGAAGGCGGCTATAATCTTCAGGCGCTCGCAAGAAGTGTTGAAGCTCATCTCACGGTCCTCACCCGGTAAGCATCGAGAAAGGAATCTGAATGTCTCTGCCCATCCCAGACAGGGAACGCCTTCTCCAGCTTTTCACCCGGTTTGCCGCTATCGACGGCGTCCCTCTCGGGGAAAGAGCCATTGCTCAGTCGGTCACCGGTATGGTGCGGCGCGCGTGCATACGCGTGGTCGAAGATAATGCCGCGACCAAGCTTGGCGGCACGAGCGGCAATCTCCTGTGTTTCCCACCGGACTTCCAGCCGGATCGCCCTGCGGTGATGCTTACCGGCCACCTCGATACGGTACTCCCCACGAGGAACCTGAAGCCGATCGTGACCCCGGAAAGGATATCCTCTGACGGGGCGACGATCCTCGGCGGCGACAATCGGCTCGGTGTGTCGATCCTCACCAATCTCTTGCTGACCATAACCGAACGTCACCTATCCCACAGAAATTTCTTCGTCGCTTTTACCGTTGCCGAAGAAATTGGACTGAGGGGCGCGACCGCGATCGATCTCACACCCTACAATGTACAGTCCGCGTTCGTATTTGACTGCTCCCGACGTCCCGGGATCTACATCAAGGAATGTGTCGGGCTCTCACTGTTTGAAGCGCAATTCATCGGCAGGTCAGCCCACGCGGGGGTCGCGCCCGAGGAAGGAATCAACGCGATTGCGCTTGCAAGCGCTGGCATTTCGAAGCTGAAGATGGGAAGGGTCGATGAGGACACTACGGTGAATATCGGGAGAATTTCTGGCGGAGAGGCGTCTAATGTTGTTCCGGACAAGGTCGAAATTGAGGGGGAAGTTCGATCATTCCAGAAGAGTAGGATTCAGGAACAGCTCCGGCACATCGAACGCACCCTCTCGGAATCAGCCTCAAAGGGAGGAAAGCTTCTGTTTGAAACCAGGGTGGACTTCGAGCCGTACGCCCACGCCGACGACACCCCGATCGTGCTTGAAGTGGAGAGCGCGCTGAAGCGTGTGCATCTTTCGCCTCAGCCAATCCGTTACACCGGCGGAAGCGATGCCAATGTTTACAACGCCCGAGGGATTCCGGCGATCAATCTCGGAATCGGTGCCCAGAAGCCTCATTCCTTCGAGGAGTTTATCCTGTTGGAAGATCTTGTGAAATCTGCCGAGATCGCCTTCTCCCTCGTTACCCCCTAGAGGAGAGCCATCCTGAAGTTTCTGCCTCGCTTCATCTGCTAAGCATTTCTTTGAGCTCGGCGATCTCCTTCTCGATCCGGTCCATCTGCACATTGTGTTTCCCCCATACCTCGCTTCGTCTCATCGACTGCCGCTCGGCCATCTGTGCTGCGCGCACGACCTTGTCCATGAAATAGCCGAACAGCCATACCGCCAGGAACCCCGCCGGCACGATCAAGATCAGGAGTGACCGGAGGCGTCCCACACCGAAGATGATCTGCAGCTTGTCGCTCGCCGTGATGATGAGCAGGGCAAAGTTCACGATGACGAGAAACGATTGCCCGAGGTCGAAGCGGTATTTCTGAGCGAAGAAGAACTCCCTCCACTTCGCGAGGCGCTGCCGAAGGTTCTGCGATGAGGTCGAGGACTGAGTTGGCATGAGTGACTTCCTTTCTGGAAAAAGATTTCGAAGGGAATCCGGCTTCGGAACGACAACATCTGATGGCGGCTGCTGGTCGGGCGTTCAGGCCAAACGGGAAATCCACTAGCGGTTGTGCGCGGAGAATCGGTGCTTCAGCTCTTGCTCAAAGATTTCCTTCGCGTCGGCATCGTAGAGGACAAAGCGGACTTCGCGGATCCTTTTTGCCTCCAGCAGGAAATCGATCGTCGTGCCGATCATGAGGCTTGCGCAATGATGCAGGGAAAATCCCCCGACGCCGGTTCCGAGGGCGGGAAAAGAGAGAGAGGAGAGGCCTTGTTGTTCAGCAAGCGCCAGACTACCGTGCGTCGCGCGCGTGATGAACTCGGCGCCGGTGTGAAGATCCTGCCCCATCACGGCAGCATGAATCACATGCTTCGCTTTGAGCGAGCCGGCAGAAGTAATCGCCACGGTGCCGACCTCGATCGGTCCCTGAGCCATCGCCTCCTGCTCGATCTGGACTCCGCCCTTCCGCTTGATTGCCCCTGCGACTCCGGCCCCCATCCACAGGTGGTTGTTGGCGGCGTTGACGATCGCGTCGGTCTCCTGGTCGGCGATGTCTCCCCGGACGATTGAGATTTCGGTCTGGCCAATATGGATCTTCATGTGGAAAGCGGAGGGATACCTGGCGGCAGCGAGGTTCGCTCGCCGGAGGGGTCTGATTATGGGGCGGGCAGGAAGATCCGAATGGTCGTACCTTTCCCCACTTCGCTGTCGATTTCAATCTTCCCTTTGTGGTCGTCGATCACCTTCTTCACGATGGCCATCCCGAGGCCGGTGCCGTGTTTCTTTCCGTAGGTCATGAACGGCTCAAAGATTTTTCGTTTCACTTCCTCCGGCATTCCGGAGCCCGTATCGGTGAACTCGATCTTCACGTAGCCGTCGCTCCCCACCGTGGCCACCGTGAGCGAACCGCCCCCGGGCATAGCATCACGGGCGTTGCTCGCGATGTTGTAGAACACCCGGACCATCTTGTCCTGATCCATCATCACCTTGCCCTGGAACTGCGATTCGCGGATCAACTGGACGTTGTTCTTCGTCAGATCCTTTTCGATGAAATCGAGGACCGCACCCATGATTTCGCCGAAATCGAGCTCTTGAATGCTCAACGAGCTCACTCCGCGCGTGAAGTCGAGAATCTCTTGGGTCATGTTCACAAACCGGTCCACCTGACGAATCATCTCGTCGGCGAGCTTGCCGGCCTCCTCGTTGCCCGATTTTTTCTTCATGACCTGGGCGTAGACGCGCAGCGTGCCCATCGGATTCTTGATGTCGTGAATAATCGTGCTCGCCATCCGGCCGACCGCTGAAAGCCGTTCGTTGGCAACCATTTCCTGCGCCATGTGCGCATTCTCGACCGCAATGGACGCATGTGCAGAAAAAGCATCGATGAACTGCTCGTCGTCGGAGGTGAACGTTCCCTCCTTCTTATTCAGCAGCTGAAAAACACCGATGATCGTTCCATCCTTGTTGCGCATCGGCATACAGAGGATGTTATGGGTCCGGTATCCGGTGCGCTTGTCGACATCAGGGTTAAACCGGGGATCGTTATATGCATCGGCGATATTGATCGTTTCTCCGGTTTGGGCGACGTAGCCCGCGATTCCCTTCCCGAGCGGAAGACGAATTTCAACCATATTGTCGCCTTGCAGAACTTTGGACCATATCTCCCGCTTGATGGGATCCACAAGATACACGGTCCCCCGATCTGCATCGATGCTTTTCACCGCAGAGTCGAGAATGAGACCGAGCAATTTATCGAGGTCCAGCGTGGAATTCACGATTTTGCTGGCCTCAACGAGCTTCAGGAGCTTGCTCAACCGGACCTCAGACGTCCGGTGCTGCGCCTCCAGCTGATGGACGATATTGTCATTGGCAACGCGTAGTCTGCTCGTCAGCTCCCTGAGCACATTGGAGGAAATGATGTTATTGGTGCCGAGGAGCTTTTCAAACACCTTCTTCGGCATGGCGAATACGGAAGTGAGCTCGAGGCAGGTGGCGCGTGCAGAGCGGGTTCGATCATCAACGACCCCCAATTCCCCGACGATGTTCCCGGCACCCAGGACGTTGAGAGTCGTCTCTTCGCCGAAACCGGTGAGGCGGGAAATCTTGACGCTTCCCTTTTCGATCAGGTAAACCTTGTCAGCAGGAAAATCCATGTCCATCAAGATCTCGCCGGCGGAGTGGGATTCAGCTTTGAGGTGAGGGGCAATCGCCCGCAGATCAGTCTTGTTTACGCCACTGAAGATGAAGGAGGATTGCAGGACCTCGATTTCCCGGCTTGCTGCTGGCATCAAAGTTCTCCACGTTTGGCAGCGAAGGAGTTTCGGCAACAAAAAGTAACAAGCTTTGTGCACTTAGTCAAGGAAGCGAGTTCCTTGCTTTTCGGTGAAAATCTGTCTACAATAGCACGTCGTTCTTCAATCCGACAATTGACACAACGCTGTTCTTCCCTCAAGCATGTTCAATTACTGCACCTCCGCCACACTCCTCGCCTGCTCTATGATCGGCGTCACTGAGTTCTCCTTGGTGGAACATGGGAAAGCCAGTCCAGACAGATGTGGGAAGTTTGACACGGCACAAACTGACACCAGCAGCATCGCGGCGGGCGGTCCATCAAAAAGCAAATCTTGAATCCATTGCCTTCGTCCGAGGCGAACAAAGGCTGATGCAACGGTTCTGGTATCTCTTCTATAACGGTCTGGTGATTCCCGTTTTCTGGGTGCTGCTGCAGATCGGCGCGCTCGCAAACCAGAAAATACGCCGCGGCATCCGTGGCCGCCGCGGCCTCTTCGAGCAGCTTTCCCAGGATGTGAAAAAACTCACCAAGAGCCGCCGCATTTGGTTTCACTCTTCTTCGATGGGGGAATTCGAGCAGGCGAAGCCGATCATCTCCGCTCTGAAGAAGCGATACGACAACCTCGACGTTGTGGTGAGTTTTTTTTCTCCTTCCGGATACGAACATTCGCGAAACTACAAGCTCGCTTCATTGATCACGTACCTCCCCTTCGACAGCAGCGCGGGCGCGCGCCGGTTCCTCGACCTGATCCAGCCCTCGGCCGCGATCATGGTACGATACGACATCTGGCCAAACCACGTGTGGGAGCTCAGAAAACGAGAGATCCCGACCCTCATCGCCAATGCTACCTTGCGGAAGACCTCATCGCGCCTTTACCCTTTGCTGCGAAGCTTCCATCACCACGTCTATCAAAGCATTACCTCGATCCTGACGGTCTCGCAGGCAGATGTGGAAGCATTTCAGAAATTGGACCTCACACATCCTCAGCTGCACGTCATCGGCGAAACCCGCTATGACCAGGTGTGGCAGCGGAGCGAAGAGGCACGATCGAAGCATCTTATTCCACCGGCGATTCTGAAGCGAAAAAAAGTGCTGGTCGTCGGAAGTAGTTGGGAGGAAGATGAAGCGGTTCTCCTCCCGGCCTTTCGTAGAATCGCGCAGCACGACTCCAATGCCCTGATGATCCTCGTCCCCCATGAGCCGAACGTGGAGACGCTCGAGCGCTTGGAGATCTCCCTCAATTACTCCCTTCGCTCTATCCGGTTCTCCGACCTGAACGATTACTCGGATGAAAACGTTATCCTTGTTGACAGCATCGGTATCCTCACGGCGTTGTATCAATATGCCGATGTTGCCTATGTGGGGGGAAGCTTCAGACAGGGAATCCATAACGTGCTTGAGCCGGCCGTCTACGGAATCCCAGTGCTGTACGGGCCGAAGCACCAGAACTCGCGGGAAGCGGTCGAGCTGGCTCGGCGCGCCGGAAGTTTTGTCGTGACGAACCCGGAAGAATGCTATGCACACGTGAGAAAGCTCTTCAACGATAAGAAGGCGCGCGTGAAAGCCGGAACGGTATCGCTGAATCTCGTGAGGGAAAACATCGGAGCAACCGAACGGTTCATTGAATACCTGGAGAAAGTGCTGAAGAAGCCGGCCGCTGAATGATGCCGACGCGACGAGAAACGCAAGAGAGGATCGACGCTCAGAGAAATGAAGATAGCCTATCTTGATACGATTTCCGGAATCAGCGGTGATATGACCCTTGGGGCGTTCTTGAGTGCCGGAGTCAGCCTCGACGAGCTTGTCGCTGAGCTAAAGAAGCTGGGTCTTTCAGGCTACGAAGTCGCAGCTCGCCACGTCGAACGGAGCGGCATCGTTGCGACGAAAGTCGATGTGATCATCTCGGAAGCGCCAGCGTACCACCGCCATCTCAAGGATATCCATGGAATCATCGAGAAGGCTGATCTCAGTGGAAACGTCAAAGAAGCCGCAGAGAAGATCTTCCGGGAAGTTGCGGTGGCGGAAGCGAAGGTACATCACTCGACCGTCGATGCGATCCATTTCCACGAGGTGGGAGCGCTCGATTCGCTGGTCGATATCGTCGGAACGGCCATTTGCCTGGAGAAGCTCGGCATCGAGCGTGTCTACTCATCCCCCGTTCGGGTCGGCAGCGGAGGATTCGTGAACACGCAGCACGGCAAGATCCCGGTCCCGACGCCTGCGACCATGGAAATCCTCAAAGGCTATCCCACGGTGTTGACCGATATCCCATTCGAGCTGGCGACGCCGACGGGTGCGGCGATCATCAAGGCGCTGTCTGCCGGCGTCCTGATCACGGAGCGCATGAAGATCGAATCGATCGGCTACGGCGCCGGCACACGGGAGTTGGCAGAAGCGCCAAACATGCTTCGCGTTCTCGTTGGTGAGCTGGAGTCACAGTACGCGTGGGATGAAATCATCTGCGTAGAGACGAACATCGATGATATGATCCCTGAGATCCACCCGTACGTCCTCGACAAGCTCCTCGCTGCAGGGGCACTGGACGCCTTCTTGACCCCGATCATCATGAAGAAGGGTCGCTCCGGCATTCTACTCTCCACCCTCGTCGAACGATCGAAGCTCGACTCGATACTCAACGTTCTCTTTCACGAGACCTCCACGCTCGGCGTCCGGATCCTCCCGATCGAGCGGCGAAAACTGCCGCGCACGCAGAAGGAGGTCACGACATCGCTCGGGACCGTCAACGTCAAGTGCGTTCTGTATGACGGACGTGAAAGACTCATTCCTGAGTACGAGGAATGCAGGCGCATCGCGAGCGAAAAGAATCTACCGCTGATGGAAGTCTACAGGATCATCGAACGAGAGTTGGCTCGTTGATTCGTTGAGTCCGCGGACCGATGCAACAATTCCTCGTCGATATTGCACTCCCGGTCCCCATCGACCGAACCTTCACCTATCTCGTACCGCCGGAGTATCAGCCGCTCGCACAAGCCGGATCCCGCGTCCTCGTTCCCTTCGGGAAGAAGAGGCTCTCGGGCGTGATCGTGAGCTTTCCCGCCACCACTACGGTGCGAGGGCTGAAGCCTGTCCTCGACATCCTTGACCCGCACCCGACGTTCTCAGGAGAGATGCTGAAGCTCACGCGCTGGATGTCCGAGTACTACTTCGCGCCGTGGGGAGAGGTGCTGAGGGCGGCGACGCCGCAAGGCCTCACGATCGAAAGCACACAAAGGGTTCGGCTGGCGATTGACGACATTGGTCCGCTGCTCGAGGAAACAAAACGCTCCGCGCCCAAACAGTATGCGGCCCTCACCGCTCTGCAACAGGCGAAGGAACTCACCGTCTCCCAACTCGAAAAGAAGACGCGTACGCGCAGCCCCCACGCCCTTCTCCATCAGATGGAGCAGCGGGGTTGGATCCGGCTGGAGCAGACCAATAAGCCCAAAGCAAGGCCGAAGCTCGAAAAGTGGGTGGTCGCCACGGACCGCGGAAGGGACCTTTTCAGGAAAGCGGGCGGGTTGGATGAGAAGAAGACCGCTCAACTTACCGTCAGCCAGCAGAAGCTCCTCGCCGAGGTCTCAAGAACAGCGGAGCCGCTCCAAGTCCCGCTTCTCCTCAAACGGGTCGGCGCGGCGCTTTCCACACTGAAATCGCTGGAGAAGAAGGGCCTCGTGCTCGTCACGGAGCGGGAGGTGATCCGAAAGAGCGAGTACGAACCGTTGGAGCCGGAACCGCAATTCGACCTCAACATCCATCAACGACGCGCGTTGGAGCGAATCACGGAAGCACTTCGCGGCAGCACGTACAGGACTTTTCTCCTCCACGGGATCACGGGCAGCGGCAAGACTCAGGTCTACATTGAGGCAATCCGATCCATCCTTCCGGCGGGGAAAAGCGCCATCGTGCTGGTCCCCGAAATCTCTCTTACCCCTCAGACTGTCCGGCGGTTCAAGGCTCATTTCGGGGACGATGTGGCGGTCATGCACAGTCAAATGTCCATCGGCGAACGATATGACGCGTGGAGGATGGCACATCAGGGGAAGATCAAGATCGTGATCGGACCGCGATCGGCGATCTTCGCCCCGCTCAAGGATCTCGGCCTCATCGTTGTGGACGAAGAGCACGAGGCCTCCTACAAGCAGTTCGACTCATCGCCCCGGTACAATGCACGAGACGTAGCCATCGTACGCGCGGCCAATATCAACGCAGTCGTCCTTCTCGGCTCCGCAACACCCTCTGCGGAGAGTTACCACAACGCGTTGAGCGGAAAATATGAAATGCTCGAGCTGCCCGAGCGTGTCGACAACGCGACCCTGCCGAAGGTTGAGATCGTCGATATGACCCGGGAGCGAAAAGAGATATTTGCCGATTTGAAGAAGGAAGTGAAGGAGAAGGGAATCGCGTTTCCCAAGAGACTTCCGTTTCTCTCCGTGTCGAGACTCCTGAGGGAGCAGATCCGAGACCGCATCCAGAAGAACCAGGGGATCATCCTCCTTCAAAACCGCCGCGGCTTTTCGCACGTCGTGGAGTGCTTTGACTGCGGTTACGTCGAACGATGTGAGAACTGCGAAGTTACACTCACCTATCACGCAACGAAGAAACACCTCCGGTGCCACTACTGCGGCTTTGTCAAGACTCCTCCGAGCGTCTGTCCGAAGTGCGGAGGCGTCGATGTTCGCTTCCACGCGTTCGGAACGCAGCAGGTGCAAGAGGAATTGCAGGAGCTCCTTCCGGCAGCGAGGGTTCTCCGGATGGACCTTGATACCACGAGCCGCAAGGGTTCGCACGACCGCATCCTGGTGCAGTTCGGCACGGGCGGGGCGGACATCCTGCTCGGGACGCAGATGGTGGCGAAAGGCCTGGATTTCCCTCGCGTGACGCTCGTCGGCGTCATCTCTGCCGACACGCAGATGCTCCTGCCGGATTTCCGATCCTCCGAGCGGACATTTCAATTGCTCACTCAAGTGGCCGGACGAGCCGGACGCAGCGATCTCGCCGGCGAGGTGATCATTCAGACGCTGCAGCCCGACCACTACAGTCTCAAGCACGCCGTAACCCATGACTTCCCCGGATTTTACCATGAGGAGCTGGAATATCGCCGGGAGCTTGATTACCCTCCATTCTCACGCATCGTTCTCCTCGAATTCAAAGGCGAGAAGGAAAACGAGGCAGAGCACCACGCAAAGAAATTCGCGGAGATGTTGATTCCGCATGCCGGCCGCTTCTTCACCGTTCTCGGGCCGGCTGATGCTGCCATCCCGAAGATCAAGGGCCACTATCGAAAACATATCATCGTCAAGGACCTCAAGGAGACCGATCCGGGCGGTGGACACCTCCGCTCCGTGCTGCTGAAAGCGAGAGAACAATATCACTCTTCAGCATTGGGAAAGAACAGAAACGTACAGCTGTCGATCGATGTGGACCCGCAGGGAATGATGTGAGGAAGAAGTGGGTGAGTAGGAAGTATGGAGAGCGAGCCTTTGGCCACGCTCTCATTCGTGCTGGTGCTACTCCCAAAGAATGTTCTTGTGTTCTTTAGACCTCACCCTGTCCCTCTCCTAATGCCGAAGGCATCCCTTCGGGAGAGGAGAGGGGACAAAATCCCTTCCCCTCTTAGGGGAAGGCTAGGATGGGGTCTTCTAAATCGAATTCCAACTCACGACAAGATACTCAACTGAAGGCTGATGAGCCCTTGGCTCAGAGATTACTGTCTTGAATCGGCACTGGATAGGGGCAGCCAGAGGATGGTGTATCAACCAGCTCGCAGCTGAACCGGGCCTGTATTCTCCAGATACCTCTCAGTCATCGTCGCAGCCTTCTTCCCGCTGATCACGGCCCCCTCAATCGTCGCAGGGAATCCCGTCGCCGTCCAATCACCGGCAAGGAAGAGATTCTCAAACTCCGTCTCGGTTGTTGGACGAAGCTTCTCGATCCCCGGTTTGGGAGAAAACGTCGCACGTTTCTCTTTTATAACCAGCGAATGAACCACCTTCGCGGACCGGGCCTCGGGCACGGCTGCTCGTAGGTCCGCCATCGCAAGGTCGATCATCTCCTCCTTCTCCATCTCCACGTACGGACCCGCCCCGCTGATTACCAAGGAGAGGTATTGTCCCGACCTCGACGGTAGGTTCAACATCCTGGTCCTATTAAAAATCCACTGGACGCGCGAGTCCAGGAGAGCGACGAACTCCTGCTCGATCACTCGCCGGTCCAGCCAGAGGTTGACAGTCACGATCGGGGACAACTCAAACGCCTCAATGGTCTGGAATTTCTCAGCGTGGAGCCCTTCGCTCGCAAGGAGGAGGTCCGCAAATGCGTAATGAGGAACGGCAACGACGAAGGCTTTCGCGCCGCGCGTGACGCCGTCAGCGCAGCGAGCCGCAACGACTCGGCTCCCCTCGCACAACAGCTCTTCGACACCACAGCCGGTTTTGGCCTCGCTGTTATGCGAGCCGAGATAGCGAACGCTCGGCTCGACGAAGAGCTCGCTCAGCCCGACCGTCGGCAGGAGCATGGAGGAGTTTTGTCTGCGCCCAAGAAACGCAGCACGCAAGACCCGGTAGAAGAGCAAGGCGGCGACGACCTTCGGGTCATCGTTCAGACTGCCGATGGCGATCACATCCCAAAGATATTTCCGATTCTCGACCGGCTGGCCCAAGCTCTTGAGCCACTGGTCGACCGTCAACGCTCCCAGTTTCGACTCAACTCTCGCCGGATTCCTCAGCAGCTCCAGCCCGACCCTCACGAGCTTCAGTCGATCCATGAACGAGAGGCTCTTGAGTCCGAGCAGCCCGGCAAGAACGTGCAACGGAGCGGGGACCGGAGGGCATGAGAGGGATGAAAATCCTTTCACGGGGTGAAGGAAATCGATGTGGAGATTTGGCTGAAGCCTTGCAAGATGATCGGCACCGATGGTCTGGAGCAACCGGCGAGTTTCTTTGTAGCAGCCCATCATCAGGTGTTGGCCGTTGTCCACGACGTCGCCGGTCGTCTCATCCCTGAACGAGCGGCTACGGCCGCCCAGGTGCATTCGTGCTTCGAGCACGAGCACGGAGGTTCCGCGCGATGCCAGGTCGACGGCTGCGCTCAATCCGCTGAGGCCGCCGCCGATGATGATCACATCATGTTTCATCAGAATGAACTGTGTGCACTCAGGCAGGAAGCTCGGTGCGGATGTAACGATGGAAGTTTTTCGGAAGCTTGTTCCGGAGTCGAAGCAGCATCGCGACGAGGAATTTCGTCGGAGAGGTCAGACGGATGCGCTTTGAGAAGATGTCGTAGTTCGCCCGCTCAATCCGCAGCAACAGCAGATAGTAGATATTTCCCATCGCGCGGGCGGCGTAGAACAGCGGCTTATCTTCTTCCGCCAGACAGCTTTTCGCCTTCCGGAAGAACTCGTGGGCCCGATCGCATTCGAACTTCATCAGCGCCCGGAACCGGTCGTTGTACGCCGAATTCAGGAGCTCCTCTTCGGTATACCCGAACCTCTCCAGGTCCTCCGCGGGGAGGTAGATCCGGCCCCTCCTCGCGTCGCTCTTGATGTCGCGCAAGATGTTCGTCAGCTGCAGGGCGATACCCAGGTTGATGGCGTATTGTTTGGTCTTGTCATAGTGGTAGCCGAACACCTCTGCGCAGATCAATCCCACGGTGGACGCGGCGCGATAGCAGTAATCCCGAAGCTCATCGAAGGTCTCGTAGCGATTCTTCGCCAGGTCCATTTCCATCCCTTTGAGCAGATCGTTGAAATGCTTGACGGGGATATTGAACTTTCGGACGACGGCCGCCAGCCTGTTCAGGAGGCCGTACCGTGAGACGCCGAGGAGCGCGCGCTGCAGCTCCATATTCCACATCAAGAGGCGCTTGTGCTTTTCCTTCACGTCCGCCTCGTCGTCAACGATGTCGTCGGTGCAGCGGCAGAAGGCGTAGATGGTCTCGATCGCCTCTCGCTTCGGCGGCGGGAGCAACAGGATCGAAAAGAAGAAGTTGCTCTTCCGGGTTTCCGATATTTCCGGCAGGATACTATCGACGGTGTGCGCTGCCATGGTCAATTACCGAAAGAGGGACGAGAGCAAGAGGGACACCTTGTCAACCAACGTCAGGCGCGGGCGATGATGGAACACGTCGTAACCGGCCTGCTCGATCTTCTTCAAAATCTTCATACCGCCGTTCCAAGTCAGGCGGAGCTCCAGAGCGAGATCCGTTCCGACCTCCAGCAGAAGCGGTTTCCCTTCACGAAAGATCCGCACGGTCCGATCCAGCTCGAAACACATCATATCCTCGAATCCCTGTGTGACCCTGTGTCGAAACAATTCCTCCTCAGAGTAGCCGAACTCCCGTATGTCATCGGTCGGAATGTACACCCGGTCCTTCCGTAGGTCGACGGCAACATCCTGCCAGAAGTTGGCAAGCTGGAGGCCGGTACAGATGAAATCGGACTGCAGCAACATCGATTCACTTCTGTAGTTGAACAGCAGGAGCATCAATCGGCCGATCGGATTTGCCGAGTTCTCGCAGTACCCCAGCACATCGTCAAAGGTTTCGTATCGATGGGTGGTGACGTCCGAGCGGAACGCCAGCAAGAGATTCCGGAACAATTCGTGCGGAATCTGGAAGCGCTCGATCGTTTCGCGCAAGGCGACGAAAACCGGATGCTGAGCTTCCCCCCGGTAGCAATCGAACAGTTGTTCCTCCCACTCATTGAGGCTCTCGATACGCTCAGCCGCCGTAAGGCCGGGCTCATCGGCATAATCGTCCGCAATCCGGGCGAACGAATAGATGGCGCAGATATAGCGGCGTTTGTCCTTCGGGAGAAACAGGGACGCTACGGGGAAATTCTCGTAGTGGTCGTGCGTTACGCGCTCGCAGTATTCAAAAGCCTGCGGCACCGTCCAGGTTCTTCGCGCAATCTTGACGTCACGAGTTACCATCCGCTTCGCCACCTGATTGATGGTCCGACACTTCCCGCCGATTCTGTATCTCAAGGAAGAAAAGTGAGTCTCGGCTTGCAGCCTCAGTCAATATGAGAAATCCAGGAGCGAAAAGCAAGATGGCAGTCAGGAGTCAGCGACGACAGATAGCGCCGCCAGCAGTCGTGCACGAGGGAATACGCTCAGAGCCGAATCGCTGCAGCGACGGTCTCGTAGGGGGGGCGCTCCATGGAGAAATTTCCTCCGGAGCTTGGTGGAGCGTGGAAGGCCTTGCCCTTATTCCTTCCCTGCCTCAAACTTTTTCCACTCCTCGGCATACTTGCACAGCTTCTCGTTCACGAGCGAATGGATGGTGCCCGGCTCGAACGAGCCGTCTGGGCGTTGGGCGCCCGACTTTTTGCCGGAGAGGATTTCAATCCCCTCGTCGATTGTCGAGACGGCGTAGATGTGGAATTCCCTTTTTCTCACGGCCTCGATCACATCCTCCCTCAACATCAGGTCCTTCACATTTTGACGAGGGATGATGGCTCCCTGTTTTCCTGTGAGACCGCGCGCCTTACAGGTGTCGAAGAATCCCTCAATCTTGAGATCGACGCCGCCAATCGGCTGAACTTCACCTTTCTGATTCACCGATCCCGTAACGGCGATATCCTGGCGCAACGGAACCTCAGCCAGACTCGACAGAATCGCATAGATCTCCGTCGAGGAAGCGCTGTCGCCGTCGACGCCGCCGTACGATTGCTCAAACGTGATGCTCGCGCTCACGATGAGGGGCTTATCCTGGGCAAACATGCTCCGCAAGTAGCCGCTGAGGATCGCCACGCCCTTGTTATACGTCGGCCCGCTCATCTCAGCTTCCCGCTCGATGTTGATTACGCCGGCGCGGCCGAGAGCCGTTTTCGCCGTAATGCGCGACGGCTTGCCGAACGCGTGCTCACCCGTGTCGTACACCGAAAGGCCGTTCACCTGACCGACGACGGTCCCTTCGGTATCGATCATAATGTTGCCCTCGTCGATCATTTCCTGGATCTTGTCCTCGATGAGCTTGACACGGTAGATCCGCTCCTCGATGGCCTTCCGGACGTGCTGCGATGATACAATCTTCGCTCCATCCACTCCAGCCCAGTAGTTCGCCTCCCGAATGACATCTGCAATGATGTTGAATCGCGTCGACAGCTTGTTTTGACGCCCGCAGAGCCGGACGCCGAATTCGATGAGGGATGCCATCGCCCCCTGATCGAACGCCCTCAGTTTCTCGTCCTCACACACCATCTTGATGAACCCCAGGTACTGCGAAACGGACTGGCTGTCCTTGGGCATCTCATAGTCGAAATCCGCGCGGATCTTGAATATCTTCTTAAAATCGTCATCACGCAGGTACAGGAGCTGATAGATCTCCGCATCACCGATCATGATCACCTTGACGTTCAGGTCGATCGCCTCCGG
>CAYZRX010000031.1:1453-38036 GCA_964480945.1 uncultured Ignavibacteriaceae bacterium | reverse complement strand
CGTCTCTTTTTCATGGGTACCCGGTTCATGTTGGTGGAGGACATCCGTGAAAGGGGAGGCCGTGCGTTGAACCGCCACGATGATACAGAAAAGAATGAGGAGTTGCAAATGACGCTTCTGCAGCTTGGCTAGTACGGATTTGTCAAGAAATAGTAGGCGAAGGTGAGCCCGAGGTACCACGAGATACCCCGCAACAGCATCGGGTGACGCTTCTTGAGAAAGTGCCAAGTCTGCGAAATCGGGATCATGATGAGCGTCAGCCCCGCGAAAACGGCGACCGCCGGTTCGAGTCTTAGCTGAAGACCCCACCACGATCTCAGATTCTCCAGAGGATTGACAAGCCAACCGTAGAGAAGGATAAGATGCGAGACATAGACGACGAACGATTCGACCCCCAGGATAATCAGCCAATTCGGCATCCAGATGTCCGATCCCTCCCGATGGCCGACCCGGCTTTCGAAAAACCAGAGACCGCTCATCAGCAGAGAGAGGAGGCCGAGCCGTATCGAGAAGAAGTTCGGACTCGTAAACCAGAAGTCGTAGGCGGGATAGGTGCTATACGGCAGCAGATCGATGAGATATCCGGCTCCGACGAGTAAAAAGCCCAGGATCGACAAGTTTCTGATGAATCTGCCCTCCTCGCCCGCCTGCGCATACCGCAGGAATTGCCAGGCTATGACTGTCCCTGCCAAGAGAAATCCCGAGTTGGGGAACAGTGGAAAAGGGGACCCCCCGTGCCCGTTGAGGGCTTGAGAGACCAATGCCGGCAGATGCTCCGTGACTTCCCGCGACCAGAGGAAGGGGGTTGCGTAAACTATGACGAGGAGGAGAAACACGGTCAACCGAATGAAGACTCTCTCCGACCGCACGATGAGCAGCACCACCCATAGACCCAGCAGCGTCAGACCGATGCATTGCAGGACGTCGAAGGAGAGGAAGGCGTTCCATTCCGGAAGATTCGCGACCTCCAGCGTCTTACGGAGCGAGAAATAAGGAAGATGAAGCGCGTAGCCCACTGCGATCAAGAGAACCATCCGGCCAACGCGACGAAAAAACGCGGGTGTCAACGAGGTCAGCACATCCCAGCGGCGCTGACTGGTGATGGCGAAAGCAAAGCCCGCACCGAAGAGAAACCCGGGTCCGATGACCCCGTGAAGCAGCTCGTGATATCCAAACAAACCCGACTGCTGCGCGTCCTCCGTCAGCAGGGCGCGCAGCACGTGACCTTCGAGCATCAGGAGAACGATGACGCCGCGGTAGAGATCGAGAAATCGATACCGCTGGGGTCCGACGTGCCATGTTCGACGCCGTAACTGAGGCCTCGTTCCTCCGTCTGGTTCGGATCCCTTCACACAGCTCCCATCACCGCGTTGATGGCAATAACGTTCACGATATCCTCCACGCTGCAGCCCCGCGAGAGGTCGAAGGCGGGTTTCCGGAGGCCCTGAACAACGGGACCGATCGCCTCCGCTCCTCCCATCCTCTGCGCGATCTTGTACGCAATATTGCCCGCGTCCAGGTCAGGAAAGACAAGAACGTTCGATTTGCCCGCGACCGGACTGCCCGGCGCTTTCCTCTCGCCTACCGATGGAACGATCGCGGCGTCAACCTGCAGCTCCCCATCGACCGCGAGCTGAGGTTTCTTCTTCTTCACGATCGCCGTCGCCTGCTGAACCTTCTCAACAAACGGATGTTCTGCGCTCCCCTTGGTTGAGAACGAGAGCATCGCAACGCGCGGCTCTTCTCCGGTCAGTTTCTTGTGATTCTCGGCAGAAGCAATCGCGATGTCGGCCAGTTGTTCCACGGTCGGATCGGGAACCACGGCACAGTCTGCAAAGGTGTACGTCTTCTGCGGAAACACCATCAGGAAGAAACTCGATACGATGCTGATGCCCTCTGCCACACCGATCACCTGGATGCCCGCACGCAGAACCTCCCCCGTAGTCGAAAGGGAGCCGGCGACGCTTCCATCCGCCATTCCCTGCCGTACCATCATCGCTCCGAAGAAGAGCGGGCGGCACATGGTCTGCTGCGCCTGGTCACGCTGAATTCCCTTCTCCTTCCGCAGGTCGAAATAGATGTTCGTAAACTCACTCACGTTCTCTGACTTCTCCGGGTCCACAACGCGAACCTTTTCCAGGCTTATGCCGATCTGCTGCGCTTTTGCCCGTATCTCCTCCCCCTTCCCGACTAATGAGATCGTTACCAGGTTCTCATCCGTGCAGATTCTCGCGGCGCGAATGGCCCGCTCGTCGGTTGCATCCGGCAGCACGATGTGTCGCTTCAGTTGTTGTGCCTTCTTCTTGATGTCGTGAAGTAGCGTCGTCATGGCTTTTCCTCGATTGGTTGGACTTCTTGGAGTGCACACGAGGGGTTGATTGGACGGAACGGTTCGGTCGGTGAGGACGCTGTGTTATCTCAAGGCCCTCTCCGCCCGTTTCCTCCCTGTGTTTCGGAATGAATATACCACACCTTCCCACCCCAATCAACGGTCCATGTCCCCGGACTGACTGACTATTTGGCAAGAGATCGAGAGGTACCGGCACGTAAGCGTCAAGAATCCCTATCATATTAAAAGAAATTAATAGCGTGCTCTCTCGGTTGCGTGTCTGCCATTCTTTCATTATATTTGTCATCCAATTATAGACCTATCGAATGAGCGCGCGGCGACACATCTACGTTGAGACATACGGCTGCCAGATGAACTTGGCTGACAGCGAAGTCGTCCTGGGCATCCTGGCCGGGGCCGGCTACGAGCAGACGAATGATCTCGCGCAGGCAGACGTCGTATTCGTCAATACGTGCGCGGTGAGGGAGAACGCCGAGCAGAGGGTGTACGGCCGGCTGGGAGACTTCAAGCATTACAAGCGGCAGAATCCGAGCGTAGTGATCGGTGTTCTGGGTTGTATGGCAGAGCGACTTCGGCGGGACCTGATTGAGTCGGAGAGCCATGTGGACCTCGTCGTGGGTCCCGACGAGTATCGGCGGCTCCCCGAGCTCGTCGAGAACGCGATCGCGGGCGAGCGGGGGATCGCGGTGCGCCTCTCGCGCGTTGAGAACTACGACGACCTCGTCCCCCTCCGCACCGATGGCGTCAGTGCCTGGATCTCCGTGATGCGGGGGTGTGACAAGTTTTGCACCTTCTGCGTCGTGCCGTTCACGCGCGGACGCGAGCGGAGTCGCTCGCTGGCAAGTGTTGTGCGTGAGATCGAGCATCTCTCTGCACGCGGCTTCAAAGAAGTGACCTTGCTCGGCCAGAATGTCAACTCGTACTCCGACGGCACGAACGACTTTGCCGATCTTATCGCGAGCGCAGCGAACGTCGACCGGACCATGAGGATCCGCTTCACGACCTCCCATCCGCAGGATATGTCCGAGAAGCTCATCCGAGCGATCGCCGACCATGAGAATATCTGCAACTACATTCATCTCCCCGTGCAATCGGGTTCCGACAGGATCCTGCAACTGATGAACCGCACCTACGCCCGGGATCAGTACTTGGAGCTTGTGAAGAAGATCCGATCGACGATACCGGATGTCAGCCTCTCCACCGACATCATCGCCGGCTTCCCGACGGAGACCGACGACGATCACCGGATGACGCTCGAAATCCTCCGGGAAGTCGAATTCGACGGTGCGTTCACGTTTCGCTATTCGCGGCGCGAGAACACGAAAGCCTGGCACATGGGGGACGACGTGCCCGAGGAGATGAAGATTCAGCGGCTGAACGAGATCATCGATCTCCAGCGTACGATCTCTTACAGAAAGAACCTGACGATGATCGGCCAGCCGGTTGAAGTCCTTGTGGAGGGCGAGAGCAAAAAGTCCACAGACGACTTCTGCGGCTGCACGGATACGAACAAGATGGTTGTGTTTCCGAAGGGGGACGCACGAGTCGGGCAGTGCATCGATATCAAGATCGAGCGGGCGAACTCCGCGACGCTGTTTGGCACTCCTGTGGCGGAGTCTGCGCATGCCTATGAAGACAGAAAGCTGGCAGCGAATGGATAAGGAGGGATGATGGTATGAAACGAGGTTCGATTTACCTTGCGGCCCTCGTCGCCGTTTTTGAACTTGCCGTCACGCGATGCACGCTGACGCAGACGTCGCAAAGCAGCCAACCGGACATTCAGCGCCGACTGGAATTGATCGAGCAGGGGCAGGGCGACGCCGTACGGACCGAATTGCCGACACTCATGACGAAGTTCCAGAACGATCCGGGGGTGTTGTATCTGCAGGCGGTGCTGACCACCGACGGGACCGAAGCGGCAAAGATCTACCAGACCATCGTCGACAATTTTCCGAAGAGCGAGTGGGCCGACGACGCACTGTTCAAGTTGTACCAGTACTACTATTCCATCGGCCTCTACAAGACCGCCGAGCAGAAGATGGAGCAGCTCAAGCGGGACTACCCTTTTTCGACCTATGCGAGCGATCAACGGGTCGTCGAGGAACAGAAGGCGGCGCCTCAGGAAGCCCCCGCCGAGGTGACCCCCCCAGGAAAGGGGGAGAAAGAGACCCCCATTTATACCGTGCAGGCTGGGACGTTTTCAGTCCTCCAGAATGCGGAGGAGCTCAAGGCGCGTTTCGAGCGCGATGGCTACACAACAACCATTTTCACAATCGTCCACAACGGCAAGAAGTTTCACAAAGTGTGGATCGGTGAGTTTCAGAAGCAGGACGAGGCAAGGCGGTTCAGCGCAGAGATCAAGAGGAAGTATAATCTCGAAAGCATCGTCGTGACCCGCTGAGTGTACTCTGTGATCGCTAGCGCCGTTTCCATACAGTGATCTTGCGTTCGTCGGCAGCGCAACTGCAAAAGGAAACGAGCACTACAGCCTTTTTGGAAAGGGCTGGAACAACAAACACAAGATTTTCCCGCAACCATAAGAGACTAAAAACAGCGGGATCCCGCACGGCGGGACTTTCTGCAAGTGGCACGAGGAGGAGTTGAAGTTGTATGGATCGTGAGGAATTTCAAAAAACGTACGGCATCATCGGCGAATCGCTCGAGATGCAGGAGATCATCGATGTCGTGCAGCAGGTTGCGCAAACCGACATCACCGTCTTGATCACCGGCGAGAGCGGCGTCGGGAAGGAAGTGATTGCGCGAGCGCTGCACAGCGTGAGCAAGCGCGCGAAGAAGCAGCTGGTGACGGTCAACTGCGCCGCCATTCCGGAAGGGCTCATCGAAAGCGAGCTGTTCGGACACGAGAAGGGATCCTTCACGAGCGCGGTGGAGATGCGAAAGGGATACTTCGAGATCGCCGACGGGGGAACGATTTTTCTCGACGAGATCGGCGAGACGCCCCTCTCAACCCAGGTGAAATTGCTCCGCGTGCTGGAGAGCGGCGAGTTCATGCGTGTGGGATCCTCTCTTCCGAGGAAGGCCGACGTTCGGGTCCTCGCTGCCACGAACAAGGACCTCGAGTACGAGGTTCAGCAGAAGCGATTCCGGCCGGATCTCTATTTTCGCCTCCGCTCGGTCAACATCGTGGTGCCGCCCCTCAGGAACCGGCGGGAGGACATCCCGGTCCTCGTGGAGAACTTTGTAAAGGAATTCACCGAGAAGAACCAAATCCACTTCGAGGGTTTCACGGACGATGCCACCGAAATCATCATGGACTACCGGTGGCCCGGCAACGTGAGAGAATTGAAGAACGTGATCGAAAGCATGCTGGTCCTGGAAAACGGGAAGCTCATCACTGCCGAGGATGTCCGCAAACACCTGAAGGACTATCCACAGGTCGATTCGGATCGTAACCTTCCGGTCTATGCGAACAAGACGGTCGCGCAGGCGGAGCGCGAGCTCATGTACCGGGCATTGGTCGACCTGAAGAGCTCGATCATGGAGCTGCGTGATATCGTACTACAAGGCGCGGCGACTCAGGAACGAGTCCAGGATGTGGGTGCCAATCGCTCCAACGGCAATGGGGTCATGACACTTGACGAAATGGAGCGCCGCATGATCGTCAGCGCGCTCGACCGCAACAAGGGGAATCGGCGACTGGCCGCAAAGGAATTGAACATCAGTGAACGGACGCTGTACCGCAAAATCAAAGAATTCGGACTCCAGGGGTGAGGAAGTGCGTACAGCGGGAACGAAAGCGAAAACAGAGGAGGTACACGACAAGCTGAGACATCCCCATTTTTCATTTTTCCTTTTTCATTGTTCCTTGTTCTTTGTTCTCTCGGGATGTGCCGGATGTCCCTATTCCTTCACCGGCGCATCGGTGCCGCCACACCTCAAGACGATCGCTATCCCCCTTGTGGAAGACCAGAGCGGCTATGGCGACCCGATGCTGCGAGATGAATTTTCCAGCCAGCTGCTCCAGCGGTTCGTCAACGACAACACGCTTCAACCGGCGGACCGGAATTCGGCCGACGCGGTCCTTGAAGGCGTGATCACCTCCGTAAGAGATGTGCCGGTGGTCGTTGAAGGGGGGGATCAGGTGGCCACGCGACGGGTCACCGTCACAGTGCATATGACGTTTCAAGACCTCACGCTTCACAAGAAGGTGTGGGAGAAGGACTTCAGTCAATGGGGAGACTATCCCTCGGGCGGCGGCCTGACACAGCGGAACGAGGGCGTCGCGGAAGCAGTTCGCAAACTCACAGAAGACATACTGATCGAAACAGTCGCAGGATGGTAACAGTCTCATGACAATCGCTACAGTTCTTTTCCGCCAAGAGATCTTCCAGAATCCGTATTTCACGAATCTCGTGCTCTATCTCTACTTCTTTTCGCTCCTCATACTTTTCACCTTCGGGGCGCACGGATTCGTGATGGTTTACCATTACCTAAAGAATCGCGGCAAAGAAGCAGAGCTGCCTCTCTTGGACCGGGAGCCGCTCGTGACAGTGCAGCTCCCCATTTACAATGAATATTATGTCGTTCAGCGGATCATCGCATCGGTCTGCAGTCTGGACTACCCGAAAGACAAGCTGGAGATCCAGGTCCTCGACGACTCGACGGACGAGACCTATGAGCTCGTCGCGAAGACCGTCTGTCACTATCGGGAGCTCGGGTACGACATCAAGCACATCCATCGCACCAACCGCTCGGGATTCAAAGCGGGTGCGCTGAAGCATGGTTTGGAAGCGACGACCGGCGAGTTCATTGCGATCTTCGACGCCGATTTCGTTCCCAACAGCAGCTTTCTGAGAAAGACGCTCCCCTATTTCTATCAGGACGAACGCATCGCCGTCGTCCAGACGCGGTGGGAGCACTTGAACAGCAACTACTCCCTGCTCACAAGGGCACAAGCGATGGCGTTGGACGGTCATTTTGTGATGGAACAGGCGGTACGGAACAAGGTCGGCTATTTCATCAATTTCAACGGAACGGGGGGTATCTGGCGAAAGACCGCCATCGTCGACTCGGGCAATTGGCAATCGGACACGCTCACGGAGGACCTCGATCTCAGCTACCGGTCCCAGCTCCGGGGCTGGAGATTTAAGTACCTCGACGACGTGACGTCCCCTGCCGAGTTGCCGGCCGAAGTGAACGCGTTGAAGACACAACAGTTCCGGTGGACGAAGGGCGCTATCGAAACCGCTCGCAAGATTCTTCCGGACGTCTGGAAGTCCGACATTCCTTTTCGCCTCAAAGTTCATTCCACCTTTCATCTCACAAACAACATCGTCTTCCCCTTCATTCTCCTGGCAGGCATCCTCAACGTTCCCCTCATCTTCATCAAGCATCGGGGTGGACACGAGCTGTACTTTGCCATGATGTCGGTCTTTGTCCTCGCATTCATTGGCTCGTTCCTTTTCTATCTGTTCTCGCAAAAGGCGGTTTATCCGGATTGGCGAAGGCGGCTCCTCTTGTTTCCATTGTTTATGGCCGGCAGTATGGGATTTGCCGTCAATAACTCACGCGCGGTCTTCGAGGGTCTCTTCAAGAAGAAAAGTGAATTCGTTCGCACGCCTAAATACCATATCGAAGGTAAAAAGGACTCGTGGCACGAGAAGAAATACGTCCCGGTGAAATTCAATTGGGTCGTCGGCGTCGAAATGCTGCTTGCTGTTTACTGTTTGTTCGGCGTGGTTTCTTCATTATATTACCTTGAGTTTGCAGCCGTGCCGTTCCAACTTCTTTATTTCCTCGGATTCTCGTTTGTATCGACGCTTTCCGTCAAGCATGCTATCGACGCACGCAAGTTACACCAACATTAGCCGAAGAAACCATGGCTGACTTCTTCCACCAACGGATCACGTCGCTCGAGGAGCAACTCTCCAAGGAGCCCCAATCGCCGCTTTTCGTTCGGCTCGCCAGTCATTACCTGCAAGCGGGAAGAGCTGAGGATGCTCTCCGGCTGTGCGATGAAGGGCTTTCCCAGTATCCCTTCTATTCGACGGCGCACCTCATCAAAGGAAGGGCTCTGCTCGAGCTGAAGATGCTGGCAGAGGCGAAACGGGAGTTTCAAGTCGTTCATGATCTTTTGCCGAACAATGAGGCTGTCGCGCGACTTCATGCGAGCATCGACCTCGGTCCTTCCACCGATATCGGCGCTGCCGTCGCAGAGGAAGTCGCAGCGGGTGCAGTGGCTCCTCCGACAGAGACTGCTCCGCCTCAAGAAGAAGCTGTAGTCCCCGAGCCGCCACCGGCAGCTCCAGGGGAACCCTCACTACAGGAGGCGCCGGGCCAGGAACATGCTGCAGCGCCGCCGGAAGTGACACAAGAGCAGGATACCTTTGGTGCAGAACCTGTGGCCGAGGAGGCTCAGGCCTTCCCCTCGGAGACTCCTCCGTCGGATGACTTTTCTTCCTTCGGCGAACCTCCCGCCGCCGCGGCTGAAATCGCCACCTCAACGTTTGGGGAACAGCCACAGCCGGAAGCAACGGATTTTGGTTTTGGGGCGCCGTTCGAGACGCCACCTCAGGCGGAGCAAGCACCGGAAGAGGCTCAGCCATCGCCGGCTGAACCCCAGGCAGAGTTCGGCACAGAGCAAAGAGAAGAACAATCGACTGTTGAGCCGATCGCTGAAGAGCCCGCACCCCCACCAGGTGAGGTCTCGGCACCTGAAGCTCCTGAAGGGGAGCCAGAGCAGACGCCAAGCTGGCAGGACGCGTTCAGTCAGTTGGAGCAGCCGCCGCAGGGTGCTGAGCAAACTGCTGTGACCGAGCAGGCACAGGAGGAGAACCCCTTCGCAGCGTTCGGTGCAGAAGCGCCGACATCCGAGGGTGGGGTGGAGGAGGAACCGTACGATGTGTTCGCTGCCCGAAAGCGGATGGAGTTCTTTGGGAGCGAAGACACCCAAACGCTCGAGGAATATCTCGGATCGGACCCGACAGGAGCCTCGCCTGCTGAGCAGGGCAATGGAATTGAGGAGATTGCGGAGAAGCTCAAGACACCCAAGAAGATCACGCCGGTGATCAATTTCACAGAAAAGGCGCCGCGTCCTGCAAGTGAGGCAGACACCCCGGCAAGCGCTGGTTTCGTGACACCCACTCTGGCCGAGATCTACGTGAAGCAAGGGTGGTATGATGATGCGATCAAGGCATACCGGGCTCTCGCGGCGAACAAACCGGCTGAGAGGGAGAAATTCGACCGGAGGATCGCTGAGATCGAGGAGTTGAAAAAGCAGCCGGGGTGAGTTTGGCGGGGAGAATTACCCGAAGATCAGCAAAAACCCCGACCGTGTGGCCGGGGTTTTTCGTTTCTTCCCAGTAGATGTCCATCTTCTTTCCCCGCTCTTTCCGCGAGAAGACGGACATCTCTCTTGCATGCAACGTTATTTCATCGCTTTCACCAGCTTCGTAAGCCTCGACTTCTGATTCGACGCCGTATTCCTGTGAATGACCCCTTTAGCTGCGAGCTGGTCAAGCGTCTTCATCGCCACCTTCAAGGCTGCTGCAGCTTGCTCCTTGTCCTTCGCAGAGCGAACCTTCTTTATCAATGTCTTGATCTTCGACAAATTGGCTTTGTTGCGAGCGTGCCGACGAACGCTCTGCCGGGCGCGCTTTTCTGCGGACTTGTGCTGTGCCATCCTTTTCTCCTGTCTGAACCTGCTTTGACGCTGAATTTTGTGCAGGTAAGATAGCGAACAATCCTCAGAATCACAAAGCTTTTTCCGCACTAGTGGACTGTTAGGCTGATTCTTGCGTTTTGGCGAAGGTCCCAGCTCATTTCAGGTCCCTGACAGAAAAATCTCTTTGTGCCTTGAGGTACGACGCAACATCATTGAGCAACGAATGCGTCGGTTACTTTCTTCGCTCCTCCGAAGAAAGTAACCAAAGAAGGGAGGCCGAAAGCGTAACGCTCCTCGTTATGCCTCCCAACGCACATGCCAAAATTCCGGTGCCGATAGACTTCTGCAAGGTCTACAGATTTGTGGAGTTGCACCGGAATTAAACCCGCGGGGTGATTCCCCAGCCGCACACCGCCGACGATTTCGGTAGCTTTAGGCATCGAAATACCTCTGGCACACGATTGACCCGAGCCCCGGAAATCGATGGCGGTGCGGGTGGGCAGCTTGACCACGTGCGTTTAGATTTCGGCCAGTTGCTGAATGCCTTTCGAGAGGAGAACTCATTCCGGCCGAAATCTTCGGCTTGTGTGTAGGCTGCCCGAACAAGTGGGTTTCGATTTCCGTCTCCTTTTCTTGGTTACTTCTTTTGGAGAAGCAAAAGAAGTAACAACCTTCAAGGATTGAGCCACTGACGTAGCCATTGAAGAGACGACGGATCTCATTGACCGGGCCGGAGCGCGTGCAGGAACGCTCGGATCATCGCCGCCGTTGCACCCCAGACTTCGTGGCTGCCGTGCCGGTAGAAGTACACATCGTACAGCTTTCCCCTCACCTGTCTTTGCTCAACTCTCTCGTTCGCCGCGTTGGTGAACAACGTGACGGGAACATGCAAGACCTCCGTCACCTCGCTTGTGTTAAGCCGGAGCTCGGGGAGTTCAGGAACGTAGCCGACAACAGGCGTAATGGCGAATCCCGACGGAGTCTCATAGTCGTCAAAAAGCCCCAGGACCTGCACAGCGGTCCTTGAAAGGCCGATCTCCTCCTCGCATTCTCGCAGCGCCGTCTCCACAATGTCATGATCGTCGCGGTCCTTCGACCCCCCTGGGAAGGAGATTTGCCCTTTGTGGTGCTCGACATCTAACGTGCGCCAAGTCAGAAGAACGCAAAGCTCCTCACCTTTGGGAAAGAGGAGTATCAGGACGCCGGCGCGCCTCAGGGCGGGATTTTTGATCTCGCTCCGATTGCGACGTGACAACACTCCCTTGATCTGTTCCACTGTGATCATCGAGTTCTGTCACCCCGAACTCGCCTGCCCCGATGTTCTTTGTCGGGGTTTCGGGGTCTATTTCAAGCTGAAGGATGGATGCTGAATTCCCGTCTCTCAGGTTCCGCTCTTCAGAATCCCGCTATCGGAGCGGAATCCAAAAGAGCGGGACAAGTTCAGCATGACGCAGATTGTTTTTGAGATGACTTCTACTGAGCCGACCGGCAGGATATGCTCGGCCGATCTACTTTCTCTTCGAAACCACTATCCGTCCCGTCACGATGTCTTCGACCAGGGATCGAAGGAATTCCCGCCATTCCGGGCTCGCCAGCGTTTCATCCGGCTTCGACTCCAATTGATACATCACGTCCCGCAGGATGGCAAACGTCGGCCCCTTGAAACGCGGGTTCGACGACCGAAGAATAACGTACCGATCGTGCAACCGATAGCAGAACACAAGGAGGTCATCGGCTGCTTTCCTTACCTCAGCCTCCTGAGCATCCTTCAAGACGCCGAAAAGCGCCCGGGCCTGGGTGAGGATATCGTTCTCCTGCTCTCGCATCAAATTGACAGTCATTCTCCTTTTTCGTACGTTGCCGCGGGGTGAGTGAACAATTAACAACTTTTTGGAAGGGAGGCAAGCATGGCGAAGGTTCAACGTCTCAAGTATTTCAAAGCCAACCTGGAGAACAAGCCGGGCGCCCTCCTGAAGATCGTGAACGAACTGAAGGCAAAGAACCTCGGGTTGTCGGGACTCTGGGGATTTGCTACTCAGCCCGGCAAGGCGGAGCTGTACGTGGTGCCGAAGAACCCCGACAAGCTGCGGGCCCTCTGGAGCGCCTCGGGCTTGCTCGCAGATGAAGGTATCGCTCTCTGGTTGAAAGGCGCTGACCGTACCGGGGCGCTCGCCAAGAGCCTCGAGGCGCTTGCCGCCGCCGGTGTGAACATCGAATCGATCGATGCCGTCGCGGTGAACGGCCGATTCGGGTCCGCGATCTGGGTCAGCCCCGCAGAGATCGACACAGCTGCCAAAGCCCTCGGGGCGAAGTAGCAATCAGTAGGAGAGACTTCCGGAGCCTCACGGGTAGATGACCGTCATCTCTTCCGATCAATCCTTGTCAGATGACGGTCATCTTTCAGTCAAGACTTCCACCGGTGTCAGCGCTGCTTCTTCTTCCAGAGCTTGTTCAGCCTCTCACGAATCTCTTTCTCTTTGCCGATCTCCGTCGGCCGGTAGTAGATCTTGTCCTTGAGGTTGTCGGGCAGGTACTGCTGCTCCGTGAAGTGTCCTTCGTACTGATGGGCGTACTTGTACTCCTTCCCGTACTTGAGATCCTTCATTAGCTGCGTCGGGGCGTTCCGGATGTGCAGCGGCACGGGAAGGTTCGGCACATTGCGCACATCATCCATTGCCTCTTCGATCGCGACGTAGGCCGCGTTGCTCTTGGGCGCCGAGGCCAGGTACGCGGCCGTCTGGGCCAGGATGATTCTCGCCTCCGGCATTCCGACGTAGTCGACGGCTGTGAAGCATGAGGTCGCAAGAGGCAGCGCCATCGGATCGGCGTTGCCGACATCCTCGGAGGCAAGGATCACCATCCTCCTCGCGATGAACTTCGGATCCTCGCCGCCATCCAGCATCCTCGCCATCCAGTAGATGGCCCCGTCCGGGTCGCTTCCCCGCAGGCTCTTGATGAAGGCCGAGATCGTGTCGTAGTGTTGGTCGCCGGTTTTGTCGTAGAGTGTGTATTTCCGCTGGAAAGCTTCCTGGATCTTCTCCTTGCGGAGGACGACCGACCCGTCCTTCTCAGGCTTCGTCAGGTGCAGCGCAGTCTCCAATCCGTTCAGCAGCTTGCGTGCGTCCCCGCCGGAGAGCAAGAGGAGGAAGTCCTTGTCCTCGATCGTGATTGACCGTTTCGAGAGAAGCGCGTCGGCTGTGAGGGCGCGTTGAAGGATCGCGTCGAGATCTTCCGCCCCGAGCGGATCCATCACGTAGACGCGGGAGCGTGAGAGGAGCGGTGAGATGACCTCGAACGACGGGTTCTCGGTCGTGGCGCCGATGAGCACGACTACACCCTCTTCCACGCTGTGGAGGAGCGCGTCCTGCTGCGCCTTGTTGAAACGATGGATCTCATCGATGAAAAGTATGGTCCGGCGCTTCAGATGCCTGAGATTCCTCTCTCCTTTCGCGATCACCTCCCGTACTTCTTTGACGCCTGAGGAAACCGCGTTGAGCTGAAAGAAATCTGCTTTGACGTAGGTGGCGATCAGGCGGGCCAGCGTGGTTTTGCCGATGCCGGGCGGCCCCCACAGAATCATCGAGTCAACCTCCCCCCGTTCGATCATCACCCGAAGAGGCTTTTCTTCTCCCAGCAAGTGATTCTGACCGACAAACTCTTTCAGGGTCTTGGGGCGCACCCGCTCGGCCAGGGGTGCGAACGTCGCCGGCCGGCTGCCGTGAGGTTCCTCGGGTGAAAAGAGATCGGACATGAGCGTCTCTCGAATTGCGGAGTGGAGATTGCAGAACTAGCGCTATTCCCAAAAAACAGTCTTGTGTTATTTAGACCTCACCCTCTCCTAAAAGGAGAGGGGACGAAATCCCTTCCCCTCTGAGGGGAAGGTTAGGATGGGGTCACCTCTCAATCGAATTCCAATTCACAACAAAATACTCAGCCGAAGGCTTGAGCCCGAGGCTCATCCGCCTCCCCGAAGGGGTCCTTCGGACAGGCGGAGATGAGCCTTTGGCTCAAAGATTACTTTCTTGAATCGGCTCTAGAAACACGAACCTCGAATGGAAACCACGATTGCCTGAACAACCATCGAAAATGAAAAAACCAACATTAGGCCACTGGTACTAATGTTGGCTTGCCATCTTCATCGCCCTGGGCTGGAAGCCAGGACTGCCTACGTTCTCCATACTCCCTACTGCTTACTCCTCTTCAGTTTTTCTTAACCTTATAAACCGTCTCTCCTGCTCTCGCCATACCATATTTCTCGCGTGCGACCTTCTCAACCGTTTTCTTGTCGCCGTCGAGCGCTTTGAGATACGCCTCCAAACGCTGGTTTTCCTGCTGGGCTGCCCTGACTTTCTCGATCATCACCTGGCGTTCGTGCTCGAGCCGTATGCGTGCAATCACCCCCCGGTTGTTGAAGAGGACATACGAAAGAACGACTGCGGCAGCGATCACGATCGCCGCGCGGCGTCTCGTCTTGAAGACCTTCTTCGTGATCCCCCGCAACCACCGCGGCTTCCGCGCTTTCCTGAGAAATTGACCTTCCATTGGCATGAAGGTAACTGGAATTCCGCCGTTCTGCAAATCACGTCAACGCTTGTACCAATCCGTTTTCGGGCTATACGTCGTCTTCAGATTCACCTTCCCCCGGTGACGTTCGAAGGCAAGCTGGATGAGCCTGTCGAGCAACTCCGGATACGACAGGCCTGATGCCTGCCAGAGCTTCGGGTACATGCTGATCGAAGTAAAACCAGGGATGGTGTTCAGCTCGTTCAAGTAAATCCTGTTTCTCCCCTTCGTCACAAGAAAATCGACCCGCGCCATACCGGAGCAGTTCAACACCTTGAAGCTGTCGACCGCATACTGCTGAACCTTCCTGGCAACGGACCGGGGAAGCTTTGCTGGGATGACGGATGTCGACTTTCCGTCGACGTACTTCGCGTCATAGTCGTAGAACTCGTTCGACGGGATGACCTCGCCGGGCGCCGATGCGATCGGATCGTCGTTCCCGAGTACGCTGCACTCGATCTCGCGCGCCCGCTCGATCCCCTTCTCGACGAGGACCTTCAGATCGTACTCCCCTGCATGCCGTATCGCTCCTACGAGCTCCTTCCTGTCGTGGGCTTTGCTTATACCGACGCTGGATCCAAGGTTCGCAGGCTTGACGAAGCAGGGATAGCCGAGCTTTCGCTCGATCGAAGCGATGAGCTTGCGCTGGGCTTTGAGAAATTCCTCGAGGTAGAACCAAATGTCCGGCGTGACCGGGACCTCGGCCTGGCGCAGCAGCTGTTTCTGCACAACCTTGTCCATCCCCAGTGCCGAGCCGAGGACGCCTGATCCGACGTAGGGAATCTCGGCAAGCTCGAACAACCCCTGAATCGTTCCATCCTCGCCGTACGTGCCGTGCAGGACCGGAAAAATGACATCGATGGGATGAGGGGGGACTTCAGCAGAGGAATTCCGGAGGGGGACAAGGCCTCTCTTCCGGGGATCGGGTACCAGAATATGCTCGGGAAGGTCGTCGATCTTTCCCTTTTCCTTCAACAACGCTAAGGCTTCCGCTGAGCTGAGCCAGCGGCCCTCCGCAGTTATCCCGATGGGAAGGATGTCGTACTTTTCCTTGTCGAGCGCGCTGATCACCGATGCTGCGGAGACGAGCGAAACCTCATGCTCAACGGAACGTCCCCCGAAGATAACGCCGACGCGGATTTTCTTGGCCATAGGCGACCGGCTCATGCTGAGATGTCTTTTAGCTACGATTCCTTCTTCCCGAACGCCGCAAAGAGTTTCGCCACTTCGTTCGGGGAAAGCTGACGCTCACCGCCGAGCATTCTAGCTACGAAGGCGATGTGCGCCGCGTGTTCGACCTTCTCCATTTTGAAGAACGCGTCATCCAGATCCGCACCGTACGTCACCACGCCGTGATTCTGCAGGAGGATGGCGTTGGAGGCCTGGACGAACGGTGCGATCGACTCTGCGACTTCTCCCGTGGAAGGCGTCGCATACTGTGCAAGAGGGACGCTTCCCAAACCGAAGACGACTTCGGGAAGGATATTCTTATCGAGCGCAATCCTCGCTGTCGCGAACCCCGTTGCGTAGGGGGGATGAGCGTGCACGACCGCCTCCACATCACTCCGCTGCTTGTAGATGAACAGGTGCATCCCCAGCTCCATAGAAGGCTTCCGATGGGCCACCACGGCTTCTCCCTGCAGGGTTACCTCGACGAGATCGGCTTCCGTGACCCTTCCTTTATTGATCGACGTCGGGGTCGTGAGGATATTTCCGTTTCGCAGCCGCGCGCTGACGTTTCCATCCGTCGCCGTCACGAACCCTTTCTGATACAGCCAATGGCAAACATCGGCAAGATGACGCGCGATCTTCGCCTCGTTACTCTTTGTCATAGCGGGAGGTCCAGCGTTCCGAACTGAAAATAGAGAAAAGACGCCTGAGGTTCAAGCAGGCAGGGCTTACAAACTCATTACGTGCGGAAGCAGAGCGTCCGCTGCAACGGACAGTCAAACACAATCGCAGCAGTAGGTTGTAGGAGGATTTGCCGCAAGGAGATTGATCGAAAGCCCGATGAACCCGATTCTTTGGAGTGGATACGTTGTTGCTCGAGCGAAAGGAGGATCCAATTGCTGCCACACGGCCTTACTTCAGCACGACAAGCTTCTTTCGAGCAATCTGGCGATTGCCTTTCTCATCGATGAGCAAGAGTTGATAGATGTACATGCCCGATGCAAAACCCCTTGCTTCCCACCGCTCCTCGTGATACCCTGCCTGCCGCTGGCCATCGACAAGCGTCGCTACCTCTTGTCCAAGGACATTGAAGATCTTCAAACTCACCTTGCTATCCTGAGGGAGCTGATAGCTAATTGTAGTAGCGGGATTGAAAGGATTCGGGTAATTCTGAAACAACTCAAAACGCTCCGGCGCTGACACGGTCACCTTGATCTCCTTCGTCCACTTCTCGCCAGTTGCTGAGGCTACTGCAAACCGGATCGTCTCTTCCTTTCCCACCGGCGCTGACTTGTCGACCGAAAATGTGAAGACGACAGGCATCTCTTGCTTCGCCTTCACCAGATTGATGCTCTGGCTGACCTCCTTGAACTTAAGCCAGCTCGGCAAACCTGCTGTCTCGACCGTCACTCCAGACAATGGCACAGCTGAGCTGTTCACCACCGTCAGCTCGATGCTGTTGTCCACAGAGGCAAACGGCAGTTGATAGACGGTTTGTGCTGCGCCTGGCTGCATTCCTGCCGCGAGCAGGAACAAGATCGTGAGGACAATGATCGCCTGTTTCATTTGACCTCCTGCTACTTCAGTTCTGAGTTTCAAGTTCCAAGTTGAAAGTTTTGGGTTCGCTGTGCGCTGTCTGCATACTGCCTACTGCTTTCCGCCGTCTTCCCACTTCCTACCTTCTCCTTCAATACTTCCTACTGCACACTAAACTCCACGACAGTATTCGTCGAGAGATTCTGTGCCTCGTCTTGCTGTGTCGCGCCGTAGCGAATTCTGAACGTCAAGTTGGCCGGCAGCAATTCCTTCGTCACCTCGCCGTTCACCGTACCGCCTATCGGCCGCCAGGCTCCAGCATAGTAGCTTGCCTGTGCGCCATCCACCGGCTGGTTCTGGGCATCCTTCACTCTCACCCTGCACAAGACCGTCGAAAAGCTCACCGTGCTGCTTGTGGAAAGATCATGTGCCTTGTCGTTGGAGACGAATTCATAGGTCATCCTGAACGAGTAGTTGTTTGGCAGGAGTTCTTTGGTTGCTGCACCGTTAGCCGTCGTTCCGAAGCTTCTCCAGGCGCCAGAGTAATACTGCACCGTCCCTTGATCGATGAGACCGCCCTGGCTGTTCTGCAATTGCACCACGGCACTGACCGTCTGGAAAACGACCGTCGAGTTCGCGCCGATGTCTTGCTGCTTGTCCTTGCTGGCATAAGCATAGGTGATTCTGAATGAGTAATTGCTTGGCAGCAGTTCTTTCGTTGCGACGCCGTTTGTTGTCACTCCGAACTCTCTCCAAGCACCTGAGTAGTATTGCACTGTGCCCCCGTCAATGAGGCTTCCCTGGCTGTTCTGCAGCTGAACCGCCGCATTGACCGTTTCGAAAACGACCGTTGGATTAGCGGCGATATCTTGCTGCTTGTCCTTGCTCGCATAGGCGTAGGTCATTCGGAACGAGTAATTGTTTGGCAGCAGTTCCTTCGTTGCCACACCGTTGGTGGTTGTTCCGAAGCTCCTCCAAGCGCCGGCGTAGTACTGGACCGCGCCGGTGTCCATCAAAGCACCTTGGCGGTTCTGCAGCTTAACTTGCGCATTGACGGTTTGGAAGACGACCATATCGGCTCCAACGGCTACATTTGATTTCGTCTGCGAGCCGTAAGCATACGTCATACGCAGGCTGATTGTCTTCAGCTTGGTGTCGATGCTGAACGTGCCGTCGTTGTTGTTCGTGGCGTCCTTCCAACCGCCATCGTAGTATTGCAGTGATCCGCCGGTGAGGTTGATGCCGGTGCTGGAAACCAGTTTGACAGCCAAGAGAGGCGCAGCCGGTGTTTGGGGCAGCGCATCAACAAGATACTCGGTGTTGAACTTGAGCAGGGCGTATGCTTCGCTTGTGAGGTTGGCTGTGCTGTCGATATCGACATCGTGCAGGACTTGTACGAGGACGGTTCTAACCCCACCGCTGTCGCGCTGCACAAGTTTGGCCCTTGCTGTTGAGAAGTAGCCGAGATATTTGTCCGCTGTCGGTTGGTCCTTGATCCAACCCAGCGAGCGGGATTGGGTGGTGTAGCTGCTGAGAGTATCCAGAAAATCCAAAGGTACAAGTGGAAAAGGCGAATTGCCTGGGCCGACGGTGAGGCCGCGAAATGAGTTGTTAATGATGTCTTGATACCAAGCCTCCTCTGGAAACTCAAGTGTTTCTCTGTCAACTGATGGCTGACCCCACCAGAAGTTCTCCCCTTGCACATAGAAAGGCATCAATCTGGGGAGTGCCGTGCTTTCACAGGCAAAATCTGGCTCGATACCACCCTTCGGAATAGGTCTAGGGCTAATGCGGTCATCGCGCCATCCGAAGAGTTGCTTTCTCAAGAGACCGAAATTCCAATTCCTTGGTACGGCTTTCCCCCGGATCGAATCTGTACACTGGGGAAGCAAGAATGCATCCACCTTTTGGATACTGGTTGCCTTGTTGTCAAGAACATAATGAAACACAAAGCTACTGCCATCCTTTACCACCCTCGCCTTTACCTCAACTTCAAGTCTGTTCTTCGGTAGATATCCACTCGGAAGAGGTTGCGGTGAATTAGGCCAGTTGGTATAAACGCTACCGTTCCATGCATAGGTAACAATCTTTTCGGGTTCACTATACGGATCTTCAACGCCCTGGATCTCAAAAATTCCATCTGCATTGATGTCCACAAGCAGGAACAAACCTTCGTAGGACTTAATCACTGAGAGATTCTCACTGTCGTAGTCATTGATCACAGTGCCATTCTGTCCATCCCAGCTGAAAATCCACAGACGCTCCAAGTTCATTGTCATTCCGTACAGCCACGAAGTGATGATATCAACCTTGCCGTCATTGTTCAAGTCTGTGGTGGCAACAATGTCGTGTTGGTAGGAGTTTTCTATACTAATGACCGTATCCGAATGCCAGAGAATTTGATTATTCTTGAAGATGCCCACAAAAGCCCGGGAGCTATAGTATCTCTCAATTGGTTGGGCAGTAAATAGAACACATCCTTTCAGCGTTCCGTATGGGTCTTCTTTTGGACCAGCGTTAGGAAAGGCTGCTTTGTTCAACGAACTGTCCATAACAACGACGATGTTGACAGTGAACTGTCCGTTGTAGAGACTGTGAACCTTCAACTCGATGGCGTCTGCAATCTCGTCCATATACGTTTGAGACAAAAGCTGCCCGTCAACGCAATGAAGCAAGAGCGCACTCAACAAGAAACGAATGGATTTTTTCATTGGTGGACTTCCCATGCTCATTCTGATGGCTTGAATTTCTCAATTCTCGGCTTCACCTTGTCACCGTACTGCGTATCTCCAGGATTCCAATTCTGATACACTACGTTCTTGAAATACTCCTCGAGGCCGCCCGGCCAATCGTGATCCTTTTGAGCCAACTTGTCGAGACCGGCATTCAGCAGATTGTTCATATGCTTCATAGAATAAAGCATCCCGATCTCGGTAACGTTCAGCCGTTCAGGATTGTCTTCTGCTCCTCGATCGTTTTGATCATACGGGTATCCTACGGTCTCGTCACGAGCCGTCTCGTACGTTATTTGCAGCAACCCGTATGAGCTTTTGATACGTGTTTGAGCTGAGACGGCATTGAGATCGACTTGCGATCGTTCGTATCTAACATAGTTGATCATCTGATTGCGCGCGGCATCAGCTAGTTCCTGACCTCGATAGCCTTTGTCAAAAAGCAATGGATCAACAATTTTGATCCAATAGTAATGCTGGAGGCTTGGGTAAGCATAGTAGTCCATAAAACCGTCAGATCTTCTCTTGCCGTAAAGGGAGCTCCCACCGGGGTCCACAAGTTGTGAATACTGTGTAATGACATCCCAGAGGGTCAAAGGAGTCCTTGGATAGTCGAGGTAAAGCACATTCTGATGGTCAGGGATGGGTTTGCCGGTGCCCATCTGATCCGTCGCCGGTGTTCTATTCTTGTCGACGAAATATTTATGCCTACGGAATGCTCTGCCGTAACTCGTTTGTGCCGCATATGGCTCGAACCTGTAGGATGGGGCGAATCCCCATCCAATTTCGCCACTGAAGTTCTTCTTTGCTGCCTCTTGGTCCATATGCGCCTTGATGAATTGTGGCGGAATACCATAGCGCCCTCCATGCACAATACAAGTGTCATCGATGCTGATGACATTGTTGAGCACGTCTTTAGCTTTGGCGTATGTCGGACTTTGGCCTGGAGTTAACAGCCTCGCCGGCTTCTTCACCTCAATCGGTACCCGATCTGCGATGATTCCTTCGCGCCCCCAACAAACGAGCTTTTTCGTGGCCATCAAATCGACCGTGTAAACCGAATCAGGATGCCAATAACGCCCCACGAGGCGTATCATCCCAACTGGCAAATTGCTGGCTCCACCGGGGATCGGCTTGTTTTTCTCCCAATACACACCAAGCCTGCTGCCGGAATTCTCCTCATTCCCGCTGTTCCTCACCGGAGATGATCCCTCCCCCTCATCAGGAACTACCCATACATCAGTTGCTTCCGCGCCCGGAGGCCGCACGGGGGAGTCCGTCTCGTAAATCTTGATCCGGGGATACGTCTCACACCCGCTTTCCTGCACCACGTAGAAGTACTTCGCCTCCCCCAGAAGAATCGAGCAGTATCTCACGTCAAACTCCCAATACCTGACGAGCGAGAGACAGCGCGCCTCTATCCTGACGGGATACGTCCCGAGGCGGCCAGAAGGTATGAACCGCACAGTTGGCAACTCACTCACCAAGAACGTTACCGTTGTCACGAGCGCAGGATCATCACCAACGCCAAACTTCCCAAATGCGCTTCCTGAAACGATCGTGAGGGTTATAGGATCATTTTCCGGATACCATCTCGTGTCAACGCACCCTTCCAATGGTTCGAATAGAAAGTCGGTGCCTTGGCCTTCGGTGACGACATCAACAGTTGGCCTCAAGATGAAATCGCTCAAACTCACATATGGTGTGGTATGAACATAGGTGAACTCAAAAGAATTTGGTGCACCCATGCAGTCGGACCTGGGCTGAACGGTGCCGTGGAAAACGATTGGTGTGTCACTCCCAAACGTTAGTGTACCGGTGATATTTGCAGGAGGAGCCGCTGGTTGACCGAAAACCGAACAACCGTAGTAGAAAATCCGGAAGAAGTACTGGCCTGCTACCGAGCCTGGGAAGGTGTACACCTTCATCCCCGGACCGCTCTCCGAGAGCTGGCCGGAGCCGCATGGTGTTTCCGCAGACAACGTCACATCATCAGGCGCGTCCCAGATGAGTTCAAGCGTCGCCGGCGTCATCTCTCCAACGCCTTGTAACGAGCGAACTGGCGCCTGCTGCGACTTTACCTCCAGGCGCTCCCTAATATGCACTTGAGAAAACGCAACGGCGGAAGCAAGAAGAATCAGCAAGATGCAAGAACGAATTCGGAGAGGAGACATAGGTGCCTCCATTTGTGGAATACGGTGCGGCAGGGAAAGCCTACGGAGAATGTAGAAAGCCTGCCGGAGAAAGGCAAGAGAATAATGGCGCGGGAAGAGGTGCTTGAAATTGCATTTTCTTAGGAATGGCAAAGCCGCCAGCAGAGGAATCGGCTGACAATCACGGCGGCAAGCTTCATCTCTCGCGCCCCGAGAGTGTGTAACCTCGGAGGCAGCGCTTACTCGGAGAGCAGTAGGTAGGAGAGGAGAGCGAAGCTGATTTGAGTCAGGATCAGCGAGGCCGCAGCCTCACGATCAAGAGTGCGGGTCGAGGCGAGCAGAGCCGGATCCCTCGTCACGAGGAACTGGTCGAACTTCCGGTTCGCCTGGTCCTTGAGGTATGCCGAGACGACGCCTGAGACGATCATCGTGGTGCCGGAGGCATAGGCGAGCCAGCGACTCGGTCCGATCACCCTGCTCTCCTCGAGAACGTCAGAAGGCAGAAGGTCAGGCCTCCCCTTCTGGGGCTGCAGGCGTACGGCGAGCGCGACGTTTTCGTTGCCGTCGATCGCCAGGCGTTGGGGCACGAACCCTTCCTTCTGTACAACGATCTCTCCCCTGAGCTGCACAGGGCTCGTGAGAAACAGCGGTGTCACACCCAGATCATTCCCTCGGTACATCACGCTCCCACCCTCCGGGACGGACTGAACGCGGAGGACCGTCCCCAATTCGTAGACCTTCTCGCTCCGACGCTGCGCAGAGATGCTGACCGTGTCCTCTCTGGAGACTGCATCCCAGGCAAAGACGGAGGGATAGTAGAGCTTCAGCCGATACGACCCTTCGGCAAGGGCGTATTCCCGGATCGGCGTCTTCCCGACGTAGAGCGAGTCGAGATAGACATCCGCGCCGGCGGGATCGCTCGAGACACTGAGCACGCCAAGCGAGTCGGCCGGCGAGTGAGCCCGGCCGACAGCCGCAAAGCACGCGAGGACAAACAGTATAAGATGTGATCTCTTCATTGTGCCGGCGTGAGAGCAAGAACGTATTTGTCTTCGGACGTGAGCAGGAGCATTGTTCCCCAAATGACGGGCGCGACCCTCACACGGCCAGGGGCATCAAAGTGCCAGAGCTCCTCTCCCGAACTCGCCCGCAGGGCATAGAGCGTCCGGTCGAGGGAACCTATATAGAGAACCTCCCCCGCAACCAGGGGCGCGCAATCGATGACGCTTTGAGCTGCAAACGTCCAGATTTGCGCTCCGGAGTCGATCCTCAGGGCGTGAAGCTTGCCGTCGGCGGAGCCCACATAGAGCCCGGCTTCGTCGGCTGCGGCTGCGCCATAGATCTTCGACCCCGCGTCGTACTTCCAAACGAGGTTTCCTGTCAGCAGATCGATCGCGTAGACTGTACCGTCGAGGGAACCGACGATGCACTTGCCATCCGCGATGATGGGGGTCGCGAAGACGCTGGCACCTGTTTCGTATTTCCATCGCAGCTTTCCGCTCGCGCGTTCGACCGCGTAGATGAAGCCGTCGTCCGAGCCGAATGTAATCACCGCGCCATCGGAAGCAGGCGACGAGCGGATAGGCTTTCGCTCACCCTCCTCCCGGGTCTCGAATTTCCAAACCTCCGTCCCGTCCAACTTCTTGATGCAATACAGGATTCCGTCGAGCGTCGTGACGTAGAGGAGCTCCCCGTAGAGAAGCGGCGACGATTCAATCGCCCCGTAGTTCATGGCCCACTCACGCTTTCCGTTTTGCAGCGCAATGCGGACCAGCGTCTGCTTTCCGGATGCGCTCGGGACATAAACGTGAATGCCATCCCACACCGGCGTGCCTGCGACGGCTGATTCCAGCACAATGTATCCGATCCGGTCGCCAGTCGCGAGATTCACCGCCTGGAGTTCTCCGTTGAGCGTCCCGATCAACATCACACTGTCACGCACCAACGGTGTGCTCGAGATGCCGGCGAGCGCATTGTACTCCCAGAGTTCTTTCAACGGCGGATTCATGGTCGCGAGGACGGAGTTCACCCGCGCCGGGGTTCCACCGTACATCACCCAATCCCACGGGCTCTTCGCGATGGGCCGGTTGATCCGAATGCCGGCACAACCCGACAAGAAGCAGACCATGGTGAACGAGATCATCAGCCCGGCGACAGCCCTCGCGAAGGACCTGCTGCCGACCAGCGCCTTACCCGTCCGTGCGTCGCGACCCGAGGTCATCAGAAGTCCCAGCCGAAGAAGAACTGATAGAACAACCCATGCTGGAGTTTGCTCATATTGTCTTCGATTCGCTTTCCGATATCATAGCGCAGCACGACAACGCCGCCGAGGTTGAAGCGAATCCCCCAGCCGATGCTCCCTTTCGTGTCGATATACTTCGCGTCCCACGCTCCGCCGGCATCGGCGTACAGCGCCCCACGGATGGAGCTGAAGGTGAGCCCCGCGAACGGGAAACGAATCCCCAGCTGATCGACGAACGGGAACCTCAACTCCTGACTTGTCAGCCATAATTTTTGGCCCCGGATCGTCCAACGCGGCCAGCCCCTCAGGTCCCAGCTCCCGCCCATAAAAAACCGTCGAGCCTCCTTCCCTTCGTTGTACCAGAGGTTCACGCGGGAGGCAAAGGCGCTACGGGTCGACAACCGGAGGTAGTTCCGGTAATCTGCAATAACCGTGTAGTAGCTGACATTCGAGTGCTGCACGTCCGTCGTGTAGGCAAGCGTGAGCCTCATCCGATTACCGTCCAGAGGGCCGGTCGGTCCCCAGAGCGAGTTATCGTCAATGTACGAGAAGGAGGTCGAAACGAGCAGCGCCTTCCGGGTCGCCACCGCTCCGAAGACATTCTTGTCCGAGTTCGTGATCGTGACCCCCGACTCAATGCGGCGAAAGGCCGACAGGGGGCGGCTCAGGACGAAGTATCCGCCGAACGCGCGCTCGTAGTAGAAGAGGTCGGGGTCGGTCAGATCGTACCGATCTCCCGCGAAGTGGAAGATGCCATAGGCATAGTTCGTCCGTTGGCCCAGAGAGTTCCTCGAGATCGCGACGTTGAAATTCTCGAGAAATTGAGAACTCGTCTGAGCCGTGTTGTAGATGAGAAAATAGTACTGGTCGTTCCCGAGCAGGTCGCTCATAGCAATTGCCGCGCCCCCTGCCGTCCCGAAGACCGGGTCGGTCGACACTTCGCTTTGAGCGACATCCAGCGTATAGTCGCCGGTGTAGCGGAGATTCGATACGATGGACGACCCATCGAGCTCCGGGGCTTCCCAGAGCTCCTTGCCGACATCGAAGCGAAACGAGTGGACGGTGTGAGAGGAATCGATCAGCGATGCGACGCCCACAATTCGCTTGATCTGAAAACTGAAGTTTTCGAACGTCGTCAGGACGACATCGTTCTCCTCGCCCCAGCTCGGATCGAACGCCCCGGTCGATAGCCAGGTCAGCTTCTTCATCAAGCGCTCGCCCGGCGGGCGATCCATCTCCATGGCCCACACGTTCTGCGCCCCATCAATGTCCGAGGTAAAGGCGAGCCGTTTTCCATCCTTCGACCACTGGGGCGACATGAAATTGGAGTCCCCGATCGTGAGGTATTCAATCTCCGAGTTGTCGGGATGGTAGAGAAAGAGGTTCAAGGCTCCTTCCTTCCCCGCGGGGCCGCGGTCAGAGCTAAAGGCGATCACCTTGCCATCGGGAGACCAGGCGGGGTCACGATCATCGTAGAAATCGTTCGTCAGCCGGGTGAGCGACCGCGTCGCAAGGTCCAGGATGTACAGGTCGTTGTTCCCCGCTTTGTCAACCGAGGAGAAGGCGATCCGTTTCCCGTCCGGCGACCAGGAAGGGGAACCGATGACCACGAGGCTTCGAAACCGGAACGTATCCTGAAGTTTATTCTCCTTGAGATCGTAGATGTGCAGTACGTCCGTCTCACCGCTTTTGGTGACAAACGCCAGCAAGCCCTCCTTTGAGATATCGAGCTTGTTCTGGAAGAAGTGGAAAGCCTCGAACTCGCTGCTTCTCTCGCCTTGGATGACGACTTCCGGCTTCGGCTTCTCCTCATCGAGATTGACCCGATAGATGGCGGTGTACCCCGTGTGGTTTCCAATGAAGTAGACTTCCTGCTTACCATCGTGTTTGTAGACGATCGGCTTGCCGTTAAAGCCCTCGCTCACGACGTTCTTCGTCACCCCGCTGGGCAGGTCGCTCCCCCCCATGATCGGGTAGTAGCGCTTCTTCAGGTAGTACAGCCAGTCTTCGTCGAACTCCTTGTAGGTCTTGCCGATGGTCGCCTTCATCACGTTGCTGAAGGAGCTCTCCTTCCAGAAATTTTCCATCAGCAGGAGGATCTTCTCTTGCCCGTAGTGCTCAGAGATGTACTGGAGGATGGCTTGTCCCTCCTTGTACATCAGGAACGATCCATAGATCCTTTCGATATTGCCGAGCGGCACGACGTAGTTGTTCAGCACCGCATCGCGCATCACCATCTCAGCCTGCGTGTCCCAGCCGGTGGACCAGTACTCCGCCAGCCCCTCTGTAAACCAGAGAGGCGGGGTGCGATCCTGTGCCTGCCGGTGATCGAGAAGAACGCGATTGATCTTGCTGTGCATGAACACGTGCACAAGCTCGTGCCGGATGACATGTCCGAACTGATAGATGGAACCTTCAAACGGAATGACCACGCGGCCCTTAAGGTACTCGAAGAATCCGCCGACGCCCTCGGGGATGAACCCCGGCGTGACGTTCGTCTGTTCGAAATAGAGGTGCGAGCTGTAGAAGATCAGGGGGATGCGATCGCGGACGTTGTGGTTGAATCTCTCCTCCAGCAGCCTGTAGCTCTCTTCAGCGAAGTACGCACCGCGCTTCGCCAGCTCAGCCATCTCCGTATAATAATAGATGTCGAAATGCTCGGTTCGCAGGACCTTCCATTCGAACTGCGTGTACTGAACCTTGTTGCGCCCGAAGTAATAGAACTGCCCCCAGGCAGGCTGCGTCAGAAGGCAGAGGAGAAGAGAATATTTGAGGAATGATTTCATCGCCAGAATCTTGACTCCATTCCCGAGCACGCAGTCTCGCGCTCCCCTCGGGCTGCATTCGGTAGAATGGCTGCGGAACCCTTTGATCGTACCCTGAGGATTTTCAGATTCTTGCCAGCTCCCCCTTCAATTGCTCAATCACCATCACCGGGGTGGGATCTTCATTGTTGAGGACTGCGAGGTAGAAGCTCACCCAGTCGCCGAAATAGATGAGCGAAAACATACGCGCGAGAAGCGATCGACCTTCGCTCCAGAACTCCGAGACGTGCAAGGCATATCGGCTGAGGATCTCCTTCGTAATCTCCTCGCGCTTCGCGATGCGTCCGTGAGTCTTCCGGTCCCTCAGGAACACAACTTCCATCTGCCGCATCGTCTCAGCGCCGATCTTCCATCCGACCAGCTCGTTGTGATTCATCTCGGGAATCACGTGACCGAAGGCAAGCTTCTTCGCATTTTCGCAGATCTGCTCTCTCCAGCGCAGACCGATCGCGTCAAAGTACTCCGCGGCAGAATAGATGATCGGCAATGTCCCTTTCAGCTGGCGGGCCAGTTGGAGGGGAGCGTTGTCGGGCGCGTCGGGCTGGCCGTAGACACGCGCTTTCGCCCGCAGAAGCTTGATTGTTTCACCAATATCTTTCGCCCTCTGCTTCGCGAATCCGAGACGTGACAAGGCCTGCAGGAGCGGGAAAAAAGAATAGCCGAGCGCCGCGCGCGGCTGAAAGCCGGTCGGGATCTTGATGGTCGGCTGGCGGTGCCGCACAGCGAGCCGCTCCGTCTCGCCGCCGGTGGTGATGCAGAGGACCCGGGCCTTCCGCCGGATCGCATCGCGATGCGCCGCAATGGTCTCCTCGGTATTGCCGGAATAGCTCGAAACGATCACCAGGCTCCTCCGATCAACGAATCCGGGCAGAGCATAGTGGCGGTTGACAACAAACGGGATCCTGAGTTCATCCGCAAGATACGATCGAAGGAGGTCTCCCCCGATGGCAGACCCACCCATGCCCGTAAGGACGATATTTGCCACGCCCTTCACGCCGAGCTTCAGCGACGCCCCCTTCCCGATCCGCACGGCATCTTCAACCTGCGCGTGGAAATCGAGCAGCCGGTCGTACATCCCGGATTGGTCGATTCGCTTGATGTCTTCCAGTGTCATCGAGCGTGTGTCTTTCAACTGTCAGCTTCATCCCGGCTGCGCTCAAGATACGTTCCCCCGCGCGCCAGGGTGCATGCAACCTGCAACTTATCCCGCTACATCCCGCTTGAGAAACAGCGGTTCCGCTTTCCAGGAATCCCGCAAATAAGCGGAATCCAAAAAGCGGGAGACGCGAACAACGCGCAACCTACAACCTCATAACATATAATTTTTAACCGATGGGAATATCGGGGGACTTTTTCTTCATCACCCCCTTGAGATAATCTTTGATCTCATCCTCAGTCTGCATGGTCAAAACTTTGTTGGCGACCTTTCGCGCGTCCGCGTATTTCACAGACCGGATGATCTTCTTGATCTCAGGGAGGACGTTCGGCACGACGCTGAACTCATCCAGGCCGAGGCCGAGCAAGAGAATGGTCGCAAGCGGATCACCGGCCATTTCGCCGCACATGCCGACCCACACATCCTTCCGTTTGCCGCGCTCAATAATGCGCCGGAGGAAACGGACCACCGCAGGGTGGAATTCCTGATAAAGGTCTGAGACGATGTCGTTGCCGCGATCAACGGCCAGAAGATATTGGATAAGGTCGTTCGTCCCGATGCTGAGAAAGCTGACCTCCTCCGCCAAGTCCTCGGCGGTGACTGCCGCCGAAGGGACTTCCACCATCACACCGATCTTGATCCTCGGGTCGAATGAGACATTCTCCTTGCGAAGCTGGTGCTTTGCTTCCTCCAGCAACTTCTTCGCCCGCCGCACCTCTTTGATACTCGAGACCATCGGAAACATGATCGCCACGTTTTTGCGCGTGCTGGCCCTCAGGATGGCGCGCAGTTGCTCGATGAACAGGTCGGGTTTGTCCAACATCACGCGGATCCCCCGCCAACCGAGGAAGGGGTTGTTCTCCTTGACAGGATCCAGCATCACCTTGTCGCCCCCGATGTCGAAGGTGCGGATGATGACGCGCTTGGGGTACATCGTCTCTGCGAGCAGTCTGTATTGTTGGTACTGTTCCTCCTCCGAAGGGAAGACTTCTTTTCCTACCAGCAGATACTCGGAGCGGTACAGGCCGATGCCGTCGGCGCCCTGGATCTTGATGAAGTCCAGCTCTTGCTCGAACTCGACATTGACGGAAAGCTCGACGCGTCGCCCATCCAGCGTCTCCGCCGGCAGCTCACGGAGGCCCGCCAGCCGGGCCTCAAACTCGTGATAGCGATCGCGCTTCGTTTCATACCGCTTGATGCTTTGCTCCGACGGGTTCAGGATCACCGTGCCGCTGTACCCATCGAGGATGACCCGGTCGGCATCGTGGGCCACGTGCGAGACGTTCCTCAGCCCGACCACGGCGGGGATCTTCAGCGCGCGGGAAAGGAGCGCGGTATGCGAAGTGATGCCGCCGATATCCGTCGCATATCCCAGAACGTCGTTGCGGCTCAGGATCATCGCATCGGCCGCCGTCAAATAGGAAGAGACGATCACGGAGAAGCCTTCGAGTCGCGAGATCAGTTTCTGCTCCTGAAGATTGCGCAGTATTCTGTTGCGCGCATCTTCGACGTCATGCGCTCGCTCGCGCGTGTACTCGTCCTTCGAGGCGGCCATCAGCCGGTAGTACTTCCCGATCTCGTCCTCGACAACATATTCCGCATTCTTGAGTTCTGTGCAGATTCGGCTGTAGATCGCGCCGAACAGAACGGAATCTTCCAGGATCATCAGCTGCGCCTCGAAAATCTTGACCTTGTCGTCGCCGAGCTTCTTCTGGGCGAATTCAAGGATCTTTCCCAGCTCCTTCTGCGATCGCGCGACAGCCTGCTCCAGCCGTGCCACCTCCCGGTCGACATCCTCTTCAAGGATCGACCGCTCCTCAATGATGGGGGCTTGCTTCTGGAAAAGGATCACCGGGCCGATGGCAATCCCCGGCGACGCAGGGATCCCCTTCAGGATTGTCTCTTCTTTTTTCTGAACGCTCTCAGAGGCCATAGCTTTCATTCAAGACGCGAACTTCTACTGTTCGTCAAACCCTCTTTCAAACAGTTCCACAACCGCATTGCATGCCTCCTGCTCATCTTCCCCCGAAAATCTCAACACGAGTTTCGCTCCTTGTTCTGCCGCGAGCGTCATGACACCGATGATGCTCTTGCCGTTGATCTCGAAGCCGTCCTTGTCGATGAAGAAATCGGCTTTGTATTTCGCCGCCAATTTTACAAGTGATGCAGCAGGACGAGTGTGGAGTCCGGCTCTGTTCTTGATCGTGATTTCACGTTGGACCATGCTTCCCGGACCCTTCATCAAAACGTCCGATGAAGCAGCATATCGGTCAACCAGACCAGCATAGCCTTTGCGTCAGATGGCGGAAGCCGATGAAGCTCTTTCCTGGCCTGCGCGATATCGCGCTCAATCCTGCGGCGAGCGGCATCGATGGCGCCAGTATGATAGTAGATGCGCCTGTACTCGGGGACCAGGCGCCTCGAGATCCCTTCGTTTCTCACCAAGGACCGGAGCATCTTTTTCTCTTTCCCTTTTGCACGACGGAGCGCCTCCAGCAAGAGAAAGGTCTTCTTCCCCTCGACGAGATCCCCGCCGACCGACTTGCCGAATTCTGCCTCGTCCGCCACGATGTCGAGGAGATCATCCTGGATCTGGAACGCGCGCCCAACGTGCCGGCCGTACCGTCGAAGCGCGCGGATCGATGCCCCCGTGCCGTTGCCGATGAGCCCGCCGATCTCCGCCGCCACCGCCACCATCTTTGCAGTCTTTTTCTCAATCATAAGGAGATACTCGTCGACCCGAACGGCCCTGCGCGTTTCAAACTCCTTGTCATACGCCTGTCCTTCGCACACCTCGACAACCCCTTCCGTAAACACTTTTGCGATCTCCTGGATATTGTGCGACTTCGTCTTCAGCAGCGCCCGATAGGCAAGAGCGAGAAGCTCATCCCCAACCAGAATGGCAACGTTGGCGTCCCATTTCGTGTGCACGGTCGGCCTTCCCCGCCGGGAGGCCGCGTTATCCATGATGTCGTCGTGCACGAGGGTGAAGTTGTGGAGGATTTCGATCGCAACACCGGCGTGCAAAGCGTGCTGCACAGTTCCTCCAGCCGCTTCACACGATAGCAGGAGAACAAGCGGCCGAATCCTCTTGCCTCCCCCCTCCAGAATATAGGTCAACGGACCGTAGAGCGATCGAGGCTTCTGCTGCCGGACGAACTGTTTGAGGCGCCGATCGATCAGCTGCTTGTAATGGAGGTACCGCTGTTCGTGGTTCATCGGTCGTGCGCGATGCGTCAGGCTTTGAGTACCAACTGCTGTTCCTGGAGCTCGGGGATCGTGCGCGAGCCGGTCAGGAACATTGCGCCCCTCAGCTCCATCTCCCACCGCTCCAGTTCCTGCATCAGCCCGTTCGCGCCGCTCGATTCCAGAATCCTCAGAAACGTTCGCGCGGCGGCAGCAAGATCCGCGCCGAATGCAATTGACTTGGCGATGTCGAGTCCTCCGGAGATGCCGCCTGAGGAGATCAGCGTGAGCGAAGGACTCTCCGTCTTCAGGCTGGAAACCTGGCGAAGAGCATCGACGGTCGGTATCCCCCAGTCCCAGAATGCGGTTGCAGAGGGCGTCTGCCCACCTTTGCCGTATTTCCTCTGCTTTCGGATGTTCCCCCTTCGGAGTATTTCGACCCCAGCCCAACTTGTGCCGCCGGCACCGGCGACATCGATGATCCGAACGCCGACCTCAAGGAGTCGCCGGGCCACGGACATCGAGATGCCCGCGCCGATTTCCTTGACAATGATCGGTAGGCCGAGCTCCCTCACCAGTCTCGCGATCCCGTCGAGAACTCCCCTAAACTGTGGGTTTCCCTCGGGTTGGAGGAACTCCTGAAGCGGATTGAGGTGAACGGCGAACGCGTCCGCCCGGATCAACTCCGCGAGCTTCTTCACGCCCGAGACGTCCTTCAGCTTCGCCACCTCTGCGGCACCGATGTTGCCAAAGACCGGTATGTCCGGCGCGACTTCCCGGACCACGCTGAACGAACGATGGTGCTTCGAATTCTCAAGGGCCTGCCGCTGGCTGCCGACGCCCATCGCAAGACCTTTTCGCGCGCACACCCCTGCAAGCTGCCGGTTGATGCGGATCGCGTCGTGATATCCGCCGGTCATACTCGAGATAATGAGGGGGAACGACAGCTTCTTGCCGAGGAACGTCGTCGATGGGTCGACCTCAGAAAGATCCAGCTCCGGGACCGCGTTATGGAGGAATTCCCAGCGCTCAAACCCCGTTGTCTTCCCGCGAAAGGAAACATCCTTCGAAAGCGTGATCTCGACATGCTGCTGCTTTCGGGAGGACGTCCTGGTGGGTTTCATGCGAGCCCGGAATTTTTCCGCATAATAGTGAAATGAGGTGCGAGAATCAAGGTGAGAGAAAAAGCATCGGTCCGGACTCTCAGCGGGAGAGCGGATCGGATCACCCACCTACTCCTTTGTTTTTCTTTCAATAGTTTCCTATCTTAGTGACGTTTGAACCATCAGCAGACTTCGTTATGCGAGCTATCATACCCGTAGCGGGCGTCGGCAGTCGGCTTCGACCTCATACATACACGATCCCCAAGGTCCTGATCAATGTCGCCGGCAAACCGATTATCGGCCACATTCTGGATCGCGTCATCGAGAACGGCTTCGACGAGGCGACGATCGTCGTCGGCTACCTCGGAGACCAGATCAAGGACTACGTCCTCGGCCATTACTCGATCAAGGTGGATTTCGTCGAGCAGGAGGAGCGATTGGGCCTTGGTCATGCGATCTACCTCTCCCGGCACACGATTTCCCGCGACCCGATTTTGATCATCCTGGGGGATACCATCTTCGACGTCGACCTTAAGTCGCTCACAGCCGGTGAACACTCCGTCCTCGGCGTGAAAGAGGTCGAGGACCCGAGGCGTTTCGGCGTTGCCGAGACGGTGGACGGATTTGTTTCGAAGCTAGTCGAAAAGCCTGCGGAACCGAAGAGCCGGCTCGCCGTTGTGGGCATCTATTATATTACGCGCCCCCAGCTTCTTCTCGACAATCTGAAGGATCTGATGAAGAGAAACATCCGGACGAGGGGAGAGTTTCAGCTCACCGACGGCCTGCAGCTGATGATCGAGGGGGGGGAGAAGATCAAGCCCTTCATGATCGAAGGGTGGTACGATTGTGGAAAGCCGGAGACCTTGCTGTCCACAAACCGTCACCTGCTGGAGCGGCAGACCCCATCTGCAGCGAGACCTGGAGTCCTGGTCCAGCCGCCGGTCTTCATCTCGCCCAAGGCAAACGTGAAGAACTCCGTGATCGGACCGTACGCGACGATCGCGGAGGGTGCCTCCGTCGAGAACGCCATTATTCGCAATTCCATCATCAGCGAAGGTGCCACCGTCGCTCACACGCTCCTGGAAGATTCCATCGTCGGGAACAACGCGATCCTCCGCGGGAGCTACAAGCGCGTGAACATCGGGGATTCATCCGAGCTGGAATTCTACTAACTGCAGCAGATCACCCGGTTCTCCAGCTCAGGTCGACCCACCTCGATCCTGTGCTCCGACCGCATAACCAACGAATCGTACGAACCTTTCAAGGGAATCAGCATGAGATATCTGTTCACATCAGAATCTGTTTCGGAAGGACATCCTGACAAGATTTGCGATCAGATCTCTGACGCGATACTCGACGAGCTGCTGAAGCAGGACAAGTACTCACGCGTGGCGTGCGAAGCCTTCGTCACGACCGGTATGGCCCTCGTCGGGGGCGAAATCACAACGAAAGGCTACATCGAAGTACAGGATGTCGTCCGCGAGGTGATCCGCAGCATCGGCTATACGAAGGCGGAGTATCGCTTCGATGCAGATTCCTGCTCTGTGATGTCGACGATCCATTCGCAGTCTCCGGACATTGCCCGGGGCGTCGACACCGGCGGCGCGGGTGATCAAGGCATGATGTTCGGCTACGCGTGCTCCGAGACCCCGGAACTGATGCCCATGCCGATCATGTACGCGCACAAGCTTGCGCTTCGACTTTCCAACATCCGAAAACACCAGCCGAAACTCATGCCGTACCTTCGGCCGGACGGGAAAACCCAGGTGACGGTGGAGTACGAGGGACGGCGCGTGAAACGGATCCACACGGTGCTCGTTTCGACACAGCACGATCCCGATGTCTCTCAGAAACGGATCCGTGAAGATGTCATCCACCATGTCGTCAAAAACGTGATCCCGCGCCATCTGCTCGACGCAAGAACGCGGTACCTCGTCAACCCCACCGGCCGGTTCGAGATCGGCGGGCCCCACGGCGACAGCGGCCTGACGGGGAGGAAGCTCATCGTCGACACCTACGGTGGACGCGCACCGCACGGCGGCGGATCGTTCTCCGGCAAAGATCCGACGAAAGTCGATCGGAGCGCGGCCTACGCGGCGCGCCACCTGGCAAAGAACATCGTTGCGGCCGGGCTGGCGACCGAGTGCCAGATCCAGGTGGCCTACGCGATCGGTGTGCGGGAGCCGATCTCGATCAACGTCCAGAATTTCGGCACGGGCGTCGTCCCCGATCAGGAGATCGCGAGGATCATCATGAAGGAAGTCGACATGACTCCGCGGGGAATCATCAAGCGTCTCGACCTCCTCCGGCCGATCTACCGCAAGACCGCCGCATACGGCCACTTTGGAAGAGACGGGAAAGAGTTCACATGGGAGAAGCTGGATCTTGTGAAAACGCTGCGGAAGGCCGTGCATTAATTTCCGATTGTCGATTGTCGATTGCGGATTTCATAACTGGAAACTGGAAACTCAAAACTTGAGACTGGATATTTATGAATGAGAAAAAGGGTTTGTACAAAGTGAAGGATCTTTCCCTTGCCAAAGCGGGAAAGCTTCGAATCGAATGGGCGGAGTCACGCATGCCCGTCCTCATGGCGCTGCGGGAGAAATACCGGAAGACAAAACCCTTCAAAGGATTCACAATCGCCGGCTGTTTGCACGTAACGAAGGAGACGGCCGTTCTCGTGAAGACCTTTGCGGAGGCAGGCGCGGAAGTGAGCTGGAGCGGCTGTAACCCCCTCTCAACGCAGGACGATGTGGCTGCGGCCCTCGCCGCCGACGGGATCTCGATCTTCGCCTGGCATGGGATGAACGTCGACGAGTTCTACTGGTGCATCGACGAGACGCTGAAGTTCAAGCCGAACCTCACGCTCGACGACGGTGCCGACCTCATCTTCACGCTCCACAACAGGCATCCGGAGCTGATCCCGAACGTGATCGGCGGAACGGAGGAGACGACCACCGGCGTGAAGCGCCTGCGGGCGATGGCACACGACGGTGCGCTGAAGTATCCCGTCATCGCTGTCAACGATGCCGAAACGAAATGGGACTTCGATAACGTGTACGGAACCGGCCAATCGACGCTCGACGGCATTCTGCGCTCGACCAGCGTGCTGTTCGCCGGGAAGAACGTCGTTGTGGCGGGATTCGGTCACTGCGGCCGGGGGGTCGCCCTTCGCGCCAAAGGGCTGGGCGCGAACGTCATCGTTACCGAGGTCAAGCCGACAGCGTCTTTGAAGGCGATGCTCGAAGGGTTCCGCGTGATGAAAATGGACGAAGCAGCCAAGATTGGGGACGTGTTCATCACCGCGACAGGCGTGAAGGATGTGATCGTCGAGCGCCATTTCAAGCTCATGAAGGATGGCGCCATCGTCTGCAACACGGGTCATTACGATTGCGAAGTGAACATCCGGGATCTCGAAAAGATCAAGAAGGGCGTCCGCGAGGTGCGTGCAAACAACGAAGAGTATACGTTAAAGGACGGACACCGCGTCTACCTGCTGGCGAAGGGGCGGCTCGTGAACCTCGCGGCCGCCGAGGGCCATCCCTCAGAAGTGATGGACATGTCGTTCGCGAACCAGTTCATGTCACAGCTGCGACTCGCCGAGTCGTACAAGAAGGGGAAGCGGCTGGAGAACAAGGTGTACGACATTTCCGGCGAGCAGGACCAGGCGATCGCAACGGTGAAGCTGGCGACGATGGGCATCCGGATCGACAAGCTCACGCCCGAGCAGGTGAAATACCAGAGCGACTATTCCGCCGGAACCTAGCCGGATTGCGAAGACATCGGAGAATTCTTTCCCAGGCATCTTGCGCGAGCGAGATGCCTTTTCTATTCCTTCCAGATTGACAAACACCCAAAAAAAAGATAAGATATCCCGTCTTTTTGTCGATCATGAGCATGCGAATTCTGATCCTCTGCACAGGCAACTCTGCACGAAGTC
>CAYZRX010000031.1:0-1353 GCA_964480945.1 uncultured Ignavibacteriaceae bacterium | reverse complement strand
TCGATCATGAGCATGCGAATTCTGATCCTCTGCACAGGCAACTCTGCACGAAGTCAAATGGCTGAAGGCTTCCTCAAGTCCTTCGATTCGACACTGCAGGTCTTCTCTGCGGGGACGAAGCCGGCAGCTGCCGTCAACCCTTTTGCCATCAAGGTCATGCAGGAAGTGGGTGTCGACCTTTCGAACCGCCGGCCGAAGGATGTGGGCGAGTTCCTCGATCAATCCTTCGACTACGTCATTACCGTCTGCGACAACGCGAAGGAGACGTGCCCGGTCTTTGCCGGCCAGGTGAAACATCGGCTTCACTTTGGCTTTCAGGACCCTGCCGACGCCACCGGCACGGACGACGAGGTGACAGCCGTGTTCAGGCGCGTTCGAAATGAGATCAAGGAAACGTTTCAGCAGTTCTACTCTCAAGCAGTCTCCCAGGGATGAATCCCGTGGACAGCGTCCGAAGGCGACTTTCGTTCATCGATCGGTACCTTACCCTCCTGATCTTCCTCACGATGTCTGCGGGCGTTTTGCTCGGCTATCAATTCCCCTCGATCGCCGGCTTCTGGGACACCTTCAAATCGGGGACCACGAACATCCCGATCGCCGTGGGCCTGATCCTGATGATGTATCCTCCCTTGGCAAAGGTACGCTATGAGGAGCTCCCGGTCGTCTTCAAGAACGTGCGCCTCCTCTTCCTCTCTTTAATTCAGAATTGGATCGTCGGCCCGATTGTTATGTTTGTGCTTGCCATTATCCTCTTGCCTGACAAGCCTGAGATGATGGTCGGTGTCATCCTCGTCGGGCTCGCACGGTGCATTGCGATGGTTCTGGTCTGGAACGACCTGGCGAAAGGCGATGCTGAACTGGCCGCCGGGCTGGTTGCGTTCAACGCCCTCTTCCAGGTCTTGCTGTATTCCGTCTACGCCTACGTTTTCATCACCTTGCTCCCCCCGTTGTTCGGACTGAGCGGCGCAATCGTCAAGATCTCAATCGGCGAGATCGCGTCGACGGTGCTCATCTACTTGGGCGTGCCATTCGCCGGGGGGATCATCACGCGCGTCATCCTCGTCAGGCTGAAGAGCAGGGAGTGGTACCATCGGAGCTTCATCCCCAAGCTGTCGCTCGTCACGCCGATCGCCCTGCTGTTCACGATCTTCGTGATGTTCTCACTCAAAGGTGAGTTCATCGTCCAGCTGCCTCTTGACGTGCTCCGAGCGGCAATCCCCTACTCAATTTACTTCGCCGTGATGTTCTTCATCACCTTCTACCTGGCGCACCGGATGGGAACACCGTACGCCAAAGCGGCGACCGTGTCGTTTACTGCCGGGAGCAACGACTTCGAGCTGGCGATCGCCGTCG
>CAYZRX010000030.1:0-38071 GCA_964480945.1 uncultured Ignavibacteriaceae bacterium | reverse complement strand
CGGTCATCGGCGTGCCGGTCAAATCGAAGGCCCTGAACGGCCTCGATTCCCTGCTGTCGATCGTCCAGATGCCCGCCGGAATCCCGGTCGCGACCGTGGCCATCGACGGCGCAGCAAATGCGGCCCTTCTTGCGATCAGCATCCTCTCCGGCAAGTATCCCGACCTGCGTGACAAGCTCAAACGGTATCGCAAGAAGCTGGAGGAGAAAGTGCTGAGCGCCAGAGTATGAGTCCCACTATCAACGATCGAACGCTTTTCCCGGTCGAATGAGGTCCAAACCCGAGAGCATTAAAGAGACAAGCGCCGTGACGGAGAACGTCGCGCTCCTGCGCTGGATCGACGAATCTGCACGGCTCACGAAGCCCGACTCTATCCATTGGTGCGACGGATCGCAGGGGGAATACGACTCCTTCATTCATCAGATGCTGAAGGATGGATCTCTGGTCGAACTGAATCAGAGGAGCCGCCCCAACTGCTACCTCCACCGCAGCCACCCCAACGACGTCGCCCGCACCGAAAACCTCACCTTCATCTGCACTCAAGAGAAAGAAACCGCAGGGCCGAACAACAATTGGATGAGCCCGCCCGCGGCAAAAGAACGGGTCGGGAAGTTGTTCGACGGCTGCATGCGCGGGAGGAGGATGTACGTCATCCCCTATCTGATGGGCTCGGCCGGATCACCGTACAGCAAGGTGGGCATTCAGTTGACGGACAGCCTGTATGTCGCCGCCAGTATGCACATCATGGCTCGCGTGGGGAACGTCGCGCTCGCACATCTCGGTACGTCTGAGGACTTCGTGCCGGGCCTCCATTCCGTCGGTGATCTCTCGCCCGACCGCCGCTCCATCCTCCATTTTCCGGAAGAGAAGCTCATCTGGAGCATCGGTTCAGGATACGGCGGAAACGCACTGCTGGGGAAAAAATGCTTCGCTCTTCGCATCGCGAGTTACCTGGCCATGCGCGAAGGCTGGATGGCCGAGCATATGCTCGTCATCGGCCTGGAAGACCCGTCGGGTCAGGTAACCTACCTGGCGGGAGCGTTCCCGAGCGCGTCCGGCAAAACCAATCTCGCAATGATGGTTTCGGGGATGGAACGCGAAGGTTACAAAGTCTGGACTGTAGGAGATGACATCGCGTGGCTGCACATCGATGAAGAAGGACAACTCCGGGCCATCAATCCGGAGGCCGGGTTCTTCGGGGTGGCGCCGGCGACGAGCGATGCGACCAACCCGGTGGCGATGGAGACCATCCGAAGGAACACGATCTACACGAACGTGGCGCTGACGCCATCGGGCGAGCCGTGGTGGGAAGGGATCGGGAGCGATCCACCTGAGGGTCTGATCGATTGGAAGGGAAGAACGTGGTCGAAGTTCGAAGGAAAGGCCGCACATCCCAACTCCCGCTTCACCGCGCCCGCCAGCCAATGCCCGAGCATTTCGCCTCACCGGGAAGATCCGCGTGGCGTTCCGATCTCTGCGATCCTCTGGGGCAGCCGGCGATCCACCGTCGTTCCGCTCGTCATGCAGGCGTTCGATTGGCAGCACGGGGTTTTCTTAGGTTCGGGAATGGGAGCGGAAACGACCGCGGCGGCGACAGGAGTCGTGGGGATCGTTCGCCGCGACCCGATGGCGATGCTTCCGTTTTGCGGCTACAATATGGCCGACTATTTTGCCCACTGGTTGAAAATCGGCAGGCAATTGAAGAAACCTCCACTTATTTTTCGGGTGAACTGGTTCCGCAGAGATCCGGACGGCCATTTCCTGTGGCCGGGCTATGGTGAGAACATCCGCGTGCTGAAATGGATTCTCGACCGCGTCCGCGGGACCGGGAAAGCGAAGGAGACCGCTCTCGGTTACCTTCCGGCGCCCGGCGCGATCGACACGGAGGGACTGGCGCTTGTTCCGGGGGCGATGGAGGAACTCACCTCAGTAGATAAAGCCGGGTGGCTCAACGGTGTGAAGGAGATGGAGAAGTTCTACAATCAGTTCGGCGAGCGGCTGCCTGGTGAGATTTGGGACGAGCATCGAAAGCTGAAGGAACGGTTGGAGCGATTGTGATTCACGTGTCGGCTCCTGTCACCAGCACGAGAAGCGGTGCCAAGTTGTTGAGTCGATCATTCTGGCTGCAACAGGGAGAAGGAAAAGGCTATGAAAATTGATAAATTCATTCGTCGGCTGCTCCCTCGGGAGCACAAGTTCTACACGTTGCTCGAGGAAGCCAGCGGGAATCTCGTCAAGGGGGCTGAAGCGATTAAGAGACTCTCCTTCAGCAAGAGCCCCAGTGAGCGAGAGGCTATTGTCCATCTCATCAGAGATATCGAGCACCAGGGAGACTCGATCACACACCGGATTTTTTCGGAGTTGAACGCGACATTTGTAACACCGCTGGATCGGGAAGACATTCATGAGTTGGCGTCGGCGATTGATGATGTTCTTGATCGCATCGATGGAAGCGCTTCTCGATTCTCCCTCTATAAGCTGCACGAATGTCCCCCCTCGATGATTCAGTTGATCGATGTACTGAGCCGGTCCATCGGGGAGCTCCATCGTGGTGTCGAACTGGTGAAGAACATGCAGCAATATGATGAGCTTCAGAAGGTGTTTCGAGTTGTCAATGAATACGAGAACCAGGCGGATTCGATTTTCGAGAGTGCGATCGCAGAGTTGTTCGAGCATGAAAAAAACCCGGTCAACATTATCAAGCTCAAAGAGGTATACGTGGCCCTGGAGACCGCGACGGATAAGTGTGAGGATGCTGCGAACGTCCTCGAAGGCATCCTGATCAAACACGCTTGAAAACAGCGGGAGACTCTCCCAGCCATGACCCTGGTTCTCATCATCATGCTCATCGCCTTTCTGTTCGATTTCCTGAACGGAATGAACGATGCCGCAAACTCAATTGCCACCGTGGTGTCGACCCGGGTCCTGTCACCACGCTTGGCGGTTGCCTGGGCCGCTTTCTTCAACTTCGTCGCGGCCTTTGCATTCGGAGTCGCGGTCGCGACGACGATCGGCAAGGGGATCGTCGACCCGGGGATCGTCACCGAGGAGCTCATTCTCTCCGCCCTCGTTGGGGCGATTGTATGGACATATCTTTGCACGTACTTCGGAATCCCGATCAGCGTCTCGCATGCATTGATCGGCGGACTTGCTGGAGCGGCAGTTGTCAAGGCCGGGGTTGGTTCCCTGATTGTCGGCGGCATCACCAAGGTGGTGGTATTCATTTTCCTCTCCCCTCTCATCGGCCTCGTCGCTTCCTTTTTTCTCATGATCCTCGTTTCGTGGATATTTCGTCGGTGGTCCGGTAGGAGGGTGGATCGATTCTTTCGAGTGGGCCAGCTGCTTTCATCGGCTGCGTACAGTTTGGGTCACGGCGCGAATGACGCTCAAAAAACCATGGGCATCATCTCCGTCCTGCTGTTCTCCACGCATGCAAACGTTCCCACCTGGATGTACGACAAATCGCTGGGTTTCCACGTTCCGTTCTGGGTGGTGATCGCGGCCTACACTGCCATCGGCCTCGGCACGCTGACGGGCGGCTGGAGGGTCATTCGGACGATGGGGGTCAAGCTTACTCATCTGAAACCTGTCGGTGGATTCTGCGCTGAAAGCGGGGGCGCCCTGGTCTTGCTCGGTACGGCCATGAGCGGCATTCCGGTCAGCACGACGCACACAATCGCCGGTTCCATCATGGGTGTCGGCGCAACGCGGCGAATGTCTGCTGTGCGCTGGGGAATCGCCGGCAGAATCGTTGTCGCGTGGGTCTTGACGATACCGACATCAGCCGCTGTCGCTGCGCTCGTTTACTATCTCTTCTCGCAATTGATGTGAGCGCTGGCCTCGCGAAGCCGGTGGCCGCCCCGATCCCTGCAATTCGAAGTCCAGAGGCTATCGCCCTTTTGTTGGACAAAACCGTTCACTTCCTACAACTGACGCTGAGATAGGCAGCATCAGCGTTCCTCCTTCATCCCCCCCCTTCACTTCCAATCGTGGAGCTCGCTTGGCTCTCGTTTTCGAGACCGCCTCTCCCAGTTGTCATAACTGCGATGCTTCTTCTCTCGTTTGCTGACACGATTTCGGCATTCTGTCCCTGGCATACTATATGAGTATATGCTCATATAGTCAGATTTACCAACGAAGGAGAAGAGAGAATGGAACAAAGTCCCGTGGTTCTCAAGGCGCGGCTTCTGGCGGCCCTCGCTCACCCAAACCGCATTCGCATCCTCGAGTATCTCCAAAAAGAGACCAGGTGCAATTGTGAAATCGCGCCCGCACTCGGACTGGAACAATCCAATCTCTCGCGTCACCTGAAGATCCTCGTCCAGGCGGGCGTCCTTGTTTCCTGGAAGGATGGACTGCGCGTGAATTTCAAACTGGCCGACAGCCGAATAGTCAAAATCCTCGACCTCGCGGAATCCTTGGCCAAGGAGGATCTGGAGAGGAAGGTTGAGGTCCTGGAGCAAGCTTGAAGCGGAGGGAGAGTAAGTGACGGAATCATCCACGATATCGGAAAGGAGAAGCGTATGACCATCAAAGTCCTCGGACCCGGCTGTGTCAACTGCAAGACGCTTGAGCGACGCACCCGCGAAGCGCTCGAGCAGATGAACGTGCAGGCGAACGTAGAAAAGGTAGAGGATCTGAACAACATCGCCTCCTATGGAATCCTCAGGACGCCAGGGTTGGTGATCGACGAGAGGGTGGTGTGGCAGGGAGGGGTCCCGTCGGTGGACAAGCTCAAAGAGCTCCTTGCGATAGAACAAGAGAGGACGGGCGCGGCGTGAAGGAGTGGGCGAAATTTCTCGTCCTCGCTGGCGCGTTCCTTCTCTTTTACTTTGCCCCGATCAACGCGCCGGTTGTGATGACCTCTCTCGGTGCAGGCCTGGCCCTGCTCCAGGAATATGCCCAGCGACATGTCCTGACCTGCCTCGTGCCTGCATTCTTCATCGCAGGCACGATCGCGGTCTATGTGAAGAAAGACGCCGTGATAAAACTGCTCGGACCCGAGACGAAGAAAACCATCGCCTATCCGGTCGCCAGCATCTCCGGGGGGATCCTTGCGGTCTGTTCATGCACGATCCTTCCTCTTTTCACGGGCATCTATAAGCGAGGCGCGGGCATCGGACCGGCGGTGGCCTTTCTCTTCACAGGCCCGGCCATCAACGTGACCGCGATCCTGCTGACGGGTGGCGTCCTTGGTTGGGATTTTGCCGTCAGCCGGTTGATCGCTGCGGTGATCATCTCGGTCATTGCGGGTCTGATTATGGCGTTCGTTTTCCGGAAGCACGACGAGAAGAATGCCGCCAATGGATTTGCCTCCGGCCTCCAGGATGATGTCCCGTACTCCAACTGGACGATAGCGTCCTTTTTCGCTCTCCAGCTCGCGATCCTCGTACTCTTTGGCATCTCCATGCAGCCCGTCGCCAAAGCAGTCTTGATCATACTGGCGTTGATGGCTGTACTCGCGATCGTGCTTGTCAAGTTCAAGAAGGAGCATAACCTGGAATGGATGAGCGAGACGTGGAACCTGACGAAGAAAATTCTACCGTATCTGTTTGTCGGGATCTTCGTTGCCGGGATCATCGAGATCATTATTCCAGAGGATCTTATCACCCGGCTCGTGGGTCAGAACACCCTCCTTTCAAACATCGTCGCTTCCCTGTTCGGCACGCTCATGTACTTTGCCACCCTCACGGAAGTTCCGATCATTCAAAAACTGATGGCGCTGGGAATGGGCCGCGGCCCGGCGCTGACGCTCTTCCTCACCGGGAATTCGCTCAGCCTTCCAAGCATCTTCGTTCTCTTGAAAATTATGGGAGCCAAGCAGACAGGCATTTATATTCTCAGCATCGTAATCCTTTCCGCGTTTGCGGGATTAATCTTCGGTGCACTCAGTTGACGGAGTCGTATGGACTTCGCGGGGCTCGTTTCGCATTCCTGGCATGATCTCAATCTCAGCGATTCGTGGAACTTGCTATTCGTTCCCACAAATGGGAACAGCCTTTCGACGAGGCCGACTCCGGATGGAGGAAGAGGAGCGCCGACGTAGGTCGACGTTGCTTTTGTCATTGTGTTTCCATTGCTTGTACAATAACTTGGAGTAAGCATATGGCGCGTTCCTGCTGCGCTAAGCCGATTGCTCGGATCATCGAGATCGCGGATTTCGAAGCGGGCATCATCGGGCTGGAGGAAGCGTTTTGGAATGTTGACGCGATGGGGCTTGAAGACGAAACCAGGCTGAAGGCTGAGCTTCTTTCAGTCATCAGAGAATTTGGAAATTACGTTTCACGAACCAGCGAGTCGGAGTACAAGGAAGCTCTGCTGAGAGAATACAAGAAGTTTCAGGCTGCACGGAAATCGAACGCGGGTCCCTCCTCGACTGGGGGGTGAACCAGGATCGAAGCGGTCAGATGTAAAGGTGCGCTGTGGTCATCTGGCACAACACTGTTGACGCATCCCGCATTCCGGAATATGTCTCAGCCGGACAAGATGTCGAATTGTGGATGGGGACCTACCCGATCGAAGGAGGCCAAGCGGTGTGGCTGGAGATCACCCTTCAGAGGGCGGATGGCCGGGAGATGACGTGCAAGATGCCGGCGCAATGGCATTCGAACAACGAGCAGAGGAACAACTCGTACTGGCGCGCAGAGGTGGGATCCTTTGAGGCAGGGGATCGCGTGGAGTACAGAGTCTTCGGATCGCGGGGAGAGGAGCTGGTCTCGTGCAACGAAACGTTTGAATTCGAGGTGAGCCAGTAGAGCCCGGCGATCGATCCCTCCGATACCTTCCCTTCCTTCTCTTTCAATCTTTCATTATTTGCTTTCACCGACGGGCGGGAATCGCCGCGTCAACCCAAGACCGGGTTACTTCTTCCCCGGTGAATATCGAATCACCTCCGCACGCTCGATCGTCATCATCCCGCCGCAGCCGGCCTTCTCGAAGAAGGCATCGACGTCCGGAAGGAAGCCCCTACGGTTCTCTTCCTTCGATTGACCCGCGGTCTTCTTCCCACCGTTCATATCCACCCGTGCTCCTTGTACCATTCGAAGGTTCGTTGCAGCCCCTCCGCAAGTGAGACGCCGCTCTTGAATCCAATCCGCTCTTCTAACTTCTTCGGGCTGCACACCCAATGAGGTTGTATGAGGTCCCGAGCTTTCTCCAGGTTGAGCAGGGGGGGGTTAGAGGAAAACGCGGAGAAGAGCTCGGTCAGGCCTGCGACAGCGTAGACAAGCGGAGCGGGTGCCCGCAGGGTAAACGTTCGTTTTCCCAACATTTCAGCGAGCCGGTCGACGATATCAGCGTACCGATAGACGGCACCGTCGGATACGAAATAAGTCTCTCCGGTCGTTTTCTCAGAGACGGCAGCCTCGACGATCGCCCGTGCCAGATCTGTCGCGTAGATAATGCTCACGGTCTTTCGCGGATCCCCGAGGATGGGTTTGATTCCTCTCTTGAGCCAACGAAACAACTCGAGGACGTCGCGGTCGCGAGGGCCGTACACCGCCGGTGGACGGATGATAACGATGGGGATTTTCTTCGCGTGAAGCTGGCAGAGCGTCTCGGCCTGGAGTTTGGAGATTCCGTAGCTTGTCACCGGCTGGGCGGGGGCGGATTCATCCAGCGGAGAACCGTCCTGGCTCGGTCCCGCCGCCGTGAGGCTGCTGATCAGGCAAAACTTCTTGAGGCGAGGGGATTCTGAGGCAGCCTCCAGCAGATTCTTAGTTGTAGTAACGTTGCCCTCGAAAAACTCATGGTGCCTTCGCGCTTTTGTCACACCGGCAATGTGGAAGATGTATTCCGCATCCCGTGCAACCTCCTTCAGCGCATCGACGTCGAGCAGGCTTACGCGCTCGACCTCGACAGGGAGACCCTCGAGCCAGCCGAGCCCTTCGCGGAAGCGGCGCACCAGGCATCGAACGCTGAATCGCTGCTGCAGCAGATGTTCCACCGTGTGGCTTCCGATGAAGCCCGTGCCTCCGGTTACGAGCGCGAGTGGGATGAGACCTCCATAAGGCGAAAAATGGGCATTCGTTGACTTTCTTTGCTTAATGGAGTATATTCAAAAAAGTTTTGATTAGCAAAGACAGGGGTGTTGTTATCCTTTCTACCTTCATAATGCGGAGCACCATTGGATCTCTTTGACAAGTGTCGCAGCTTCACGCGTGCCGACGAGACGAAAGCGCTCGGCTACTATCCCTATTTTCATGCGATCGAGGAGAGCGAAGGGCCTACCGTTATGATCGAAGGGCGGAAGATCGTCATGGCGGGCTCGAACAACTATCTCGGTCTGACCGCCCATCCCAAGGTCAAGGAGGCGGCGATCAAGGCCGTTCAGAAGTATGGGACCGGTTGTTCGGGATCGCGGTATTTGACGGGGACGTTGGACCTTCATGTCGAGCTGGAAAGCCGTCTGGCGAAATTTTTCGGCAAGGAAGATTGTTTGCTGTACAGCACGGGATTCCAGACGGCGCAGGGCATCATTCCCACCCTGGTTCAGCCTGGGGAGTTTGTCGTCTCGGACAAGGACAATCATGCGTGCATCGTTGTGGGCAATCTCATCGCCACCGGCGCAGGGGCTCTCGTCGACGGGAAAGCTGAGTCAGTCGTCCGGTACAAGCACAATGATATGAAGCATCTGGAGGTCGTGATCTCGAAGCTTCCCCTGGAAGCGCCCAAGCTCATTGTGTCGGATGGTGTTTTCAGCACCTCGGGGGAGATCGTTGACCTTCCGAACATGGTGAAGGTTGCCCGGCAGTACAATGCTCGAATCATGGTCGACGACGCGCATGCGGTAGGGGTGATCGGGAAGGGAGGACGCGGAACGGCGAGCCACTACGGCCTGGAGAAGGAAGTCGATCTGACCATGGGAACCTTCAGCAAGACGTTTGCATCGCTCGGGGGATTCGTCGTCGGTGATCGCACCGTCATCAACTTCTTGAAGCACCATGCGCCGGCGCTCATCTTCAGCGCCAGCCCCACCCCCGCCTCGGTCGCGTCGGCTCTTGCCGCCCTCGACGTCCTGGAAGCGGAACCGTGGCGGATCGACAAGCTGATGCGCAACGCGCGCAAGATGCGGGAAGGGCTTAAAGGGATGGGGTTCCGTGTCGGAGAGCATGATTCCGCGGTCGTCCCCGTCATCATCGGCGACACCGACAAAGTGCTGATCATGTGGAAGGCGCTGTTTGAAGCGGGCGTGTTCGTGAATGCGTTCATACGACCCGGCGTCCCTCCGGGCATGGAGATGCTGCGCACGAGCTATATGGCAACGCACGAGGACGAGCATCTGGACAAGATCCTCAACGTCTTTCACGATGTGGGAAAGAAGCTCGGGGTCATCAATTAAGACGATGATTCTCCTCTTCCGGACAGACTAGCGTGAAGAGCCGCGGCGCCTGGCGCAGCGGCTTTTTTGTTCGTCCGCCGTCAATCAACAATCAAGCTCCACTTACCGAGTAGCCGCCTATGGGCCCTGTTCGAATTCGTCCCGTCGTCACCAGGAGGGACCAGGAGCGCTTCATCAAGTTCCTCTGGAAGATCTATGAGAAGGAGCCGCACTGGGTTCCTCCTCTGCTGATGGATCGCCGGAAGCTGATGGACAAGAAGAAGAACCCGTTCTACCAGCACGCAGATGCGGAGTTTTTTCTCGCCGAACGGGACGGCCGGCTCGTCGGGCGAATCGCAGCGATTGTGAATCACAACCACAACAAGGAGCACAGCGAGAACATCGGCTTCTTCGGGTTCTTCGAGTGCATCAATGATCAGAACGTGGCGAACCCGCTCTTCGATGTGGCCGCGGACTACCTGAAGAAAAAAGGCGTGACGGCCATGCGAGGACCCGCGAACCCGTCGGTGAACGACGAGTACGGGTTGCTGGTCGACGGTTTCGACCTGACCCCGGTCCTCCTGATGCCCTACAACCCCCCGTACTACGTGACGCTCACCGAGCGGTATGGATTCAAGAAGGTGAAGGACCTCTACGCGTACTTGCTGAGCCAGGACACCGTCTATTCCGAGCGGCTCGAACGGGCGAACAACATCGTGAAGCAGCGGAACAGTCTGAGTCTTCGTGCGCTCGATATGAAGAAGTTCGATGAGGATGTGGCGATCGTGAAGGATCTCTACAATGCCGCGTGGGCGAAGAATTGGGGGGCCGTGCCGATGACCGATGCGGAGATCGACGCTATGGCTGTGGATCTGAAGCCGATCATCGTTCCCGATCTCGTTCTGTTTGCAGAAGTGAAAGGGAAGCCGATCGGGTTCGCCCTCTCGCTCCCCGACATCAACATCGCCTTGAAACACAACCACAAGGGTCGGCTGCTCCCCGGTCTCGCGCGGTTGTTTTTGCACAAGAAAGAGATTAACATGGTGCGGATTATCGTGCTTGGTGTCCTCCCGGAGTATCTCAACACCGGCGCCGCAGGGGTTTTGTTCTATGAGACGGCGGCGCGCGCGCGGAAGCTTGGCTACCAGTACGGCGAAGCGGGCTGGGTGTTGGAGGATAACGGGGCAATGGTCAAAGCGGCCGAAGCGTTGAACGGAAAGATCACCAAGCGGTACCGCATCTACGAGATGCCGGTCTAAGTTTGCCAACCTGCTCATACTTCCGCTCTTCTAAACTGAAAAGGAACTGACTATGCCGGTTAAGAAAGTCGACAAGATCTGGATGGATGGAAAGCTCATTGATTGGGACGATGCGAAGATTCATGTGCTCTCTCACGTGGTGCATTACGGCTCAAGCTGGTTCGAAGGGATACGATCGTACGATACGAAACGGGGGCCTGCTATCTTCCGACTCGATGCGCACCTGCGGCGTTTGTACGACTCGACGAAGATCTACCGCGTGGCCATTCCGTACTCCGTGGCTCAACTGGAAGTGGCGATCAAGGAAACGATCCGGGTGAACAAGATGAAGGCATGCTACATCCGGCCCGTGGTCTATCGCGGCTACGGAGAGGTGGGGCTGAACCCCCTGAAGTGTCCCGTGAGCGTAATGATCGCAGTATGGGAATGGGGGTCGTACCTCGGCTCCGAGGCGCTGGACCACGGCATCGACGTGTGTGTCTCCTCGTGGCATCGTTCGGCGCCGAACACGATACCCTCGATGGCCAAATCGGGCGGCAACTACCTGAACTCACAGCTCATCAAAATGGAAGCGGTTCTGGATGGGTACACGGAGGGGATCGCGCTGGATGCCTTCGGAAACATCAGTGAGGGGAGCGGGGAAAACGTCTTCCTGGTCCGGGACAACACCCTCTACACTCCTCCGCTGACGGCCGCGATCCTTCCGGGGATCACCCGGCTGTCGGTCATGAAGGTGGCGGAGGACCTCGGCTACCGCGTGGTGGAGGCAGAGGTCCCGAGGGAGATGCTGTTTGTGGCAGACGAGGTGTTCTTCACGGGAACGGCGGCTGAGGTCACGCCGATCCGGTCCGTCGACAAGATTGCCGTGGGCGATGGGAAACCAGGCCCCGTGACCCGGGCCCTCCAGAAGGCCTTCTTTGAGATTGTCCAGACCGGCAACGATAAGTACGGCTGGTTGAATTTCGTCCACGATTGACGGGACCCTCACGTGGAAAACTCGGGAAACGAAAGCGCGATCTGGAAGAACGTCTTTGCAGGCCGCGGCGTCCGAGAAGGGACAACGGAGGCGCTGCTCAGCAAGGTCCACGCCTTCGCAGGCCTTTCCGCTCGTGAACTGAAAGAGGTCGCGGCGATCGTTCACAAACGAGAGTACAAGGCGGGCGAGCCGGTTTTCTATCAGGGTGACCCCGGCCTGGGGATGTATATCATTCGGGAAGGAGAGGTGTCGATCGTGATTGCCGAGAAGGACGGCAGTCAGAAGGAGCTGGCGCTGCTCTCGGACGGGGATTTCTTCGGCGAGCTGGCGTTGTTGGACGAGTCGCCGCGCTCGGCTTCGGCCATGTGCAAGACCGATTGCTCGCTCATCGGCTTCTTCCGTCCTGATCTTCTTACCCTGATCGAAACCAAGACAAACCTCGGAATAAAAATCGTTCTGAAGCTCGCGGAGATCGTCGCCGAGCGGCTGCGGAAAACGGACAAGGAGCTTTCCAAGCTCAAGAACCGGCTCGATTAGCTCGCATCGCCGCGCGGGATATCCGCCGAATCTTCGGATCACGAAGTGATCCCTTTGGGAGGATGACAACGATGGCAACCGCCAAGCATCGACCGCATCAGAGACCTCGCGGAAGCAGCAGGAAGCCAACGCGGCGTCGTCGCACCAACATAAAATTGAGTCGCATCCTCGTCCCCATTGATTTCTCGGACCACTCGAAGAAAGCCCTCCAGTACGCCATCCCGTTCGCGGAACAGTTCAAGGCCTCAATCGACCTGCTGTACGTCGTCGAGCCCACCATCTACCCGGCGGATTTCAGTTTCGGGCAAGTCGGCTTCCCGAACGTCGAGGACGAGCTGCGGCAGCGGGGGGCGGAAGAGCTGAAGTCGCTCATCGCCAAGGAGATCGGCAGACGGGTTCCGGCGAAGCAGGTCATCCGGACCGGCAAGGCGTTTTACGAGATTCGCGAATACGCCCGCGAGGAGTCGATGGATCTTATCATCATAGCGACCCACGGTCATTCCGGCGTGGAGCACGTGTTGTTCGGAAGCACGGCAGAAAAAGTTGTGCGGCATGCGCCGTGCCCCGTCCTCGTGGTGAGGATGGATGAAAAGGAGTTTGTGGAAGAGTAAGCGGTCAGTTGTCTGAGGAAGCACAAAAAAGGAGTGCTCATCATGGTGAAGAAGGTGACAGGAGGAATGCTCGTGCTGGCGGCGCTTGCGCTGTCGCTGGCGGCGGGCCAGGAGCAGGTGGCTTCGATCGGCCCGGCGAAGCCCAAGATCGGGGATGAGATTGCGATTACCTACAATGCCGCGGCGAAATCGGCGGCCCTGCGGGACGCGAAGGGGATCACGGCGCAGGTCCTGCAGATACGGGACGCTGACGTGCCGCTGTTGCTTGAGCTCCCGATGAAAAGATCGGGAACGGTCTGGAAGTGCTCCTTCAAGCTTAAGGAGAAGAAGGCTCAGCTCCTCCTGCTGCAGTTTGCGTCCGGAGAAAACACGGACAGCAACGGTGAGAACGTCTGGGATTTCATCGTCTACGGGTCTAACGGCGAGCCGGTCAAGGGTGCACATCTGCAGCGCGCCTCCGTTGTGCAGCGGGGTGGATTTCTGAATTTCAAGTGCCAGAAGGACCTGGCTGCCGCCAAACGGGAACTTGCAGAAGAAAAGCAGGTGTACCCGGACAGCTGGAGAGCCACAGTGGGAGAGTGGTCGATTATGACGAGAGAGAAGCCGGGGGATGAGACGACGGCGCTGGTCAAGCAGCAGCTGGACAAGCTCTACGAGGTCCACAAAGCGGACGCGGAAGCGGTCGTGGGCCTGCTGCCCTGGTTCGAACAGGTCGGCCAGAAGGAGAAGGCCGACGAGATCAGACAGGCTGCGCTGCGCACGGATCCAAAGGGAGCGGTCGCGGAGAATACGCGGCTCCTCGCAGTGTACAATGAAAGGGATCCTGTCAAGCGCGCCGACCTGTTGGGGAAATTCCTCAAGGACTTCCCGCAAAAAGGGGAAAAGCTTCAGAATTATCAGATGATGCTTGTGAGCTTCCTCTCGGCCGCGAAACGATATGATGAAGCTGCTTCGCTGCTGGATCGGATGAAGAAGAAGGATGGGGGGATGTACAACAACTTGGCCTGGGACCTGATCGAAAAGGGGGAGCAATTGAAGAAAGCGGTCGCGTGGGCGAAAAAGGGTGTTGATTTGTTGAAGCATCCTGATCCCTCCTTGAAGCCGCCCTACTATTCCATGGCCCAGTGGAAAAGCGCCAACGAATCAAGCCTTGGCATGGTGCTCGACACGTATGGGTTCGGCTTGTACCAGCTCGGGAGGACAAAGGACGCCGAAGCGGCGTACAAGCAAGCGTATGGTCTCATGAAAGGACAAGACACGGATGTGAATCATCGGTACGTCCAATGTCTTGTGAAAAACGGAAAGTTCAAGGAAGCGATGGCAACGGCGGCCGAGTCGATCAAGAGAGGGATGGCGAACGACAAGCTGATCGAGTCGTACAAGGCAGCGTATGGGAAGGTGAACGGATCGGAGAGCGGTGTTGACCGCGCGTTGGCCGACTTGCGGGGTGCGGCGAAAGGGAAGATGAAAGAGGATCTGATGAAAGAACGCATCAAGACGCCGGCGATCGATTTTGCGCTGAAAGGACTCGATGGAAAGACTGTCAAGCTGTCCGACCTGAAGGGCAAGGTTGTGGTGCTCGATTTCTGGGCGACGTGGTGCGGTCCGTGCAAAGCTTCCTTCCCTGCCTTGCAGAAGATCTACGACAAGTACAAGGACAATCCGAAGATCGTGATCCTTGCCCTGGATACGTGGGAGCGGGTGATGGGCGCCGAGCGGGAGGATGCGGTGAAGAAGTTCATCGAGGAGAACAAGTACACCTTCCCGGTGCTCTACGATGAGGGGTTCGTAGAGAAGTATGGGGTGGAGGGCATCCCGACGAAGTTCGTCATCGACAAGAAAGGCATGATCCAGTTCAAGAGCATCGGTTATTATTCCGATCAGAAAATGCTCGACGAGATGGAGCTCTGGTTCGAGATTCTGCTGGATGACCACTTCTACTCGTCGGCTGACTAGATTCGGCGAGCGTCTCACCCGGTTCGAAATGCGAAACCCGTCCCGAAGTCTTTCGGGGCGGGTTTTGTTCTTTGGTTTGCACCTTCCAGCCCCGGGCTGAAGCCCGGGGCTGCCGGCGAAATCGGGCTGATGCCTGGGGGTGCCATCCAGATTCGTTAGCTGACCCTCTCGATCACGAAATCCGCAAATTGGAGCAGGGACTCCTTTGCCGGCGATTCCGGGAGGGTCGCGAGGTCCTTCCGTGCGAGATCTGCATAGTCTTTCGCCTTCGTTTTGGCATATTCGATGCCTCCCGCGTCCTTCACGAAAGCCATCACCCACTCAACATCCCTTTGCTTCGCACCTTTCTTGACGGCACGGAGTGCCCGTTTCGCATCCCTGCGCGGACCCTGACGGAGGGCGTGAATCAGGGGCAGCGTCAGCTTCTTCTCTTTCAGATCGGTCCCGGTGGGCTTGCCGATCACGCTCCGCCGCCCGAGGTAGTCCAGGAGGTCGTCCCGGATCTGGAACGCGACACCCACGTGCTCGCCAAAGTCGCGCATCTGTGCCCTTCGCTGAGGATCTTCCGATGTGCTGGCGGCGCCGATCTCGGTGCACGTCGAAAACAGTGAAGCGGTCTTGTCCCCGATGATCTTGAGGTACGTCTCTTCGTCGATGTCCAGCTGCCGGCTCTTCTGAATCTGGAGGAGCTCCCCTTCGCTCATTCTCTTGACGGCATTCGAAGTGCAGCGGAGGAAGTAATAGTCGTTGCTTTCCAATGACAGGAGCAGCCCTCGTGAGAGGAGATAGTCCCCCATGAGGACGGCGACCTTGTTCTTCCAGACAGCGTTGATCGATGCGAGACCCCGGCGGGTGTCCGCGTCGTCCACCACGTCGTCGTGGATGAGCGTCGCGGTATGCAGGATCTCGACAAGCGTCGCCGCGCGGAAGGTGCTCTCATTGACCTCGCCGCACGCCTTGGCGCTCAGGAACACGAGGATGGGTCGAACGCGTTTCCCTTTCTGGCGGACGATGTACCGTGCGATGAGATCGACCAGTCCGACCCGTGAGCGCATCGCATCTCTGAAGAACGTGCCGAAACTCCTCAACTCCCCTTCGACGGGTTCCTTGATGCTTTCGAGCGATGCGATCCTGTTCCGCGTCCGGTTCACGATTGTCCTTCCTCAGGGGGAGAGGCTGCCTCCTCCTTCGCGCGTTTTTTCCGGTGGACGACCGCGGCGATGAGGATGCTGACCTCGTAGAGGATAATCATCGGGGATGCCAGCAGGAGCTGTGTGACGATGTCCGGGGTCGGTGTCACGACGGCGGCGACGATCAGGATCACCACGATCGCGTGCCGGCGGTAGCGACGCATGAACGCCGGGGTGAGGATCCCCATCTTGGCGAGGAAATACGTCGCCATCGGAAGCTCGAACACCAGCCCCGACCCGAGGATGAGCGCGAGCACGAAGCTGACGTACCGGTCGATGGCAATGTTGAGCGAAAGGTTTTCTGTCCCAAAGTGCGCGAAGAAATTGAGCGCCGTGGGTATCAGCACATAGTAGCCGAAGGCGACGCCTGCAAAAAAACAGAGTGATGTGAGGGCGACGATGGCCGAAATATAGTGGCGCTCTTTGGGGAGAAGGCCGGGTGCGACGAACTTCCAGAGCCAAAAGAGCGTGTTCGGCATGCTCAGAATGAGCCCGCAAACCAGGACGGCCTCCATGTAGAGCAGCACGATGCCATAGGGCGCAAGGACCTGTGCCTTGAGGCCGACGTTGAGCAGAGGACTGAGGAGCAGCTTCTGAACGATGAAGTCCGCAAAGATCCCGCAGACGACCATGGCGACGACGAGACCGATGAGCGACTTGATGAGATTCCAGCGGAGCTCTTCCAGGTGATCGAGGAAGGACATCTCTCTCTGCTCGTCGGAGTCCTTCGCAGCGTCAGCCCGTCGCAGAAATCTAATAAGGAGTTCGCGGAACACGTTGTTCTCTCGGGCTAGTTCTTCTCGACGAGAGTCTGGTAGATTGGGAACCCGGAGCACAGCTGATGCACTTCACCGAGCACCTGCGCAGAGGCCGTTTCGTTCCCGATGTCGCTCAGAACGCGCTCGATCAATGATGCCACGGTCTCCATCTCGGCTTCCTTCATGCCTCGAGTGGTCAGCGCGGGTGTCCCGATGCGGATGCCGGAGGTAATGAGCGGGGACTTGTCGTCGAACGGAACGGCGTTCTTGTTCACCGTGATGCCGGCCCGATCGAGGGCCTCTTGGGCGTCCTTCCCCGTGACATTCTTGTTCCGCAGATCGATCAGCATCAAATGGTTGTCGGTCCCGGCGGAGATGATGTTGTATCCTCGATTGACAAGTGCCGCAGCGAGCGCTTTCGCATTCTTGATTACCTGTTCCGAATACTGCACGAATCCGGGTTGCAGGTTTTCGTGGAACCCGACCGCCTTCGCGGCGATCACGTGCATCAGCGGGCCGCCTTGGATCCCGGGGATAACCGTCGAGTCGATCAACTCGGACATCATCTTCGTGCGTCCGGACTTGGGAGCGACCTGGCCGAACGGGTTCTTGTAGTCCTTTCCCATCAGGATCAACCCGCCCCGGACGCCGCGGAGTGTCTTGTGCGTCGTCGAGGTCACCACGTGGCAGTGGGGCAGCGGATCATTCAGGAGCTTGCTGGCGATGAGGCCCGCGGGGTGTGCGATGTCGGCGAAGAGGAACGCGCCTACCTGGTCGGCAATCGTGCGGAACGCTTTATAATCGATATTGCGCGAATAGGCGCTCGCGCCGACGGTGATCATCTTCGGACGGTCGCGCTTCGCGATTGTTTCGACCTCGTTGTAGTCGATGTAACCGGTCTCTTTCGATACCCCGTACGCGCTGAACCGGTACAGCTGTCCCGAGAAATTGACGGGCGAGCCGTGGGTCAGGTGCCCGCCGTGCGACAGGTTCATGCCCAGGACGTGATCGCCGGGCTTGAGGAAGGCAAAGTAGACCGCCATGTTGGCCTGAGAGCCCGAGTGCGGCTGAACGTTCGCATACTCGGCGCCGAAGAGCTTCTTCACCCGCTCGCGGGCGAGGTTTTCCGCGACATCGACAAACTCGCAGCCCCCGTAGTACCGCTTGCCGGGATACCCTTCTGCGTACTTGTTCGTGAGGACCGTTCCGAGCGCCTCGAGCACTGCAAGGCTCACAAAATTCTCGGAAGCGATCAGCTCGAGTTTCGTGTTCTGGCGGTTGATCTCACTCTGAACTGCCGAGAAGATCTCAACGTCTACAGATTTGAGGTGTTGCATGGTCTGGACTCTTCCGTGTAAGAGCGTCGTGGTTGAAAAAGTGAGAGAGTTGGACGAGAGGGGTAGGGATGACCTGTTCGATTCTCAGAGTCACCCTTTTTGGAATCGCCAGAGCGTGCTTCCCGGCCTTCCATCCCCTCGTAAGCTCCTGCGGGATGTTCATCCGCCGGACCGTTCCGACTGCCGCAGTTGCCGCGCCAGCTAGAGTCCCGTAAGAGAATGAATCTTCTGTACCCTTCGTTCGTGCCGTCCTCCCTCGAATGCAGTGGAGAGGAATGTCTTCACGATGTCGACGACAGCCTCCCAGCCGATCAATCGCTCTCCGAATGTCAGCACATTCGCATTGTTGTGTGCGCGTGCCAACCGCGCGGCTGTCGCCGATCCGCACGCGGCAGCACGCACGTCCTTGTGCTTGTTCGCGACGATCGACATGCCGATTCCCGTTCCGCAGATCAGGATGCCGCGATCGCACTCCCCCGAAGAGACAGACTCCGCGGCCCGGTGCGCCCAATCCGGGTAGTCGGTGGCATCGGCGGATGTGGTCCCGAAGTCGCGGTACGGGAGATTCATTTCATCGAGCAGCTTCTTGAGCTTCTCCTTGTAGGCAAAACCGGCGTGATCGCTTGCTAAGGCGAGCATAGGTCACCGTAGATTTCGTTCAAGGGGATCAATCTTCCTCGATCTTCAAGAACCACGCCTCGCTCGCGCTCAGGGAAACGCTCAAACGGATGATCGTATCCCGCTGGAGGTTGGCCGACGTCGTCCCGCGGATCCCCGCGTGGAGGCCGACGTTCATGCGTGCTCCCGGGCCGATCGGGATCCCCAGACCGCCCGTCACGAACCATTCATCGATCGGCTGGCCGTTGATTTTGTAGTACGTCGAATTATAATAGATTCCTGCCCGATAGACAAGCGCGCTCCAAAAGGTGCGGGCCTCTCTCGACGGCATTGCCTCAAAACCGAGGGCAACCCGAGTGCTGTTCCGAATCTCTGCGGGGTGACTTCCGAAGAACTTCGCGGTCCCCCAGTTCTGCAGGAAGGCATCTGCCGTGATGGAGTACCGATCCGCGAACACATAGGAGGCGCCGACGCCGAACGCGAGCGGCAAATCGACCTTTCCTGAAGCGCTCTGTGTCGTGTCGAACGATGCGCTCGTTGTAAGAATGCTCTCGTGCGTGACGGAGAGAACGGCCGGCGTGGTCAGGACGAATCCAACGGACAAGGAATCCAAGGAGGAGCTGTTGAAGAGGTCACCTACACCTTCGTAAATAGAGCCGAGTGTGAAAGTGAACCCGGAGTAATAGTCAGATCGATCGATCTGACTATCGGTGAAGGAAGGGTCCACGAAGGTGAACTTGCCGACCTGCTCGATTCGGCCGAACACGTAGTTCAGCTTCAATCCCAACGACAGATTCTTGAGCGGAGAGACGGACCCGCCGATGCTCAAGAGGGACAGCCCGCCGGCACCGTAGAAATCCTGCGTGAGAGCCGTGTCCTTCTCCTCGATGGCGTAGTCCACGTTACTCAAGGGGGAAGACTCCATGAGCATCGTGATGCCCAGACTCTTCGCGATCGGAATGGCAAATGCGACGCCTTCGAACGTTCCCCGGCTGTAGCGGCTGGAATGCAATCCGTCGTTTGAGTAGAAGCTTGAGTATTCAAACCCGCCTGAGATCCTCGTGAGAGATATTTTCGAAAGGCCGGCAGGGTTCAAACCGTTGATGAATCCGTCGCCGACGAGCGCGATGCCGGCACCGCCCATCGCATCGATCCGGCTATTTCCGCGGCGCAGGAGATCGCCCACGCCGAACCGGGAGAAGGTCGGGCCATTGGCGTAGGTCAACGAAGGGCTCCCGACGAGCATGATGCTGAGGAGCGGGAGCACGATCAGGATGGACCGGTGAGCCTTTTTCATGGCGCTACTGCATGAGAGAATAGATGATTGTGAGTTTCGGCTTCAGCTCAGGTGAAGCCGCGGCGCCGTAGAACACAAAGAGGTCCACAGCGTTGGATTCCCCGTATCCCGCGATGGCGATCTTCTGCAGCGCGGTCCCGCGAACCCAGCGCTGCACGAATTGCCCGGCCGGAGACTCATAGATGCGCTGGTCGCCCGGCTGTTGCGGCTCGCCGATCTCGTTGATGGAATTGATGAACGTTCCATCATCGGTGACAAAGATGCTGAGCGTGGAGTCGACGGTATAGCTGTTGAACTCCGACTGTGTCGGGTCCAGCGTCAGCTGAAGCGTTGCCTTGTGGATGGCCGCGTGGAGAGGGATGGAGCTCACGTCAAAAGCGACAACCCCGCGGTAGGCAACCCCGTTCCGGACGTACATACGCACGCTATCTGAAGCCCAGGTCGTATTCTTGAGTCTCGTCACATACCGGTACGTGCCCGCGTTGACGATTGCCGTGTCGATATTGCCGGCGCTGTCCTGAAACGTCATGAGGAGCTGCGGGAGTTGTGTCGCGTCCGCGGCGATGAACGGCGCAAAGCCCTTGATAACGTTTGTGTTTGTGGGGCGCAAGAGGAGGCCGTAGTTCGTGAACACGGTGTCACTATACGTCCCCCAGGAGCGCACCATGTTCGTGTCGACGGGGATGCTGATCGTCTCCGTGTCACCGACGGACGGAAAAGCCGCCTGCGTGAGCGATGTGAGATCGTAGAAGCCGGGAGCTTGCAGGGAATCGATCGTGAGGGAGTCCGTTCCCCATTCCTGCAGCACCTGATGGACGTCGACGGAAAAGGCAGCCAGAGAGTCACCGAAATGGTAGACGGTCCGCAGGTTGATTTCGGCACTCAGCATCGGGAGGAAGAGGATGGAGTCCGGTATCGGGCCGAACCGCATGACGGCCCACGCCTCCATCTCGGGCGTGTTGCCGATCAGAATGCGGGAAGAGAGAGCCAGCGGGATGGCGGTTTCGCTGGAGCTTCCCGTCGCTGTGACGGTGAGGGTATCGAGGCGGATGGAATCCGAAGCGGGGAGCAATCCCGCGCCGACCGGGTTCGGATCTTCGCTGCACCGGATCAGTGTGATGACCAGCAGAACCAGGATCGACGACAGGAGAAATCGTTGTTTCAAGTGGACATCCTTTATCGATAGCTTCAGTGTGATTTCAACCGCAGGCGGCCGTTCAACGTTCCCTTGACCTGGCGCCACGCTTCGTACACGTCTCCGGCAACAAAATCGACCTTTGCTTTCTTCACGCACTCATCCCTTTCCACAGAGCCGTATCCGGTCAGCACGAGCGCGGTCCCGCAGCCCGCCGCCCTCCCCGCCTCCATATCGACGCATCGATCGCCGATCACAAATGAATCTCGCAGGCGGACTCCGTGCTCCTTGACCGCCTTCCTCAGCATTCCGGGCTTTGGTTTCCGACAGCTGCAGAGCTTCCTGTACCGGGGGGTTCCGTAGTCGGGATGGTGGGGGCAGAAATAGATGCCGTCAACGTGTGCACCTTCTCGGGCCAGAAGGGCCAGAAGACGCTTGTGGACAGCCGCTAGATCCGTCTCCGAGAACAAGCCGCGGGCAATACCGGATTGGTTTGTGATGATGAAGACCTTGACTCCGCATTCGTTCGCTTCGCGTATTGCCCGGGCAGCGTGAGGGATCAGTTCAAGCTCCTCCGGTCGGGAGAGAAAATCCACCTCAGTGTTCAGGGTACCGTCGCGGTCAAAGAAGATTCCGACCTGTTCGACCTTCACGCAGCTACTATCGCAGAAGTTCTTTGTAGAGATTGACGTAAAGCTTTGCGGAATGTTCCCACGAAAAGTCCTTCGCCATTCCGTTCCGCATCAGTTTTCTCCACTCCTCCGGCTGCTGGTACACTTTGAGCGCGTGCTGCAGAGCTTTCAGCAGCTCTTTGGAGTCGTACTTCTCAAACTTGAAGCCTGTCCCCTTGCCGTTTCCCGTATAATCCTCGACCGTGTCATCGAGGCCGCCCGTTGCACGGACCACGGGGATCGTACCGTAGCGCATGCTGTACATCTGGTTCAAGCCGCACGGTTCGTATTTTGACGGCATGAGAAAGAGGTCGCTTCCCGCCTCGATGAGGTGGGCAAGCTCTTTATCGAATCCGAAAAAGGCGCCGACGCGATCGGGGTACTTCTTCTGGAGCGCGTCGAATGCTCGCTCGGTCGTTTTCTCACCATCCCCGAGCAAGACGAACTGCACGTTCAGCTTCATGATCTCGTCGAAAGCCTCCAGCACCAGGTCGAATCCCTTCTGCGTGACGAGTCGGGAGATCGCTCCGATCACCGGTGTCGTCTCCTTGAACGAGAGGTTGAATCGTGTGAGCAGGGCGCGCTTGTTATCGAGCTTGGCGTCGAGCGACTTCACGTCGTACTTCCGATAGATCAACTCGTCGGAGGCGGGATTCCAGACGTTGTAGTCGATTCCGTTGAGAATCCCGTGGAGGTCCTTCCTCCGTTTCGAGAGGAGCCCGCTCAATCCGGCCCCGTACTCATCCGATGTGGAAATCTCCGTCGCGTAGCGCTGGCTCACGGTTGTAATTGCATCCGCGAACGAAAGCGCCGTTTTCAGGAAATTGAATTTCCCGTATGCTTCCACGCCGTCGGCATGGAAGAGCGCCTTGGGAAGGCAGGTCTTTTCGAAGCTCTCGGGGGGAAAGGCCCCCTGGTAGGCCATGTTATGGATGGTGAAAACGGTCTTGATCGGCTTGAAGAAATCGTCCCTACTGTACAGCGTCTTGACGTATGCCGGTACGATGCCGGTCTGCCAATCGTTGCAGTGGATAATGTCGGGCTGCCAGCCGAGCCTTTTCAAAGTCTCCAGGACCCCCCGGGAAAAGAAGATGAACCGCTCATCGTTGTCCTTGTAGTCCTTCTTCCCCACAGGACTCTGATAGATGCCGTCTCTTCCGAAATAGGTCGGATTGTCGAGGAAATAGACCTGAACCTTTTCCTTGAGGTTGCTGATGAAAGAGGATTTCACGTTCCCGATGTGGCTGTCCTTGCCTACGGGTACGGGGATCTCCTTCAGCCGGATGATATCGTGAAGCTTGAACCGGCGTTCGCTGATGAACCTGTACCGGGGCATCATGATTCGGATCTCGTGCCCCAGCTCTTTGATGGCGTGCGGGAGCGCGCTCGAAACATCGGCGAGGCCCCCCGTCTTGGCGAATGGGTCGACTTCGCTGGAAAGGAAAAGAACGTTGAGCGGTCTGTTCATTAAACTCCGGCCGAAAAATTGGGAAAACCAAACAAATTTACCCATAATTCGTCACATACGCAATCAAAAAAAACGGCACCCTGTGCTCTTGTTGGCTTGAGGAGCAATCGTGTGCATCCGTCCGGGAATCAAGAAGGCCTTCAATGATCGCCCAGGAACCTCTGCCCGCAACTCTCCGACGAACATTGGTGCGCTCAGCGCATTCGGAGGGGAGCAGCTTCGCAAAGGCGTGAGTGCGAGCCGACTTTTCGGAAGTGCGCTGCGCAGCAGGGTGATCAATTCAACAACGAAGAGCGGATGTCGATCGATGCTATTTCGTTCCTCCACAATCTCTTCCACGCAGGGATTGTCGGTGAGCAGGCCCACGGCACAGGAGAAAGCTCTTGACTCTTGTGGACTGAATGAGTATCTTTTGAGCGTCGAAAGTTCAAAACACGGAGCGTAGTATCGGGATTTGTTAAAGGTTGTCATCTGAACGAGCTGATCAAGTTCAACTGTTCAGTGTGCGGTCACTTGAGGTACGACAGACCTTTTTCAAATTCGGTGTAGCTCCGGTTTTCAAAGTTTAGCCGAATGAGAGACGGTCTTCGTGCCTCGTTCGGCTTTTTTTATTCCCGTAACTGCTTAGACTCTCGATACGCGTGCACAAATGATAGACAGAACAATCGCTGAAGCCGCGAGAGAGGTGAGCCGCCAGCTTCGCACGCGTATGACCGAAAGCGAACGGATTCTCTGGAATGAGCCGCGGAACAGAAAACTCCTCGGCAAGAAGTTTCTTCGTCAACATCCTCTCTTTTGTCAGTATGAGGGCAAGGCAAAGTTTTTTGTTGCTGACTTTTACTGTCACGAGCATCGCTTAGTACTTGAGGCCGACGGCAAGAGTCACGAGTATCAGAAAGAGTACGATGAGTTACGGACCTTTTTGATCAACACGAAAAGAATCCAAGTTGTGAGGTTTAAGAATGAGGAGATTCAGCATAGCCTGTCTGGTGTGCTGGAGCAGTTGAGGCAGCTCTTGCTGCAGCGTCATTGGACCCATCCCCCTCAATCCCCCTTCCCTAAATCTCAGTTAGGGAAGGGGGACACAGGGGGTAGGGTTTTTTGACCTCTTCTTGAGACTACGCTGTGTAAATACTTATTTCCCTATGAAGCGAACCTCCATCATCCTCGCGTTCCTTCTCGTTGCCCCCTTCGCCTGGGCGCAGCCAGGGCCCGACGTGCGCGTCCTCAGCGAAGATGCGCGCTCGCTCGTCGTCGAATTCACCGCGAGCGTCACCTCCGTTCAGGTCCTCGCAAATGATGGAAGATCCTACACGCGGTTTGACTTCCGGGGCGCGATACCCGAGCCGGGCAGAGAAGGCTCGCCATTGGTTTCGTATCGAGCTCTTCTCATCCAGCTGCCGACCCGCCGCTACACCCTTGAGGTGATAGCGTCGGATTTCAAGGAGCTCACCGGCGTCAGGATAGCGGCCCATCCGAAGTACCAGCGGGATAAGGAGCTCGGCGCGGTCGCCGTCAACGTCCCTTTGCGTGAGGAATTCCTCTCGACCGAGTTCTTGCCCAAGGCGATCGCCCAACTGGCGGACGTCGGCGAATCGAGCGGCCTCATCCTTGGAACGCTTAAGATGTATCCTTTTCAGATTTCGACGGCCACGGGCGTGGCCAGGATCTACAGTCGGATCGTCGTCAGGATAGAGTTCACCGGCGCGACGGCGTCCACTCTGCCGGGCTCGCTCTTTCTGAAAAACGTATTCCCGTCGAACGCATTCAAGTCCGGCGCTCAGCACCGGGAAGAGAGGACGGCGGATTCACCACTGGCTCAGGGTGACTGGTATAAGATGGAGGTGAAGGAGACGGGGATCTACAAACTGGACCAGAGTTTCTTCGCGCAGGCGAAAATCGCCCTCAGCGCTATCGGCGACATCAACTCTGTTCGGATCTTCGGCAACGGTGCGGAGGAGTTGCCCGAGGCTCTGGGTTCTGCGCGACCGAACGGTTTGGTGGAGGTGCCTCGCCTCGTCGTCGACAAGAACGGAAACGGGACGCTGGACACGGACGATTTCATCCTGTTCTACGGGAAATCCACGAGAGGATGGAAGTACGATTCCCTCGGCAGGACCTTCCACCATTACATCAATCACTACACGGAAACGAGCAATTACTTCTTCACCTTCGGCGGCTCCGGCCGGGGGAAGGACATGGGCGTGCTCCCCTCGACGAACGACCCGGGTGCCTACAAGCCGCCCGACTTCCAGGTAAAGGCGTTCACGGAGGATGAGCTGGTGAACAACCTGAAGTCGGGCCAGCAGTGGCTTGGGGAGCTCTTCGACGCCGCGACAAACGTGAACACCTTTGTGACCAGCCTCCCGGGGGTGGACGCGACGAAACCGGTGATCTATCGGTTCGCGTTCGCGAACCGGTCGGGGACGTACGACAGTTTCAGCGTGCAGGAGAACAATGAGAATCTCGGGTCAGTCCCGATGGGCCTGACGGATCTCAACATTGCGGATTTCAATCCATGGACCTATCAGGCGCCCGTGAAAACCTTTGCGCGGACGGGCGTACTTCCGAACGACCAGAGCGTCGTGCGCATTCAATTTGTTACCGGCAACAGCGCTGCGCAGGGCTGGCTTGATTGGTTTGAGATACTCTATCGCCGGCGGTTCGAAGCCACTAGTGATCTCCTGCTCTTCACGGGACCGGACACGTCCGCCACAGCCGAGTATTCGATCTCGAAACTCTCCTCCCGGGACGTCTATGCGTTCGACGTGACGAAGCATGACGACGTCAGACAGATCACGAACCTGGTCTTCGATCCCGCGAACGCTTCCCTCTGCACATTTCAGGCAGTGCAGAGCGCCGGGTCGGTGCGGGAGTACGCCGTTGTCGGCCTACAGGGATTCAAGACGCCGGGAGGTGTCCAGCGGATCGGCAATTCGAACCTACATAGCATCTCGAACGCGGCGAAGTTTGTCATCATCTCGCCGCCGGACTTCGTGAGCGAGGCGGACCGCCTCCAGGCGTACCGGGAGCAGCATGACAAGCTCAAATCCCTCGTCGTGACGACCGATCAGATTTTCAACGAGTTCTCCGTCGGGATGTTGGATCCGACGGCGATTCGAGATTTCTTGAAGTACGCGCAGACGAACTGGTCGGACACGCTGCGGTACGTCCTGCTCTTCGGCGCCGGCAGTTACGATTACAAGAAGATCAAGTCTCAGGTAACGAACTGGGTTCCGCCGTACGAGACCGTGGAATCGAATGATCAGATCTACACCTTGGCGAGCGATGATTCTTACGTAACGCTCGATCCGGCATCACCCCGGATCTCCCTGCGGATCGGCCGCCTCCCGGTCCATTCTCTCCAGGAGGCCAAGGATGTTGTCGACAAGATCATCGCCTACGAGTTGTCGGCGCCGTTCGATTCGTGGAGGGACCGCATCACCTTCGCCGCTGATGACGGTCTGACCTCGACTGGGGATGACGGGAGCACGCATACGTATCAATCGGATCAGCTGGCCGAGATCTACACACCCAATAGCTTTCAGAAGGACAAGATCTACCTCATCCAGTATCCGGCCGTGATCACCTCGACCGGCAGGCGTATGCCGACGGTCAATCAAGCGATCGTCGACGCCATCAACCGCGGCACGCTGATCCTCAACTGGACCGGCCACGGAAACACCGACCAATGGGCGCACGAAAAAGTCTTCGCAGATGATGAGGACTTCGTCAAGATCGCTAACCCCGGCAGACTATTTCTCTGCGTTGCCGCTACGTGCGACTATGCCCGATACGATGATCCGGAAGGTGCGAGTGCGGGCGAGCAGTTGATCACGATGGCGAACCGGGGAGCGATCGGTGTTGTGACGGCAGATCGGGTCGTCTATTCCGGAGAAAACGCCAGCCTGAATCAGACTCTCTACACCTATCTCCTCTCCCAACGCGATGACCAGGGTCGCCCGGTCCGGCTCGGCGACGCGATGTGGGCAACGAAGCAGATCCACTACCTTACGAACGATCAAAAGCATCACCTTCTGGCCGATCCGACGATGAGGCTGGCGATGCCGAGGGAGATCGCCACAGTCGACAGCATCAACGGGGAGGATGCCGTCCGGCTCATCAGTGTCGCCGCGCTTCAGAAGGTGACGGTGAAGGGCGGGGTGGAGGCGGCGAGCGGGACGGCGCTGAACGGCTTTACGGGCCGCGCTCTCGTTGAGGCGTACGACGCGAAGCAGAAGGTTGTTGTGCCGGAATGGGGCAATTTCTCGTTCTACGTCTCCGGCAGTCTTATCTATCGCGGCGAGATCTCGGTTCGAAATGGCATGTACGAAGGCACCTTCCCGATCCCCAAGGATGTCTCCTATGCCGACGCCCGTTCCCGGATCTCTCTCTACGCGTGGAGCGATTCCACCGACGCGAGCGGGTATAGTGAGAGCATCTCGATCGCCGGGAGCGCTCCGGCGAGCGCCGATACGGTCGGGCCACAGATCGCTATCCACCTGGAGGACGATGCGTTTCGACCCGGGGATGTCGTGAAGCCGGATGCGATGTTGATCGTCGATCTGACGGATCCGAGTGGGATCAATACCTCGACCGCGGGCATCGGGCACAGCTTGCAGGCGACGCTCGACAACGCTCCGCAACCCGTGGACCTGACGAATTTCTACCGCGGCAATCTCGACACGTATCAGAGCGGCGAGGTTCGATATCAGTTCAGCAGCCTGCCGGAGGGTCGCCACACGCTGTCGGTCAAGGCGTGGGATATCTACAACAATTCGTCGAGCGCCGAGACGTTCTTCGAAGTCCGTGCCGGATCGCAGCTGGCGATCTATGATGTCTTCAACGTTCCGAATCCCTTCGGCCGATTGACAACGTTCACGTTCCAGCGGGCGTCGGTCGATCCGATCGACGTGGAGATCAAGATCTACACGGTGGCGGGCAGGCTCATTCAGACGATCGAGACGCCGTCGATCATCGACCGTTTCGTCCAGGTTCCGTGGGACGGTCGTGATCGTGACGGGAACGAGCTCGCGAACGGAGTCTATCTTTATAAGGTCATCGCGAAATCGCTGGACGGCAGCTCGACCTCCGAGGTGTTGGGGAAGCTGGCGGTGCTGCGATAGAGGTCGGGAGGCAAGTGAAAGGGTGTTCTGGCGGAGATTGGCAGGTTGTTGAAAGTAACTCTAAAATAGACTATTTTATTCACGCCGACAGTTCGTCTGTCGGAAAGGATACTTTCGTAGGAGGAAGTTTGTCATGGTGAAGCAACTCAGTGGGTTTGTGCTGTTGGCGCTGATCGCAGTTGCTGGAACTGCTCAGGCCCAGGTGTCGACGTCAGCAGTTCCGTTTCTTCTGATCGCGCCGAACTCGCGAGCAAGCGGCATGGGTGAAGCCGGCACCGGACTGGCCGACGATGCGTCGGCGTTGTATTGGAATCCGGCTGGGCTTGCCTATCAGCATGGGCAGGAGATCAGCATCTCCCACGCGAACTGGCTGCCGCAATTCAACCTCCCCGACCTGTTCATCGATTATCTCGTTTACCGGCGGGATATGCCTGAGATCGACGGCACGTTGGCCGCGAGCGTCACGTACCTCAACCTGGGGACCTTCACTCGAACCGAGAACGACCCGACGCCGCTGGAAGAATTCAAGGCGTACGAGTTTGCGGTCACAGTCGGCTATGCGACAAAGGTCTCGGAGAGCTTGGCGCTGGGGGTCAACGGCCGGTTCATTCACAGCGTTCTCGCACCCTTCGGAACGGCCGAGGAACAAGGACGCGGTATCGCATCGGGGTTCAGCTTCGATTTCGGGCTGCTCTACAGGCCGCGAACCCTCGAGATTCCGTTTACCGGCCTCGATGTCGGAGACCACCTCAGCGTCGGGTTGGATATTTCCAACCTTGGCCCGGCCTTGACGTACATCGACAAAGCGCAGGCCGATCCCCTGCCGACGAACTTCCGCCTCGGACTTGCCTACAAGATCATCAAGAGCGACTACAACAACCTTACCGCCATCGTCGACGTCAGCAAGCTGTTGGTACGGAAGAAGCCGGATGGGACAAGCGATCCATTCTACAAGGCGCTCATCACCTCCTGGACGGACAAACCTCTCCGGGAGGAACTGCGTGAGTTTGTGAGCAGCACCGGCCTGGAATATTGGTACGGTCAGGGTTGGAGGATCGGGCTGCGGGCCGGGTTCTTCTATGAGGACCCCCAGTACGGCAATCGGAAATTCTTGACGTTCGGTGCCGGCATTCGCTACGACATCTACGGCTTTGACTTCAGCTACATCAGCACGTTCGAGGAGCAACATCCGCTCGGTGAAACTCTACGCTTCACGCTCTTGATCTCCTGGGGAGGGACCTCGTAGGTTTCAAGAGGTGCCGATTCGCTGCGCGGTGCAGCCGGCTCGGCAGTGGCGCGATGTTCTGTGATCAACCCGGAGATCTATGCTAACACGTCGACTTCTCTTCTGGCTCCTCATTTGCTTTGTCCCGGTCGCCGCGCAGGAGCGTGCGCGCCAGTCTGCTCCGTCCCGTTCGGAGCGGCTCAATCCGCCCGCCGCCGCGCTGAAGGCCTCTCCGTCGGTCCGTCCGCTGCGGCTCATCCGGCCGGGTTCTGCACTGCGATCATTGCAGGCGATCTCCCCGCTGGCTCAATCCAGCGATACCATCCGCGTTCTGGGGCTGATGGTCGATTTCCCGACCGACACCGACCCGCAGACGACCGGGAACGGGGCGTTCGAGATCGATACCACGGGAACGTGGAGTTTCATCGATCCCCCGCCGCACGATTCGGCGTATTTCGCCTACAAACTCCTTTTCCTCTCCAATTACTTCCGGAAGGTTTCCAACGGGAAGATGAACGTGAAGGGAGAGGTCTTCGGTCAGGTGATCACGCTGCCGAATCCGATGTCGGCGTACGCGCCTCCGAAAGGATCGAACGACAACAGCAGGCTCGCCCAGCTCGTCATTGACAGCTGGCACGCCGCCGATTCGCTCTATCCTTCCATCCAATTCTCCCAGTACGACGCGTTCGCGCTGTTCCACGCGGGCGTCGGCAGGGATGTCGACGTCGTTGGATTGTTGGGGTACGACCCGACGCCAAGCGACATTCCTTCCGTCACGCTGAACCTGAATGCGCTCCGGAGCGCCCTCAACAACCCGACCTTCAACGGTGTCCCGGTGCAGCACGGGACGTTCTCCATCACCAACACGATGATCATCCCCGAAACGGAGACGAGGTTCATTTACACCGGGAGCACCGTCGATACCATCCAGGGAAGCATCAACGGTTTGCTCGCGAACTCGTTCGGCAGTTTCCTCGGACTTCCCGATCTCTTCGACACCCAGGGGGGCTGGTCGGGGATCGGCGAATTCGGACTGATGGATGTCGCCGCGTCGATCTACTTCTTCGGGGGGCTTTTCCCCCCCGAGCCCTGCGCGTGGGAGAAAGTCTACCTCGGATGGGTGACACCTGTTACGCTTCCCCCGGGGACCTCCCCCGTCTCGGTTCCGGCCGTCGGCCTGACGAGCGTCGGACAAGATACGATCTACAAGGTGCCCATCAACGACCGTGAGTATTTTCTAATCGAGAATCGCAGCCGCGATCCGCAGGGGAACGGGCAGCGCCTGACGATCCGGAAGGGGAACTCTACGATCACGCAATATTTCCCGGCCGACGAGGCGGGATTCGAGCTCACCAACGTTACCAGCGTTTCCGGCTCGGTGATCGACGTGGAGGATTTCGACTGGGCTATTCCCGGAATCACCGGCCAGGGGAATGAATACATTGGAGGAGGGATCCTGATCTGGCATATCGACGAGAATGTCATCGCACGCGGACTGCAGGATAACACCGTCAATGCGGATCCGAACCATCGCGGCGTCGATCTGGAAGAGGCCGACGGGTCGATCGACATCGGCCAGCCCCTGACGTACGGAGATGAATTCGGCTCTCCGCTCGATTGCTGGTTCAATGGAAATACCGGGAACGTGTACAAGAACCTCTTCGACGAGAGCACGTACCCCAACAGCAACGCCTACGACGGTGCTCGCAGCCTGGTGACGATCAAGGATTTCAGCGCACGCGCGCCGAGGATGACGCTCACCGTCCAGATCGGCGACGACAAGATCCAGCGAATCCAGGGGTTCGAGCGAGCCCTCGCTTCCGCCGGAACGACGACGCCACCGACCATCCTCGGTTCGACGGTCCTCGTCGGTGCCAATGACGGCGTCTACGCGTTTCAAGCAAGTGGTGCCAGCAAGACTCAAGACTCGACCGGCTTGCTGTCAGCAAAGGGAGGAGAGTTCAGCTTAGCGGCAGCCGATCTGGTGTCCGGCACCACGATGATCGTGGGGGCACGAGACAGCTCGTTGTACATCTGGACCGTCCGGGATAACAATGGCGACGGCATCATCGATTCCACCCAAACGGTCGTCGTGTCTCTGGGGGATCGGATTACGACGCCGCCGATGTTTGCCGACGTCTCACTCGCACGTGCGATCGTCGTCGGAGGAGAGCACGGTTCGGTCTGGCAGGTGAGCACGACGGGGGTCATCCAGAGCAAACTGAGCCTTTCGTCCGGCGCGATCGGTTCGATCGCCCAGCTGCCCACGCCGAGCCTCTCGAAGCCTTCCGAACTCTTCTATGCGGCGTCTGGGAGCCTCTTCAGCGAACAAGCATCAGTCGCCCTCGGTGACTCGTCTCATCCGTGGCTGCTCGCGGGCGGCGTTTCAAGCCTGGGCAATTTTGTGGCGGCTGCGCAGCAGGGCGGCAGGAACCTCGTCGTCTTTAATCGAACTCTCAGCGAAAAGTTGTATGAGTATGCAGTCCCCGGCGACAGCATTCTTGCCCTCGGGGTTGCTGCCGTGGATGCTGATGGAGGCCGGGATGTCGTCCTCTTGACGGGGACGAAGCTCTATGTCTTCAATCCCTCGGGCGCCATTCTGGCGGGCTTTCCGGTCGCAGCGGCCAGCGGCAATACGTTCGTCGGACTCCCGCTCGTCGGCGACATCACGGGGGACGGTCTCCTCGATATCCTGGCCGTTGGGTCTTCAGGGCAGTTGGCTGCGTACGACAGGGCAGGCCGTCTCGTCGATGGCTTCCCGGTGCAGTACGCGGTGCCCGGCCAGACGCTGCCGGGTTTGTTCCAGACAACGGGCGGCAAGATCGGGATCGTCGGTGTGGAGGAGCCGGGCTCACTTCAAGCGGTCGAGTTGAATGAGAAGTATGAGCCGACGACGATTGCATGGTCGCAGTACCTCGGAGACGCCGGTCATGCGAGCTACGAAGGATCGGGGATCGCGCCGAGCTCTCCGCCCTCGGACTTCCTTCCAGCCTCGCGCGTGTACAACTGGCCGAATCCGGTGTACGGTTCCACGACGCACATCCGGTACTATACACCGGAGGATGCAGCCATCCGGATCAAGATCTTCGATCTTGCCGGCTTGAAGATCGCCGAGCTTCAGGCGCACGCGATCGGAGGTGTCGACGGAGATGTGACGTGGGATGTGTCCTACGTCCAAAGCGGAGTCTATCTTGCGCGCATCGAGGCGACCGGAGCGAATCGCAGTCAGGTGGCGATCATCAAGATTGCGGTGGTGAAGTAGAGGTCTCTGCCGTGCGGCCGTCCTGGACATTCCCGCCTCTCGCTCTCTGTTTATTTCTGCTGCAGGCGTGCGAGCGCGATATTCCACCCGTCGCTGAGCCGGCCGCGACGACCGGATACCAGATCGAGGGGTTCGTGCTGGACGGTCTGGGCAACCCCGTCCGCGGTTTGCCGATCGCAATCTATTATGACTTCGAGCTTGTGGATAACAATCCGCCGCCGTCGAAGGTCTTCCAGCCGAGTGATCCCACCGCGATCGTACGCGTGACCGTTTTCGACCTGCTCAACAGACCGGTGGTTACCTTGTTTCAAGGCAGACCTCCTGAGGACGGATACTTGGAAATCGATTGGGACCAGGAAGACGCTTTCGGTAATCCGGAACCCAGCGGCGCCTACACCGTTCAGTACATTGTCGGCGGCCAGACGAAAATGTCTTATCCCGTCGTCGTGAGCGGAAACGTCGTTACAACAACCGACACGTCCGGTCACTATATCATACCTAATCAGTATTTGCCTGTGGGGTTCTATCCGGTTCCTCTCTATTCGGCTGACAGCTCCAGCTTCCTCGGGAACTATCAAATCACGCCCTACGTGGTCCTGGAATTCCGCCTGCAGACCAGCCGCTACGGGTACGTCATATTGACCCAGGACCAGATCACACGGTTCGATTTCAAGCTCTAGGCGGCGACGGTGCGAATTCCCTCTCTCATCATCTTCTTGATTATCCTCTTAACCTCGTATCTCGCGGCGCAAGATGGTGACTACCCGCGTCCCGATCTGACGTGGCAGACGATTGAAACCCCTCACTTCCGGGTCGACTTCCACAACGGGGAAGAGCGTACCGGCCGCGAGGTCGCGTCCATCGCCGAGGAGATCTACGGGCCCATTACCACGATGTACCAGCACGAGCCCGATCAGAAGGTGACGTTCGTCGTTCGCGATCATGACGATTATTCGAACGGGGCAGCGTACTTCTACGATAACAAGGTTGAGATCTGGGCGCCGGCGCTCGATTTCGAGCTCAGGGGCACGCACCCGTGGCTTCAGGATGTCGTGGCGCATGAGTTCACCCACATCATTCAGATCCAGACCGCGATGAAGCTCGGACGCACGATTCCGGCGATCTACCTTCAGTGGCTGGGCTATGAGGCGGAACGGCGCACCGACGTGCTCTACGGCTATCCGAACGTGATCGTGTCGTACCCGCTGTCGGCGTTCGTCGTCCCGAGCTGGTTTGCCGAGGGAGTGGCGCAGTACAATTCTCCGAAGTTCCAGTATGATTACTGGGATTCGCACCGGGACATGATCCTGCGGATGTACATGCTCGCCGGCAACCCGCTGACGTGGGAGGAGATGGCGGTGTTCGGCAAGACAAGCCTCGGAAACGAATCCTCGTACAACGCAGGTTTTTCGATCGTCGGGTACATCGCGGACACCTACGGCGTCGATAAACTGAACGAGATCTCGCGGGCCCTGAGCAGTTTGCCGCGCGTCACCATCGACGGCGCCATCGCGGCGGTGTTGGGGAAGTCGGGAGAGGAGTTGTATGAGGAGTGGAAGAAGGCAAAGACGGTGCATTACAAGAAGCTTGCCGGCGCCATTTCGGCAAATCGGGTTGAGGGGGAGGTGATCGAAAAGGAGGGGTTCGGCAATTTCTACCCGCAGTTCACGCCGGACGGGAGGAAGCTCGCCTATGTCTCCAACAAGGGGGAGGATTATTTCGGCCTGAGCTCGGTCTATCTCTACGATTTCCAGACGAAGACGGCCAAGAAGCTCGGACTGATGGCCCGCTCGACACTCTCGTTCTCGCCCGACGGTCGATATCTCTATTACTCCAGAACGGGCCGACACAACAAGTTCTTCGCAAAGCTCTCCGACCTCTATCGCTACGACCTGGCGAACGACGAAGAAGAGCGGCTCACGTACGGTCTGCGAGCGTGGGATCCGAAAATCTCTCCGGATGGGAAGAAGCTCGTCTTCGCCTACGGAAGCGATGGGACGGTCAACGTCGGCGTTGCGGACTCGATGGGGAAGAATATCCGGCGCGTGACGGATTTCATCGACGGGGAGCAAGTATTTACGCCGGTTTGGTCACCCGACGGATCAAAGATCGCGTTCGGGTTTTCCGGTGCCAACAATCAATCCGTGGCGATGATCGATGAAGATGGGAAGGACTTCCGGGTCCTCGTGTCGGGTCCGGACGCCAGGAATCCATCATTTTCCCGGGACGGAAAGTCGATTTTCTATGCCAGCGATGAAACGGGGATCTACAATATCTACGAGCTCGATCTTCAGACGGGAGCCAGGCGCCAGGTGACAAACGTGTTGGGAGGCGCATTCTTGCCGGCCACAGACGACGCCGGCGATCTGGCCTTCGCCAGCTACACGGTCTCCGGTTACAAGATTGCCTTCCTTGAGCGATCCGAGCGGATCGCGGCCGAAACCAAGTTGTCCGCTCCATCGACCACTGCTCGAGAGGTCGAGTCAAGCACGCCGGGCTCAGGTGCTGCACCCGTCGCGTCCCCGATGGCGGATGCGACGGTTCCGACATTCTCCTCCGGTGCTCGCCCCCCGGTTCCGGAGCCGAAACCATACAAGAGCGCCTTCACGAGCATGACGATCATACCGGTCCTCCGCGTCGACAACTACAACCCGCGGAACAAGGGCCTCGACGTCATCCGGCCGGGGATCTATTTTTCGTCGAGCGAGATGCTCGACAAGATCTCCCTCTTCGGCGGCGCCGTCATCAACCGCCAGCTTGAGCGCGACTTGTTCGCGATCTTCGAGTACCGGGATGCGATCCCGCCGTTCTACCAGCTTGGGCTGGCGCCGACGCTCTCCCTTGAGCTCTATAACATCTCGCGCAAGACAGGCGTCTCGTTCCCGATCGTCACGGATCGCCAGTACCTGATCCAGACCGACGTAACGTACGACCTCTTCGAGATCGACGCGAGCTTGAAACAGAAAATGGTCGACGACCACACGCAGCTCCAGGTCGGTTACGCTCTGAGCCGGTACGATGCCGACATCGGTGCCTTCCTCCTCCCGACCGTCGGCGTGTCACCGGCCTTCCGCAATACTTACCTGATCGGCAATGCGCTGACATTGCAGCTGATGCACGAGAACATTCATCCCTCGGTCGATCAGTCGATCAATCCTGTCGGGAGGACGGTCTCGTTGACGTACAGCTACGAGTTCAACAAGTTCAATCCGGAGGGGGAGTACAATGTGGAGAACGGGGTGCTCGTCCCTCGCTATTCGAAGCCGAGCTTCCACCGCCTGGATGTTCAATGGACCGAACACTTGCAGCTGCCGATCCCGAAGCACACGCTCACGCTTTCGGCAAGGGGGAGCAGCATCCTCAAGAAGGGGATCGACGAATTTTTCAACGCCTATGCGGGTGGTTTCATCGGCATGAGAGGGTACCCGTACTATTCATTGGGTGGGAGCGACCTGGCCGTGCTGAGCGCGGCATACCGGTTCCCGCTGTGGACCTCGATCAATTTCCGGTTCGCACAGTTTTATTTCACCAAGCTGTACGGCTCGGTCTTCGGAGATCTCGGCGATGCATGGACCCCGGGGGGAAAGGGCTCGGCACCGTCGGTTGTCGATTGGAAGAAGGACGCCGGCCTTGAGCTGCGCCTTGAGGCGTTCTCCTTCTACCAATATCCCACTCGGATCTTTTTTGCCGGTGCGTACGGGTTCGACCGGTTCTCGCAGACATTCAACAACGTGGGCGTCACCTACGGTCGGGAATGGCGATTCTATTTCGGCGTTCTGTTCGGGTTCGACCTCAATCCGATGACCAAGATCTTCCAACGGGCAGAATACTATGGGAGGTAGGGGAAGGATGGTGAAGAATATCGCCGCGGTGCTCGCCGCACTTATCATCGCGACCCCGCAGGTGTTCGGACAGATGCGGAGGGAGGAGCAACTGAAGTTCTCCGGTGCGCTTCCGCTCACCGGAAATCCGCGCCTCGACCTTCTGCTCAGTATGGGGGCGATAGGGCTGCAGGACACTGTGCCGTCTGCGATGGTCGTTGGGGAGAAGGGCAGGAAATCACCGCTCATGGCCGGCCTGTTCTCCGCCGTCCTGCCCGGGGCGGGCGAGTTCTACACAGAAAGCTACTGGCGTGCCGGCGGATTCCTCGTCGCCGAAGCCGGTCTGTGGGTTGCCTATGCTGTCTACTCGAAGAAGGGCGACAATCAAACCGCCCTTTTCCAGGATTATGCAGATGCGCACTGGTCCGTCGTCCGCTACGCGGAGTGGATCGAACAGAATGCAACCAGGCTCAACCCGGACGCTACGTCGATCACGGGACTCGTCACGGGCCCTTCGAGCCTTCCTCCCTGGCAGCGCGTCGACTGGGACAAGCTCAATGCAAGCGAAGACCTGGTTGCGCAGGTGCCGGGCAACGGGTTCACGCACAGGCTGCCCCATCGGCCGGAGCAGCAATACTATGAGCTGATCGGGAAGTACCCGCAGTTTGCTTCAGGATGGGATGACGCCGGCTACATTACTCCTCAGGACATCATCACGAGCAATGTCTCACCCCGCTTCCTCGAATATTCGAAGATGCGGGGGAAGGCGAATGACTTCTATAATGTAGCGAGCACAATGGCGTCGCTCGTTGTTGCGAACCACGTTCTCAGCGCGCTCGACGCGGCCTGGGCTGCGTGGCAGCACAACAACAATCTAAAGCTTGAGGCCCACGTCGTGCCGACCAATCGCGGCGACGGTTTCGTTGAGTTCGTTCCCACCGCGACGCTGACGCTGAATTTCTAGAATCCGCCCGCTGTCCTTGTCAATGTCCTTCCGGCCGAAGTGCCCGTCGCCACCAGACTGCGGGCGGGCCGGAATCCAGAACTTGGCTTCTTTCCTCGTTCCGACGCCCCCGCGTCGGAACGCAGCGGGGTCATTTCAGAGTTTCGCCGACCGCTCAGGCTTTCTTGCTGTGGAAAGCAGCTCTCCACTCGCACCGATTTCCGGACCAAGATGTCATTTTCGGCGCAGGTCGAAATCGTTCGGCCGGTGGGTCGGACGGCCTCTCCGTGCGTTCCATTTCACCCCCACGTGCACTTTGAATTGGGAATCCATCCCGTCTCGACGGGGGTGAAATGTCGGCCCGCGGGTTGGAGGCTCGCTCACGGGGAGTTACGATTTCGACAAAGTTTTCCCGCTTCTCAGGATCCCGCATTAGGGCGGGATCCCAGACTGCGGGACTTTCTGCCGCTTTTCCGTCTTGGGGATCCCGCTCCGCGGGACTTTCCTAAAGTCACTATGTTGCAAAGTAGTTGAGCCTCACAGTCAGGTATGGTACTTTGAA
>CAYZRX010000029.1:31885-38719 GCA_964480945.1 uncultured Ignavibacteriaceae bacterium | reverse complement strand
TGCTTGATCGCCAGGATCGTCCGGTGCGAGAGCTTGATCGCTTCCACGACGCCGATCAGGTCGCCTCTCATCAGGGTGATGTCTGCGGTTTCCATCGCTACGTCGGTTCCCGTGCCCATGGCGATGCTGACATCCGCCTGTGCGAGGGCGGGAGCATCATTGATGCCGTCGCCGACCATGCCCACAGTCTTCCCGCTGCTCTGCTGCGCTCGAACCTGTGCCGCCTTGTCCTGCGGCATCACGCCGGCGATCACGCGATCAATCCCCGCTTGTGCCGCGATCGCGGCTGCTGTGCGCTCATTATCGCCTGTGATCATCACGACCTCGAGGTTCATACCCTTCAGCTGCGCGATCGCTTCGTGAGAAGTCGCCTTGATCGTATCGGCGACACCGATGACGCCGCCAAGCTTCCCGTTGATCGCCACGTAGATGATCGTTTTCCCCTCTTGAGAAAGCTTCAACACCGCCGCTTCTGCAGCCGTTGTGTCTATCGCATATTCCTTCATGAGAGCATCGTTCCCGATCAGCACGGCGTCGTCGTCCACAACCGCGGTGAGCCCGAGTCCTGTGAGCGATTGGAACGATTCTACGCTGCTGAGTTCGAGATCGGTCTCTCGTGCGCGATCCACGATCGCAGACCCGATCGGGTGCTCGGATCGGCTCTCGGCGGACGCGGCGCGCTGAAGCAGCGTTTGCTCATCAAATGCGTTGAGGGCGATGAGATCTGTCGCCGATGGCTTGCCCTCCGTTACCGTGCCCGTCTTGTCGAGAATGACCGTCTGAAGCTTGTGTGCGCGCTCGAGGCTCTCCGCGTTCTTGATCAAGATGCCGCGGGAGGCGCCGAGACCCGTTCCGACCATGATCGCCGTCGGCGTTGCCAGGCCGAGCGCGCAGGGGCAAGCGATGATCATTACAGCGATGAAATTGATCATGGCTCCCGTGAATGGCAGCCCACCGACGAGATACCAGAGGATGAAAGTGATTACTGCCAGCCCGATCACAACAGGGACGAACACCCCCGCAATCCTGTCTGCGAGCGCCTGGATGGGGGCTTTTGAGCCTTGTGCTTCCTCTACGAGCTTGATGATCTGCGCGATGACGGTGTCTTTACCGACCGCGGTCGCACGGAACTCGATGCTCCCGTTCTTGTTGATCGTCCCGCCGATGACCTTGTGTCCGACCGTCTTCTCGACCGGCATGCTTTCGCCGGTCACCATCGACTCGTCGAGGGAGGTGAAGCCTTTGGTGATGATGCCGTCGACGGCGACCTTTTCGCCCGGCCGGACGATGATGATGTCGTCTTTCACCAGCTCACTCAGGGGAATATCCTGCTCCACGCCGCCGCGGAGAACCCGCGCGGTCTTCGGCTGCAATCCCAGCAACTTCTTGATCGCATCGGTGGTCCTCATCTTGGCCTTCGACTCCAGGACCCTCCCCATCAGGATGAGTGTGACGATCATTGCCGCCGTGTCAAAGTAAATGTGCGGAACAGCGTTGCCGGCCGACATCCACTCGGGGAAGAGGGCGACGAGTGAGCTATACAGATAGGCGGTACCGGTGCCGACAGCCACGAGCGTGTTCATATCGACCGCCAGATGCTGGATGAGTTTCCACGCGATGGTGAAGAACCGCTTCCCCGAGATGAACATCACCAGCGTTGTGGCGAGGAACAACAGCTTGCTCACCTCGTCGGTCGAGAGGAAGGAGTGACGAGCGAACCAGGCGGTGGAGCTGATCAAGCTCAGGGCCATGATCGGCACGGTGAGGATCGCGCTAAAGATGAACTCCCCCCTGAGTTTTCTGTATGCCTGCTGTTGGTGGGAACCTTCCGAAGGTTCTAAACCTTCGGAGGGTCGCACTTCCGGGAGAAGCAGCTTGTAGCCTGCATCTTCAACCGCGGAGGATAAGCCCGCGAGGTCCGCTTTGGCGCCGTTGAACGAAAGCGTCACGCTTTCCGACGCCAGGTTGACGCTGGCCGTCTGAACGCCTTCGACCTTCTTCAGGGCCTTCTCTACCCGCACCACGCAGCTTGCGCAGGTCATCCCTTCGACGGGCAGGGTTAGCGTTTGTATGGTCTTCTGGTCCATGATCGTGTCAGCTCCGAATCTCATCTCAGGCTGAGACGAGAGTGTATCCTGCCTCCTCAATTGCTTTCGACAGGTCTTGCTCTGTAACTTTCGTTTCATCGAATGAGACGCGCGCTTTTCCAATCTGAACGTCTTCAACTTTCAAGCCCGGAATCTTGCCGAGCTCCTTCTTCACGCTCATCACGCAATGGCCGCACGACATTCCTTGGATCGTTAAATCCTGGGTTTTCATATGAGTGATCCTCCTTAAAGCAGTGTGACTCTTTCTTCTTCCGCCACCAATATATGCCAATCGGGCCCGAATGACGTTACATTTTAGCCATTTTCCGTTGCAAGATCTTCCGGCCTTGGTATGTACAACAAAGAAGCCATCGATGATGTTTCAACGATGGCTTGAATGGCCGAAATGATTCGGGATTGTGCAATAAGGATCTATGCGTCGACGACGTGGTCGAGAGGTCGTCGTGGCGGCGCGGCCATGGCCTTGAACTCGCTCGGGGTAAGTCCCGTGACGTGCTTGAACTGGTTCGACAGATGCTGGACGCTGCTGTATCCAAGCGTATAGGCGATTTCCGTGAGCGTCAGTTCACCATATTTGAGCAGCTCCTTGACGCGTTCGATCTTCTGGAGGATGATGTACTGCTCGATCGTGACGCTCTCGACGGATGAGAAGAGCGTGCTGAGGTAGTGATAATCGAGACCGAGTTTCTCAGAAAGATACTCTGAGTACTTCAATCTCTTCTCTTCTTCATCGCCTCCGCGCACGAGCTCCAAAATCGCCAGCTTGATGCGTTCGATGATCTTTGCTTTCCTGTCCTCAATCAGCTCGAAGCCGTTGTTCTGGAGCACGGAGCGGATCTTCTCCATCGGCAGCTTGTTCGCCCGGCCCGTAAGTACGACCTCGCCCAGGGCGACGCTTCGCACGTCCAGCTTCAATTTCGTGAGCTCCTCCCTGACGACGCGGATGCAGCGATCGCACACCATGTTCTTGATGTAGAGCGTGGTAGTGGGACCCCGTTTTGCTGTTGGAATTCGGGTGGGCATGGTTCACTATCGATGTCCCGCGCACCTCAAAGGTGCGTAGGACAGAGCGCGTTGGAAAACGTGATTACCACCGCCTCGGAACGTTGCGCACACAGCGGACCGTGTCGCGAGCGATGAGCAGCTCCTCGTTGGTCGGGATGACGAACAGGTGCACTCTGCTGCTCGCTTTGCCCATCTCGCCTTCTTTGCCGCCGTAGAGCTGCGCGTTCGCGTCCTCATCGATCTCGATGCCGAGCCATTCCAGGCCGGCGCAAATCCGCTGCCGGACGGGCGGGGAGTTCTCCCCGATGCCGCCGGTAAAGACGATCGCGTCAGCCCCGGACATCTCGGCGAGGTATGCTCCGATGTACTTCTTTGCACGCAAACAGAAGATGTCGATCGCGAGTTTCGCGCGCCGGTCATTGTGCTCCTGCTCCTCCGCAAGCAGGTCTCGCATGTCATTCGTGAGGCCGGAGAGGCCAAGGAGTCCCGACGTCTTGTTCAACAGGGCATCAATCTCGGTCAGCGACATGGCCTCTTTGTGCGCCAGGAAGTCGATGATGGATGGATCCATGTCGCCGCCGCGTGTCCCCATCACGAGGCCTTCGAGCGGCGTCAACCCCATGGAGGTGTTCGTGGATGCGCCTTTTTTGATGGCGCAGGCCGAGCAGCCGTTTCCGAGGTGCAGCGTGATGATGTTTGTACTCTCGACGTCTTTGCCGGTAAGCTGGCGGTATCGGTACGCGACGTAGCGGTGAGAGGTGCCGTGAAACCCGTAGCGCCGGATCTTGTGCCTCCGGTACAGCTGGTAGGGAATCGCGTACAGGTACGAGGTTTCCGGCATGGTGGAATGGAACCCGGTGTCGAACACTGCGACCTGGGGCACTCCCGGACCCAGAAGGTCGCAAGCGGCATTGATGCCCTTGAGATTCGCAGGATTGTGGAGGGGAGCGAGGTCGATGCAATCCTCGATTCCCCGGATCACCGGCTCGTCGATCATAACGGACTTGGTGAACTTCTCCGCTCCGTGGACGACCCGATGGCCCACGGCGTGGATGTCCGCGAGGGATCGGATGCCGGGGATCTGCGCTTCTGAAGAGATCATCCATCGAATGACATAATCAAGGGCGGCACGATGATCGCGCAAGGGTAGGGCTAGCTTGTGCGCCTGCTTGCCGGTCGCCTGAAGCGTGACGAGGGATTGGCTGCCGATCCGCTCCACGAGACCTTTTGCCTTCTGGTTGTCGGTGTTCTTTTCGATGAAGTCCAGATCGGTCTCGATGATCTGAAACTTCAATGACGAGCTACCACAGTTCAGTACGAGGATGTTCATGTCAGAATGAAAAAGTCAAAATGAAAAAGGAAATGGCGAATGGATACTACAGCGTTCCCATGCTAATGGTTTATTGGGGGAAACTCAAGATTGTGGATTTCCGTTTTTCGCATTTTTGAGTTATCTTCTCAACAATAACACACCGATGGAACCTCAAGTGAATTGATCGCGTTCCGCGGTTGTTCGTTCTCTCGCACCTTCCTAGAAAAGAGATTGTTCTTTTCCCGCCAGGAAAGGGCGAGCAGGGGATCGTCGTGGTTTTGCCTTAGCTCGAATGAAAAAATTTACCCTCAAACAACTCCCGACCGATAATCTTCACCTTGTTCACCCGCAGCGGTTCCGTATCGATTACAAGAAGGAGCTGAACGCGGCACAGTACGACGCGGTGACGTCCGTGAATGGGCCGCACCTGATCATTGCGGGTGCCGGAACCGGCAAGACCCGAACGATCGTCTACCGCGTTGCCTATCTCGTCGAGCTTGGCGTCAAGCCGGACGGCATCCTGCTGCTCACCTTCACGCGAAAGGCGGCACAGGATATGCTCCGGCGTGCGGCAATTCTTCTCGACAGCCGGTGCGAGCACATCGCCGGCGGCACGTTTCATTCGTTCGCGAACAATGTGTTGCGGAAATATGCCACCCAGCTTGGGTACGAAGCCAACTACACGATCCTCGATCAAAGCGATGCCGAGGATGTGATGAACCTGATTCGCACACGGCTGAAATTTGATACGAAGGAGAGGCGCTTCCCCAGGAAAGAGGCGTTGTATGATCTGTTCAGCCGCTCGGTCAATACCCTGACGCCGACGAAGGATCTCCTGGCGATAGATTATCCACAGTATCTGGAGCTTGATGACGACATTCAGACGGTCCATAGCGCGTACGTGCAGTACAAGCACCAGCACAATCTGATGGATTACGACGACCTGCTCGTCAACCTGGCCCTGCTCTTGAAGAAGAACGAGTCTGTCCGCGCGCACCTTTCCGACCGCTACAAGTACATTATGGTGGACGAGTACCAGGACACCAACAAGATCCAGGCGGAGCTGGTGAGGCTTCTCGCATTTCGACATCGGAACGTGATGGTGGTTGGGGACGACGCGCAGTGCATCTATTCGTTCCGCGGCTCGACGATCGAGAACATCACGGTGTTTCCGAGCGAGTTCAAAGACTGCAAGATCATCAAGCTCGAGGAGAACTTTCGGAGCACGCAGCCGATACTGAATCTTGCCAATGAAATACTTCGACGATCAGCAGTTAGTGAAAAGGTAAGAAGTAAGAAGTAAGAAGGGGGATGGTGTGGTAAGTGATTGAGTTTTCGAGTCCCACCGACCCTTTCTCACGTTGCATGTTGCCATATACTCTCTCAATGTATTACAAGGAATTATACACGCGAAAACAGGGTGGCGGACTTCCGCAGCTGGTCTCCGCGGCGGACGAAAACATGCAATCGCGCTTCGTCGTCCAGAAGATCCTCGAGCTGCGCGAGCAGGGGATTCCGCTCGAAGAAATGGCCGTCCTGTTCCGCTCCTCCTACCATTCCTTCGACCTTGAGATCGAGCTGACGAAGGCGAATATCCCCTTTGTGAAGTTCGGCGGGTACAAATTTGTCGAAACGGCGCATGTCAAGGATGTCATCGCATATCTCCGCGTGCTGGAGAACCCGCGGGATGTTGTTTCATGGAACCGCATCCTGCTTCTCATCGACGGTGTGGGGCCGCGGACGGCGGAGAAAGTCATTGACGACATCCTGAAGCGAAGGGTTGCCGTTGCCGCCGGCGGCGGTGAAGTGTTGCCGACGACGAAGTTCTGGATGCAGTTCAACGACTACTCGGACAACGTCCAACGGGTCTTCGAGATGTTGAAGCAGGTCGCTTCACCGAACATTGCTCCCGCTGAGAAGACGTATCAGATTCTGCAGTACTATGAGCCTATTCTGCGCGCCCGGTACGACGATCATCAGAAGCGGAAGAAGGATCTGGAGATGTTTCAAAACATCACCGAGCGGTACCGGGAGGTGGACTCCCTGCTGACCGATCTCGCGCTGGAGCCCCCGAATGAGAGCATTGTGGATGTCGAGTCGCCGGGTCCGGAGGAGGAGTACCTCACGCTCTCGACGATCCACAGCGCGAAGGGGCTGGAATGGAACGCTGTGTTCATCATCTACGCGCTGGAGGGGCGATTTCCGGCGATGCACGCGGTCGCGAGCGATGAGGAGCTCGAAGAGGAGCGCCGGCTGATGTACGTCGCTTGCACACGCGCGAAGGAGAATCTCTTTATTATCTATCCGATGAACGTCTATGACCGCGAGAGCGGCCTCATTCTGACGAAGCCCTCACGGTTCATCGAGGGGTTCGGAGAACACCTCCTGGAGCCGTGGGTTGTTGAATAG
>CAYZRX010000029.1:19173-31785 GCA_964480945.1 uncultured Ignavibacteriaceae bacterium | reverse complement strand
CCATCAACAGCGTGCCGGATCATATCCATATGCTTGTCGGCATGAAACCGGATATAGCTCTCTCGGACCTGGTGCGGGATGTGAAGGCAAATTCCTCGAGATTTGTCAATGAGAAAGGATGGCTGAAGGGAAAATTCAACTGGCAGGAGGGGTTTGGGGCTTTCTCACATTCGCATGCCGAGCTGGGAAGAATCGTGCGATACATCCAGGAGCAAGAAAAGCATCATTCAAAGAAGACCTTCACCGACGAATACGTGGCGATGCTGAAAGATTTTGATGTCAACTTCGACAGGAAGTACATTTTCGAGGAAGCGGAACCGGTATGACATTTCGCTCCTCCGGAGCTCGAGCGATGTCCTTTGGAATTTCTAGAAACATAGCGCTCCTCACGGAGCGCGACTTGAGACAGAGAAGCTACCTTCCCACTGAATTCAAGGGCGATTCTCTGTGTAAACGAAATGCAAGATGTCCCACGGGGGCTTGAACGACATCTCCTGAATCTTCCGAAAACGTTGTGCTCCCGACGGACCGTGATGTGTGAAACGGCGAAAATGTTCCCGGGGAGCTTCTGCGTGAAGGCTCGTGCAATCATGTACAAAGCAACGAAGAAAAAAGCTTGATTCCAAGGTTGTTAGCCCGGTATGCGCGGCTTCTTCCTGGAAGTTCTCACGCATAGGGGGTGAGATTACCGTCCTAAGAGCCTCCTGGGGGCCGATGTCTTTCTAGAAGCTTTCACGCATGGGCAGTGATATCACCGTCTTGTGAGCCCCGTAGGGGCGGAATGCTTCTAGCAGTCCATCCAAAACGGGCGGAGAGCTCCGCTAGGAGCGGCATTGTTGGAAATCATGCAGTCTGAATGAAGAACGCTTCCGACATCCTCTACCTCGACCGAAACGAGAACCTCTACGGCCCTGCTCCCAAGTGCTTTGAGGTTCTTCGTTCGATAGGGATCGATGAGCTGAGCATCTATTCGCGTGATTTCACGCGCGGGGTGAAGAGCCGGCTCTCTGAACGGCTGGCAGCCGAATTCAGGGTCCCCGAGCAACAGATCCTCCTCAGCGAGGGGAGTGAGGACATGCTCAAGCAAGCCGTCCACTGTTATCTCGGCCCGGGCGAGAAGATCCTCTGCCCGGCACAATCGTGGTGGTACTACCAGAAGGTCGCATCGGAAGTAGGAGGGGAGACGATCACCTACTCGCTGAAGGAGGGGAAGGAATCGTACTTCTATGATGTGGACGAGCTCCTCGAGCTTTACCGGAGAGAATCTCCGCGCGTCGTGCTGATCGCTTCTCCCAATAACCCGACGGGCAATTCCTTCCCCGATGAAGCCCTGAAGAAGCTGACGGAGGCATTCCGCGAGAGCATCCTCATCCTCGACGAAGCCTACTGGGGATTCGCCGATACTTCGAACGAGCACATTTCCGATCTCATCGGGCGTTACCGCAACCTCGCCGTTCTCAGGACCTTTTCGAAGTACTATGCCCTTGCCGGAGCTCGCATCGGCTTTGCGGCGGTGGGGGCGAGTTTGAGCCGCCTCACGAAGTTCGCGTCACGCTATCTCGGCTACAACCGCATCTCGGAGGCGCTTGCCCTGGCCGCACTTGATTCTCCGGACTACTACGAAGAGACCAGTCGCCTCATGCGCGCGGACCGGCGAAAGTTCGAAGAATTCTTCGCCTGCCAGCCGGGGTTCCGATGTTATCGGTCGGATGCCAACTTCATCCTCGTGAGCGTCCCCATCGGCCTCAAAGAGGCGCTGCAGGCATTCCTGGAGGAACGACAGATTGCCATCAAGTTCTTCACCGAGGCGGAATTCGTTCACTCTGTGCGGATCACGCTCGGAAGGACGGAGCAAAACCAGCGGCTGCTCCAAGCCTTCGCCGAGTTCCTGAAAAAGAACACCGTTGCCGGAGCCCGGTCGTGAAATGCATTATCCTTGCCGCGGGCACTTCGAGCCGGATGAAACCGTTGACAGAGAACGTTCCGAAATGTCTTCTCAGCGTTGGCGGGAAGACGATTCTTCAGCGCGCGATCGAGCTGGTCTCGGCGGCAGGAGCCGGACAGATCGGGATCGTGCTGGGGTACCAGGCGGAGAAGGTGCGGACGTTCGTGAAGCGCCAGTTCCCGTTCCACCGGGTCCGGTTCATCGTCAACCCGAAGTACGAATCGACGAACAACGCGTTTTCGCTCTTGATGGCACGCGAGTTCTTCATGAGCGAGGCTAGACGGAATGCTCCTCTGCAGGAGCTCCTGCTGTTGGACAGCGACATCATCTTCTCTCCGGAGTTGCTCCCATATCTGTTCAAACACGAATCGCCCAACCGGATCGCGGTGCGGGTACAAGGGAAGCATGATGAGGAGGAGATACGAGTGAGAATCGATCGGGACAGGAACATCATGATGATCGGGAAGACGATTCCGGCGGATGAGACGTTTGGCGAATCGATCGGCATCGAGCTGTTTTCGCCGGCCGGCGCTCAGGTACTGTTTGAGACGGTTGAGCGGCGGGTGCGAAACGGATCCGGGCGGACAGAGTTCTATGAGGCTTCGTTCCAGGAGATGATCGAGGGCGGCGTGCACATTCGCGCCGTTGATACGAGCCGGTACCCCGCGGTGGAAATCGACACGCCTGAGGATCTCGAAGTCGCGGAGAAGATCATCATCCCGCAAATTGAGCTCGCAGGGAGTCAGGGTGGATGGGAATGACGAATGCGAAAACCGTCTACAGCTATGAGAAATCCGTCAAATCGGAGATCTCTGATGAGCTTATCAACATCTATGTCCTGCGACCCATCGCCGGTGTCATCGTCCGCCTATTATACAATACTCGCGTCACTCCTAATCAGGTGACGGTTGCTGCGACGGTGGCGGGCCTCGCGGCGGCTGCTTTCTATCTTCAGCGCGAGGCACGCATGACGGCCATCGCCGGTTTGCTCGTGACGCTGAAAGACCTTCTGGATTCCGCAGACGGGCAGCTTGCACGGGTGAAGAAGCAGTACACGCGCATCGGGAGATTCCTGGATTCAATCGGGGATTTCGTTGTTGATGCCGCCGTGTTCGGTGCGATTGGCTGGGTGCTTTCTGCGTCGGGCGCAAACCTCTGGATCCTCGGGCTTGCATTTCTAGGGTTTGCCGGAATCACGCTGAGGGTGTCGTATCATGCATTCTACCAGGCGTCCTTTCTTCACCTGGAACAAAAGTATGAGATCAATCGCGTGACGGAGGAACTCAACGAAGAAGATCGGAGAGGCGATCGTTCAGCTCGGGTACTTCAGCGAGTTTTCCAATTCATCTACGGCTGGCAGGATCGGCTGATGGTTCGGATCGACGCCTGGTGCAGAAGGGGAAGGGGGGACGAACAATTTCTGATTCCCTGGTACTCCGATGCGGCAGGGCTGCGGATCTCGGGCTTTCTCGGCATGGGGACGGAGCTCTTCCTCTTGACGCTCTGTTCGGTCTTCAATCAACTCGAGCTCTACCTCTTTCTCAATTTGATCTTGATGAACGGCATCGCCATTCTTTCTCTCCTGTATCGCAGCTTCGTTCTCAATCATAAACTTCAACGCGGAGTGGTACCATGAAACATCGCTCTCTTTTCGCATGCCTTGTAGTTCTTGTGACGCTCGTTCAGGCTCAGGTTCCCGGCGTGAAACAGAATCGGGTTCTCCTTCCGAACGGCTGGTGGCTCTCGCCTGCCGGGGAGCAGATTCGGCTGGGCGATTTTCCGCTGAACGCGGCCCTGTCGGAAGATGGGCGGTATCTTGCCGTCACGCACAGTGGCCAGTCAAAAGCCCAGGTCATGCTGGTCGATCTGAAGCAGAAGGAGGTGGTGCAGGCGATTCAGCTGAAGGACAGCTGGCTCGGCATTACGTTCGTCGGCCCGAGGCTCTTCGTCTCCGGCGGATATCAGAACTGCGTCTACACGTTCAAACTTGAGCAGGGGAGCCTCGTCCCGGAGGATACGATCAAGTTTGTCGAAGGGGATCCGAAGTACCAGGGAGCTGCATCCGGTCTCGACGTCCGCGGGCAGAGCGTGGCGATCGTGTTCCGCGGTGACAGCACGATCCGCTCGTACAATCTGACGACCAAGCAGAAGGAGATGGTGAAGCTCGACGGCATGCCGTATGGGTGCAGATTCCTGAAGGACGGGTCGCTCCTCGTCTCGATCTGGAGCTCGAAGAAGCTCGAGGCCTACCAGGGACAGAAGCTTCTGTACGAATGTACCACGGGGGACCATCCGAACGAGATCATCACGTCGAGGGATGAGCGCTACGCGTACGTCGCGTGCGCGAACGACAATACGGTGAGCATTATCGATCTTGTCGGGAAGAAGGGCGTTGCCTCCATCTCGACGGCGGTCTATCCCGATGCGCCGGAGGGATCCACGACAAACTCCGTGGCGCTCTCGCCGGACGGGAAGGTCCTGCTCGCGGCGAATGCCGACAACAACTCTCTTTCGGTCATCAGTGTTGAGAATCCGGAGCGCCCAAGGCCGATGGGTTTCATTCCGGTGGGCTGGTACCCGACCAAGGTGATGGTCTTGAAGAACAACACCGTGTTGGTCTTGAACGGGAAGGGGGGACGCTCGATGGCAAACCCAAAGCGAGAGTATATCGCGAGCTTGTTCCCCGGCTCGCTTTCGATCTTCCCGTTGCCAGGTGAAAAGCAGCTTGATGCGTACACGAAGCAGGTCTTTGCCAACACACCGTACGAGCAGTCGGATCTCTCAAAACTGGCGTTCGTAGGAGAGAATCCGGTGCCGAAGAGCGTCGGCGAGCCGTCGCCCATCAAACACATCCTCTACATCATCAAAGAGAATCGGACGTACGACCAGGTCTTCGGCGACATGCCGGAAGGCAACGGCGATACCTCCCTGTGTCTCTTCAACGAGCGCGTGACGCCGAACCATCATAAGCTTGCGCGAGAGTTTGTGCTGTTCGACAACTTCTACGTGAACTCCGAGGTGAGCGCCGACGGTCACAACTGGTCGACCGCAGCGTATGCGACGGACTATATCGAGAAAACATGGCCGATCCAGTACGGCGGGCGGGGCGGCCAGTACGACTTCGAAGGCACCGAGCCGACCGGGAGGCCGGCAGCAGGGTATCTCTGGACGCTCTGTGGTCGGCACAACGTGAGCTTCAGAATGTACGGAGAGTTCATCGATGCGGGTGAGCCGGTCGGCGCGCCCGGCAAGCCGCGCGATCCGGCCATCGGGAACCACTTCGATCCATACTACCGCGGTTGGGATCTCGAGTACTCGGACGTGGAGCGCTACAAGGCGTGGGAGAAGGAATATTCCGAGTTTGAAGAAAACGGCAACCTTCCGAGCCTGTGTATCATGCACTTGCCGAACGACCATACGTCGGGGACGAGGAAGGGGGCGTTGACTCCCAGCGCCTACCTAGCGCAGAACGACTATGCACTCGGACTGATTGTCGACAGGATCTCGAAGAGCAAATACTGGAAGGAGTCAGCCATCTTTGTCGTAGAAGATGATGCCCAGGATGGGCCGGACCACGTCGATGCGCACCGTTCGGTCGCCCTCGTTATCAGCCCGTACACGAAACGACACTTTGTCGATCACACCCTCTACAGCACGACGTCGATGCTGCGAACGATGGAACTCTGTCTCGGCCTCCCGCCGCTCAGCCAGCACGACGCCGCTGCAACCCCGATGTTCAACACCTTTACCACCGCGGCCGACTCGACATCCTACAATGCGGAGGAGCCGAAGATCGATCTGAACGCGACGAACAAGCCGGGCAGCTACGGCCAGAAATTGATGGAGAAGCTCAACCTGAAGCGCCAGGATGCGGTCCCCGACCGGGTCTTCAATGAGATCGTTTGGCGCGCCGTGAAGGGGACGCCGATGCCCGCGCCCCGGTATTCGATCTTCTCGCGGGCGGGAGCGAGAAAGGACGACGATTGACCTCGGTACGTTGGCGGCTGGAATTTGTTGGCAGGTCGATGGCTGGCGGAGTGAAACGCGGGGGTGACGCGATGCTGTAGGGAGCTAATGCTTCTTCGGCGGAGCGGCACTCTTTTTCCGAGATTCCCTCAGTTGTTTGAAGCGCTTGAGCTTGCCCTTGATGGTGGCGAGCAATGTTTCGTCGGAGAAGGGTTTGGTAAGATAATCGTCGACGCCGAGTTCTTTTCCGGTGCGGATGAGGATTTCATCGGCCAAGCCGCTCAGGAAGATGAACGGGACGTCATGGAGATGCCCGAGTTCCCGGACCTTCTCGTAGAACGTGAATCCCCCCATTGTGGACGTCTCGAGGTTAATGTCGGAGATGATGAGGTCCGGTGTCTCTGCTTTCAGATATTGGTAGGCATCATCGGAGGTCGTATAGGATTTCACGTCGTACCCTGCCTCGCGAAGCGACTCTGTAACGACATTCAGAAGTCGGACGTCGTCGTCGATCAGGATAATGACGGGCGGCTGAAGTCCTGCGCGAATCTGCCAGAGGATCTCCGCTTCGATCCTGTCGAATTCTTCAGCGGAGATTTGAAAACGCTTTCGAAGATCGGCAAGCTCTGATGCCCGCTCAGGGGTGATAGACCCGGACGCCCAAGCGTCCCTGAAAGCCGCTATGTAACTCTCCCGCTGCGCCTCCTTTGTCAGTTTTGTGTGTTCTTCGAGAGTAATGCCGTGCGTGAACCGCAGTTCCTTGAGCTGGTTATCCTCCAACGGTGTGGTGGCGCCGTCGGCCCAAGCTTTCACCAATTCGACCTTGTATTCGACGAGCGCGTCAGCGTGCGCGGCAAGACTCTCGCGTTTCGCTCGTTCATCCTTTGCCTGCTTCTTCAGCTCCTCCTCGGCCGTCCGCAACTCCGCTTCTAGCTGCTCCAGCGTCTGACCCTCTTCTTTTTCATGTCCCGTCTTCGGTTGTTTGGCTTTGTACGCTTCCTCTTTCGGCCCTTCCCTCACAACGTCCGGCTGCGGCCGTTCTCTCTTCGGCTTTTCGGTGGCTGGCGGTTCGGAGGGCCTCTCTACATAGGGGGGCTGCTGAGGCGGTTCCTCTTCCGAGGGGGCCTGTTCGCGTTCCTCTTGCGCCTCCTGGATGCGTTTTCGAGCTGCCTCTTCGGCCTGCTGCCGAGTTTTCTCTTCTTCTTTGTGGTGCTCGTGCTCTTCCTTCAGATAGGCAAGTCGTTCCTCGTAGGCGAAAATGTAAACGTTCTTCGGGTCGATCTCCTTTGCGTGGATGATCTCGCGGATCGCCTGGTCGATGTCGCCGGCGCGAATCAGTCGATCCACGCGCTTGAGGATCTCGCTTACTTTCTTCTTGATATCGTCTCGGGCGGTCAGTTCGGCCATGGGTGTTCCCCGTGTGCAAGACGCGCTGTTTGCCTGTGCTCTTCGTTCATCGTGCCCGCTCGCGCAGCGATCGCCGGAACGCGGATGAACGCGGCGGCCGAAGGAGGGCTCTCGTTTCCAAGGCGATCGAGCGCTGTAACGGCGTAATACCACTGACCCTCACGGGGCTCTGCGTCGACGAACGAGGTGACGCCTCTCCCCGTTATGGAGACAATGCTCGTGACGTCCTCAACCGGGATTTGTTGCTCGGGCGAGCGATAGATCACATAGGACAGCGGCTCGCTGATCGTTGGGGCACTCCACGTTAGCATGATGCCGCCCTGTGAGGCCTGGGCCGCCAACCCCTCGGGCGCTGGTGGAGCAATACTGTCCTTCCACGCCATGCTCGGCACGAGGGACCAATAAGGGAATTCATCCGTCCCCACGGTGCTCCACATCTGGTCAAGTCCGCCTGCAGAGAAGAAGACGACGCCGGGCAAGCCCTTCTGCCGGACGTCTTCGATCTCGGCCGACAGCTCGTTCCAGCCGGCTTTGGCAATCAGGCCGGTCGAGAGGCCCGGAAGAACATAACGGCTGTAAGCGACACGATCTTGCCATTGAGCGATCAACGGATCGAAGGGATGCGTCGGGTGCGATCGTTCCCAATACACCATCGGCACAATGAAATCGATTTTCCCCAGCTCCATCCAGGCCCGGGGGTCCTGGTAGACCACCGAGTACGAATTCCAGCCTGATCCCATATACTTTCCGATCACGGCGGCGGAAACCTTTACCCATGGCTTGGCTGCGGTGATGGCATTGTACGCGTCGTAGACGAGCTCGTTGATCTGCTCCCGCTGCCAGTGGTCCCACGCAAGCTTGTACGGATTCCCCTCTGCGCTCTCAAACCGCGATACGCTGATCGAGTCGTGGGAGTATCCTTTCGTCGGCGATTCCTCGGGGTAGCGGATGTAGTCGAAATGTATCCCGTCAACGTCGTACTTCGTCACAATGTCCATCACGACGTCGAGGATATGCCGGCGGACTGCCGGTATGCCCGGGCTTGCCCAGATGTAGCTGTCCTTCGGTGCATCGAGGGTCATCGGCTTTCCCTCGCTGTCGCACACCACCCACTCCGGGTGTGCCAGGAACGGTTGACGGGGAGTTGTCTCGATGGGAGAGGTACCGCCTCGCCAGATTGGATAGGTATTGATCCAGGCATGGAGTTCCAGGCCGAGCCGGTGAGCCTCGCCGATGGCGAATTCCAGAGGATCCCACCCCGGATCCTTGCCGAGGACCCCCGTGAGCTCGGCGGCCCGGGGCTCAAGGGAGGAGTTGTAGAAGGAGGTTCCGTTTCCACGAACCTGGAAGAAAACCATGTTGAACTTGGCCTTACGGGCCTTCTCAAAAACCGAGCGGATGTATGCCTTCGTTGCTTCCGGATCTTTCTGCAGTGCGGCACTGGTATATTCGAAGCGCGACATCCAGACCCCGCGTGCCTCGCGTTTTCCCGTGAAGACTTCTTTTCTGCAGCTCGCAAGCGACAGTAAGACAAACACCGCCAGAGAAAGGTGGACGCAAGCCAGTTTCATGCCTCAGGATTCAGAGAAAATCACGCGAAAAGTAAGCAACTGTTGAGGCAAATGCAACAAAGGGGCGATGCGAGCGTGGAGGATGACAAATGCAGCTTCGCGTGGCGAGAAGTTGAAGAGCGCTTCGGGCCGCGCAGTAACCCACCTTGCTTTTCGTTCCCGTCTTCTTCATATTGAGTCGTCCCAATTCGGTACGTGCTTTCCGACCAATCACGTCACGTCGAGCGGACCATCACCCACGCGGGTACGCGACCGGCGCTCAAGAGTTCAAGGCGCGTCAGTGGAGCGCACTTCATCTCGTCTCAAAAGTCGGCCCGAGAATCGAAATCGAGCCGCCTCGTTACCTCACCTGTGCGCGTTGTCGTCCTGCGGGCTAGCAATGTCGAACCCAGCAACGTGACGCCCTTCAGATTATTCAATGTTGCGCACAACAGCAGATTCCGATAACAGAAGGAGCCCAGCTATGAAGCTCTTCAAGATCCTTCTTCCCATCGTTCTCCTCCCCCTTGTGGCTGTTTCCCAAACCAACGTCGATCGCCTCGTGGGGATGCTCGATTCGCTCACCCTTGCTTCTTTCAATGATTGGAAAGCGAGCCCGGACCTGAAGGGCTACCAGCCTCAAAGCGATCCAACACAGCCGGGTTTTGATGATGCCGGGTGGCAGACACTGAGGCTGAACGAGAATATCTACCCCGATTCGTGCTGGCTCAGGAAGGAGATCGTACTTCCGGAAAAAATACTCGGCAAGCCGGTCGGCGGTCCGATGAAGCTGCTGGTCTCGGTCGATGACTACGGCTACCTCTGGATCAACGGCGTCAGCAAGGGGTATTTTCCGTGGGATGGTGAATTTGAGCTGACGCAGAATGCGAAACCCGGCGAGCATTTCTTGATCGTCATCAAAGCGATCAATACCGGCGGGCCGCTGCGCCTTCTCCGTGCGCAGGTGGAATCGGACGAATTGAAGCCGATCCGAACGATGATCGAAAACTTTTCGCTCAGTCTGCGGGTCGGACAGAAACTCCTGAGCTTCGATACCTACCAGACAAGCTCCAACAGGCGTGTCGACCCGGGGACCGATCGATCCACAATGGACAAGGCGGAGAAGAAGCGGCTCAACGATTTGCTGCAGTCCCTCGCCGCGAAGGTGGACCTCCGTTCCCTGACCGATGGGCCGCCCGATAAGTTCGAATCGTCGCTCGCGGAAATCAGGAAGCAGCTCAAACCCATCGGCGACTATGCGAAACGGTTCACACTCTATTTCAACTCAAACGCGCACATCGACGCCGCGTGGCTCTGGCGCAGCGTCGAGACGATCGAGGTCTGTAAGAACACGTTCAGCTCGGTGCTCAGCATGTTCAACGTACGGCCCGACTTCACCTACACGCAGAGCGCCGCCGCGTATTATGACTGGATGGAACGGCTCGAGCCGGACGTCTTCAGAGGCATTCAGCAGCGCGTGAAGGACGGACGGTGGGAAGTGGTGGGAGGGATGTGGGTGGAGCCGGACTGCAACCTGCCGAGCGGCGAGTCGTGGGCACGGCATCTGTTGTACGCCATGCGCTACTTCAAGCAGAAACTCGGGGTGGAGGTCAAGATCGGCTGGAATCCCGATTCCTTCGGCTACAACTGGAACATGCCGGAGTTCTACCAGAATGCAGGCATCGATGCCTTCATCACCCAGAAGATCGGCTGGAACGATACCGATGTCTTTCCGTACCGCCTCTTCTGGTGGGAAAGTCCCGACGGCTCCCGCATCCTCAGCTACTTCCCGTTTGACTATGTCAGCGAGGTCAACAACCCCTACCGGCTCGTGGACTGGACGCGGCAGTTTGAAGCGAACACGGGCTTCACGAAGATGATGGTGCTCTTTGGCGTTGGGGATCATGGAGGCGGGCCATCGCTCGCGATGATCGATCGAATCCAGCAGTTCAAGACGCTCGACATCTACCCGACCATCGAGTTCGGCAATACGGCCGACTACCTGAGCTGGTTGGGTCAGCACGATCTCAGCAAGTTGCCGGTGTGGGATAATGAGCTTTACCTGGAGTACCATCGGGGCACGTACACCACGCAGGCGAACATGAAGAAATTCAACCGCTCGAGCGAGGTGCTGCTGACGAACGCCGAGAAGTTCTCCACCCTTTCGACACTTTCGGGCCGGCGCTACAATAGCCACGCGCTTGAGGCGGCGTGGAGAAAAGTGATGTTCAACCAGTTCCATGACATTCTGCCCGGCTCCGGCATCAGAGAGGTGTATATCGACGCCACCGAGACGTTCAAGCAAGCTCAGGAAATAGGGAAGTTCGAGCTTGCGAGCTCTTTGCAGCAAGTGGCCGGGCAGGTGAACACGTCGACGATGCGCAAGGCGACGCCGCTCGTCGTCTTCAATCCCCTCTCGTGGGAGCGGACGGATGTCGTCAAGTACGAGCTGCCGGCGGGCGATGAAGCCGACTATGCCGTTTTTGACGATCGAGGGAAGGAAATTGCGTCGCAGACGGTGAGAGAGGATCGCTATCATCGAAAGATTCTCTTCATTGGTGATAAGATCCCCTCCATGGGGTACCGTACCTATCAGCTCAGAAAGCAAAAGCCTGCCAACGTTGGAAGCACTCTCTCTGTATCGAAGTCTGGCCTGGAGAATGAGCTCTTCCGCGTTGGCATTGACGCCGATTCAGGCTGGGTGAGGAGCATCGTGGACAAACGGAACGGCAAGGAGATCCTCAGCGGCGATGGGAACGAGCTGCAGCTCCTGGCCGACTACCCGAAGGCCTGGGACGCCTGGAACATCGGGCTAACGGGGGTGAAGTACCCTTCCAGATTCCGCAGCATCGAAGTTGTGGAGAACGGCCCGGTGAGGGTCGTCCTGAGGCTGCATCGGGACTATCTCAAGCCCGGGACGAAGAAGGACTTTCCGACGGAGGATTTCCCCTCGTCGTTCTTCACGCAAGACATCATTCTCTACCGCGGGATCGATCGCATCGACTTCAAAACGGATGTCGACTGGTGGGAGGACAAGACGATGTTGAAGGTCGCCTTCCCCCTCACGGTGGAGGACACGGTGGCAACGTACGAGATTCCGTACGGCACCATCCAGCGCTCGACGCAGAGCAGAACCAGTTGGGAGCGGGCACAGTTCGAGGTTCCTGCCCAGCGCTGGGCTGATGTCTCGAGCGGCGGCTACGGTGTCAGTCTGCTGAACAACTCGAAGTACGGGTACGATATCAAGGGGAACACCATGCGGCTGTCGCTGCTCCGCTCTCCAAAGTGGCCGGACCCGACGGCGGACCGCGGCAAGCACTCGATTGAGTACGCGCTCTATCCGCACGAAGGGACGTGGCGCGAGGCGAACACGGTCGAGCGTGGCTACGAATTCAACAATCCGCTGATCGCTGTGGCAACCGAGTCGCACAAGGGCGGACTGCCGCTGGAGCATTCATTCGTTCAGCTGTCGCCGTCGAACCTAGTCCTCACGACGCTCAAGAAGGCCGAGGATTCGGCAGCGTGGATCATCGGGTGGTATGACGCGGCCGGAACGGGCGCGGAGGCGGTGCTGACATTGCCGGCCCAGCCGAAGAAGGTTGTTTTGTCGAACTTCCTCGAAAAAGATGGAGCTCCCATTTCGGTGGAGAAGAACATTGTCCGAGTGAGGACGAAGAAGGCGTCGGTGGTGACGGTGAAGGTGTACTTCTAGCATGTTGAAGGTTTCCTTCGACAGCGATAAAC
>CAYZRX010000029.1:0-19073 GCA_964480945.1 uncultured Ignavibacteriaceae bacterium | reverse complement strand
TGACGGTGAAGGTGTACTTCTAGCATGTTGAAGGTTTCCTTCGACAGCGATAAACTTCAACCGAGAAACCTTCAGCTGGGGCAAAGGGTGCTTGTCGGCCGACAAGCACCCTCTTTTATGGTTTATTTCCAGTCGAATTTTTTGTAGCTTCCTCCTGCAATGAAGTCTGGTGATTCAAAAATCGTTATCGGTGTCGACCTAGGCGGCACGAGCATCAAAGCAGGTGTTGTCGCAACCGGCGGATCCATCCTCTATCACAACAAATTTCCGACCTTCGCTAAAGAGGGACCCTCAAAGGTCATCAAACAGATCGGCGCCTCGATTCAAGATGCCCTGAGGAACACGGACGGCGCACGCGCTGAAGGAATTGGCATTGGCGCGCCGGGCGTCGTGGACGATGAGGGCATTGTGAAAGCCCCTCCGAACTTCGAGAATTGGGATGAAGTTCCCCTGAAGGCGGAGCTTGGCAAAGCGTTTCCGAACCTCCCTATCGGTGTTGAGAACGATGCAAATGCGGCTGCAATTGCCGAATCGAGGTTCGGCGCCGGAATCGATATTCCCAACTTCCTCTTCGTCATCTGGGGAACGGGCGTCGGCGGAGGGATCATCTTGAACCACAAGATTTACAGGGGTCCGACGGGAGGTGCAGGGGAGATCGGTCACGTCACCATTGACTATACGGGCCCCCAGTGCAACTGCGGCAATATCGGGTGCGTAGAAGCATACGTAGGGCAGCGCTACCTCTCCAGCCGGACCGCGGAACGGCTGAAGACCCACCCGCAGTCGAAGATCCTTGAACTCGTGGGGGGTGATCCGACGAAAATCGAACCGATGTATATATCAGAGGCTGCACAGATGGGAGACAAGATCGCACGCGAAATCCTTGTCGAGGCCGGTGAGCTTCTCGGGGTCGCAATTGCTGCCGTGATGAATATTATGGATCTCCGCACCAGCATCATCGGGGGCGGCATCTCCGCCGCGGGTGATTTCGTCATACGGGCGATTCAGGAATCCGTTGTGCGCCGCGTTCTCAAACCCCTCCGCAAAGATATTCAGGTGTTACCTGCCCAGCTCGGCAACAACGCTGGCATCCTCGGAGCTGCCGGTCTGGTGTTGTGAGCCGGGGGATTCCGGATGACGCTTCCTTCTCTCCAAAACGTCCTCATTCCGTTCACATTCGCTTTTCTCGTTCCTTTTCCTCTCCTCCACGCGCAGGAGCTCCCCGCCGCTCGACCGGACACTCTTCGATCTTCCTCGATGTCCCTCCAGGACACTCTTAAAGGCCCTGTGGTCGGCAGATCGGGCGTCGACACGGTCGTCACGTATTCCGCCTCTGATTCGATCATTTACTCGATGAGCACCCGCTTCATGAATATGTACGGGAAGAGCGATCTCAAGTATCGCACGATCGGCTTGAAGGCGGAGCGGGTCGACGTCAACTGGGCCACCGCAACGCTGACGGCAGAGGGAGTGAAGGACGTGGCGGACACGACCGGGAAGAAGCTCATCGGTCTGCCGATCCTTGTTGATGGGGATGAAACCTATAACGGCTATCGCGTTGCATACAATTTTCGGACCCAGAAGGGGAAGATTACACTCGGCGATACCGAGATTGAGCAAGGGTACTACCACGGGGAGGCGATCAAGAAGATCGAGAAGGACGTCCTCTACGTTGCGGGTGGACGGTACACAACATGCGACAAACCCGACCCGCACTACTACTTCTACAGTCCAAAGATGAAGGTGATCCTGCGCGACCACATCGTTGCGGAGCCGGTGATCTTCTACGTGGCGGACGTTCCGGTCTTCGCGCTTCCGTTCGGTGTGTTTCCGAACAAGTCGGGGCGGCGCTCCGGGTTGATTGCTCCGGCCTATGGCCAGGACGCGCGGAGGGGGACGTTCCTCAGCCACTTCGGCTACTACTGGGCGATCAGCGACTACATGGATGTCTCGACGGCGTTCGATTGGTTCACGCGCGGCGGGTGGCTGAACCGCTCTTTGTTCCGCTACGCGCTCCGCTACAATTTCACCGGCTCGATCTCGGCGAACGTGACGAGCTTGCATACCGGCGAGTCGATGGACCCGGGCCGCACGGAGCAGAGAGATTACAACATTCAGGTCAATCACAATCAACAAATCGATCCGACAACCCGTCTGGACGTGAACTTCACCTTTGCCTCCGGCAGCTACTTCCGGAACGTGAGCTCGAACCTTGACGAGATCCTGAAACAGAATATCGTCTCGAACGCCACAGTGTCGAAGACATGGGAAAAGAGCAACCGGAACCTGACTGTCAACGTGTACAGGGATCAGAATCTGGTGACCAACGATGTGGAGGAGCGGCTGCCGTCGATCTCGTTCAGCCAGGGCCAGTTCTTTCCCTTCCGGCGGTCGTCGAAATCACGGGGCGCTTCAGTCCAGCCGGCTGATCTGAACTGGTACGAGCTCATCGGGGTGAGCTACGGTGGCCAGGGTCAATTCAACCGGTCGATCAACTACACCACCATCAAGAGTCTGGTCGACCCGTCGCAGGACAGCGTGCGGACGAAAAATACGAGTGAGCATGCGGGGATCAATCATCAACTCTCGATCACGGCGTCCCCGAAAGCGGGCCATTTTTCCATTGCGCCGTCTCTCAGCTACAACGAGAAATGGTATACGAAGAGCATCGAGGCAGACAGCACCGGGACTCACGACGTGAACGGTTTTCGCGCCGTGAGAACCTTCTCGGCGGGTGTTTCCGCGTCGACACGGTTCTTCGGAATCTTTCAGCCTCAGATCTTCGGCATTACCGGCATCCGGCATACGGTGACGCCGAGCCTGTCGCTCGGCTATCAACCCGACTTTTCCGATCCTCGATTCGGTTACTACGGGACGTACGTCGACAAGAACGGCCGGACGGTCAAATACAGCAAGTTTGCACAAGAGATTTATGGCGGCGCCCCGAGCGGGCGGCAGGCGAACCTCGGCCTGAGCGTTGGAAACCTATTTGAGATGAAGTACCGATCGACCGACACGTCGCAACAGGAACAGAAGATCCAGCTGATGAACATCGGCGCCAACATCTCATACAACCTTGCCGCGGACAGCCTGAGGCTTTCGCCGCTAAGCCTCACGTACCGTACCGATATAGCGAAGATCCTGAGTCTGAGTGCGTCAACGACCCACAATTTCTATGTCTTCGATTCGAATGCCGGGGCGCGCGTGAACAAGTTCCTCTGGTCCAACAAGCGATATCTTCCCGACCTGACAAGCGTCTCCTTCACGCTCTCGACGACGCTGAGCGGGAAGAAAAAAGAGCGGCCGTCAACTGGAGAAGTTCCGGAGGAGGTCCAGAGGGAACAGGAGCGCGCGCAAGGCGAAATCGGGCAAGCGGCGGAGATGCGAACGTACACGGGTCTCTTCGGGGAGGAGACGCCGGATTTCAGCATCCCCTGGAACCTGTCGCTGGGCTATACGTTCTCACAAAGTCAATCCAACCCGAGGCAAAAGGTTCGGAGCGCTTCCTTGAATGCGAACCTTTCCTTCAATCTCACGGAGAAATGGCGGTTTTCGGGGAGCGGGAGCTACGATTTCACACGGAAGGAGTTCGCTGCGCCGAGCATCAACATCTACCGCGACCTGCACTGCTGGGAGATGTCCTTCACCTGGTTTCCGATCGGCTTCTACCGCGGGTACAGACTGGAGCTGCGCATTAAGGCACCGCAACTGCAGGATCTGAAGGTGACGAAACAGGGGAGCGCGAGGGGAACGTATTATTAGGATTGGGCGATCGGGTCAGCCGACCATCGGGTCATTGAGTTACAATCACCCGATGACCCGGGCACCAGATGGCTCGATCTCTTACGCCGATTTTCTTTCCTCGTACAGGTAGATCGGCTCTTTCGATCGCATGATCGTATCCTTCGTGACGATGCACTTGGACACGTTCTGACGAGAGGGAAGCTGATACATGATGTCGAGCATGACCTCTTCGATGATCGACCGGAGTGCGCGAGCGCCCGTTCCACGCTCAATCGCCTTTGTGACGACCGCCTGAAGCGCTGAGTCTTCAATCTCCAGCTCCACGCCCTCCATCATAAACAGCTTCTTGTACTGCTTCACGAGCGCATTGCGAGGCTCCGTCAGGATGTTCAGGAGGGCGGTCTCGTTCAGCGAGTGAAGGGTCGCAACGACGGGCAATCGACCCACAAATTCCGGGATCAGCCCATACTTCAGAAGATCGTCGGGTTCAACCTGGGCGAGGTATGCGTCGGACGATCTGTGCTTCTTTCCCTTCACGTCGGCCCCGAAGCCGACTGGGTTCTGACTGACGCGGCGCTCGATAATCCTATCGAGCCCCTCGAACGCCCCGCCGCAGATGAACAGGATGTTCTTCGTATTGATGTTGATCAGGCTCTGCTCGGGGTGCTTACGCCCGCCCTTTGGCGGGACACCTGCGATCGTACCCTCGAGTATTTTCAGAAGTGCTTGCTGCACGCCTTCGCCGGAGACATCGCGCGTGATCGACGCGCTGTCGCTCTTGCGCGTGATCTTGTCGATCTCATCGACGTAGACGATTCCGCGCTCCGCCTTTTCGATGTTGTACTCCGCATTCTGCAGAAGATAAACGAGGATAGTCTCGACATCGTCACCGACGTAGCCGGCTTCGGTCAGGGTTGTCGCGTCCGCGATCGCAAAGGGGACATCGAGGATACGCGCCAGCGTCTGGGCGAGAAGGGTTTTACCGGTCCCGGTGGGTCCGATCAAGAGGATGTTGCTCTTCTCGATCTCGACTTCATCGAGGTTGTGAAGGTTGTCGTTGGAATCGATACGCTTGTAGTGGTTGTAGACAGCGACGGCGAGCGTTCGTTTCGCGTGCTCCTGGCCGATGACGAACTCATCGAGAGCTTTCTTGATTTCGACCGGCGCCAGCGCGCCGCGAGTCGTCTGCCTCTTCGCCGTGACCGCTGCCATATTGCTGCGGATGATATCGACGGAGCTGGAGACGCAGAGGTCGCAAATGTAAACATCCGGACCGGCAATGATGCTGCTGACCTCTTCCGATGAACGGCCGCAGAAGGAGCAGGTGATCTTGTCGCCTTGTTTTGGCTTCTGGCTCATAGATTACTCGCTGAAATGTCCGGCATCTGTTATCCGAAACGAGTCCTCGCTACTTCTCCTTCTTCGGTTCTGCCGTCCGCCTGACGAGAATGTTGTCGATCAGGCCGTAGTTCTTGGCTTCATCCGATGACATATAGTAATCGCGGTCCGTATCGCGCTCGACCTGGTCGACCGCCTTGCCGCTGTGGTTCGCAATGATCTCGTTAATGCGTTTTTTCGTCTTGAGGATCTCCTCGGCTTGGATCCTGATGTCGGATGCTGCACCCTGAACGCCACCCCATGGCTGGTGGACCATCACGCGTGCGTTCGGCAGTGCCGTTCGTTTTCCCTTTGCTCCGCCGGTCAGCAGCACGGCGGCCATGCTTGCCGCCATGCCGATACAGATCGTCGAAACGTCAGGGCGAATGTACTGCATCGTATCATAAATCGCAAGGCCGGCAGTCACGCTCCCGCCCGGACTGTTGATGTAGAGGTGGATGTCCTTATCCGGATCCTCCGATTCGAGAAACAGCAGCTGCGCAATGACGAGACTGGCGATGGTATCATCGATCGGCGTTCCGATGAAGACGATGCGTTCCTTCAGGAGCCGCGAATAGATGTCGTAAGCCCGCTCTCCGCGGCCTGTTTGTTCGACGACGATCGGGACGAGTTGATTGTAGATCTCGGGGGGTCGGGGGCTCATGCTCTGCATTATCCTTTCACCAGTTTGTTCGACAGGGTGGTATCCTGAATTTCCTTCACTTTGGTGCTGCCGATCAAGAGGTCCATCAGCTTATCGCTGAGGAGCCGATCTTTGACCTGCTCTGAAGATTTATAGTACGCGATTAATCGCTCCTTATCAATTCCGATCTTCGGAGCCTCCCGCTCAGCGAGCGCTTCCAGCGCGTGGTCATCTACCGTTAGATTCTCGGCTTTGATAATCTCTTCCCTCAATAAGGCCCACTTGGCTTGGAAGATGGCGTAGGCCCGGTTTTCCTCGGAGAATTTCTTGGAGTCAAAATCATCGGGCAGCTGCTTCTTGGGATACTGGTTCTTGATCTCCTCGAGCAGGCCGTCGAGCACACTCTTGATCAGGGATTCGGGGACTTGAAACTCATGGAGTCGAATGATCTCGCTGACCATCGCGTTGACAAGGTTGCGTCGATTCTTCTCCTTCCAATATGATTCCAGATCCTCCCGAACGCTCTTCCTGAAAGCCTCCACGGAGGTGATCTTGTCCTTGGTGACCTTCTTGACGAACTCGTCGCTCAGCTCCGGCACGATCACCCTCTCGACCTTGGTCACCTTGACCTTCAGGTTGACCTGATGGGTGTGGTCGTCATGTTGATGCTCGAATTTGATGTAGTGCTCGTTCCCTTTCTCTGTTGCCTTCAGCGTATCCTTGAAGGGCTGCTCGAGCTGAGGGTCGGCGAGATAAAACCTGACGTTGTCCGACTTCTTGCCGATGATGGCCAGGCCCGCGTCATCGAGCTCCTGAATCTCCGTGGAGACTATATGCTCTTCATTCGTCACTTGCCCCGCCTCTTCGGTCGTGCTGTTGATCTTCCGAAGCCGCAGCAGCTCAGCCTCAAGCTCTTCGTCGGTCGCGTTGTGGACGACCGTGTCCACCGACAAGCCTTTGTACTTTTTCAGCTGAATGGCGGGCCGGACATCGTACTGAATCTTGCACCGCAGGTGTTCTCCACGCTTGTAGTCGAGATCAACGAGCGTCGGGTCGCCGATCGGTTTCAATTCCTTTTCTTTGACGATCTGGCGATAGAGCTCGGCGGCGATCGTCTCGAGGGATTCGTACTCGATTGCTTCACCGTAGAGCTTCTTGATCAGCTCCAGTGGAGCGTGGCCCTTTCTGAATCCTTTGATCTCGGCTTTCGGGCGATACTCCTTGTACGCCTTTTCAAAATGAGGCTGAAGGTCGCCGGGGGTCGCTTGGATTTCTACTTCTCGTGATACTTCAGTTAGCGTAGTAATGTTGACGTCCACAATCTTGCTCCTTCACACTGGGAAAGAATAATTGGTGATAACCGTTCAGCGGAGGGGAAACGATCGGTGAGCTGAACCGAGTGGGCAAGGAGCAAACCTCCCACGCCCGCCCGTCACCAGCGGGCGGGGTTTTCCCCGTCCCGCAAACGCTTCGTGGGCACGGAGGGACTTGAACCCCCACGGGTTTCCCCACTAGCTCCTAAGGCTAGCGCGTCTGCCAGTTCCGCCACGTGCCCGATGGAACCCTCTCTCGAGACAACAAAAAAAATCCTCAACCCATGTGAGGATTTTGGCTGCCACAGTTCTCTCAGGCAAGCTGAGCGCCTTCCTAATATAGGGAGAATTGAGGTAAAACAAAAGAAGCCTTACCGGCCCTCTTTTTGCAGCTCGTTCAGTTTTTCGAGACAATCGACCGCTTCCTGCCGCATAGGGTCGATATTGATGGCCTGGTTAAAGCAGTCACGGGCTTTCTGATAGTCCTTTGCCATCTGGTGGGCGATGCCGAGCTGAATGTTCGTTTCATAACTGGCCGGGTTCAGGCTGAGCGCCCGCTCGAAGTCTTTGATGGCGGAGGGGAGATTTCCGTCGTCCATGGAAGCGATGCCGAGGTCAAAATTCGTCTCCCAGTAATCGTTGCCGTGGTTCAGCGCGTGCGTCAGAACCTCGATCATCAGCTTATAATTTCCATCCTTCTGACAAAGGTTGGCGGCTTCCCGGTACGCGCTCAGGTACAGCGAGTCGAGCTGATATGCGCGCTCGAAAAATGTCATGGCTCGAATGGAATCGCCGGACCGGACGAAGAATTTCCCCAATGCAAAAGCCGGGTAGGCCAGATCGGGTGCAATCCTCGCGGCTTCACGGTAGCGATCCAAAGCAAGACTGGTGTTGCCCGACTGCTCGGCAGCGGTCGCCTCGTCAATGGTCTTCATCACTATGGAAGGCCAGCCTCGTTGGCGAAGCTTGATCAATATCCTCATTCGGTCGAACCGTGCCGAGAGTTCAGGGACGTAACAGGTCCGGAATATCCGAAAGATATCTTTGAGCGCGCCAGAAAAATTCCCCGCGTAATACTCATTCACCACCTCGAGCATGGAGCCGAACGGAAGCGGGAAGGATGCGGAGTCCCTTTGCAGGTTGTTCAGAAACTCGGGGGGCAGCAAAGGAGCGTTTTGTTGCCGGCGCTCGCTGCATTGCCGGATGAACGTATCGAACGACTCCGTCAGATCGTATTTTTCAAGCCGCGCCCGGATCTCAAGGGGGATCACCGTCTTCAGGGTGGAGGCCGTCGTGTCTGCAAAATCGAGGGATGAAAGCGCGTACGCGAGCGATTCGACTATATATTGATAAAGGTAACCGTTCCTTCCGGTAGCACTCCCATCCATGATCCACCGGACGTTCTGATCGTCAAGAGCAACTTGCAGAGAATCTCGCAGCGCCCCGAGTTGAGAAAGAACTCTGTTCGTCTGGTCGATGACGATCTTGATCGACTGATCTGCGGGCCTCGCCCCCGAGGCGGGATCCGGCAGCGAATCGACAATGAATTGGAACGCCGGTTTACTTTGGTCAATCTGTGAGATCTTTGCCTTCAGGCTTATCGTGTCTTCTGCGAGGGCGGAAAGAACCGAGGTCTCGACATCGGTGCCGTACTGTTCGAAGGCATGCGTCCTCTGCTCGACGAGATCGGGGTACCGAGGAAAGATCTGAAGGGAATCATTCTTCAGCGCGCGCTCATAGATGGCAATGGCTTCACGGTATTGCTTCGCTTCGACCGCCTTCTCTCCGCTCGTGAACGCCGCCACAAGTGTTGAATGCGCCGGCCAGAATTGAGGCGGGACCGTAAAATCCGCCTGGATTGTCTCTCCGTTTAGCTGAAACCGTACGAGAAAAGGCCCATGGAGTTTCAGATCTTTCGAAAACCCGACCAGGGCCGATGTAATCCCACTGTCACTGACAATCTCCCCCGTCCAGGCTATTGACAATTTCTGTCCGTTCTGGTCCAGGGTGAGCTTCGGGAGCTCATCGTTCAGATAGTCGGCATCGAGTTTCCAATCACCGACCGGACGAATGATGAAATAGATGTACGGACCGGCGTTGACGTTCTCACTCGTCAGCGGCATCGACCGGGTTTCATTGGATAACTCGATTCTCGCGAACCGTTCCGCGCGTAAGCCGAAAAGCTTTGACTCCCGAACCTTCAGTTGGACGAATGGGACCTGTGCGGACAGGAGCGAGGAGGAGAGCAACACAGCGAGAACGGGAGACAGAAGCTTCGCGATGAACGACTTCATGCTGGTCAGCGACACAGGGGCAAATGAGGAGCCGGTTGGTCCGAAATCGACGCCGAGAATATAGAGAAAGGATGAGCGAGAAGCAATGAACGCGATTTCTTGACATTCACAGGAAAAATGTCGAACATCGACCATTGAACTGGCACCGACGCCCGGCCGGAGGTTCCCGACCTCCCAGGCGTGCTTAGAAGCGCACGTCGAGCAGGAGAAAGATCTGCCCCGTGTGTGACCCGAATCCAGTCAACCTTGGAAAAAGGATTTGACCACCTTTCCGATTCCTCATCTACGGGAGAAGAGTACCATGGTTCGCTCGATTGCCGCTGCGGTGATTACCCTGTGGGCGCTCGCCCTCACTCAAGAGAAGCCCAATGTGAGCTTTGAATGGGCTTTTGGGGTGCTGTCAGGTTCTGGTGCTGGCTCGAAACTCGTCGCGATTACGCGCGATACCGCTCTTACATCCGGGGATGAGCTGAAGATGATGGTGAAGCTGAACGAGGAGTGCTTTGTCTACGTGATCCATGAGGCCCCCGGCGGCGAGATCTCTCTCAAGTTTCCGTACGATTTCAATCAGTTCACGACAGATTACAAGATCGGCAAGAACTACTATGTCCCCAAGGGCCGACCGTGGTTCAAACTGGACGCTCATACCGGGCGGGAAACTTTTTATCTGCTTGCTTCCACGGATCGGTTGCTTGATCTGGAGACTCTTCTGGGAAAGTACAAGGAGGCGGAGGCTTCAGAGAAACCTTCTGTCGCAAAAGAGATCATCTCTGAAATTCGCAACGTACGGAAGCACTATAAAACCTTCACAACCTTCGCCGAGCGCCCGATTTCGATTGGAGGGAACGTGCGCAACGTGACGAAGGATGAGGCCGCCGGGCGTCCTGACCTAGCACGCATCGCGTCGGAGATATCCGCCAACAACTTCTACGGTAAGACCTTCACCATTGAGCACAAGTAGCAAGCGAACGACCTCTGCCACGTTCATCCTGATCGTGGCCTCTTTCCTTGCCATCCACTTGCTCTTTTGGCTCCTGCCGAACGTGTTCGAGCCGTGGAACGCTCAAACGGTCGACCAACTCTTTTCGCTGAGATCGAAGTCCGATTCGTTCCGCCCTCGTTACGACAGCACGATCGTCCATATCGACATCTCGGATCGGACGTTTGAGCTGCTCGAAAACTCGTATTTGAACCGGTTCCAGTATGCCGAGGTTGTTCAAAACCTCGCAGACATGGGTACCGCACTCCAGCTCTGGGATTTCATCCTACCCGCGAAAATGAACCTGCAGGAGGATAGCGCTCTCGTTCTGGCGACCGCCAATGCGCGTAATGCCTACTTCGGGCTTGCGTTCAGAATTGGCGATGGTTGGCGGTCGAGGTTCAGAGCCTCCAGCACGACGGCCAATCGATACCTTGAGATGACGATGTGGAATGTACACGCGGAGGGCGATCCTAGTCATCTCCATCAAGCCCAAGGTGCCTTGATTACCTTCCCGGCGCTCGCCGCAGCGTCGCAGGGTCTCGGGTTCCTGAACTTGCCCTTCGACCGCGACGGTGTGTACCGACGCATGCCCTTGCTCGTTCGATATCGAGAGGCCTACTATCCGAGCTTGGTATTGCGCGCCGCCTGCGACTACTTGGGGGTGACCCCGGATCGTGTCGTGCTGGAGCCCGGCACGAGTATTACCCTCAAGGGTGCACGGAGACCCGGGGGACAACAGCGTGACATCATCATCCCGATCGACCGCTCGGCGAACATGCTTGTGAACTATGTCGGCCCGCTCGCCCGCGAGGACAGTGTGCTCTCAATGCTGCACGCCAATTTTGCAGACATCCTCCGGGCATCAGACGATCGTATGGAATTGGACATCTGGAGGGAGCGGCTCACCGGAAAGATTGCCGTAGTTTCAGAGGTTCGAACGGGCGCGGCAGACGTCGGTCCCATCCCGGGAGATAATGACTTTCCCCTCAGTGGCGTACATTCCAATGCCATCAATACGATCCTCACAGAAAACTTTCTAAGGCAAGCGGACGGCCTTGAGATGTTTCTGGTGGAACTGGCCGTTCTAGTTGTCCTCGTTCTCCTTGCCCTCCGATTGTCATCGAGAATTTTCTCCCTCGGCGCTCTTGGCCTGATCGTTCTCTATTTCGCCGTTGCCACATTGATGTTCCTCTTCTCAAACTACATGCTGAACGTTCTCCGTCCCATTCTGGAGATCGGCCTGGGAGCCTTTGCGGTTATTGCTTACCGCTACGTCAACGAGCAGAAGCAGAAGGAGGTGCTGCGGCGATCGTTCGAGGCGTACTTCCCTCCGACAGTGGTGCGGAAGATCATGGTGAACCCGTCACTCGTGACGGCGGCGGGCCAGAAGAAGGAGCTGACAATCCTTTTCAGCGACATCAAGAGCTTTACGACTTACTCATCGACCCTATCACCGGATGAGATACAGAGATTACTGAACGAATATTTCGAAGCGATGGTCGAGATCGTCTTCAAGTATGAAGGGACGGTCGACAAATTTATCGGAGATGGGTTGATGGTGTTTTTCGGCGATCCGGAGCCGCAGCCCGATCACGCCGTTCGTTGCGTCAAGGCAGCGATCGAGATGCAGCGGAAATGTCGCGAGCTGAAAGAGCGCTGGGTGCGTGAGGGGAAGTTCCCCTTGATGGTTCGCATCGGTATCAACACTGGTTCTGTCGTCGTCGGTAATATGGGATCGGAGCGGCGTCTCTCCTACACGGTGCTCGGGGCGGATGTCAACCTTGCGCAGCGGCTTGAGGCGAATGCCCCCGTTGAAGGGATCCTCATCTCCCAACGGACGTACGAGCTGGTGAGAGACCACGTGCCAACCCGGGCGCTTGACCCGATCAAAGTCAAAGGCCTCGATGAGGCGGTTCGGGTGTACGGGGTGCTGGTTGAGGGGTAAAAGTCCTTCTGGCGGGGTTAGGGAACGTGCCTCCCCGGCGAGGCGCGGGCGAGGATGTGACTGCCGACGGGTTTGACGAGGCAGGTGGAAGACGAAAGAGCCTTGCAACTCTCGAGGAACCTTGTTATCATTGAGTGGAACCGTGGTCGCTCACGAGAAATTTTGGCCGAGACCTATTGTCATGAAAAGGTCCTTATCTGTCCTTCTTGTGTTGCTTGTCTATTCGAGCCTCTTTGCGCAGCTTGACGAGGCTTCCGTCGGCCTGGCGACTGCAACGAGCGGTGCGGGCGGTGAAACAGGGAGGACGAGCCGAGGGAGCGCTTGGAGCAGATCGAGTTTCACCAGCATGATCGCCTACGGGAGCTTTGCTTTGAGCAGCGAGGACCGATTCGGGCCGATGATCATCCTGCAATACACCCCCAATCGCTACTGGCGGCCGACGATCGACCTCATAGGCGGAGTGCTCATTCGCGCAGGCAAATCGGGCCCAACCGATGAGCGTGACTATGTTCCTCTCGCAAGCCAGTTTGCTTCAGCATACTCGCCGTTCTCGGATTACTACAACGATGGGTACTACCAGAGGCCCCGCTTCAGCATCGGTCTCGCGTTCCTAGGAGCGGACATGACATACTATCTGGCCGAAGGGCAAGTGCGGCCGTATGTCGGGGTCGGCGCGTCGTTCGCCTTCTGGTCATATCTCAATCGCTTCAGCGGCGCGCTTGCGCCGAGCGCCAAAGGTGGACTGGATGTGCGGATCAGTAACTCCTTCTCAGGATTCGCGGAGTTGAGGCGCATGCTCGGCGTGGCCAACTTCGTCGGGCCAAACACGCCGAAGTTCGACGGCCTTACGGCTGTGGCAATCGGCATCTCGTTCGTGCCCCGGTTGCGCTAGGATGGGTTCCATCGCCAGGGCTCGCTTTGATTCTCTTTCCCCCCTTGCCTCCAAGAGTCACCTGTGAATCCTCTTCCCGATCCCCTTCCGGCAAGGACCCGAGGGCCGCTCCTTTGACATCTGAACCTCTTCCCGTATATTTGCATCGCACCGGATTCGCACATCAACGATGAATCCTCTGAAAGAAGCATTACGCATCGTCGCTCTTCTCGGCCTCATCTTGCTGGTCGGCGTGCTCGGCTATCATCTCATCGAAGGATGGCCAATCTTTGATGCCCTGTATATGACGGTCATTACGCTCGCGACGGTCGGCTACGGTGAGACGCATCCCCTCTCGACAGCAGGCCGTGCGTTTACCCTGCTGCTGATCCTGGGAGGGATGGGCATCATCTTGTACGGCATCACGGAGCTCACGACGTTCATCGTTGAAGGTGAGATGAGCGGTATCTTAAGGAGACGCCGAATGCACCGAACGATCAACAAGCTATCGAAACACTACATCATCTGTGGATGGGGTAACACGGGGTATTACGTTCTCGAAGAGTTGTTCCGAACGCGCCGGCCCGCGGTTGTCGTGGAGAAGGATCTCGCGAAAGTGAACAAGCTCGCAGAGAAAGGCATCTTCGTCGTCGAGGGGGATGCGACGAGTGACGCTTCGCTTGTTTCAGCCGGGATCAAGCGCGCGGAAGGGTTGATCACGACGCTGCCGACCGACAGGGACAATCTGTTCGTGGTTATCACGGCGAGAGGCCTGAATCCCACGCTGCGCATCATCGCGAAAATCGATGAGGTCTCGTCACGAGACAAATTTCTGCGGAGCGGTGCGAGCGCGGCCATTTCCTCGGACTTCATCGGCGGATTGAGGATGGTCTCCGAGATGGTGCGCCCCGAGACCACCAATTTCCTTGATACGATGCTCCGTGAGAGCTCGGCACTCCGCGTGGAGGACGTGCGGGTCGGGGCCCAGTCACGATATGTCGACAAACCACTCGGTACCTGCGACGTCTTTGCGAAGGCCGGTGTCCTGGTGCTTTCGGTCAAACAGGGGAACGCCTTCCGATTCAACCCCCTGCCCAGCGTGGTTCTCAATGCTGGCGATACCCTCGTTATGATGGGCAGCCCTGAACAACTGCAGACAGTGCGCGCGGCCCTCAGCCACTCCTGACACGCTTTTCTGAGCCTTCCGAAGGTTCTGATTGCACCGTCGAGACCTTCGGAAGGTTCTCACTTGGCAATCGCAACGCTCAAGATCGTCATCCCGTTCACCCCGTCTTTTGACCACACGAACCCTTCTACTTCGACCGTCTGGGCGATATGGTCCACAAGAAGGTAGTTGGGATTGTGCTTGTGATCGTCTGGAAGCACGGAGACATACAATTTGCCATCGGGTGCAAGGATACCCGATGCGCCGCCTGCCTTTGCGCAGGCTGTCGCACATGCCGGTTGGCCGGGCCCGCGAGCGCCTGAAGCCATCTCTCGACGGAAAAAAAAAGCGAGGATTGAAACCCTCGCTTTTCATAAGAACAATGAATCTGAATGGGAACGAACCGCTACATCCCCTCTTTCTTCTGAACCTTCTTCACCGTCTTTGCGCCCTTCTTCCCCACTTTTGCGCCCTTCTTTTCGATCATCGCACCCTTCTTCTCCACTTTGGCGCCCGCCTTTTCCATCTTTGCGCCCTGCTTCTCCATCATCTGGGCCTTCTTTTCCGTTTTCACAGTCTTCTTTTCCTGGGCGACGACACCCTGGACGGCGACGAAGGCGAGAAGAAGCACAACAACACCGAGTAACTTCTTCATAGATTGCTTCCTTGTTATTGTGACCGGGTTTTTTTACACCATATGGTACGGCCCGGAGTGCGCAAAATCAATTTCGCAGGCAATTAAATTTTGTTAATTGCGAGCGAGGACGGGGTCTCGAGTCAAGAGAAATCAGGCAATGAAAGCGCCAAGGACGAACGTTGTGATGAGCACCCAGATGACCCAGAGCCCGACGGCGAAGCCAATGCCCGTCCCAAGAGGTTTCTCGGCATACTTGCTGAGACCGATCCCGAGGACGATGACCTGCCAGATTGAAAAGATGTTCAGGCTCCCGAGCAATCGATCGACTGTATTCGAGGGATTGAAGTTTGAGAGGACGGCAAGTGCCGCGCTCGGCGACGCGTACATCGAGCCCATTCCAAGGACCATGAGCAATGTGATGATGCCTCCGAGCAAGCCGATCCATTCTGATGTGCCCCACAGCTCCAGATATTTCCCGTAACCGGCCGGCGCCTTCAGCGCAAGTTTTCCGACAAGCCAAAAAACGAGAGCGGCGCCGAAGAATAGGACGGACATCGTGATAACACTACCGATTATCCCGAACGCGATCATCATCCCTCCCATCCGCTCCGTCTGTTGCATGGCTTGATCTGCCTGCTCCTGCGTCATCTGCCCCGATTGAACTCGTTGTTGAAGCCTCTGGCTCTGCGAGTCCATGAACTGCGCCCGCAATGTTTCGTTCGAAAACATGACGTAGCTCATGAGGGAGGCGAAGACGATGAGGAGAATGAGGGGGAGAACCCAGGTGCTGGCCCGCGAAGGCGAGGTTCGAAGACCCTCGAATGCCTCGGACGGGGAGGAGAAGACGTTGACGATGAGATTCCCGAGCGAAATTGTCGGTGCTGGAACGGGTTGTTCTTCCATTTCGGCCTCCAGAGATTGGTGGGAATGTGCGCTGGTGCACTGAAATGTACTTGACCGGAATGTATTTTCAAAGTGAAAACTGCCGAAAGTGGCAGGTTGACATTCGAAGCAGAAAAGGATATATTGCGGCGGTTTGTGCCGTTCTGCGTGCAAATTTTGAATCGGGTGCCTAAGCCCTGCACATCATCGTGACCATCGCTGCCTGTCCCTATGCCTGATATTGAAGAACAACGACGCAAAGTCGAAGAGCTGAAGCGAAAGATCCTCGAGCAAAAGAGGAAGAAAACCGAGCCGCAGGTCTCCACGGAGGAGCAAGCTCGCCTTCAGGCTGATGTGGAGTCAAAGCGAAAGGCTGAGGAAGAGGCTCGGCGGGCGGAGGAGGAAGCGAGGCGAAAGGCCGAGGAGGAGGCCAAACGGAGGGCTGAGGACGAGGCGCGACGGAAGGCTGCGGAGGAAGCACGTCGCAAGGCGGAAGAAGAAGCGATGAGGAAAGCGGAGGAAGAGGCGCGGCGCAGAGCTGAAGAAGTGGCCAAGTTGAAAGAGGAGAATGAGCGCAAGCGGGCGATGGAGGAAGCGAGACGCCAGGCAGAGATGCTCGCGAAAAAGAAAGCGGAGGAGGAAGCGAGACGGTTGGCTGAGGAAGCCGAGCGGCAACGGCGGGCGGAGGAACAACGGCGCAGGATAGAAGAAGCGAAGCAGAAAGCGGAGGAAGCCCGCAAGAAGGCTGAGGAAGAACGCAAGAAAGCCGAAGAGGCGGAGCGAGCGTCCCAGGGGGTTTCGGCGACCGTTCAGCAGAATTTGCAAATCTACGCGCAGGCGCTCAAACAAGCCTGGAAGGACGGCAAGATCAGCCAAGATGAAACCGACCTTCTGGCGACACTCCGCAGCGCGCTTGAGATATCACAACAAGAACACGAGACAATCCAGCAGGAGGTCCAACTCGAGATCTACCTCCAGGCGATCGTCGATAGCTGGAAAGACGGTGCGATCACACCGCAGGATTCCGAAAGGCTCGACCAGCTCCGCGACCAGTTCCACATCTCGGCTGAAGAGCACCTGCGACTCGAGAAGCAAGTTCGGCGAGACATTCTCAAGCAGCGGTCGTAGCACCCCGGTACTGGTAGGCCATCGCCTGCAGTGCGAGAATTCGTTTCTCTATGGGCGGGTGAGTGCCAAACAGCTCCGCTGTAAATCCCTCCTTTGAATTCACGTTTCTTCCCAGCGGATCAACGATACACAGATGAGCAGCGCCGCGCTTGATCGACGCTGTCGGTGTGGACGCGCTTTCAAGTTTCTTGAGGGCGCCTGCGAGACCGAGGGGATTGCGTGTGAGTTCTGCTCCGGAGGCATCGGCCAGATACTCCCGTTTGCGCGAAACTGCCATCGCTATGATCTGACCGATGACGGGTGCAAGGATAACGCCAAGGATCCACACCACAAGAAGGATGGCGCCAGCTCCGCCGCCTGCCGAGCTTCGTTTCCGCCTTGAGCCGCCGCCGTACCAGAGAGATCGTCGTGCCCCATCAGCGAGCAGAAGAATCGCGCCCAGCAGTGCTGCGACGACGGTCATCAGCCGAACATCATAGTTGCGGATGTGGCTCATCTCGTGAGCAATGACGCCTTGAAGTTCCTCGCGTGTGAGTGTGTCCAGCAATCCTTGCGTCACAGCGATGGCGCTCGTCTCAGGCCTGCTTCCGGTGGCAAAGGCATTGGGGTCTTCATCCGGTATGACATAGACGCTCGGCCGTGGCAACCCTGAAGCGATGGCCATCTCCTCAACTACATTCAGAAGCTGCTGATGAGCTGGATTGGCAGGATCGGCCGGAACGGCACCGGAGGAGTTCAGGACAGCGCGCGAACCGCCCCGCAGACTCCAAATGGCAGATCCAAATCCGAATGCCACCGCCGTGAACGTACCCAGGGGTAGGAAAAGACTCCTGTTGACGGTTCCGAGATAGAGGGAATCAAAACCGAGTCCGATGAGGCCGAGAAAGGCGACGAACGCGAGCATCACGAAGAAGGTGAGCCTCTTGTTGTGAGCTTGCTGTTCGTAGATGTTTCTTGTCTGAACCAAAAAGCCAGTTCCTATTTCTTGAGAGAGAGATTGACGGCCGGCACTTCTCGTTCTGCTGCAACTTGGATCTCGAACAACTCGGAGGGCTTGAAACTGAACATTGAGGCAATAATATTGGCCGGAAACACCTGTTGCGCGATGTTGAACTTTGTCGCGATGTCATTGTAAAACTGGCGTGCGAACGAGATCTTGTTCTCTGTGCTGGTCAGTTCCTCTTGAAGTTGCTTGACGTTCTCATTCGACCGAAGGGTCGGATAATTCTCGACAAGGGCAAAGAGCTTCGACAGGGCGGAGCTCAGCACGTCCTCCTTGGCGGCAGAATCTGCGATGCCCTTGGCGGAGACCGCTGCATTGCGCGCCTCAACTACTCTTGTCAGCGTCTCTTGCTCAAACTCCATCTGGCCTCGGACGGTGTTGACGAGGTTGGGGATGAGGTCGTGCCGGCGCTTCAGTTGGACGTCAATCTGCTTCCAGCCGTTGGTGACCTGATTTCGGAGAGTGATCAGGCTGTTGTACTTTGAGACCACCCAGAAGATGAACAGTATGGCTGCGCCCAGCAGAACGTAAAAGAATACCATAAGGCCTCCATTTTGTGCTTCCTGGCAAAGAAATTAGGCTAAATGCCTAAGAGAAGCAATGCAAATTGGCTCGAAAGGGGGGATCAGGCGGCGAGGGAGGGGGCTTGTGCCTTCGAGATCTGGCACGTTTTGGCCGCCGAACGCGAAGGCAGGGAGGTGTAAGAAAACCAGTCGTGGGTGCGCAAATAAAGGAGTGGGAGATGAAAATTGTGTTGACTTTCGGGTTCGCGGGTGTTATATTAATAAGCCCTGAAAGAAGGGAAAGGCGAAAGAGCGCCTTGAATTCTTTGATCTTGAAGTAAGAAGAATGCCCATGCAAGATGGGCATTTTTATCGTCAGGCCTTCGGGAGGTTTGACGATGACAATTGTTCTTTGAAAAAGTGTGCATAGCCTCGAGTCAATTGGACAGGGTTTTGAACCTTGGCAATTGAATCGAATGCGATTCAATGAAGCCATTCTTCAAACTTGAAGTTGAAGGTAAAACTTACAACGGAGAGTTTGATCCTGGCTCAGGACGAACGCTGGCGGCGTGCCTAACACATGCAA
>CAYZRX010000028.1:40980-43441 GCA_964480945.1 uncultured Ignavibacteriaceae bacterium | reverse complement strand
ACGTGCAGAATTTCAGGAATTTTCCGAGCGTACCCACAATCAAGGGTGGATATATCGGAAGAAATGCATTTGACAAAGTACTATCTCAGCCCGGTTGCGTGGGAATCCGATACTATTACGCTCAGAAGGACGATGGGTCACCAGCGCTTGTCCTTGTGGGTGTTGACGGGAGCGGAAACGATCTGACGCAGGGCCCTTTGATTGATCAAATACTGCCGTGCCCGCCAGTGTGTCCGGGCCCGAGTCCACTAAATCGATAGAGACCGAAGGATGCCCATCCCCATTATGGGATACATTGCCGCTGGTTCAACTTTCGTGCCTGCAACCGTAGGGCTGGTCCGCTATAGGAAATTAACCAGGCCGATGAAGCTGTTCACAGCATTTAGCCTTGTCACCTGTGTTAACATAGCCCTAGAATTCATTTTGGGCCTGTTCAAGATCAAGAACTACTTTCTATCTGACATCTACTATCTTATTGAGGTAGCTCTCCTTGCTTTCGTCTACTATTGCTCACTCGAAAGTAGAACTTCGCGAAAGATCCTGCTTGGCTGTGCCATCATGTTCACTGCGATTTGGCTAGTTGACGAGGTGTGTTTGGCCAATCCAGGTGCCCTTAACAACACCATGGCCATGATTACTAGCTTTTTCCTGCTCGTGATGTCAATTTACACTCTCGACGCCTTTCTCAAGACGCCTAGGAGGCAGCTTTTGCAGGAACCCATGTTCTGGATAGTGACAGCTACGATTGTCTATTCCGCCGGCAGTTTTGTGGTGTTGGGTTTGAGCAACGAGCTCTTGAAACTAGGTCCCGGTTATTTCATTTCTTTTTGGCACGTCAATTGGATCCTGTACGCTGTCTCCATGATGATGTACGGAAAAGCCTTGCTATGCAGACCTCAGGCATAGACATATCGTTGGTAATTGTTGGCGGAAGTGCAATCCTGCTTCTGTTCGCGGTCGCTTACGTCGTTGTGATGATCTCGAGCCATCGCCGGGTTATCGAAGCCCAGCAGGCGAAGCTTGAAGAGGTGAGAAGAAGCGAGGAGAAATACCGGAGCCTGTTCGACAACTCGCTGGCCGGCATCATGAAGTTCTCGCCCGATACCTGGGCGGTCGTCGATGCGAACGAGGCCATCAGGACTCTGTTTGGATGCGGCTCGGAGGAGGAGCTCCAGGGCTGTTTGGAAAACCTCTCCTCCTCCTCCCGCGAGCTCATCCGGCAGTCCCTCACCCGAGAGGGCCGCATTGCCGAGTACGAGATTCAAACGACCCGAAAGGATGGGGAGGATCTCTGGATCCTCTTCTCCGCCAGGATCGCGCCCGGGGAAGAACTTGCCCAGGCTGTTATCGTCGATATCACGAAGCGGAAGGAGTTCGAGGAGACGATCAGGGAGCAGAGCGCGCTCCTCGATCAGACGCAGGATGCGATCATGGTCGTCGACGATCACGGAAAGGTGACGTTCTGGAACGCCGGCGCGGAGCTGATGTACGGCTGGGCAATAGACGAAACCCTCAACCGCTCCATCGGCGAGCTCCTGTACCGCCCGTCCAGATGGGAGGAGTTCCAGGCCGCGATGGAGGATATCGGCCAATTCAATGAGTGGCATGGGGAGCACTACCACCGGCGAAAGGACGGAAAGGAGATCCTGGTGGAGAGCCGCTGGAGAACAGTGGAGAAACCGTCGGGGGGCGACCGCTTCATCCTCATCGTGAACTCCGACATCACGGAAAAGAAGCGGCTGGAATCACAGTTCATCCGTGCCCAGAAGATGGAGAGCATCGCGCTGCTGACGGGGGGCATGGCGCACGACCTTCAGAACATCCTTGCGCCCATCGCGATGTCGGTCGACCTGCTGAGGCGGAAGATCCCGGATGAGTCGGGTCGTGCGATCTTGAAGGCGGTCGAGGAGAGCGCTCGCAGCGGTCTCGAGCTGGTGAAGAATATCATGACCTACGGGAGGGGGATCACGGGCGAGCGTGTGACGCTGGACGTGAGCCGGCTGCTCGAGCAGGTTTTGAGCATCGTGCAGCGCAGCCTGCCGGAAACGATACGCGTCGAACGGAAGCTCAACGGCCAGGCCGGATACGTTTCGGGGGACATGAACCAGCTGAAGCAGGTGTTTCTCAATCTCTGCGTCAACGCGAGGGACGCGATGCCGACAGGCGGCGTGCTGACCATCGAGGCCGCGAACGTCGACTCGGATGAGAACCTTCTTGAATACTATCCGGATGCGGACCCCGGACCGTACGTCGTGTTCAGCGTTACCGACACGGGGAAGGGCGTTCGAGAAGAAGATCTGGAAAGGATCTTTGAACCTTTTTTCACGACAAGAGAACGGGGAGAGGGCACGGGACTGGGTTTGTCGATCGCCCAGGGGATTGTCCAAAGCCATAGGGGCTATATTACGGTCAAGAGTGTTGTTGATCGGGGAACGACGTTTCGTGTCTATCTCCCCGCTCT
>CAYZRX010000028.1:33251-40880 GCA_964480945.1 uncultured Ignavibacteriaceae bacterium | reverse complement strand
AGTTTTAATCGCAGGGAAGAGCTATGGGTCCTACACCAAGTGAGATGAACCGCATTCCGGTTTGGGTCATTGATGATAACCGGGGCTTTTGCCTCATCCTCTCGGAGGCTCTCAACCAGAGCGAGAGCGTCGAGTGTCAGAAGTGCTTTCACTCCTGCAAGTCGGCGATACAGGCTCTGACGACGGAAGATTCTCCCCCGACCGCGATTCTCCTCGATATCAAGATGCCGAGGATATCCGGTCTGGACGCCATCACGACGATCAAGAGGATCACGCCCGCGACTCAGATCATCATGCTCACATCGTACGATCTGGATGAGAACATCCGCATAGCGATGAACCGGGGAGCTGCCGGATTTCTTCTGAAGTCCTCCAGCCCGACCGACATCATCAGCGCCATCGAGAAGGTTCAGCAAGGCGGGTCCCCGCTCGATCCGATGATCACCAAGCGGGTCATGGGTGCCTTCCTGGGGGAGACCGAAGAGAACCGGTATCACCTTACGAGGAGAGAGAAGGACATCGTCCGGTGCGTCACCGGCGGGCTGACGACGCTGCAGATGGCCAAGCAGCTCAATCTGAGCTATTACACGGTGGATACGCATCTCAAGAATATCTTCCAGAAGCTGGAGGTCCACAATCGGCACGCTTTGGTGACAAAAGCCCATAAAGAACGGCTTGTTTGAGCGTTTTCCCCTTTTTTTGACCTTCCGCAAATATACCGAGTTTCCGGTATTGCGCGTTCCTGCGACTCCTCCTACATTCCAAGCAGGATACGAATCCCTCACCGCAAGTCGGTGAAACGGGTATGCTCTCTTCCGAAAGACCATGCTCGCACCGCAAGCAGTGGGGAGCCTCCTTAATAACAATGAGAGACGCAAGGAATCTTCAAAAGAAAGCAGCAGCGTCTGAAATGACAACTTGGTCTGATCCTTCTCAACGCTATCGTGGCACTCGAAAGCTCTGAATATGGCTCTAAGGAGGAAGACCGTTCGGCCTCCGAAAGAAGTTATCGGGATCTCGCGGAAAATCTCGTCGTCGGCACGTACAAGACCGATCTGCGGGGCGACATCTTCTACGCGAACGATGCGCTGGCGGACATCTTTGAGTTCCAGTCACCCGCCGCTATGATGGCAGAGAGCCTGCTGGCATGGTGTAAAAAACCAGGCGAGGGGGGCCGGATCATCGAACAGATCAGGAGGTCCGGCAAGGTCGAGGACGTAGAGATCGAGTTCATGACCCAGAGTGGGAGATCGAAGAGCTTGCTGTTCAGCGCGTCCTTGGAAGGCAACGGCATATCCGGGATCATAAAGGATATCACAGACATGAGACAACTTGAACGGCAACTGATTCAAGCGCAGAAGCTGGAGAGCCTCGGCACGCTCGCCGGCGGAATTGCCCATGACTTTAACAACATCCTCGCTATCATTATGGGCCATTCCAGCATGTTGGAGCGCGTGCGATCGGATCCCGCAAAATTCTCACAGAGTGTGGATGCGATCTCCAAGGCGACCGTCAGAGGTGCGTCGCTGGTGAAGCAGCTCTTGACCTTCGCAGGCCAGACGGATACCGTCTTCGGGTCGGTGCGGATCAACGACATCGTCACAGAGGTCAAGAGACTGCTGCAGGAAACCTTCCCCAAGACGATCACCATCTCCACCTCCCTTCAGAGCAATCAGCCCTGGATCATCGGCGATCCTACCCAGATCCATCAGGTTCTCCTCAACCTCTGCATCAACGCAAGGGACGCGATGCTGAAAGGGGGCAATCTTTCTATTTCCACGGGTACCGTTGCTGGGGACTCGTTAAAGTCAAAATTCCCGAAAGCCGCACCAACGCTCTACGTCGCCATCGAGGTTGCTGACACCGGCATCGGAATGGACGAGATGACCCGGCACAGAATCTTCGAGCCCTTCTTCACGACGAAGGGCCCCGGAAAGGGAACGGGCCTTGGTCTCGCGTTGGTGTTTGGCATCGTTGAAAACCACGGCGGCCTCGTGGACGTCGAGAGCAAGCTCGGCGTCGGCACGACCTTCACCGTCTATTTGCCTGTGCAGGAGCGCGCACAAGAAGGTTCTCAACCCGCCAGGCTTGCGGCTCAGGATGTGCCCGGTGGATCGGAGACCCTCCTTGTGATTGAAGATGAAGAGACGCTCAGGGAATTGCTGAAAGCCGTTCTCGTTTCTAAAGGCTACACTGTCATGACGGCGGAGGACGGGAAGGAGGGGGTCGAAGCCTTTATGAAACACCAGGCAGAGATCGCTGTGGTGATCCTCGATCTTGGACTCCCGAAGCTTGGGGGCTTGGAGGTCTTCAAACGAGTGCGGGAAAAGGATCCGGAGGCAACGGTCATCCTCGCGAGCGGCTTCATCGACCCCGAAACGAAGAAGGAGGTTTACGAAGCCGGGGTGAAACATTTCGTCCAGAAGCCGTACTCGCCCGACGATGTTTTGAAAAAGATTCGACACGTCATCGACGCCGGCAGGTCAACCCTCAAGTGATAACGCTCGGGAATTGCTGATCTCTGGCGATCTTTCTTCGCTGTCCACGAGGGTGCCAGCTTCCCCGTCCGCATGCGGACACGTCGTGATAGAAATGACAACTAGGGGTTAGCCGTTCCCTTCGGGCCCACCGCTCGGTCTTGGTTCTGTCCTTTTTCTCCCTTATTTTCCCTGGTGTATCGGTTTTCTCAGTGCAAACTCTGAGAACCGCAATTTGAAACGCACCGAATGGTCGGTCGTCAGTCTGCACCGATCATCTGTAGGTTCATGCGGCTCGCTCATTGAAGGCTGCAATCCTCTCTACCGAGTGATAGGCGTGTCGAACCGAACGACGACAGTCAAAACTGCAAACACAACATAAAGCCTCAATCTTTCCACTTCTCCCTTCGGGCGCTCTGACGACGCCGGCGCACGTGTGCTGATGGGACGAATCTGACGGGAGAAATCTCTCATTCGAGGAGAATCCCAATGAGGAACGATTACCCAAATTACGTGGGCCAGGACGCACCCGCGACCAAACGACCGATAACGAAGCTTCCCCCATGGGGTGAAACCTCAGTCGTCGGGAAGCGGCTCGCCCGTGTGGATGCCTACGATCGCGTCAGCGGGTCTGCGGTGTATACGTCCGACGTCATACTGCCCGATATGCTGTACGCCGCTATCCTCCGCTGCCCGCACGCTCACGCGAAGCTCAAACGCCTCAACATCACGAAGGCGAAATCCATGCCCGGCGTGCGAGCCATTATGACCGACGCGTCGCCCGGTGCCAACATCCCCTGGTTTTTCGGTGAGAAGGGTGCCCTCAGCAGGCTCTTCGATCCGCATTGCCGGTACGAGGGGGATGAGGTAGCGGCGGTAGCCGCCGAATCGCCGTACGAAGCATGGGATGCTGCAAGGGCCATCGACGTTGAGTACGACATCTTGCCGTTCGTCAGCGATGCGGAAGAGGCGCTCAAGCAGGGAGCGCCTGCCGTCCAGGAGGGCGGCAATCGCGAAGGAGAACCGTACGTTCGTGAGCGTGGGGATGTTGCCAAAGGGTTTGCAGAAGCCGACGCGGTGCTTGAGGAGACGTACCGGACGTCATGCCAGATTCACACGCCGATGGAGCTTCACGGCTCCGTAGCTCAGTGGGACGGCGGCCGGCTTACGGTATGGGACAGCACACAGGGTGTCTTTGACATCCAACGGTCCCTCGCACAGACTCTGAACTTGCCTCTGAGCTCTGTGCGTGTAATCAGCCGCTACATGGGGGGCGGGTTCGGCAGCAAGCTCGAGCTGGGGAAGTATACGGTCATCGCCGCTTTCCTCGCAAAGATGACCGCACAGCCGGTGAAGATCATGTTAACGCGAGAGAATTCCTTCCTCTGCGTGGGCAACAGACCGCCGAATACCATTAAGCTCAAGGCGGGGGTCAAGAATGACGGAACCCTGACGGCACTGCATCTCATCAGTCTCGGCACCGGAGGAGCATATCCCGCGGATTCCTCAGTCAGCTACCTTGTGCGCGACCTCTACCTCTGTCCGAATGTCCGCACGGAGGAAACGAACGTTTTCATTAACGCAGGGACGGCGCGCCCGATGAGGGCACCCGGATTCCCGCAGTGCGCGTGGGCGCTCGAGCAGATGATGGATGCGCTTGCCGAGAAGATCGGCATGGAGCCGATCGAGTTGCGCATCAAGAATATCCCCTCATACAGTCAGGTGCGGAACAATCGGCCGTACACAAGCATAGGGTTAAAGGATTGTCTGGTGGAGGGCGCAAAGACATTTGGCTGGAAACGCGCCCGCGAGCAGCCCCGCCAAGATGGTACCATCCGCCGCGGCGTCGGTGTCGCAGCCGCAATGTGGGGATGGGAAGGCGAGCCCGTCTCAACGGCCATCGTCAAGCTCTTTCCCGACGGAAGCGCGAACCTGAATATCGGCGCCAGCGACATCGGGACCGGCACGAAGACCGTCATGGCGATGGTCGTTGCGGAGGAGCTCGGCGTCCCGCTCGAAAAGATCCAGGTCGAGAACGCCGACACCGCTACAACGCAATACGCCCCCGCCAGCGGTGGAAGTCAGACGGTTGTGGCAAACGCCCCCGCCGTCCGAAAAGCTGCCGTGGAGGTCCGGACGCGGCTTTTGGAGCTTGCATCCGACGAACTGAAGCGCCCCGTCGCTGAGCTGACGCTGAAGGACGGCATGATCCAGACTTTAAGCGAGCCGATCAGGAAGGTCCCGTTGTCTGAGCTCAAGATCCTCGGTCGGGTACAAACGATCGTCGGCGTAGGGCACCGCGATCCCCATCCCGAAGGAAAAATTGCGCTCCCCTTCGTTGCTCACTTCGCCGAGGTGGAGGTCAACACGAAGACCGGCGAAGTCAGGATCGCCCGCTTCCTCGCGGCACATGACAGCGGCCGCGTAATGAACCGCCTGACGTACGAGAACCAGGTCTTCGGTGGTGTGACGATGGGGATCGGGTTCGCGGCAACCGAGGGGCGCATCCTGGACGGGCAGCAAACTGGGAAGATGGTCAACGCGAACTGGCACGACTATAAGATTCCCACAGCGATGGATGTCCCTCTTGACGAGACTTGCCTCCCCATCGACCCGCACGACACTGAATGCAATAACACCGGGTCGAAGGGTCTGGGAGAACCCGCCACGATTCCTACCGCAGCAGCCATTGCCAATGCCGTCTATCATGCGACGGGAATCCGGGTCACGCACGCGCCCATCAGTCCGATGCAGATGCTTGCGCTGCTGGCCGAGCAGGGAGAAAGGAGATAAGCCATGATACCAAAATTCGATTATGAGCGTCCAGCCTCGATGCGACAGGCGATCAAGCAGCTCACCCTCCCCGGCACACGCCTCCACGCCGGCGGGACTGACCTCCTCGGCTGTCTCCGTGACGGCGTCTTCGGTGCCGAGAAAGTGGTTTCCATCGGCGGATTGTCTGAACTTCGTGGTATCAAACGAGCAAGCGATGGCAGTGTCACCATCGGTGCACTTACGACCCTTGCCCAACTTGCCGCCGATCCGATCATCCTTCGGCACTACACGGCCCTTGCCCAGGGAGCGCTGTCTGCTGCGAGCCCCCAGCTCCGCAATCAGGGAACACTGGGGGGCAACCTCTGTCAGCGTCCTCGCTGCTGGTACTTCCGCGGCGACTTTCACTGTCTCCGCAAGGGCGGCGGGGTTTGTTATGCGGTGGGCGGTCAGAACCAATATCATTGCATCTTCGGCGGCGACGCGTGCTACATCGTCCATCCGTCGGATACAGCTCCCGCCCTGATCGCGCTGGGCGCCCGCGTTCGCATCGAGGGCCCGAGCAATTCGAAAACGATACCGCTGGAATCGTTCTTCGTGCCTCCAAGCAAAGATGTCACGAGGGAGCATGTCCTGGCACCCAATGAGATCTTGACCGAGGTTCTTCTCCCGGCGCCTGCGCCGAACCAACGGAGCTCCTATCGAAAGGTGAGGGCGCGAGGGGCCTGGGACTTCGCCTTGGCGGGCGTTGCCCTGTGCATGCACGTTCGAGACACCGGTGAAATCGAGCGAGCTCGCGTTGTGCTCTCGGGGGTCGCTCCGACACCCTGGCGCGTCCCCGACGCGGAGACAGCGCTCGCCGGAAAACTGATCAGTGAAGAAACGGCAAAGCTCACCGCTGAGCTGTGTGTGAAAGGCGCACAACCGATGGAATACAATGGCTACAAGGTAAACCTCGTGCGCGGTGTCGTTGAGGAAGCCTTGCTTGGGTTGCGTTAATGGAAGTTGAACTTCAAATGCACGAAATCCGGAATGGAGATTAGCGATGGAAAAAGAGAAGAAGAATGAAGTAACGAGTGAGTCCCCGGCGGGTATGAGCCGGCGCGAGTTTCTGGGTACCGTCGGCGCAGGAGCAATCGGCGCGACCATGATCGGACCGGCAACAGCAACGGCGAGAGAGGATAGTTCCGGTGAATTGCCGCTGGTCTCAATAACCGTCAACGGTTGGGTGCATCGAATGCGTGTGGAACCGCGGTGGACGCTCCTTTACGTTCTCCGTGATCAGCTTGGACTCACGGGAACAAAGCCGGGCTGCGAGCGGGGTGAGTGCGGCGCATGTACTGTTCTCATCGACGGCGAGCCGCGCTACTCGTGCTTAACACTCGCCGTCGAAGCCGACGGCAGGAGGGTCACAACCGTAGAGGGACTTATGGATGGGGAACAGCTGGGGCCCGTCCAGCAAGCATTTGTGGGAGAGGATGGTCTCCAGTGCGGCTATTGCACGTCGGGTCAGGTTGTGGCCGCGGAGGGGCTGCTGCGCCGGAATCCGAATCCGACGATGGAAGAGATCCGGATGGGGATGAGCGGAAACCTGTGCCGCTGCGGCGCGTATGACCACATCTTCAAGTCGGTCCATCGCGCAGCCAAGCTGCGCAAGTAATCGTTCTCTCCTCGGGGATTTACAATCAAAGGAACCCGCACGACTTGGGTTGCATGCAACGAGCATGCAGCATGTCTGTTGGTTCCTTCCTGTTTTTGCATTACATTGGAACCCGTCTCGAATTTCTCGACGAAGATGCAGCGCAACGACCGGAACCATGGATCAACCACGATCACCTATCATTTTAAGACTCAATCCAGCTGTGCCCCGCCATTATCTCCTCGCCATCTCCGGAACGCTCTGGATCCTGGCTGGCGCGCTCCTTTGCATACGCGCGACGATCTGGCTGAACGCTTTTTCACTTCCCGCTGAGGTTGCCCTCGAATTGGCTTGCATTGGCATCGCGGTCGCCACGTATTCATTCATGTTCTTCAAGGTGGTGCAGAAAAATATCGCCAGGATCAGCCGATTGCCAGACCGCGCTTGCCTCTTCGCCTTCACCTCCTGGCGGGGCTATCTGATGATCGGATTGATGATGACGATCGGGATTACGCTACGGAATTCCTCGCTACCGAAATATTATCTCTCCATCCCTTATGATGCGATGGGTGTTGTTCTCTTGATCGGGAGCTTGAAGTTCTATCGGCAGTTCCTATCGGTCGCGCTTCAACGAGGAAAGTAGCGGTCACCGAACGTGCGCCCGCTGCTGATCAGGTTGCAACTACAGCGGGGTTCTCGTATATTATCGGCAGAATGATTTCGGTACCGCGGGAGTAATTC
>CAYZRX010000028.1:25574-33151 GCA_964480945.1 uncultured Ignavibacteriaceae bacterium | reverse complement strand
GCGGGAGTAATTCAGTGGTAGAATGTCAGCTTCCCAAGCTGAACGTCGCGGGTTCGAGTCCCGTCTCCCGCTCGCAAAAATGACAAGGGTTAGCGATGCCTGCTAGCCCTTTTTTTCGTGCCCCGACATATCATGCCGGCACGGCTGCTCACACGATTTAGTATTCTAGGTCGGCTCTCTGTTCTATCCCCCTACCAAATTTTTACTCTGAGACTATCCGGCCGCCACATCGTATCGCCCTTCTTCACTCCGAACGCCGCGTAGAACTCCGGCATATCGGAGAGTGGACCGATGACGCGGAATTTCGCCGGGGAGTGTTCGTTGCTCCGAACCTGGTTGGCGATGGCTTCGGGCCGCTCGTTGATCATCCACGCCAGCGCGTAGCCGAGGAAGAAGCGCTGGTCGGGACTCAGCCCGGCAATAATTTGATGAGTCTTGTATTGTCTGGTCTTCTTAAAGGCTTGATACCCCATCATGATGCCGCCGAGGTCCGCGATGTTCTCACCCTGGGTCAACTCGCCGTTGATGTGAAGGCTGTCGACAGCGATGTAGTTGTCGAATTGCTGCACGATCATTTTCGTCTTCGCAGAGAACTTGGCACTGTCTTGGGGCGTCCACCAGTTATCCAGGTTGCCGTTTGCATCATACTTGCTGCCCTGGTCGTCGAACCCGTGTGTTATCTCATGCCCGAACGTCGATCCTCCGATGATGGCGTAGAGCACGGCATCGTCAGCCAGCCTGTGCTCATAGCCGGGAACAAGAATGTTGCACCCGGGAACCACGATCTCGTTGTTGGAAGGATTGTAATAGGCGTTATAGGTTTGGGGCTCCATGTCCCATTCCGTGCGGTCAACCGGCTTGCCGTACTTGGCGGTCATATAGTCGAAGCGCCATCGGTCGGCATTCATTACGTTCCGCACGTACGAGGAACGATCGATGTGCATGCTGCTCAAATCCTTCCATTTGTCGGGATACCCCACCTTCATAATGATCGCCTTGAGTTTCTTCAACGCTTTCTCTTTGGTGGCCGCGCTCATCCAATCCAGCTTTCTTATCCGCTCGGCGTACACCTCCTTGATCGCATGACCGATCTCCAGCAGCTTCTGCTTCGTCCCTTTCGGCAGATACTCGTCAACGTACACCTGGCCGATGAGCTCACCCAACGATCCGTTGGTCTGTCCGACAACGCGCTTCCATCGCGGCCGGGGTTCCTTCACGCCACGCAGCGTCGTGGAATAGAAGCCGAACCACTCTAAATAGGTCTTGTCATCAAGGTATGGCGCAAGGCCGCGGACAAGATGATACTTCAGGTAGTTTTTCCAGTCGTCCAGCGTAAACTGCGTGACGTAACGATTCAGTGCTGATAGAAATTCAGGCTGTCCGACGACAACCGTATCCACATTCTTCAGGCCGACGCCTTCAAGAAAGATGCCCCAATCAAGCTTTGGGGTCGATTCAGTCAGTTGTTTGAAGGAAATCTTGTTGTAATTCTTCAGAGGATCGCGCGTGTCTTCACGTTTCCGGGACACTTTGGCGAGAGCCGTTTCCAGCTTCATTAGATTCTCGGCGGCTTCTTTGGCCCCAGCATCGTCGTATCCGATGATTTTGAACATATGGTCGACATGTTGAACGAACTTCTGCCGGATTTTGCCCGCAGCCGAGTCGGCGTCAAAATAGAACCGCCGGTCGGGCAGACTCAATCCGCCCTGCCAGATGAAGATGGCGTTCTTGCTGCTGATTTTATCGTCCTGACCGACACCGAATGCAAACAGGGGCGAGCCGGAGACGGTATGAATGTACGCCGCGGCTTTAACGACACCCTGTATGTCTTTGATTCCATCGATCGCCGAAAGATCGCCCTTCAAATCCGCAAGCCCCTTCCTGTTAAGGGATACGCTGTCCATACCAGTAGAAAAGAAGTCGCCAATCTTTTGTTTGTTGCTTCCCTCTCGAGCATTGGTGAACGAGGCGGCGGACTCGCAGATGTTGCGAACCTGTGCGTTGATGGTATCCTGAATCAGCTGCCAGAGTCCATTGCTTTGCTCGCTGGGAGGGATCGGGTGCTCTTTGAACCACTTCCCGTTGGCAAAGAGGAAAAAGTCGTCGCCCGGGCTGACCGTGGAGTCAACGTGCGCGACAAGCGGATCGACGGCTGGCGCAGCGTGCTTTCCTTGAGCCAATGCGCAAGAAGCAATCAGGGCCGTGATGGTGACAACCGACGCCCGAAAAAGGCATGGTTTCATGGTGTTTCGTACCTGTCTAATTGTGAGAGAACTTCCTTGACCAGCCTGCGGCAAGTTTGGCACGGAGAAAGAATCAAATTAAGATCCGCGGGCAAGCATGAAACCCTCCCGCCAGCGGGGTGCACGGCTTCGTCAGATCTGAAGTGACTCAAGCGTAGTCTTCAGCTTTTCCGCGGAGCCCCGGAACCCTTTCTCCTCCTCGCTGCTGAGATTCAACGTCAGGATCTCCTGGACTCCGTTCGCTCCGACGACACACGGTAAGCTGAGGCACATATCGTTCACTCCGTACTGCCCCGCCATCAGCGTGGAGACCGAGAGGACACTGTTATAGTCACCGAGGATCGAATCGACAATTGAAAGCAACCCCAGGCCGATCGCATAGTACGTTGCCCCCTTCTTCTTGATGATCTCGTAGGCCGCGTCCCGCACGCCTGCAAACAGCCTGTCCATTTCTCCCTGATCATAGCGCTTGTTTCGAAGCGGGGCGAATTCCTGCAGTCGCACGCCGCCGATGTTTGCCAGGCTCCAGAGGGGGATCTCGCTGTCGCCATGCTCACCAACGATGTACGCGTGGACGCTGCGAGCATCCACATCATAGTATTGGCCGAGAACGAAGCGAAACCGCGAGGTGTCAAGAATCGTCCCGGTGCCGATTACTCTGGCCGGCGGAAGTTTCGATTCCTGGAGAGAGATATACGTCAGGATGTCGACCGGATTGGTGGCGATGAGGAGGATGCCGTCCGGGTTGTGCTTCACCACCTCGGGGACGATGGAACGAAAGATGCGCGCATTGCGCGAAAGAAGATCGAGACGCGTCTCGCCCGCCTTCTGTCCAGCCCCGGCGGCGATAACGACAACGTGCGCTCCCTTCAGGTCGGCATAGCTCCCCGCCATGATCTTCATCGGCCTCGTAAACGAAAGCCCATGGTTGAAGTCCATCTCCTCGCCCGCTGCTCGATCGCTGTTGGCATCGATGAGCACCAACTCCGTTGCAAGGCCGCGGATCATCAGAGCGAAAGCAAAGGATGAGCCAACAAGTCCGGTTCCGATGACGCCGACTTTTCTGGTCGCGGTTTTCTCGGTCATCGCTCTCCCTTTCAGCTGCGTTGTGAGAAGGTATGCATGCGTTGTACCAACCGGATCCTGGGCCCGGGCGTTCCAACCTCAAGCCGCGGGCACCAAAACACCCCCCAATGCGTTTGATTGCATAGTGTTTCTTTAATGGGTACATTTCAAGGTACGGCGACAATCGTCCCGGTGCAAGCAGGTTTATGCTCTCATCGTGTTGCCTTCAAGCTCGGGTTTCGGGCGGGTACTGACTCGCGCGATCCGCGGCTGGTTCGGTTGCCGTGAGTGCATAGCATGTTGCCTGGCCTGATCGATTTCATACGTTCAAAGCGCGGAACTGTTCCGCCTTTTTTTTCGTCAAATTGAAATGGATTGCGCTCGCCGACAATAACCCAGGAGGATTGAGTGGATATTAAGACTATCAACGAAATGATCCAGCGCGAGAGCGCTTTTGTAGATAACCTGAGCGCGGAGATCGGCAAGATCATCGTCGGCCAAAAGGCGATGGTGGACCGGCTACTCATCGGGCTCCTCTGCAACGGCCATATTCTGCTCGAGGGTGTGCCCGGCCTTGCCAAGACGCTTACCATCAAAACGCTCGCGGCCGCCATCAGTGCAAAGTTCCAGCGGCTCCAGTTCACCCCCGATCTCCTGCCTGCCGATCTCGTCGGGACTCAGATTTACAATCAGAAGGACGGGCGATTCTTCACACGGAAGGGACCCATCTTCGCCAACTTCATCCTTGCGGATGAAATCAACCGCGCCCCTGCAAAGGTCCAGAGCGCACTTTTGGAGGCAATGCAGGAACGACAGGTAACGATCGGCGAAGAGACGTTCAAGCTCGACGAGCCCTTTCTCGTGCTGGCAACGCAAAACCCCATCGAACAGGAGGGGACCTACCCGCTGCCCGAGGCACAGGTGGACCGCTTTATGCTGAAGGTGAAGATCGGCTATCCCTCGCGGGAAGAGGAGCTTGCCATCATGCGGCAGAACATCATCGGCGACCAGCGGGAGGTGAAGGCGGTCGTGTCACCCAACGATATTGTCGCTGCGCGGGAGGCGGTGAAAAATGTTTATATGGATGAAAAGATCGAGCACTACATTCTGGACATTGTGTTCGCGACCCGTCGGCCGGGAGAGTTTAAGCTAGAAAAGATCGCCCCCATGATCAGCTACGGTGCGTCGCCGCGCGCTTCGATCAACCTCGCGCTCGCGGCCAAGGCGCACTCGTTTATCAAGCGGAGAGGGTATGTCATCCCCGAGGACGTGCGCGCGATCAGCCTCGACGTGCTGCGCCACCGGATCGCCGTCACCTATGAGGCGGAGGCGGAAGAAGTGACGTCAGAGCACATCGTGCAGGAGATTTTGAACAAAGTTGAGGTACCCTAAGACCCTGTAAATCTACAATTTTGAATTGCAGTGGAAACCAAAGAGCTTCTGAAGAAAGTTCGACAGCTGGAGCTCCGCACGCGGGGACTGGTGAACCAGGTCTTCTCCGGCGAGTACCACTCCGTCTTCAAAGGACGCGGAATGGCGTTCTCGGAGGTGCGCGAATACCAGTTCGGAGATGACGTGCGGGCCATCGATTGGAACGTCACCGCCCGGTTCGATCACCCATTCGTGAAGATATTCGAGGAGGAGCGTGAGCTCACAGTGATGCTCCTGGTCGATGTGAGCGGCTCGCAGTTCTTTGGCTCCCAGGCACAGCTGAAGCGAGATATTGCCGCAGAGCTGAGCGCCATCCTGGCCTTCTCGGCCATGAAGAACAACGACAAAGTCGGCCTCATCATGTTCTCGGATCAGATCGAGATGTTCATTCCACCGCGAAAGGGCCGGTCACACGCGCTGAGAATCGTGCGTGAGCTGATTTCCTTCACGCCGAAGCACCCGGCGACAAGTCTTCAAATTGCGCTGGAATATCTGAACCGGGTCTTGAAGAAGCGGAGCATCGTTTTTGTCATCTCCGACTTCATGGATGCCGGCTACGAAACCGCTCTCCGGATTGCGGGCAAGCGTCACGACCTGATTGGAATTGTTCTGGTCGATCCAAGGGAGCGGGAGCTCCCCCGGCTCGGGCTGATTACGTTCCGGGATGCGGAAACCGGAGCGCAGCGCTGGATCGATACTTCAAATGCCGCTGTCAGCGCCACGTACCGGGCCTACCAGCGCTCGATGGAACTCTCCCGGCGGTCGATGTTTATCAAGTCAAAACTCGACGGGATAGAGATCCGGCTCGATCAGGCTTATATGAAGCCTCTCGTCGACTTCTTCCGGCTGCGGGAACGGCGATGGTAGGGTCATGTCAAACTTTACATCTTTAAGATGAAGTTTATTCGTTATCTCATACTTCTCTTTCTCTTCGCATCCGCCGCTCTGGCGCAAGAACCGAAACTCGCCGCCCGGACGGATTCCTCAACATATAAGATCGGTTCGTGGGTTCTGCTTCATGTGGACGCGGAGATGCCGCCGCAAGTCGAGGTGCTCGGCCCGGCTGTCCACGACAGCGTCGGCTCATTCGAGATCCTGCGAATTGACACTCTGGCGGTAACCAAGGATGGCGATGTCCGCCGCCAATCATGGACGCTTCGTCTGACAACCTTCGACTCCGGCAAGACGGTCATCCCGCCGGTCCGGTTCTGGTATAGAACGAGGGGCGACACGCTTCAGCGCTCAGCTTCCACAAACCCCGTGTTTCTTTCCATCACGACGATACCGTTCGATCCGAAGGGCGACATCAAAGACATCAAGCCGCCCTTGAATGCTCCATGGACGTTTAGGGACTTCCTGCCGTACCTGATAGCACTTGTCATTCTCGTGCTTGCTGGGCTTGCATACTATTACTACCGCAAGAGGAAAAAGAAGCGAGAGGAGGCGATCCTGCCCCCGAAACCGGCGGTTCCACCCGCACAGGCTGCGCTTGTAGCGTTGCGCATCCTTGAAGAGAAGCGGCTCTGGCAGCAGGGAAAGATCAAAGAGTATTATTCGGAGGTCACCGAGATTGTGCGGAGGTTCCTGGAGGACGAGTTCGGCATTCTTGCCCTTGAATCGACATCCGATGAGATCATGCAGCAACTGAAGACGCTGCCGGCAGCCTCTCCCCTGCTCAAGGAGTTCGGAGCGTTCTTCACAACGGCAGATTTAGTGAAGTTCGCGAAGTACGAGCCGACACCCGCAGAGCATGAGAACGAGCTCCGCTGGGCATATGAAATCGTCCGGTCGATGATGCCGCGGCCGACCCTCCCCGCCGAGCGGGAAGAGCAGGTAGAGGAGACAGCCAATGTTCGGTAGCACTTTCGCCTATCCTTGGATCCTCTGGGGGCTCTTATCGATCCCTCTCCTCGCGTTCTTTTACTGGAGGCGGAGGAGGAGTATGGTCACAGCGGTGACGTTCTCGTCGTTGCAACCATTCGAGAAGACGCGGCCATCCCTGCGCGAACGCCTGCGTGATGTTCCCGTGGCCCTCCGGCTTGCGGCGCTCGGTCTCTTTATCATCGCGCTCGCCCGTCCGCAATCCGCCACAAGCAGAGAGAACATTTCAACCGAAGGCATCGACATCGTGTTGCTGCTTGACATCTCTGGGAGCATGCTTGCGGAGGACTTCACACCCAATCGTATCGAAGCGGCAAAGCAGGTTGCCCAAGAGTTTATCGATGGTCGAACGAACGACAGGATTGGGCTTGTCATCTTCTCCGCTCAGAGCTTCACTCAGTGTCCGCTGACGACGGATTATCCGGTGCTGAAATCGCTTCTCAAGGAAGTGAAGAATGGAATGATCGCTGATGGGACAGCGATCGGTCTGGCGATTGCCAACGGCGTGAACCGGCTGAAGGACAGCGAGGCGAAAAGCAAAGTCATGATTCTTCTGACGGACGGCGTGAACAACAGGGGTGAAATCGATCCGATCACTGCGGCTAAGATTGCCGCAACGTACGGGATCCGCGTCTACACCGTCGGAGTTGGCGCTCAGGGCGAGGCACCTTATCCGGTCCAGACACCGTTTGGAATCCAGCGACGGCTCATCCCCGCCGAATTGGACGAGAAGACGCTCACAACGATCTCTGAGATGACCGGTGGGAGGTACTTTCGAGCAACAGATAACAGAACGCTGAAGGCAATCTACAAGGAAATCGACCAGCTTGAACGGAGCAAGATCGAGGTAACTGCCTATAAGCGCTACGCCGAGCTCTTCTATGGTTGGCTCGCCGGCGGGCTGATCTTGTTGGTTCTGGAGGTCGGGTTGTCGTCCACGATTCTAAGGAAGATACC
>CAYZRX010000028.1:0-25474 GCA_964480945.1 uncultured Ignavibacteriaceae bacterium | reverse complement strand
ATGCTCCGCTTCGCACATCCTGAATACTTCTGGGCCCTTTGGGCTCTTCCGCTCTTAGTGGTGGGGTATCTTCTGCTTCATCGCTGGCGGAAGGGGTTGCTCCGCCGATTCGTAGCTGAACCATTGCTCTATCAGCTTGCGCCGGACGTCAGCACTGCGAAAAGAACCTTCAAACAGGGCCTGGTGCTGCTTGCGATGGCCTCGCTGATCATCGCCGCCGCAGACCCCCAGGTCGGAACGCGGTTGGAGGAGGTCAAGCGTGAAGGGATTGATTTGTTCATTGCGCTCGACGTGTCGTTGAGTATGAAGGCAGAGGACATTCGTCCCAGTCGCCTTGAAAAAGCAAAGCGCGACGTCTCTGATCTCCTACGGAAGCTCCGCGGCGATCGCGTGGGACTGGTTGTCTTTGCAGGAGAAGCGTTCGTCCAGTTCCCGCTGACGTCCGACTATTCAGCGGCCGATTTGTTCATCAATGCTGTCGACGTCGACGCGGTGCCGGTCCCCGGAACGATGATCGGAAACGCCATCGACCTGTCGCTCCGGTCGTTTCGAAAGGACCTTCCGACTCAAAAAGCCATCATCGTTGTGAGTGATGGGGAGAATACTAAGGGGGACGTCGCCGGGGCGGTCGAGAGGGCAAAGGAAGCGGGGGTGCGTGTCTACGCGATCGGCATGGGAACGCCCGATGGGGGCCCGATCCCGATTTATGCGGATGGCGTGCGCACCGACTACCATCGCGACCGCGCGGGCACCATTGTCCTCACGAAGCTCGACGAATCGGCGCTCCAGCAAATCGCCCTGGCGACCGGCGGGAGCTATGAGCGCGCGACGAGCGGGGGCAACGAGGTTAACGATATCTACAAGGAGATTTCGGGCCTGCAGAAGACCGAATTGGGGAGCCTGCAGGTAACCGGCTTCGAGGATCAGTTCCAGTACCCCCTCGCGCTGGCGATCCTCCTCCTCATCTTTGAAATGATGCTTTCCGAGCGCCGGGGCAGAATATTGCAGCGTATGATGCGGCTTCTACCCATTGGGACGATCCTGCCGCTGGCTCTCTTGTTGGTTGTCTCCCCCGTGCACGGCCAGACGGTCCGGTCGCATGTGAGCAGCGGCAACGAGGCATATGGAAAGAACAGGTTCTCGGACGCAGAAGCCGATTACAAGAAGGCCCTGGAAATCGACCCTGCTTCGCGCGTGGCACAAATGAACCTCGGCAACGCCTACTACAAGCAGCAGCGGTTTGATGAAGCCCATCGCGTGTACAACAACGGCGTCACAACAACAAAGAACCCAACCGGCCAGTCGATGGCCTACTACGATCTGGGCAACACGCTGTTTCGCACAAACAAACTCCCAGAGAGCATTGAGGCTTACAAACAGGCGTTACGGCTGAACCCTTCAGATGAAGAAGCGCGCTACAATTACCTGCTGGCAAAAGACCGCCTGAAGCAACAGCAGAATCAGAAACAGCAGGGCGGCCAGAACCAACAGAACCAAAACCAGCAGAATCAGAAGAACCAGCAACAGCAGAACCAGAACCAACAAAACCAGCAGAAGAACCAACAGCAGCAGCCTCAGCAGTCGAAACAGGACCAGACACGACAGCAGCAATCGCAGGCCCAGCAGCAGAAGAATCAGATGCCAAAGGAAGAGGCGGACCGGATCCTTGAGGCGCTGCGGAACAATGAGAAGGAAATTCAGAAACAACTGCGGAAACGACAGGCGGCCAGAGTCCGCGTGGAGAAGGACTGGTAATGAGAGGGCTTGCACTCGCCATACTGCTTGTGTCGTGCGCAACACCACTTGTCATCGCCCAGAATGCCACGTTCGTTGCTGCTGTTGATCCCACAACGGTGGGAGCGAACGAACAGTTTCAGGTTTCCTTCACGGTGTCCGGTCCGGACATAAATGGGGCGAAGAACTTCCAACCCCCAAATTTTGGACAGCTTGTCGTCCTGAGCGGGCCAAACCAATCGACAAGCGTCCAAATGATTAACGGTAAGGTCTCCGGCTCGCAGACTTATTCCTACTACCTTTACGCGCGCCAACCCGGAAAATATACGATCGGCGCGGCGAGCATCGACTATGCTGGTACGACGCTCCGAACGCAGCCCCTCCAGCTTGATGTCGTCAAGGGCCAGGCTCCGGCGAAATCCGGACAAGGAGACCAGACCGTAGGAGACAACCTCTTCATCCGCGCAACCGCGGATCGGCAGCGGGTGAAGCAGGGCGAACAGGTTACCATCACTTACAAGCTTTTTACCCGCATCGGTGTCTCCGGGTACGACCTCGCAAAGGCCCCGGTCTACCAGGGCTTCTGGTCGGAAGAGATTGAACAACCCAACCAGCCCACCGTTACGGCAGAGACGTATGAGGGAAAACAGTACCGTGTGGCCACAATACGAAAGACTGCCCTCTTTCCGACGCAGACCGGCAAGCTGACCGTCTCCCCTCTCGAAGTACGCTGCGCCGTTCAGCTTCAGTCGAAGCGCCGCTCTAACGATCCATTCGATTCGTTCTTCAATGATCCGTTCTTTTCACGCACGCAGACGGTTGAGCAGGATTTCAAGTCGAACCCCCTGACAATCTCCGTTGATCCTCTTCCGGGAAACGCGCCCGCGGGGTTTAACGGTGCCGTCGGCAATTTTGCTTTCAGTGCAAACCTTGACAAGAAAGAGGTCGCGGCGGGCGACCCTCTCACCCTCAGACTCACTGTTTCCGGCGCCGGCAACATCAAGCTTCTCACGCTCCCGAAACCCACGCTCCCCGCCGACTTTGAGGCTTATGATCCTAAAATCTCCGACGAGATTGCACGCGAGGGAGGCATTATTAAAGGAAAGAAGATCGCAGAGTATCTCATCATCCCAAGGAACCCGGGACAGCGGGCGATCGAGCCAATATCGTTCTCGTACTTCGACCTCCGGCGCAACACCTATAGCACGCTCCGATCACCGCGTTTTGACATCACCGTCACGCCAGCCAGCGGCTCGGCGGGCGGCACGACAATTGCCGCCAAATCCGACATTCGCTTGCTCGGCGAAGACATTCGATATCTGAAGCTCTCACCCGGCGAGCTGCGCCCCATCACTGAGTCTCCTTTTGGCAGCGCGTGGTTCGGCATTATCCTCTTTGTTCCTCCCGCTCTTTTTGTCGGGACATTTCTCTTCCGCAAGAGACAAGAGAAGCTTTCGGGTAACGTCCAGCGTTTGCGCTTCGCCAAAGCTGGCAAGGAAGCCACAAAGCGTCTGAAGCAAGCCAAAAAGCTTTTTTCGCAGGGGAACACGGAGAGCTACCATGCTGAGATCTCCCGGGCACTGATGGGATATCTCGAAGACAAGCTTCACATCGACAAAGCGTCTCTCTCGCTTGACGAAGCGGCCATCCTGCTCGCCCGGGGCGGCGTCAGCGAAGAAACGGCTCAAGCAATGAAGTCGTGCATGGACCGGGCTGAATTTTCCCGTTTCGCTCCAGCGTCCGACACAAAAGAGGCGCGGGCCGAATTGCTGGAAACTGCGACCGGGGTTATCAACAACATCGAGAAATCGTTTCGTGGTCAGCGATGAAGCCCTCCATCCTCTCGCTTCTGATTCTTGCCATTCTCCTGCCTCCGCAAATCCTCCGGGGACAAACTGCACTCGACGAGTTCGAGCGCGGCAACTCATACTATCGCTCAGGTGAGTTCGAGCAGGCCGCCTCGGCATACGAGACGATTCTCAAGCACGGCCTCGCGAGTCCCGCACTCTACTTCAACCTCGGAAACGCTTATTACCGGCTCGGCAAAGTTGCACCGGCGATTCTTGCCTATGAGCGCGCGTTACGCCTGGCGCCGGGCGACGCCGATATCAAACACAATCTCAACCTCGCCAATCTGAAAACGGCCGACCGCATTGAGCCCTTGCCCGAGCTGTTTTTCGTCCAATGGCTGCGGACCCTTTCCGCCCTCCTGCCGCTTCAAACGACCGCCTGGCTTTTCTCCGCCAGTTGGATCCTTCTCTTCGGCGCTCTTGCTGGCCTCTTTCTGGCTTCCCGACCGGGCACGCTTCGCTTGTTGCGTGCGGCCAGCTTCGCCTGGCTGGCATTCGCCATCCCACTCGGCATTCTCCTCACCACGCAGGTGCTGCAGTCTCAATCCCATACTGACGCCATCGTTACCGTCTCCGTCGTGACCGCCAAAACCTCTCCGGATGCCCAAAGCATGGATGCTTTTGTGGCTCACGAGGGACTCAAAGTGAAGCTGAGTGACGCCGTGGGGGGGTGGGTCAAAGTTATTCTTCCCGATGGAAAGGTAGGATGGGTGCGCTCTGAAGATTGTGAACGGATCTGATTGGGCGCGTGCAGGATTCCGACTTCTCGCTAAGATGAGCAATCAGCGGAGGTTGGACTTCTCGCTGGTTCCTCTTGAATCCCTCCCCACCTTCCCGTATCTTGTTTTCACCCGTCATTAGACTCAACCCGGCTGCAAACTCAAAACCCAAGACTTTTGAACTCGTTTCATGTTCTGGCTTAAGATCATCAAGAATTTTGTCAAGATCCTGCGGGAAGGGCAGACGCCAGTTCAGATCGCAGGCGGTTTTGCGCTCGGGGCGCTGGTTGGTATCGCCCCTGTTTTCACGCTCCAGGGGCTCCTCCTCTGGCTTCTAATCCTCGTCTTGGATGTCAACCTCTCCGCCGCAATTCTCTCGTTCACGCTTTTCACGCTGATAGCCTACATTTTCGACCCCTTCTTCCATGCGGTTGGCTATTTGCTCCTCGTCAACTTCAGCGACCTGCACGGCTTGTGGACCTCGGTCTACAACGCCCCTATCGCGCCTTTGACGAGGTTCAACAATACCGTGGTGATGGGAAGCTTCGTTTGCGGCCTGATCCTTTTCCTTCCCCTCTACGTCGGAATGAAGCGCTTTGTCCTCGCCTACCGAACTCATATCGGTGCTCGGATAGAGCGGTGGAGAATTTACCAGGTGATCAGCAAGAGTATGCTCGTCCGTTGGTACAACAGAATTCGCAGTCTGGCAGAATGACGATGCGAAAGAAATTTGTCCTCTTCATAGTTATCCCTCTCCTTCTTTTCTGCAGTGCGGTCTACCTTTTTGCTGATCGCTGGATTGAGTCCGCGCTGGAAGCAACTGGAGAGCCTGTTGTTGGAGCTAAGGTCGAGATCGACCACCTTCACCTCTCCCTCTCTCCCATTGCCATCGAGTTCTCTCGCCTTCAGGTTGCCAACCCCAAAGATCCATGGAAAAATATTGTTCAGACGGGAAGGGTGCGCTTCGCGCTTAACTTCGGGCAGCTTTTGCGAAACAAGTACATCGTCGAAACCATGGAGGTCAACAACCTCGTTTTTGGGACAATGCGCTCAACAGATGGCTCCCTACCGAAGGCGCAGCCAGAGACCGAGGAATCGCCGTCCGTGATCGCACAAGCAACGGTGGCAATCGCGCACGAAGCACAAAAGACCCCTATCTTTGACCTGGACAAGCTGAAGAAGGGTCTGAATATTGACAGCTTGGTGAATGTCCAAAACCTTCGAACGGTTCAGCATCTCGACTCGCTCAAGGAGCAAGTCCAAGAGGCAAGCCGACGGTGGGACTCAACGCTTGCAGATATCGACAAGTCGAAGCAGCGGTTCGCCGACATCCAGACGAGTATCAAAGCGATTGACCTGAACCAGCTGAAGACGATCGAAAGTATTACCTCTGCGATCGCCAACGTGAACAACGCTTACAAGAACGTCAACGAACTCAACGAGACCTTCAAATCCCGGCGGGCTGCCATCACCGGCCAGCTCGACCGCTTGTACGCCTCTGCCACGCAGACTGTAGATTTGGCGCGAGCCGACTATGAATCGGTGAAGGGCCTCGCCCGGCTGCCCGATCTCGGCACGCGCGGTCTCGTGAGCCTCCTGCTGGGGAAAGAAATTCTTGAGAAGGTGACCGGTTACCTCGGATGGATAGAGTTTGCCCGGCAGGCTGTTCCAAAATATATGCCCACCCCCGAGTACGAGAAGCCGAAACGTTTCGAAGGACAGGATATCTACTTTCCGGTCGAACGTTCCTACCCGAAATGGTGGATCAAGAAAATCCTTATCTCCGGGGGCCAAGACAGGGAACAAAATCCCGACTACTTTTACGCCACGGGAGAAGCTCGCAACATCACGAACAACCAGCGACTTACGGGCTTTCCTTTGACCATTGCTCTCTCCGGCACGAAGGGCGGGAAGAGCTCTTTTACCCTTGACGCGTCGTTTGACAGGCGCCCCGACGTTCCGGTCGATAGTTACAGGGTAACAGCTGCGGGGCTCCCCGTGAGAGACTTCCCTCTCGGACGGGCCGATTTCCTCCCTTCAAAAATCACGAATGCAAGGCTGAACGCCTCAGCCCGGGTCTCTGTGCCGGGCAACCGGTTTGACTCCAATCTGAAGCTCGATTTTCGTAACCTTACGCTTGTCTTCGATCGCCCCCCGAAGAATGATCTTGAGCGCATCGCTGGTGATGTGCTCGCATCGATCTCCGGGTTCAGTATACAGTTGCGATTGTGGAACGCTGGAGGCCCTTTTGACGTCGCTTTTTCCACAGACCTCGACGACCAGCTTGCTGCTCGAACGAAACGAATTCTCGGCGACGAGCTCGCCCGCCTGCAGAACCAAATCCGCTCGAGAATAGACCAACGAATTGCAGAGAAGCGAGCGGAGTTTGACGGCTTTTTCAACCAAAAGAAAGAGGACGCACTGGCCCGCATCCGCTCCTACGAGGCTTTGCTGAATAACCAGCTGGCGATGGTCAATTCCAAGAAGAAAGAACTGGAAACGCGCGTCGAGCAGGAAAAGAAGAAGCAGACCGACGCCGCAAAGAAAAAACTGGAGGATGCGTTGAAGGGGTTGTTCAAGAAACAATAGGCCTACGCGCGCTACGTGTACCGTCGTGACGGATGAGCAAGAAGCACAACAAACAAGCAAAGTCGCTATCTCGGCCCCGGCCTAAGAAGACGAACTGGCTGGCCTTGGGAGTCGTCGCCATTATGATCGTCGCACTTATCGCTCTCCTCACAAGAGACTCCAACAAGGGGGAGGCCCCGGGTAGGATCGCTGCGAATCCGACACCGACGGTGACAACGTACGAATTCCACAAGGAGGGGGAGCTACGCTTCCTTAACGCTCATCAGGAGTTGATAACAACCATCGATATCGAGATCGCGCGGGATGAATCTGAGCGGGAGGTTGGTTTGATGTACAGGGAGAACATGGCCGAGAATCGGGGCATGTTGTTCGTCTTCAGCGACTCGGATGTGCGCTCCTTTTGGATGAAGAACACGCTCATCTCTCTGGATATGATCTTCGTAGACGAGAAGAATCAGATCATCACAATCCACAAGCACACAATTCCACTCTCAGAGGGATCCTACGCATCAACCGGACCGGCAAAGTACGTCATAGAGGTGAACGCCGGGTTTACAGACACGCATCACATAGCGGTGGGTGACCGGATTTCCTGGACGGCTCTCTAATGCTTGAAGAGCTGCAGCCATGGTGCCGCTGAAAATCCACCCCTTCCTGCCACGGCCCCTCTATTTTCCCTTCTTCGTCTTTTTGGTCTGATTCTTTTCTTGAGCGCGGGGGGCGTTTTCCGCGTCCGCGGGTGTTTCTCGGGTGACAGCAGGCTCTGCCTTTTCCTTCTTGCTGCGCTGACCCACCTTCTCTTTCACCGCTAGCTGCTTCTCTTCTTCTTCCTCCGCTATCACGATCGCCACGTCGGCCACCTCGTCCCCTTCTTCAAGCCTGATAAGGCGCACGCCTTGCGTATTCCGGCCGGCCACGCGGATGTCCGAGGCGTGCTGCCGAATAATCATTCCGTTTGCCGTCACGACCACGACATCGTCTGTGTCGACCGCCTCCTTGATGCCCACCATCTTGCCCGTCTTATCCGAGGTCTTCACCGTGATGATGCCCTTGCCGCCGCGATGGCTGATGCGGTATTCACCTTCCTCGCTCCGCTTGCCATACCCGCGATCCGTTGCAACGAGGATCGTCGTTCCCTTCCGTCGCAGGTTGACAACGCCGACAACCTTGTCCTTTTTGTGCAGATTGATGCCGCGAACGCCGGTCGCCGTGCGCCCCATCGGGCGTACTTCGTCCTCATGAAACCTGATGGCCATGCCCTCATGCGTCCCGATGATGATATCCTGACTTCCGTCGGTCAGCTTCGCGTCGTTGAGCGCATCCGCCTTCCGAAGGTTTGTCGCGGTGATACCGTTGCGGCGAGGATTGCTGAATTCCGTAAGGAGCACTTTCTTCACCAATCCCGATTGCGTCACCATAAAGACATAGTGCTTGTCATCAAATTCCTGCACGGCAATAAACGCGTTGATGTTCTCCTCCACCCCTTTCGCAATGAGGGCGTTGATGGGCTTTCCTTTGGCCATGCGCCCCGCCTCGGGAATCTCAAAAACCTTGAGCCAGTAGCAGCGGCCCATGTTGGTGAAGAAGAGGATATAATTGTGGGTGCTTGCAACGAACATGTGCTCCAGGAAGTCGTCTTCTTTGGTTGCTGCTCCCGTCACCCCTTTTCCACCGCGTGTTTGGCGCCGGTACCCCGAGACGGGGAAGCGTTTGATGAACCCCTGATGGCTGATCGTGATGACAACCTCCTCCTCCGCGATCATGTCCTCAATGCTGAACTCCTCCGCCTTGTAGACAATCTCCGTGCGGCGCTCATCACCGTACTTCTTCTTCACTTCCGCCAGCTCGTCCTCGATGATCTTCATCTGGAGCTTCTTGCTGGCAAGGATTGCTTTCAGCCTCTCGATAAGCTTGATGGTCTCACGGTACTCCTCCTCTACCTTTTTCCGCTCAAGACCCGTCAGCTTCTGCAACCGCATATCCAGGATAGCTTTCGCCTGGATCTCCGAGAGCTTGAACTTCTTCATCAACCCCGCTTTGGCGGTCTCGACATCTTTTGACTGCTTGATGAGCCGGATCACGGCGTCGATGTTGTCAAGCGCGATGATGTACCCCTCGAGGATGTGCGCCCGTTTCTCGGCCTCCTCCAGCTGGAACTTCGAGCGGCGGACCACCACATCGTTCCGGTGCTCGACGAACTTCTGAATCATCTCGCGCAGCGTCAGCACCCGCGGGCGACCCTCAACAAGGGCCAGCATGTTAATCCCAAAGGTCGTCTGCATCTGCGTGTGCATATAGAGGTTGTTCAGGACAACCTCGGCGTTCGCGTCACGCCGCAACTCGATCACCATGCGCAATCCATCCCGATCGGATTCGTCCCGCACATCGGTTATATCCTCGAGTTTCTTCTCGTTAACAAGGTCGGCAATCTTCTCCACCAATGACGCCTTGTTGACCATGTAGGGAAGCTCTGAGACAATGATGCGCTGCCGGTCCCCCTTCCCCGTCTCAATCGTCGCCCGCGCCCGAACCAGGAGGCGGCCCCGCCCGCTCGTGTAAGCCTCTTTGACCCCCTCATAACCGTAAATGATTCCCCCCGTCGGGAAGTCTGGCGCCACGATGTGCTTCATGAGATCCGCGTTGGAAATCTCTTCGTTCTTAATCAACGCGATACATCCATCGATTACTTCGTTCAAATTGTGGGGCGGGATGTTGGTCGCCATCCCAACCGCGATGCCGCTCGCGCCGTTGCAAAGAAGGTTAGGAAAGAGAGCCGGCAGGACGGACGGTTCTTTCAGCGTGTCGTCAAAATTAGGGGTGAATTCAACGGTGTTCTTCTCCAGGTCGCGCAGCATCTCCTCCGCGATGCGGGAGAGTCGCGCCTCCGTATACCGCATCGCTGCGGGCGAGTCACCGTCAACCGACCCGAAGTTGCCTTGGCCGTCAACGAGCGGGTAGCGCAGCGAGAATTCTTGTACCATTCGAACCATGCTGTCGTACACCGCCACGTCGCCATGGGGGTGATACTTCCCCAGAACTTCACCTACGATGCGGGCACTTTTCTTGTACGCGCGACTGCTCGCCAGACCGAGTTCCTGCATCCCGAACAAGACTCGGCGGTGCACGGGCTTCAGCCCGTCCCTGACGTCCGGCAGAGCTCGCGCGACGATGACCGACATCGAGTAATCGATGTACGATCCCTTCATTTCTTCTTCAATATCAACCGGCAGAATCTTTTCGCTAACGGTGGCCATTCGGTCTTTCTCTTAATACCTCCTTGATTGCCTGTGTAAGGGCGGGCGTGTGTTCCTATACGTCGAGGTTCCGTACATACTTCGCGTTCTTCTCGATGAAATCCCGCCGCGGCTCGACTTCATCTCCCATCAGAATTGAAAACGTGCGGTCCGCGTCTGCCGCACTTTCTATCGTTACCAGCAGCACGGTACGCGTCTCGGGATTCATGGTTGTCCCCCAGAGCTGCTCCGGATTCATTTCGCCCAGCCCCTTGAAGCGGGAGATGACGATCCCGTCGGTGCTGACGATCCCACCCTCTTCCGTCACCGCCTGTGTCTCCTCAGCTTCCTCTTGTTTCTGACCACGGGCTCCCTTCTTCTCGCTTCGCAGCCGTTTGATGATTTCGTCCCGCTCGTCCTCGTCAAACGCGTACAGCTCCTGTTTCCCTTTCTTCAGCTTGTACAGTGGGGGCTGCGCAATGTACACATGGCCGAGCTCAATGAGCTCCTTCATGTAGCGGAAGAAAAGCGTGAGCAAAAGCGTTCGGATGTGTGAGCCGTCGACGTCGGCGTCGCACATCAGGATAATCTTCCCATACCGGATTTTCGTCGCATCAAAGTCCTCGCCGACGCCGGCTCCGATCGCCGTGAAAATTGCCCGTATTTCCTCGTTCTCCAGGATCTTGTGCAGGCGCGCCTTTTCGACGTTCAGGATCTTACCCTTGAGCGGCAGGATCGCCTGGAATCGCCTGTCCCTACCTTGTTTCGCGCTCCCTCCGGCAGAATCGCCTTCAACGAGATAGAGTTCACAGTGTTCCGGGTCGTTGATAGAGCAGTCGGCAAGCTTTCCCGGCAACCCTCCGCTGTCGAGCGCATTTTTCCTCCTCGTAAGGTCGCGTGCCTTGCGTGCTGCCTCCCGCCCCTCTGCCGCCCGAAGACATTTGTCAATAATCCGCTTCGCATCCGGTGAATTCTCCTCAAGCCAGCTCTGCAGTGCTCCGCCCACAACCGACTCGACGATGCTCTTTACCTCGCTGTTCCCGAGCTTCGTTTTGGTCTGCCCTTCGAACTGCGGCTCCGGAACCTTCACGCTCATAACGGCCGTCAGCCCCTCCCGGAAGTCATCGCCAACCAGCTGAATGCCCCCCTCCTTGATCAATCCGTTCTTGTACCCATAGTTGTTGATCGTGCGCGTAATCGCCGTGCGAAACCCGACGAGGTGCGTTCCACCTTCATGCGTGTTGATGTTGTTGACATAGGTGAAGATGTTCTCGGTGAATTCGTCGTTGAACTGAAACGCCACCTCGACCTCTACCACGCGCCCGCTTTCGTCGTTGTCCTGACCTTTTACGTAGAACGGTTTCTTGACGATCGCATGGCGCGTCGCGTCGGTATACTGCACGAACTCCTTGAGGCCACCTTCGAAGTGAAAAACCTCCTCGTCGCCATTCTTCGATCGAAGATCCTCGATGCGCAGCACGACATCCGGATTGAGAAACGCTAACTCGCGAAGCCGCTCGGCAATTGTTTCGAACTTGAAGCTCCGGTTCTTGAAGATCCCTCCGTCAGGCAGAAACGTGATCTTTGTGCCGGTCTTCCCCTTCTCAACCTTTCCGGTCACCTTGACAGGTGCGGCTGGCTCCCCCTTCTTGTACTTCTGATAGAAGATCTTCCCCTCGCGGCAAACCTCCACTTCAAGCAACTCGCTCAGCGCGTTCACCACAGAAACACCGACGCCGTGAAGCCCGCCTGAGACCTTATATGTATTCTTGTCGAACTTCCCCCCGGCGTGAAGCATCGTCATCACTACTTCCAAGGCCGACCTCTTTTCCTCGGGGTGGATCTCCGTCGGGATGCCCCGGCCGTCGTCGTCAACGGTCACGGACCCGTCAGTGTTGATGGTGACGGTGATGCTCTTGCAGTAGCCTGCAAGCGCTTCATCGATCGAGTTGTCGACGACTTCATAGACAAGGTGATGGAGGCCGCGCGTGCTTGTGTCGCCGATATACATCGCCGGCCTGCGCCGTACCGCCTCAAGGCCTTTGAGAACTGTGATGTCGTCAGCTGTGTACCCCGACACCGACCCGTTTCCACTCTGCTGCCTGGGAACCGCACCCTTCCCGCCCTGCTCCTCTTTTGCCTTCCCCTTCCCACTTCGCCTTTTGGTTTTCATCTCCGTTGTAGCCTCCGCCATAAAGCTTCCCCTTTAATGAAACCTGATGTCCACAACTATTTCGTCACCGAGCACCTGGTTGATTTTCCGAATAATCTCTTGCTTTCGCATCCCCAACTCGTTCCGCCATGTGCCCGTTCTGACCCTTACAAACAGAACGCCCTTCGTGATCTTTGTCGCGCGTGTAACCCGTCCAATTTGTTGACCCACGACTTCCTCCCAACGCTCGACGGCTTCATACTCTCGAAGCTTCTTCTTGATTCCGAGCTTCTCAACGAGTTCCTCGAGCGCCTCCCCAAGGGGCCTAGCAGCTGATGCTGGTCGCCTCCTCATACACAACGCTGCCTTCATGAACGAGAAATCGCCGATTCGGGGCGCCCCACTGGAAGCCCCCGGGCAACGCGTTGTCACCCGTCGCTGTTATGAACGCCTGGCCAAGGGACCCGATGAGCTCCAACAGCCGACCGGCGCGGTGAACATCAAGCTCCCCAAAGACATCGTCGAGAAGCAGGATTGGCCTCTCGTTGCACCGCTGCAGCAAATACCTAAACTCCGCCACCTTCAGTGCGACCACAAAGGTCTTGTGTTGGCCCTGGGAAGCGTACTTCCGTAACCCCAGCCCGTTGATCGTCAGCCGAACCTCGTCCCTGTGTGGCCCGACCAGCGTGGCGCCGGCCCGCCGCTCATCCTCGCCTTTGCGCAATAGGTCGGCCTCAAACATGGCGCGAACGCTCTCCTCCGAGGTCGCCACCTCCATCGGAATTGACGGGTCATAGCGAACCCCAGGCGTTTCCATCGTCCCGGCAAGATCATTGTAGGCTGCCTCGACGAGAGGTTTGAATTCCTCAACGAACGCAGCGCGTCGCACGGTAAGTCGCGACCCGCGATCGATCAACTCGGCGGTCCATGGCTCGAGGAGTTCTTTGCAGTCGAGCCTCCTGAGCTTCGCGTCCAGCAAAATTCTGTTGCGCTGCCTTAGCACCCGCCGATATTCGATCAGATCCTCGAGATAGATCCGGCTCGTCTGCGCAAGGACAAAATCCAAAAACTTTCGGCGCTCGACGGGGCCCCCGAGCGTCAGCGCTCCGATCTCCGGTGCTAGTGCAACAACCGGAAATTGACCTACAACGTCTGAAAATTTTTCGAGCGCGGTGCCGTTGATCGTGAAGATCTTTTCGTCCTCTCCTACGCTGTACGACAGCCCGATACCATATCGAACCCCAGTGTCGCCCTGCAGCTCCCCGCGCACACTAAAGGCGTCTTTACCTCTCTGAACGAGCACGCCATCCCTGCTTCCAAATACACTTTTCGTAAGGCAGAGAGCCGAAATTGCCTCCAGCAAGCTGGTTTTTCCCTGTCCATTGTCACCGACAAAACTGTTAACGCGCTCCGCGGCGTTGAATCCTGTGTGCGCGTGATTCCGAAAGTTCACGATATCGACGCTGACGAGTTTCATCTTCACCGCGCTCACCTACAACGCGATAGCCCCAATCCCGCTCTCCGAGATGGGGCTATCCGCGGAAACACTTCTGTCTGCGCCTCCGATCAAGCGTTCAACCGCATTGGCATCACGAGCATGAGGAGGTCCTCGTTCTGGTCTTGCTTCGCGGGCGTAATGATCGCCGCGCGTACCGAGCTTCCAAGCTTGAACTCAACCTCTTCGCTATCAAGGTGCGAAAGAATATCCGTCAGATAGGTGGAGTTGAACCCTATCTCAAGATCGTCGGCGGCGTAGTCACAAGGAATCTTCTCTTTGGCTTCCCCGCCGAAATCAACATCCTCGGCCATAATGCGCAGCTCGTTCTTTTTCAGTGAGCACCGGACCTGTCGCGTTGTGGAACTCGAATAGAGTGCAACCCTCCGTACAGAAGCGAGCATCTGATCCCGATTCACAACGAGTTTCTTATCGTTATCTAGGGGAATAACCGACTCATAGTTCGGGTAGCTTTCCTCGATCACGCGGGACGTTAGGGTTGTCGTGCCGAACGAAAATTGCACGTGCGTTGCGTTTACCGAGAATGTATTCTCTCCATCTTCTGCAGAACGAGCGACAAGCGTCAGCGCCTTCGCAGGGACGATTATTTCCCGTTTCACCTTTGACGCTTTAAGGCCTGTATAATTGATCCGCACCAGTCTGTGACCGTCTGTTGCGACCGCCCTCAGTTCGCTTTCCTTCACCTGTAGCAGCACGCCAGTCATTGCGGGGCGCAACTCATCTGTGCTCACGGAGAAAATTGTCCTGTGAATTAACTTCCGGAGCATCTCTCCATCCAGCACGATTTTCTCCTCACCCTTGAACTGTGGTATAGTAGGAAACTCCTCACTTGACTCCCCCATCAACACATATTCGCCCATTTCTGTAATCATCTTGATCTTGTTCGTCGCCAGATCAGCATGGAAAATGAGCTGAATGTTCGGCAGAGCCCTGATTGTTTCCATAAGGCGTTTAGCCGGAACAGCGATGGATCCATCGTCACTTCCCTTTATCTCCATTGAAGCAGACATGGATATCTCCAGATCCGTGGCTGCCAAGTGGAGAGTATTTTTTGAAACTTGGAAGAGAATGTTTTCAAGGATAGGGAGAGTTGATTTCGAAGGGACAACGCCGCTTATCTTGCTCAACGCCTTCTGTAATTCATTGCTTGGAGCGGTGAATTTCATTCAAACCTCCTTTTGCATGAGGTTGGCGGTGGAGATAGTTTCAGAAAAAATACCAAAAATTCTGGCTATTTACAACCTGAACCTGGTAGAAGCGGCCGTGAGAGGCCATTTCTTAACAGCATAATGATGTATTTAATTAAGAAGAAATTATTGTAATAGTTATAAGCATGTTGATAAGAGAAGAACCTAGACGTTACTGTAAGATGATCAGCGAGGAGAAGGCTGTTCTTTGTTTCTGGAGAGCGAGAGTGAAGGTGAAAAAGACGTCTATAAGTCGGAGTTTATTAACAAGTATAGACTGAAATGTGAACGACCGAAAAGTTCTGTTTTTCATCAACGGCCTAGTCACAGTTGTCCACACAATTTTCCTCTCGTATCTAGGCTGAATAGAGGGTGGTGAAGAGGAGTTGCGTAGCCTCGGCTTGAACACAGGAAAAAAGGGAATGGCTGAATGAAGAGCGTGAACATCTAGCGACCGCTCATTTCAATCCGGCGGCGAAGTTGTTCAATATTCTGCTTGAAGGACCCGTCGTTTCCCAATCGGTCTTGAATAGATTGACAGGCATGGATCACCGTGCTGTGATCTCGTCCTCCGAAGTGCAAACCGATCGTCTTGAGAGAAGAATTTGTCAATTCTTTGGCGAGGTACATGGCAACCTGCCGGGCATTTACTACCTCCTGCTTCCGGGTTTTTGCCCGCAGCAGGTCCTCAGGGATATCATAAAACTCACAGACGAGACGTTGAATTTGATCAATATTGACGGGCGATTTTACATCATTGACAACCATCCGTAGGACCTCGCGAGCGAGCTCAATATTTACCTCCCTGTCGTCAAGAGATGCGCGCGCTATCAGACTAATGAGGCAGCCCTCCAATTCGCGAATATTGCTGGTAACATTAGCCGCGATAAAGTCGATCACGTCGGGAGGCAATTCAAAGCTGTTGTCCTCGCTTTTTCGACGCAGAATTGCCGTGCGTGTCTCGAGATCGGGTGGCTGGATGTCGGCGGTCAGGCCGGACTGAAAGCGAGAGATGAGGCGCTCGTCAAGCCCCTTCAGCTCCTTCGGCGGGAGATCGGAGGAAAGGACAATCTGTTTGCCGAGCTGATACAGGGTGTTGAACGTGTGGAAGAAATTGTCCTGCGTCTTCTCCTTTCCTGAGAAGAATTGAATATCGTCCACTATCAAAAGGTCAACGCTCCGGTAGAAATGCGAGAACTCATTGACACGGTCAGCTTGAATTGCCTCAACAAATTCGATCGTGAACTTCTCACTGGAAACGTAAACCACGCGCCTCGTCTTTCCTATTGCGATGGCGTGGTTTCCCAGGGCGTGCATCAAGTGTGTTTTCCCAAGGCCGGTGCCCCCGTAGATGACGAGGGGGTTAAACGACGTGCCGCCGGGATTGTTGGCTACCGCCAAGGCAGCAGCGCGCGCAAGCTGGTTGCTGTCCCCTTTGATGAAGTTGTCAAATGTGTAGCGCGGATTGAGGTTGCTCTGAGCAGGAAGCTGATCCGTCTGGCGAAAAGCGGACCTCGGCAGGAAGCTGGGAGCTGCCGGACCAATCTGCGGGTCCCGCGTTTGGCCCGCGACGACCGTCGGGTGTGGCAGAGGATCAGACTCCAGCGGGTTCTCGTCTGCTGCGATGGAATAGTATAGGTGAGCGTTCTCGCCAAGGACACTGGCTATCGTCTCTCGGATAAGAGCGTTGTAGTGCTGTTCAACCCAGTCGTAGAAAAACTGGCTTGGGACTTGGACCGTCAAGTCGTTACCCACCAGCCGGATTGGAGCAATAGGTTGGAACCACGTCTTGAAGCTCAGGCTAGTAACCCTGTTCTGTATTGCTACCAGACAGGCTTCCCAGACGCGTTGAGCATCCGCGTTTACAGATACCGATTCCTGCATGACTTGCTGAACGGACATTGGGTGCTGGCGATGAACTTCAACAGATCGAGTAAGGGGTATTAGCAAAAATCAATCGGCCGCTATCAACACACCGTGAACACGTAAGCCAACAAGCTGAAGAAGGCGGAATTTATTAAGTTACAGCGAACCATAGAGTTATCAACATGATTCAACGGCGCCAAGTCGCAATAAACAAAGGGCATCTTAGAGTTAGTAACAGCGATATTAACACCGTAGAGACGGGCGAAACCGAGCATATATTTCAAGGACGAAGGAGGCAAGGGGGACGAGAAAAAAGTTGTCAACAAATTATAAACAGCCAATTGGAAAGCGGCTAGGGGTTGTAAGTATAACACCGTGCGAGGCTGGATGCAAGGGGAAAAATTACAAAGTACGCTGGGCGAAGAAAGAACTTTAAGCGGAAGCTTCTGGTGCAATTAGTTAGAGAGGGTTCGTCTGCTTTGCATGCGGAAGCGGGGAGCGAGGCGCGCGGAGTAGAGAAACACCTCCCAGCTGCTGCGTTCTGAAAGGCAACACATCCGCCAAGGCCCGGTTGCTGGCGTGAAGTCGCCGATGAGTGTTGGAGCAACTTCTGCAAAGAGCGGTAGGTGTGGTAGATAGAATTGGAACTTGGGGGGCTTTTTCGTATATTCAAAAGCTAGGAAGGAAAAACAACAACCCCACAGCGCGCTCTGCTCGTTCTGGAGAGAATCATGAAACGAACCTTTCAACCCCATAATCGCAAACGCAAGAACACCCACGGGTTCAGAGCCCGGATGGCGACGCGGAACGGCCGAAAAGTGCTCGCTCGTCGACGCGCGAAGGGGCGGCGGCACCTGACAGTGGGTTCTCCGAGGTAGCTCAACAACCGAGCGGTGACATCATTGCGCCGGACGTTGCGCAAGAACGAGATCCTCCGGGGTCACCAGTCCTTCTCCACTGTCCTTTCCAAAGGCAAGGCATTCCAGTCGGGAGTTCTTCGTTGCTTCTTCCTGCCGGGCGATCAGGAGAAAGCGGGAATCAAAGTTGGGTTTGCCGTTAGCAGGAGCGTTCAAGGTTCCTCGCCTCGTAACCGGCTTCGGCGCCTCATGAGGGAGGCATATCGAACAAACAAGACAATTCTCATCGCTGGTGCAAAGCCGGGAAAAAGTTCGCTGAAAGCCGTATTTATGTGTTTGCCCGGCGCGTCCGCGCGGGCAAAGACCACAGGTTACGGAGTTGTCGAACGCTCTATGATCGAACTGCTCACCAAGCTGCAGGAAGAACTGTAAGGGATTTCCATGAGGTTTGTGCTCATTTTTGTGGTTCGTTCTTATCAGGCGGTTCTTTCTCCACTCCTTCCATTTAACCATTGTCGCTTCTTTCCCTCCTGCTCTGAGTATGCGGTTGAGGCAATCCAAAAACATGGAAGCCTCCGAGGAACCCTACTTTCAATGAGGAGGATCTTGAGGTGCCACCCCTTTCATAAAACTGGTGGCTATGACCCGGTTCCGTAATACTGGTTCTGACAAAAACTGATCGCAGGGCATTCAATGGATCGTCAGTCAGTTCTTGGATATGTGTTGATTTTTGCTCTCCTGATAGCGTGGATGTGGCTTAACGCGCCACGTCAAACGCAGCAGCCGCCCCAAAAGGAGGTGCCCACGCAGACGCAGGCTCGGGACACGGTGGTACACAAAGCACCAGAGCAGGCAAAAAGCGTAAGCACACCAAATCCGTTGGGAAAGTTCTTTCGCGGTCGAGACGTTGGACGGGAGAAACTTCTGACGATCGAGACAGACCTCTTTACCGCCGAAATAACGACGAAAGGCGGCCTCATTAAGACGTGGGTGCTAGGAAAATATAACACCTGGGATGGAAGGCCCGTGGAGCTTGTAGACTATGAACGGGGAGGCGATCTCAGCCTCCTGTTCACGACGTCAGATGGCCGACTGATTGACACGAGGGCCCTATACTTTGAGATGCCCCATACCAGTCAAAAAGTGATCAAACTTATGGGCGATGAAGAGTTCAGCCTTGACCTCACGGTGGCGACGACCACAGGAGGCCAGCTGGTGAAACACCTTCTCTTCAAGAACGGTGAGTACGGCGTTGGCGTGGAGTTCAGGCTGACGAATATGGCAGGCGTCATCGCAAATTATGAATACCAGGTGATTTGGGAAAGCGGGCTGCGGTATGCAGAGCACAACAGCGTGGATGAGTCGAGCTTCGCGTCCGCGTATGCCTATGCCGGCAAAGAGTTGACCGAGCTTGACGCGACAAGTTTTGACGAGAGCCCAAAGAAGGAAATCTCTGGCGTCGTCGATTGGGTCGCAATGCGCACGAAGTATTTCGCGCTCGCCCTAATACCAAAACAGGGAACGAGCGAGGGGGCCTATCTTGAGGGCACACGGCAACATGCCCCGGACAAAGGGGTAATCGAGAAGTATTCGATTGCGGTCGCGATGCCGTTCAAGGGTGGGGCAAGCGAAGTGAGTAGCTTTCAAGTCTTCCTGGGTCCGATTGATTACGACCTGCTCAAATCATATGGCATAGGCCTTGAAAAGATTGTTAGTCTCGGGTGGACATGGTTGATTCGGCCGATCTCCGAATACATCATGATGCCGTTGATGAGCGGAATACACTATCTCGTGCCGAACTGGGGGCTGGTGATTATCATTTTTTCGGTGATCATTAAGATCGCCCTGCACCCGCTGACCCGAAGCAGCATGCGCTCCATGAAGAAAATGCAGGCGCTTCAGCCCCTTATGACCGAAATCCGGGAGAAGTACAAAGACGAGCCCCAGAAGATGAACCAGCAGATTATGAATTTGTACAAGGAGTACGGCGTCAATCCTGCTGGCGGGTGCCTTCCGCTTCTGCTGCAATTCCCAATCCTGATAGCGCTCTATAATGTCTTCCGAGCAACGATTGAACTTCGTCAGGCCAACTTTGTCTGGTGGATAACCGACCTTTCGATCCCCGATAGGATCGCAACCCTTCCATTTGAGATCCCGTTCTTCGGTGTCAGGGAGATCAGCGGGCTGGCGCTCCTGATGGGGGTGACGATGTTCATCCAACAAAAGATGAGTGTGAAGGATCCGCGCCAGAAGACAATGGTCTGGATGATGCCAATCCTGATGACGCTCCTTTTCAACGGCTTTCCCGCGGGCTTGAATTTGTATTACTTCGTCTTCAACATCCTCTCAATTGGGCAACAAATTATGATCAACCGACAGGCGGGCGAAGAACCCCTGCGCAAGGTTGAGCCAAAGAAGAAGAACCGCGGCGGCGTTTTCGGGAAGATCACCAAAGACCTTCCCCGGTTGAAGAAATAGACCTCCTGCCAGCTTCAGCACAACCAACCCCGCTCAATACTGAGCGGGGTTTTTCATCTCTATCGATCGGTTTGTAAATCGGTCGGCGATTTCGTACATTAGCGCTCCGTTTTGGCAAGGAGAGAGGGGCACAATCGTGTCGCTGGTGTATGAAACCGATACAATCGCAGCAATCGCGACCCCGGCGGGTGAAGGCAGCATTTCTGTGATCCGACTCAGCGGTCCCGAGGCCATTCTCATCGCGGCGAAAGGCTTCAGGGGAAAGGACAAGCTGGGGGGCGTGCCATCACACAGTGCCCACCACGGTGACTTTGTTGACCATTCGGGCCAGCTAATCGACGATGTCATTGCCCTCGTGTTCAGAGCGCCACACTCGTACACAGGTGAGGATGTGGTAGAGTTGAGCTGCCACGGGGGTGCGTTTGTCACCCGGAAGTTGCTAGAAGCAACTATTAACGCCGGAGCTCGGGCGGCCCAGCCAGGGGAATTCACTAGGCGAGCCTTCTTGAACGGCAAAATGGACCTTGCTCAGGCTGAGGCGGTGGCGGACCTGATTCGGACGAGATCGGAGGCCGGTCATCGGTCATCCGTTCATCAACTCCAGGGTATCCTCTCAAAGGAGATCAACTCGATCAGAGATCAACTGGTCAAGTTGATAGGCTCACTCGAGTTGGAACTTGACTTTGCTGAGGATGGGTACGAGTTCGCGGAGAAGTCCACGCTGGATTCACAGATCAGGAGCACGATCTCTGAAATTGAAAGACTTCTCGCTTCATACGAGACCGGGCGGATCTATCGAGAAGGGGTAAGAGTTGTGCTGGCCGGAGCACCGAATGTTGGCAAATCTAGCTTGCTCAACGCCCTTCTCATGCAGGATCGAGCGATTGTAACAGATATACCGGGGACCACGCGTGACATCATCGAGGAGTCGGTGATTCTCGAAGGCGCGTTGTTTAGTATTACCGACACAGCCGGTTTAAGGGAAACAACGGATCCCGTAGAGATAGAAGGTGTGAGGCGCTCCGAGAGCGAGCTCTTCAACTCGGACGTGCTCTTGCTTATGTTCGATTGCTCGCGAGACCTTTCTGCAGCAGAAGAAGCCTACGTGAACAGACTTGCGTCTGGAATTCAGGCTAGCCGAGCACCATGCTTGCGGGTGTTCAATAAACTTGACCTCGCTGACCTGAACGACAAACTCGTGTCCAAGACTCAAGAGCTGCTTCCCGGGTCTCCGGCTATCGCGATTTCGGCCAAGACAATGGTTGGGCTGGACGAACTGAAGTCGCTTCTCGCTAGGACCGCGTTGTCGGGGAAGGGGAATTCTGGGGAGGGCGGCGCCACGATAACCAGCGCTCGGCATCAATCTGCTCTACTTGCAGCGAAAGAGTCACTTGAGCTTGCCCTAGATTCTTTGGCCCGACGCCAAAGCGGCGAATTCATCGTTTTGGACCTCCGCCGAGCGCTCGACCACCTCGGTCTTATCACGGGTGCAGTTACAACAGACGATATTCTGAATGATATATTCTCCAAGTTTTGTATAGGAAAGTAGACACAGCTTGGTTCCACGTGAAACACGATTGCCACTATGGCAAAAACCGGAAGATATTTCGACATTGTAGTTGTTGGCGGAGGTCACGCCGGCGTAGAGGCGTCCCTGGCTGCAAGTCGGCTGGGGTGCGCCGTCCTGATGATTACGATGGACAGAAGAGCCATCGGTCGGATGTCGTGCAATCCGGCAATTGGGGGCACGGCGAAGGGCCACCTCGTTCGGGAGATCGACGCCCTTGGCGGGGAAATGGGAAAGATTGCTGACGCGACGGGCGTCCAATTCCGAATGTTAAACCGGTCAAAAGGTCCTGCCGTGTGGTCCCCTCGATGTCAGAGTGACCGCGAATGGTACTCCAAAGAAGCGCAGCGTCGGATTGAAACGCAACCCGGGATTCAGATTCTTGAGGACTCACTTCAAGACATCATGACCGAGCCGGGCAACGCTACCGGTCGGAAGCGTATCAGCGGGGTTGTGACGGCAGCGGGCTTGACCCTTCAGTGCCAGTGCGTTGTCTTGAGTGCGGGAACGTTCTTGCGCGGTCTCATGCACACAGGGCTGAGAAACAGAGAAGGGGGGCGGTTTGGCGAACCGGCCTCGAAGGGCCTTACGGAGAATCTGGAGACGCTTGGCTTCACCAGCGGGAGGCTAAAGACGGGTACGCCGCCGAGAATAGACAAGAACAGCATAGATTTCTCAAAACTGGAGAAGCAAGAAAGTGATGACCCGCCCCAACCATTCTCCTTCTCTACCCCGGCAATCAGCAACGAGCTGATTCCAATGTACTTGACCCACACGAATCATCAGACACATGCTATCTTGCGTAAAGGCTTCAATCGGTCGCCCCTCTTCATGGGCGTGATCAAAGGCGTTGGTCCGCGGTACTGCCCTTCCATCGAAGACAAGATTGTGAGGTTTGAAGAGAAGGAGCACCATCAAATATTCTTGGAGCCGGAGGGGTATGACACAAATGTAGTTTATGTGAACGGGTTCTCCACAAGCTTGCCCGAGGAGATTCAATACGAAGGCTTGAGATCTGTCCGGGGGTTGGAGAATGTGGAGATGCTGAGACCGGGCTATGCAGTCGAGTATGACTTCTTTCCTCCGCACCAAGTGAAGCTCAGTTTGGAGACAAAGCTTGTAGACGGCCTTTTCTTTGCCGGCCAGATCAACGGCACTTCGGGCTACGAGGAAGCTGCGGCGCAGGGTCTGATCGCAGGCATTAACGCAGCGCTGAAATGCCAACGCAAGGAGCCATTGGTCCTCAGAAGATCGGACGCGTACATCGGCGTACTCATAGATGACCTAGTAAACAAGAGTACAGACGAACCGTACAGGATGTTTACATCAAGGGCTGAGCACCGACTTCTACTCCGCCAGGACAACGCCGACCGGAGGTTGATGGCGAAGGGTCGATCATTAGGCCTGGTCGAGACTGGCATGTTCGAGAGGTTGAAGAAGAAGGAAGAGCTTGTCGCGCGCGCGGTGCGCTTCGCTGATGAACATTCAATTTCGCCACAGCACGCGAATGCGTATCTTGAGGAAACTTCAAACGAGCGGATTGCTGAGAGGGAGAAGCTGTCAAAACTCTTGAAGCGGCCCGGCGGGAGCCTGTTGGGCTTGATCAAAGTCGATTCGGTCAGTTCCGAGCCGGCTATGCGGTCGATCCTCTCGCTGTCGGATGAAAAGCTCAAACGCGAAATACTTGAGCAGGTGGAGATCGAGTTGAAGTATGAGGGGTACATTCGGCGGCAAGTTGAGGAGATCACAAAGTTTGAAAAGTTTGAGGAGCGAGCAATTCCGCTTGACCTCGACTACGGCCATATCAAAGCCCTCTCGACGGAGGGGAAAGAGAAGCTAAGGAAAGTAAAGCCCGAATCACTTGGGCAGGCAACCAGGATCAGCGGTGTTACACCTGCCGACATTTCAGTCCTCATGGTGCACCTAAGAGGCTAGCCGGTTTCACGTGGAACACAGCCAGCAAGTCATTATTTTTCAACGGGTTACAGGTTGATCGCGCAAGAATCGATATGGTTCAGGACGGTTTGCAGACAGAATGGTATTGACCTGACCGACGAGCAAATCACAAAACTGGAGGAGTTTGCGAGGCTCCTGCTCGACTGGAACAAGAAGATCAACTTGATTTCTAGGAGGGATGAGGAAAACCTCTGGAATGCCCATCTCTTGCACTCGGTCTCAATTCTCTTCAAACTCCGCCTGCCGCTAGAGGTCTCGATCATTGACATCGGCACCGGCGGGGGGCTTCCAGGTGTCCCGCTGAAGATTCTCCGTCCCGACCTCGTCATAACGTTCCTTGATTCCACTCAGAAAAAGATCAACGTTGTGCAAGATATCTTGCGGTCCCTCTCCCTCAAGAAGGCTTCCACGATCTGGGGCCGCGCCGAGGAAGTTGGAAAGCATAGAGATCATCACGCGCGCTATGATGTGGTCGTCGCCCGCGCGGTTGCACCGCTGAAGGATCTTGTGCGCTGGTCGAAGCCCTTCTTGAGAACAGCACGAGGACGGGTGGGCGAGCGTAGTGGGGGCGCGCGTCAGATGGTACATGTCGTGCCGCCCGCGCTCATCGCACTGAAGGGCGGCAATCTTGAGGACGAGGTACGTTCCGTGAGGGATGCTCCCAGTGTCAGATCCATCAAGACAATTGACCTAACCCTTGCGGGATCAGATCAATTTGAAAATGGCGACAAGAAGATTGTGCTCGTTGAGTATGAACAGACCGCAACCACCACCTCGCGGAGTCAGCCTTGAGTGACCAAAAGAAACTGTTCGATCAACTCACGCGTCTCAGTACGGAGCAACGAAATCCCGCCAGCATGGATATCGACGCTCGATCGGTTGAGCAAATCTTGGCGTTGATCAATAGTGAAGACAAGAGAGTCGCTCGAGCCGTCGAGGCGGAGATACCATTTATCCGCGAGGCTGTTGAGCTTGTTGTCGGAGCATTCAAGCATGGGGGCCGACTGTTCTACGTTGGCGCCGGAACGAGCGGCAGACTGGGAATTCTTGACGCCGTGGAGTGCCCGCCCACCTACGGAACGCCCCCGGGCATGGTTCGGGGACTGATTGCTGGCGGGGACGCTGCTGTGTTCAAGGCCCAAGAAGGAGCTGAAGACAAGGAAGCCAACGGCGCTCGCGAGATCGATCGGGTGAGGGTAAACGACAAAGATGTCGTCTGCGGAATTGCAGCGAGCCTGCGGACGCCCTATGTCATTGGGGCTGTCAAACGAGCGAAACAGCGCGGGGCAAAAACACTGTATGTAACCACCAACCCCCGAAGCAGTGTATATTCGCCGGAATTCACGGAGCTTGCAGATGTCATCGATGTGGCAATTTGCCCCGATGTCGGCCCAGAGGTTATCATGGGGTCAACGAGGATGAAGTCGGGAACGGCGCAGAAGCTCGTGCTGAACATGATCAGCACGACCGCGATGATTCGTCTTGGGAAGGTGTATGAGAATATGATGATCGACCTGCAGATGACGAATGAGAAGCTTCGTGAGCGCGCGAAGCGGGTCGTGATGACCACAACGGGGGCGAGTTATGCAGAAGCGGCCGACTATTTGGAGCGAGCCGGGGGCCACGTGAAAACAGCGCTTGTGATGATCAAAGCGAACGTCACAAAGGAGGAAGCTCAACGTCGGCTGGAAAAGGCGGACGGGTTCGTGAGAGCGGCGATTGAAGGAAAGGAATATCAATCCCTGTGAAAGACCGAGGAGAGCGTATGGT
>CAYZRX010000027.1:0-44756 GCA_964480945.1 uncultured Ignavibacteriaceae bacterium | reverse complement strand
CACTTTATGGAAACGGCACTGGCTTGTCACGCTCTGCTGAATTGCATGATGAAAAGGGAGGATCGGCCACGCAAGCACCGAGAGCTAGGACTCATCTCAAAAATCATCTAGAAAGAAAAATGTCATCCTGAGCGGAGTCGAAGGAGGCATTTTTCGCTCAGGGCAGGCTTCTCCTGAAGGGACGGTTCCGCTTTCCGAATCCCGCTCAGGAGCGGAATCCCTGAAAGGCGGGACTTCGCCGGACTTCGCTCAGCCTGACTGAAGAGTGGTTTTTGAGATAGGGTCTAGTCATCACGAAAGGTACAGAGTAGTGAGACCATCGTCGTTCTTTTCTGTTCTCTCACGAGCTGCTCGAAAGGGTCACAGAGCGGCCCCTCGGCCCTGGAGATTTGCGGCCGTACAAACAGTGATCCTCTTCGCGCTCGCTGTCGCCACGGCTGCCGCGCAGACCGTTCCGGAACAAGAATATTCGGCCATGCAATGGAGGCTCGTCGGACCATTCAGGGCAGGTCGTGCCATTGCCGCTGCGGGCATCCCCGGCAATCCCTACACCTTCTACTTCGGTTCGGTCGATGGAGGAGTGTGGAAGAGCACAAACGCCGGCTTGACGTGGGAGCCGATCAGCGACGGGCAGATGAACCCCTCCATCGGAGCTTTGGCGATCGCCCCATCCGATCCGAAGGTCCTCTACGTCGGAACAGGAGAAGCAGATTTGCGGTCGGACATCACTTACGGCGACGGGGTCTACAAATCGACCGACGGCGGAGCGCACTGGAAGCACCTCGGCCTGGAAGACAGCCGCCACATCGGCAGGGTGTTGATCGACCCGCGGAATTCCGACCTCGTGCTGGTCGCGGCGGTGGGTCATGCTTACGGACCGAACAAAGAACGCGGCGTGTTCCGGACGACCGATGGCGGCCAGAGCTGGTCGCAGGTGCTCTTAAAAGGTTCCGACATCGGCGCAGTCGACCTCGCTTCGGATCCGGCTAACCCAGCCGTCGTGTATGCAACGACGTGGGCGCCGCGGCGAACGCCCTGGAGCCAGTACCAGCCGAATGAGGGCCCCGGCGGGGCGATCTACAAGTCAACTGACGAAGGCATCACCTGGTCTGAGGTCGGCGGACATGGACTGCCGGCGAAGCCGTACGGACGGATCGGCGTCGCGGTTGCAGCGGGCTCCCGCGGAGCCGTCGTCTATGCATTGATGGATGCGGCCAAAGGGGGAACCGGGCTCTACCGCTCCGATGACGGAGGACAAACCTGGGAGTTGCGCACGAAGGATCCGAACGTCACGTCCCGGATGTGGTACTTCGCCGGGATCACTGCCGATCCTCAACAACCGAATATCATTTATGTGGCGAACCGCTCCCTGATGCGATCGACAGACGGGGGCCGGACCTTTACCGTCATCAAGGGCTCACCGGGCGGCGACGACTATCATTTTCTCTGGGTCGATCCGGAGAACGATCAACGGATGATCGTGGCGAGCGATCAAGGCACGTGCGTGAGCGTCGATGACGGGCGAACGTGGAGCAGTTGGTACAACCAGCCGACGGGACAGTTTTACCACGTCATCACGGACAACCAATTCCCGTACAGGATTTACGGCGCGCAGCAGGATATGGGGACGACCAGCATCACGAGCCGGAGCGATTTTGGCCTGATCACGTTCAGGGACTGGTATTCGGTCGGAGCGGGGGAGAGCGGCTACATCGCACCGGACCCGCTGAACCCCAATATTGTCTATGGGGGCAGTTCGTACGGCGGAGTTTTCCGGTTTGACCGGACGACGGGACAATCTCACGTTATCTCTCCAAACCTGCTCGCCTCCTTCGGGACTCCTGCCCCACTGCAGCGATTCCGGTTCACCTGGACATCGCCCATCGTCTTCGATCGCCGCTATCCGCGCATCCTGTACCTCGGCGCACAGGTGTTGTTGCGGACAAGGGATGGAGGGCTTCATTGGCAGCCGATCAGCCCGGATCTCACGGGCGCGCAGAAAAATATGGCGGGCAAGTCGGGCCCGCCGACGATTGACGATGCTTCCTCGAGAGGGTGGGGTGTCATCTACACCATCGCTCCGTCTCCGCTTCGCGACGGCCTGATGTGGGTTGGCACGGACGACGGTCTCGTTCAGATCACGAAAGACGGCGGCCGGCACTGGCAAAACGTCACGCCGTCGGGCCTTCCTCCGTGGAGCAAGATCAGCGTCATCGAGGCTTCGCCGTTCGATGCCGGCGAAGCTTACGCGGCTGTCGACAGGCACCGGCTGGACGACTTTGCACCCTACATCTATAAGACGAAAGACTACGGGCAGCACTGGACCCGGGCCGATAAGGGCATCGGCATGGATTCGTTCGTGCGTGTCGTGCGGTCGGACTTGACGAAGAAAGGGCTGCTCTACGCCGGGACCGAGACCGGCGTGTTCGTGTCGTTCGATGACGGCGAGAACTGGCAGTCGCTTCAACTGAATCTGCCGACAGTCTCCGTCCGTGACCTCGCTGTTCACGGCAACGATCTGGTTGCCGGGACGCATGGGCGAGCGTTCTGGGTTCTCGATGACCTGACGCCTCTTCAACAGATGAACACGAAGGCACTCGAGTCGGAGGCGTTCCTCTTTCGTCCGCAGCGAGCGATCCGACTTCGCCGGAGCGAAATCAGGGACACACCTCTTCCTCCAGAGTTTCCACACGGAACCAATCCGCCAAATGGAGCGATCATAGATTATCATCTCGGCGCGACGCCCCAATCGCCCATTACACTCGACATCCTCGACGGCTCCGGAAACCTGGTCCGGCGGTTCTCGAGTGCGGATCAACCGGAGCCTCCCGGCAGACCGCCGTACTTCATGACGGAATGGCTTCCCCGGTTTGAGCCACTTACGATGCGTGCGGGCCATAACCGATTTGTCTGGGATCTTCGCTACGCACCTCCTGACACGCGGCAGTATGGCTACACGATCGCGGCCATTGCTGGTTCCGGGACCGAAAGAGAGCCGCAAGGACCTCTTGTGCTTCCGGGGAAGTATCAAGTCAAGCTCACGGTCGGCGACCACGTCTCTACGCAAACGCTCGAAATTGTCATGGATCCACGTGCCCGCGTCAGTGCCGGCGCGCTGAAGGATCAGCTGGCGCTCGCGGTTGATGTCTGGAATGCAATGGCCGACTACCAAGCGTTGGGCCTTGCGGTGGATTCGCTGCGTCATCAGCTTACTGCGCTTCAGCGCAAACAGGATCTGGACGCGCAGCTTCGGTCAGCGTTGCGATCCGTCGAGACGGCGGCCACCAGCATCAGAGATTCCCTCAGGAGAAGCGGATTCTCGGGGCTCGAAACCGAAGTCATGAGCGCTGACCGCGAGCCGACACAGGAAATGCGCGATGCGTTCCGCGTCCTCAAGACGAAACTTTCCGATGCTGAGAATCAATGGAAAAGACTGGCAGCGGGCGATGTCGTCCGATTGAACAAGAGCCTCGAGCAACTGGGGGTATCTCAAGTGAACGTTGCCGGAACATCGGCGTGGCACTTGAAGGTGAAGAGCTCGCGCGGCCGGCTTTGACCGTGCCGGAAGGTGGCAGCGAACAGCGTCTCATCGCTGCGCTGGAGGCGTGCTTGAGTGATCCCGTGTTTGGTAGGGGGATCTCGCGCGCAAGATGGTTGAGAACCGCCGCTCCGAGTGATGTTCGGGGGGACGAATCCCGAGAGCAAGAGTTCACCCTACGTCCTTCTGCAGGCGATGCATTCCTTCGATCCTCTTTGGAGTGCCAGAAAGGCGCTTTCCATACCCCCTCAGTCAGCGGTTGCAGATTTCCTTATTTGTCGCAACATTTGAGCACGTGTTGGAGGCAACTGGCCGCCTTCGGTGCTTGATGGCGCGAGCCTCCAATTGTCAACCTCACTTCTCTTCCGATCCGTTTAACAATTATCTTGGCCAGGGGATGACCAGATGAAAAAGTTCGAGACCGAAGTCCATCTCAGTCGCGAGATGAAGTTGCTGGACGTGACGATGATCGGTGTCGGTGCGATGATCGGGGCCGGCATCTTCGTTCTCACGGGTATCGCCGCCGGCGTTGCAGGGCCTGCCCTGATCATAACGTTTCTCCTGAACGGAGTCGTTGCCCTCCTCACCGCGATGTCCTACGCGGAACTCGGATCTTGCTATCACGACGCCGGCGGCGGCTACCTCTGGGTGAAAGAAGGATTGCCGAAATGGAATGGTTTTCTCTCCGGGTGGATGAGCTGGTTCGCTCACGCCGTGGCCTGCAGCCTGTACGCCCTCGGGTTCGGAGCCTACTTTGAGCTCGTGCTGAAGGAGTTCGGTCTCATCCTGCCTGCCTGGGGGTTTCTCTCCCCGCAGAAGGTGCTCGCCATCGGAATAGCGATCGTCTTCGCGTATGTGAACTTCCGCGGGGCGTCGGAGACCGGCAAGATCGGCAACCTGGTGACGATGACGAAGATCGCCATCCTCGGGATCTTTGTCGTCTTCGGGCTCGAATTCATGCTCCGACACGGTGACTGGAGCGCGGGATTTACGCCGTTCATGCCGAACGGCTGGAGCGGAATCTTCAAAGCGATGGGCCTGACGTTCATCGCCTTTCAGGGTTTTGAGGTCATCTCGCAATGCTCGGAAGAGGTTAAGAATCCAAAGAAGAATATCCCGAAGGCGGTGTTCCTCTCGCTGCTTATCGTGATTCCCATCTATCTTCTTGTCGCCGTCACGGCGCTTGGCTCCGTGCGGCCGGAGGGGATGACGCCGTGGGACTACCTCGCGCTTCGCAAGGAGACCGCCCTCGTCGATGTCGCGCGGTTGTTCTTTGCCGGGGGAGGAGTGATGCTGCTGGTCGGTGGACTGATCTCCACAATGTCCGCGCTGAACGCCACGGTGTACTCATCCTCGCGGGTGGCTTTTGCGATGGGTCGCGATAGGAATTTCCCTGCCTTCTTCAGCAAGGTTCATTCCAAGAAATTCACGCCGCATTTCGCTATCCTCTCTTCTTTCGTCATCGTCGCGCTGATGGCCGTCTCGCTGCCGATCGAGGATGTCGCCTCCGCCGCCGACATCATGTTTCTGCTCCTCTTCCTTCAGGTCAACATCACTCTGATCCGTCTCCGGAAGAAACGGCCCGATCTCGATCGAGGCTTCTTCACCCCATTCTTTCCCTACCTTACGATCGCCGGGATCGTCCTCTTGCTTTTCCTCGCAGTCTATATGTTCACGTACAGCCCCCTCGGCTGGTTTGTCACGGCAGGATGGATCGGTCTCGGCTTGATTATGTACAAGGCATACGCGTCCAAACGGGAGATCGAATTCGTGCGGAAGGTCGAGGCTCTGGAGCGTCTGGAGCGCAAAGAGTTCACGATCCTCGTGCCGATCGACCAGTCGCGCGCGGCGGAGGGGCTTCTGAATATCGCTCTGGCCCTCGCGAGAAAACATGACGGGGAGATTGTCCTGTTGTACGTCATCGAGGTAGAGCACGGCGTCCCGTTGAGAGCCGGGCTCGATGAGGGTGAGCGAGTCGCTGAATTCATGGAGGGTGCGAGATCGGTTGTGCAGGAAGCAGGGATCCCGGTGCGCTGCGTCATCGAAGTTACCCACCGGACCTCCCAGGGGATCCTCGAAACTGCAACAGAGGAACAAGCGAATTTCATCATTCTCAGCAGAGAAAAGAGACCGACGTTTTTCGACCGGGTCCAAGCCACCGTGATGGATACCATGCTGGACCAGGCTCCGTGCGAGGTAGCCGTTCTGCACGGTCAACTGCCCCCGGGCGGAGTCAAGAATGTCCTGATCCCCTTTGGCGAAAACATCCACACGCGTCTGGCGCTTGAGATCGCTCCCGCAATTGTTGATCACTTTAAGTGTAAGGCGGATGTTGCGGTCGTCTTCGAGCCCAGTATGCCCAAGGAGGAGCGGGATCAGCATTTGGAGAGGATCCAGTCACTCTTGAAAGAGAGCTCTCTCTCGGCGGAAGTGAAAGTATTGAAGAACAAAGATGTTCGGCAGGGGATCATCCAGGAGTCGAAGCACGCGGACCTCATTATTATGGGGGGAAGATCGGGTGAGTTTCTGGGGCTGCTGTTCGGGCAATCGCTCACCCAGGAGATCACCGAGCAATCGGCCTCTCCCGTGTTGTGGGTGAATGAGTATGAGGAGCAGCCGTCATTCTGGACACAATTGTTGAATTCCTTTAAAAAAGAGGGAGATGAACACCATGAATAGTCCTCTGCAAAATGTCCTCTATAGCGTCGCGGAGAAAATGATCGGGTATGTGCCGAGCCTCATTGCGGGCATCGTCCTGATCGTCATCGGATGGCTCCTGGGTTGGCTGGTGAAGCGGATCGTCATCCAGGTGATGGTCGTCCTTCGGTTCGACCGTCTGCTCCGCCGCTTCAAATGGGGCGCCAGGATGGAGAAGGCCGACGTCCGGCATGCGTTCTTCGAGTTCATCGGGAACGGTGCGTTTCTGATCGTCTTCCTCATCCTGCTGAATGCCTCCCTTGATGCGCTCCAGCTCTCGGCCCTCTCGAATATCCTGGAGCAATTCGTGCTGTTCATACCGAAGCTGCTCATCGCGTTTCTCATCTTCGGTCTCGGATGGCTGCTGGCACGATGGATCTCCGACGCCATGAAGAGAGCTCTCCGGCAAGAAGATGTTCCCCGGGCTACCCTCATCGCTCGCTTCACGAAAGCCGTGTTCATGCTTTTCTTCTCCGCCATGGCCCTGACGGAGCTTGATATCGCGCGCGAGATTGTCGTGATCGGATTCACCGTCATCATCGCGACGATGGGAGTCTTGACGATCGTCCTGTTATCGCTCGGCGGAAAGAAGTTTGTGTCGGGGGTCCTTGAATCGTTCGAAGAGCAGTGAGTTCGCGCCGCGGGGACCGGCGGGAATCAGGGGGTCATGCGGCGAGCGCTCATCTCTCAGCATGATGATTCCGGCTCCCTGGCCTTCATCGGGAGGGCGGTCATTTTTCTGCCGAAGGAGGGTGACTCTGAGTTTTTCTTTGTGTCACACGAGCCTCGCGTGGACGAAATGGCGGCACAGTATGCTCCCTTGAGCCGAAAACCCTCTCCCGTCTTCGCTGCCCTTTCAAGTTTGCGGATCCGGTCAAAATCTTTGGCCGCGAGTTGTTTAGGTGGAGAATTTTTTGTAAGATGACCATCGAGGGTTAAGTCGACCATCCGCTAAAGCCTCGCCGCTTCAAGAATTATGACACCCCGGAAAATCTAGTCGCATGAGAACAAGAATCGCCGAGCAGAGCATCCTCTTTGTCAGTATCGTCAAGTGGGTTGTGCTCGCGACGCTCGTAGGAGCGATCGTGGGCTTGGCAACAACCGTATTTCTGAAGTTGTTGACGTGGAGTACCACGGTCAGCAGTGAGTACTCTTTTGCCCTTTTCCTCCTGCCGGTTGCGATGTTTCTGAGCGCCCTGATGATCAAGTACCTCGCGCCGGACGCTGAAGGGCATGGAACCGAAAAGGTCATCGAGGCTGTCCATAAGCACTCCGGCAAGATCAAGGCGGCCGTTGTTCCGGTGAAGCTTGTCGCGACGATCATCACGCTTGCTCTGGGTGGGTCTGCCGGCAAGGAGGGGCCGTGCGCGCAGATCGGGGCCGGACTCTCCTCCTTGCTTGCCGACCTGCTGAGATTCGACGACCATGATCGAAAGAAGCTCGTGATTTGTGGGATCAGCGCCGGCTTCGCCTCTGTCTTCGGAACGCCGATTGCGGGTTCCATCTTCGGCGTCGAGGTTCTCTTCGTCGGAGCTATTCTCTATGACGTTCTCCTGCCGTCGTTTATCGCCGGCATAACGAGCTACCAGATCTCATCGGCGATGGGGATTACGTACTTCCATCACCCGGTGAGCTTCGTTCCGGTTTTCAGCGAGTCCTTTTTTCTGAAAGTCGTGATCGCCGGGCTCTTCTTTGGTCTCTGTTCGTTCGTGCTGGTGGAGGCGTTAAGGATCGGTGAGAGGGTCGCACAGAGAATTCGCGTTTGGGTTCCTCTCAAGGGCCTGATCGGGGGAGCGGCGCTGGTTGTTTTGGCCTTGATCTTCTCGACGAGGTATCTCGGCCTCGGGCTTGATGGAATTCAGTCCTGCCTCGAGGGCGGAGAAGCGCCGTGGTATTCCTTTGTCATGAAATCCATCTTTACAAGCATCACGTTGAACTTCGGCGGAAGCGGGGGGATCGTAACCCCCATCTTCTTTGTCGGAGCGACCGCCGGGACACTGTTTGCGCAGGTGCTGCATCTGAACATCGGCACGTTTGCAGCGATCGGGCTGGTGAGCGTGGTGGCGGGGGCGGCCAATACGCCGATTGCGGCCAGTATCATGGCGGTCGAGCTCTTCGGGCCGGCCGTCGCCCCGTACGCCACAGTGGCCTGCGTGATCAGTTTTCTCATGACGGGACACAGGAGCGTTTACCCGTCACAAATCCTCTCGATCACGAAGTCTGCCTCGATCCACGTCGACCTGGGCAAAGTAATGGAAGATGTCGAGGCGACGTACGAGCCGAGAAAGTCAGGCGTCATCGGGAGGATCGTAACCATCGTCAAGATGGCGGAACGGTTCATGGAGCGGCAGAAGAAGAGTCGTCAGTCTGACGAGTAGGAAAAGGGGCGGGCCTTCCGGGAAGACCTACGACTTCTTCCGTTCAAGGTAGACTCTTACTTCGTTGGGCAGGATTGTCTCGAGGGTAAGGCCATCAGGGACATCGATGCTGGTTCTGCCGATCGTTCGCCTCAGTACTCCTTGCTTGGCATTTGCCAGCCTGAGCGAAATCTTGAATTGGTCCTTGTCGAGAAAGTAGAAGGATCGTCGCGACCCGGCGAACGTGACTTCAACCTCCGGCGGATCGATCTTGTCGACAATGAGCTGCGACGGGACATCGGCATAGTCGACGGGGACGACGAAGGTCCGGTGGTCGATTCTGGCTTCGTGGACGAAGAAGAACCACAGCAGGCATGTCGCGCCGATTGCGATCACCTTCTCCCTGTAGTTCCTCTTGAAGAACTCGATCCACGGTTTTGATGCGGCCGACGGCATGATCTCTTCGTAAAATCTCTCCAGCATCGAGCTGAGTTCCTCCACGTCTTTCACCTGGTGGATGTCGCCGTTGCGTGCGACGGAGATCGTGCCGCTCTCTTCCGAAACGACCACGCACAGGGCATCGGTCAGCTCAGACAGGCCGAGAGCCGCTGCGTGCCGTGTGCCGGTCTTCTGCAGCTTGCGGAGGTTCTTCGAGAGGGGGAGGTATGTGGAGAACTGGGCGATCTGATCACCGAAGATGATGACCGCGCCGTCGTGTGCCGGAGAGTACGGGTTGAAGATGCTTCTCAGAATCGCCTCGCTCATTTCTCCCCCCAGGTTGCTGCCGCCCTCGAGATGTCGCACGATGGGATCTTGTCCGCGCAGGACGATGATTGCCCCGATGTTGTCGCGGGCGAGGTCCTTCGCCGTATTGACGAGGATCTCGATTTCTTTCCGGGGCATATGGAGCAGCTTTCGGCCCCGGAACCGGCCGACGACGCTGTGACTGGCCAGTTGTTCGAGAAAATGCTTGATCTCCTCTTGAAAGATGATAACGACGGCGATGATGATGATCGCGAAGAAACCCTGGAAGACCGACGTCGTGAGAGTCATATCGAGCTGGCGGGCGAGGAGATACACGACGACCACGATGAACATGCCGATGACGACGAAGATCGCTCTTGTCCTCTTGAACCACACCAGCGTGGAGTAAATCAGAACAGACATGAAAACGATGTCCAGGAAACCTGAGATGCCGACCTCTCCCAGTATGTCAAGAATCTTCATGGCGTCAGTCCGTTTTGCGTGATGATCCCTTGATCAGAGGCGTAAACTTGTGGCCGCGCGGGAGCCGGAGGAAATTCGTCAAACGGTCGGTGAGGAGCGATTCGGTCTTCTCCCACTCGAGGACGGCTCGCTTGCGCTTGATCCTCACCCTGCCTCCGGCGATCGGCCCATGACCGCCTGCGCGGTCGAAATGATCGAAGATCCGACGCAGCACATCTCCCGCTGAGGTATTGGGCCTCGTGGTCCGCAAGGAAACGTGGAGGTCCTCACCGTAGCGTCCCGTGCAGAAGGACCACTGCATTCCCTGGCAGGTCAGAAGGAAGTCGGCCATCTGCGAAACGAGGTCGGGGTTCTCGACCGGACCGAGATGGGAAAGAATCAGCTTCCGTCCGATCTTCGCCCTCTGGAGGCCGGTGGCGAGACCATGGAAAAACTTCCTGGAGCGCGGAGGGTTCTGGATGCGGGCGAGGGCGCGGATGTCGCAGCGGGGCAGCAAGGCGAGATAGATCTCGATGACCTCCGGATTGCGATTGCGGTGAAGGTTCAGCGTGTCCGAGAGGATGCCGTAGACCAGCGCCGTGGCAAGGCGTTCCGGGAGAGCGATCCCATGGATGATGAACTCACGGGCCAGCAAGGCGGAGGTGGCTCCGGAATCCGTATCGATCATCACCAGTTCGGCCGCCGGGCGGAAGATCGACGGGTGCTGGTCAATAACGATCGCCGCCTTCTTCTCCTTCGGGAAGGAGTTGTTTTCGAAGCTTGGTTGAGTGTCGACAAGAGCAACGTTGGGGTAGAACGCGAGATCGGACGGGCGCAATCGGCTGGCGGGCAGGTTCAGCGCTCGCACCATTTCCTTGTTCTCGTGGCGACCGATGATCCCGCCGTACGCGATCTTCGCCCGCATGCCGAACTGGTGCGTCGCCAGGTAGTAGAGGGCCCAAGCGGAGGCGAGCGCATCAGGGTCGGGGTAGTCGTGCGTGAGGATCAGAAGAGGGGACAACCGCTGATGGTTTCTCGCGAGAAACTTTACGAGTCGAGGTATGCTCTTCATAGTCGTCGATCGTGAAGACGCTTCATGGGCGCGCGGGTTTGGTTCTGTGACCGGGCAAGCGACGGGGTGCGGGTCTCGAGTTCATTGGACTGAGCAGCCGAGAGGAACCTTAAACCTACCCTATAGTATAACATTTTCCGTGTCAAACTCAACAGAAGAACGACTTTTTTACGGATCGGAAGCTGACGTTGAGCTTTGCTGAACTCGTCGACGCCTCGCCGGAGCGGGCGAGACTGTTGTCGCCGGTGCAACTTCTCAAGAAGGAATTTCGTTGTCCTTATGCGTCTCTGGGTTGAAGAGTCTACTGTCGAATGCACGCATCCACTCTGCGGCTTCAACATTTCGCTTGACATTTGTTTGCTTGATGCTATCATGTGTAGGAGGCATCGCAGAGCAAAGGTCAAGAGGAATACAGAAAATGGCTCCCACGCTGCTGATTCCGTGGCTGTTTACCCGCTTTGTGACCTCACGCATCAGAGCCCTCTCCACTGCTGCCTAGGAGTCCGTGTCGGTCGGGAATCCAGTGAGGTCTGCGTGAACATTGGTGCTGGTTCCAACTTGACCCTCCACTTCCCTGGAGTCTTCTCGCCTGCAGCTTCATCATTGACGTTCGGCAAAGGTCATCGCCCACTGACAATGAGGTGAGATCTACGGTATGAGATTTCTCGATCAGATCTATTTTGGGAACACGCTGGAAACCTGGCTCACGGCGCTGGCCGTGGCCGCCGGGACCTTCTTCGTCCTCAAAATCTTTCAAACGGTCATTCTCCACCGCCTCGCGGCCGCGGCTGAGAAGACGGCGACCGATCTTGATGATATCGTCGTTCACATGTTGCGCGGAACCCGAACTCTCTTCCTTCTCCTGGTCTCCGCCTATGCCGGAACATATGCGCTAACGCTTCCGCCGCCGACAACCCGTCTTGTCCAGACCCTCCTCGTTCTGGGGCTCCTGCTACAGGGGGCGATCTGGGGAACCTCGGTGATCACGTTCTGGCTCGGCCGCATGATGAAGCGCCGCATGGAGGAAGACGCCGCGAGCGCCACGACGCTGGCAGGCCTGGGTTTTGTCGCGAAACTCGTGCTCTGGTCCCTGGTTCTCGTCCTCGCCCTCGACAATATGGGCGTGAGCATCACAGGGCTGGTGGCGGGACTCGGAATCGGCGGTGTGGCTATCGCGCTGGCTCTTCAGAATATTCTGGGCGACCTCTTCGCGTCGCTCTCCATCGTCCTGGACAAGCCGTTTGTGATGGGCGACTTCATCATCGTCGACGAGCTCCTGGGTACCGTGGAGCACGTCGGTCTGAAGACCACCCGTGTCCGAAGCCTCTCCGGCGAGCAGCTCATCTTCTCAAATACCGATTTGCTCAAGAGCCGCATCAGGAACTTCAAACGGATGTCCGAACGGCGGGTCGTCTTCACCCTCGGCGTCACCTACCAGACGCCCTACGAGAAACTCTCTCGCCTGAGCCCGCTGCTCCGCGAGATCATCGAGTCGCAGGCGGGCGTTCGCTTCGATCGCGCGCATTTCAAGGAATACGGGGATTTCGCCCTGATCTACGAGGTCGTCTACTATGTCCTCAGTCCCGACTACAATATCTATATGGACATCCAGCAGGCGATCAACTTGGAAATCTATCGGCGGTTCGAGCAGGAAGGCGTCGACTTCGCCTACCCGACGCAAACGCTGTTCGTCAATGCAGACAGCTCGGTGCAACCTCCGGCGCCGGTCACGCGGCGGCCCGGTGAGACCGCGCGCTAGTCACTTTGCAGCGAATGGAACAATGCCATGAACGAATTCTACTTCAACACAAAGCTCGATCAGACGCTTCTGCTGGGCCGGACCGCGAAGAACATTCCGGAGCTGCTGGAAGGGGTCAAGGAAGTACCGGAAGCCTCCATCTACTACCACACCCACAAGTTTCTCCATCAACACCATTTTCTTTCTCCCGAGCCGCCGAACGACTTCTCGTATTGGATCGCGGAAGTTCTCAACGACGCGCAGCTGGGCGAGATCATGTCGAGCGTTGATATCATTCAGTTCCAGTCGCTGGAAGACCTCAGGAGCCGGTTCATCGAAATCCTCTCTGAACAACCCCATCAGGAACGAAGGACGCTGTTGGCGCCGCAGGGGGAGGAGTTCCATTTCATGTGCTCTCGAACGTTCGTTCTGCGGACTCCGCATGTTGCTCACGATCTCGAAGAGTTTACAGAGGTCCTCAAGCGTGTCAGTGTCAACTCCCTTTACTACCACATCTTCGATGCAAAACTGAGATTGGAGAAAGGTGAGAATGACTTCTCGCGGTGGTTCCGTGACATGGGGAAGCCGGAACTTGCCGAGAGAGTCGCCCGTCTGGACCCCTACACGTTTACCTTAGAAGGTTTGCGATCCCGGATCATTCGACTCGTGGAACAATATGGTAAAAATTGAAGATTACGCACCGATCGTCGGTCAGGCGATGGTCGACGAGCTCTACCTCCTCGCCGGAAGGCTGGAGGGGAAGCAGATCCAGAACATCAACTCGACTGCGGTGGGCGGAGGCGTGGCGGAGATCCTGACGAGGATGATCCCGCTGCTGACACAATTGGGGGTTCAGGCTCGCTGGGACGTGATCAAAGGGAACGAGAAGTTCTTTACGATCACGAAGAAGTTCCATAATGGCCTCCACGGCGTGTCCGTCGACGTCGGCAAAGACGAGTACGATGCTTTCCTGGAAGTCAACAGGGAGAACGCCGCTGCGATGGATTTTGGAGATATCGTCTTCGTGCATGACCCGCAGCCGGTGGCATTGATCGAACGGAGAAAAGATCTCGGGAGAAATTGGATCTGGCGATGTCACATCGACTTCTCCAAACCGAACCCGGAGATCTGGAACTTCCTCCAGCAGTTTATCGAACAGTATGACTCGGCGGTCTTCTCCGCGCCGGCGTTCGCGCGGAAGCTCGCGATCCCGCAGGTCCTGATCAGCCCCTCCATTGATCCGCTCAGCGAGAAAAACAGAGACCTGCCGGAGGATGCCATCGACTCGGTTTTCTCCCGCTTCGGCATCGACCGATCGCGGCCGGTGATCACGCAGATCTCCCGCTTCGATTATCTGAAGGACCCGCTCGGCGTGATCAAGGCGTACAAGATCGCGAAGAAGCACGCCGACCTCCAGCTGGTTCTCGCCGGCGGCGGGGCGACGGATGACCCTGAGGGCCCTGTCATCATGCAGCAGGTGAAGGAGGAAGCGGACAAGGACAAGGATATCTTCGTTCTCTTTCTCCCTCCGGCGAGCGACTTTGAAATCAACGCCCTGCAGCGCGGCTCCACCGTCGCGTTGCAGAAATCCCTGAAAGAAGGGTTCGGGTTGACGGTTTCGGAGGCGCTCTGGAAAGGGAAACCGACGATCGCCTCCGCGGTCGGGGGGATCCCGCTGCAGATTACGCACAAATATTCGGGCATTTTGACACATTCCATCGATGGGACAGCGTACTGGATCAAACAGCTCATCCATGAGCCGCAGTACGCGCAGCGTCTCGGCGTGAACGGCAGAGAGCATATCAAGAACAACTTCCTGATCACAAGACATATCAAGGACTATCTCCTGCTCTTCATTTCCCTCTTCCGGCAGGAGGACATTGTGTACTTGTAGCACGAAGGCTCCAGGAAAGGAACGATTGCCATGGCGGTGGAGCGTGTCGGTTCAGGAAGACTCATCATCGTCTCCAACAGGCTCCCATTTACGGTGCGCCTCCGCGACGATGAGCTTCGGTTCGATGAGAGCGCGGGTGGGCTGGTCACAGGGCTCAGTGCGTTTCTCGATTCGTACAGGGATCACTTTCCGAAGCGGGAAGAGCACGTCTGGGTCGGCTGGCCGGGCAACACGATCCCGGATGAGCACAAAGAACGCGTGAGATCGAAGGCGTTGGGGACCTACCATGCGTACCCGGTTTTCCTGACCGAATCCGACATGGAGGATTTCTATCTCGGATTCTGCAACAAGACCATCTGGCCCCTCTTCCACTATTTTCCCTCCTACACCGTCTACCAGGAGGATTTCTGGCAGAACTACCGGCGGGTGAACCAGCTCTTCTGCGATGCCCTGATGGAGCTGGTCAAACCCGGCGATACCGTCTGGGTGCAAGACTATCATCTCATGCTTCTGCCGCGACTCCTCAGGGAACAAATTCCCGCGCTGCAGATCGGATTCTTTCTTCACATTCCCTTTCCTGCCTTTGAGATCTTCCGTCTTCTTCCGCCGCGGTGGCGTCGCGACATCCTCGAAGGGCTTCTCGGCGCCGATCTCATCGGATTCCATACATACGAGTACATGCAGCACTTCCTGCAGTCCGTGCTGCGGATCCTGGGCCACGAACACCACATGGGACAAATCTCGCTCCCCAATCACGTCGTGAAGGTCGAGACGTACCCGATGGGGATCGATTTCCAGAGATTCGTCGATGCCAGCAATGATCCTGCGACGCAACAGGAGCGAGCCGAGGTCCAGAAGAGTCTCTCGAATTTCCGGGCCGTCCTCTCCGTCGACCGGCTCGATTACTCAAAAGGGATCCTGCACCGGCTGGAGGGATTCGAGCGCCTCCTCGAGAAGTATCCGGAGCTCCGGGAGAAGGTCGTCCTGATCATGCTGGTCGTCCCCTCTCGCATCGGAGTCCTGCAGTATGATTTGATGAAGAAGCAGATCGAGGAGTATGTGGGGAGGATCAACGGCAAGTTCGGCAGTATCAGCTGGATGCCGGTCATCTATCAGTACAAGCATCTGTCGCTCCATCCCCTTGTGGCGCTCTACGGAGTGAGCGACGTCGCCCTCGTCACGCCGCTGCGCGATGGGATGAATCTTATCGCGAAGGAGTACGTCGCATCGCGCGTGGACATGAGCGGCGTCCTGATCCTCAGTGAGATGGCCGGCGCAGCCAAGGAGCTGGGGGAGGCGATCATCGTGAATCCGAACGATAGGGATCAGATTGCCGAGGCATTGAAGGAAGCGCTCGAGATGCCCCCCGAGGAACAGAAACGGCGCAATCAAATCATGCAGGAGCGGCTCCGGCGATACGATGTGATCCGGTGGGCAACGGACTTCATCGATCAGCTCGCGGGGATGAAGCAGGTCCAGGCGCAGTTTACGGCAAAGCTGCTCGCACCTGCCGCGAAGAAACAGCTCGGCGAGCGTTTCCTCCGGGCGCGCCAGCGCCTGCTCTTCCTTGATTACGACGGGACACTCGTGCCTCTGATGCGCCGGCCCTATCTTGCTGCGCCAACCGAACCATTGCTCATGCTCCTTCGCACCCTGTCGTCCGATCCCCACAACACGGTCGTGCTTATCAGCGGACGGGACAGGGCTACGCTGGAGCGTTGGTTCGGAGATCTGTCCATCGGGATCGTCGCGGAACATGGCATCTGGCTGCGGGACAAGAGCAACAACTGGCAAATGCTGAGCCAGTATAGTGCCGACTGGAAGGCGCGCCTGCTGCCGATGTTGCAGCAATATGCCGACCGGCTCCCCGGCGCGTTCGTCGAGGAGAAGGAACACTCCCTGGTCTGGCATTACCGGTCTGCCGACCCCGAGCAGGCCCGCCCGCTGGCCGCGGAACTCACCGATCACCTCGTCCATTTCACCGCCAACATCGATATTCAGGTCCTGCAGGGGAGCAAGGTCGTCGAGATTCGCAACGCCGGCGTCAACAAAGGGAACGCAGCGCTCCGCTGGCTCTCAACCGGTCGGTATGATTTCATCATTGCGATCGGGGATGACTGGACCGACGAGGATCTCTTTGCCGCTCTTCCCGAATCTGCCGTCACGTTGAGGGTGGGCCTCACCAACACCCGCGCTCAATACAACATCCCAAACTCTGCCGAGGTCATCGAGTTGCTCAAATCACTCTGTCAGCTTGAAGGAGCGGCTCGAGGACCGGCGGGGACATGAGGGTCGGGTCGCCCACACGATTGAGTAATGCGCGGGAAGTCTCGATGCTCAACCTTAGCTTCAGCAATTATTTTTCAGCAGTTGACAGAAGCAGGGCGTGGCTTTTTGACAGGCTCCTCAAGAAGTGCGAGCGCATTGCGCAACGATTATCGGCAGAGTTCAGTGAATCCAGACAGAGGCACCAACTTCTCAACGTGGCTGCATCAGGCAAATCGTGGAGGAACGAGGAGGGGATTGCAGCAAGGGAGCGTCTTGGTGTCTCGCGGTGAGATACATCAGCGCCAGGCGTTGCTGTTCACTCTTCATTGAGCGAGGACGATTTCTATGAATCCCATCACGGTTTTCGGATGACACTCGCTGGGCGCACACGCATTGGGACTGATGACCCCGAGAATCAGAGAGTTCTTGGGTTCTGACCATTCTAGTACATAACCCCTTTTGAAGGACTCCATCGATGGACGCGATCATCAATGCACTTCACCAGATCAAAAACTGGCTCGACGTCGAGTTGTTCACGGTGGGGAATAGCGGCGTGACCCTTTGGAAGCTTCTCTATCTCGTCCTGGTGCTCTTTGTTCTTTTCTACGGATCCGCAAAGGTCAAGAATTGGATCGTTAACCGATTGATGGCTCGAAGCAGCACGGACATCGGGGTACGACAGTCGGTCGGATCAGTAACACGCTATACGGTCCTGACAATCGGAATCATCATCATTGTTCAAACAGCCGGAATAGATCTCAGCGCGCTCACGATTCTCGCCGGCGCTCTGGGTGTTGGCATAGGGTTTGGCCTGCAAGGCATTACGAACAATATTGTGAGTGGAATCATCATACTCTTGGAGCGTCCGATCAAGGTAGGAGATCGTGTTCAGGTTGGAGAGATTACGGGGGATGTGATAAAGATTTCGCTGCGTGCGACGGTGATCGTCACGAATGACAACATTTCGATCATCGTACCCAACGCCGATTTTGTGTCCTCCAATGTCATCAATTGGAGTCACGTGGATCGCAACGTAAGGGTACATATCCCGGTGGGTGTCTCCTACAGCTCAGACCCCGATCTCGTCAAGAGAGTCCTCCTGGAAGTTGCGAATGAGCACGAGGGGGTACTCAAGGAGCCCATGCCGGATGTGGTCTTCCTTGAGTTTGGCGACAGTTCATTGAATTTCGAGCTCCGCGTATGGACTCAGGCGTACATCACACGCCCGTTCGTTCTGCGCAGTGATCTGAATTTCGTTATCAAGCGAAAGTTCAAAGAAAACGGGATTGAAATTCCCTTCCCGCAGCGCGATCTCCATATCCGAGATGGCATGCCACCGCTGAAAAGCTCCTGACGAAGAAGGTGGCGGTGTCTGCAGATCCGCGGGGAAAAGTCGACGCTGGAGGGACTCGTACCCATGCCTGGAATTGAGCGAAACCGTGGGGTTGCTGTCTGGGTGGGGCTCGCTTTACGAGCATTGCGGCGTGAAGATCCGGTCGGACGCTGGATGGCAGTTCCAGCGGGAAGGTGCGCGCGGACGGATCGGGCTTGAACTCATGCGGCCGTTCTGCGCGGACGACGGCTCATACCGGAACCATCGAGAGGAGGAATCACTATGGCGCATCGTTCGGCGCTCATACCGTTGGTCCAGAGGTTTTTTGAACACGACCCCGTAGCGGCGGTTCAGAGCCTGGAGACCATGAAAGAATCGGACGCGATGAAAGTGCTCCGAGCGCTTCCTGCCCCCCTCGCGGTGCAGGCATTTCGGTTTTTGAGCGCCGGACACGCAGCTCGGCTGTTGGAGGATGCTCCACCCGATATTTTTCGGGAGATCCTCGATAAGCTGGAGCCCCGTCAAGGAGCGACCTTGTTCTTGAACCTCTCGGATGAGGATCGCGAAAAATTCCTTGAGCACGTGCCCGAGAAGACAAGAGCGAAGATCGCCGAGTTGCTCCAGTATCCCGAGAACAGCGCGGGCCGGATCATGAGTACCGACTTCCTCACACTGCACACAAGCGTGAAAGTGAAGGACGCCATCCGCAGGATTCGAGCTCTCTCTCGCAGGAATGCTCCGGCGTCATACGTTTACGTAGTGGATTCCGAGGATCACCTTGTCGGTGTCATCAACATGCGTGACATGCTTATCGCTTCAAGCACACAGACGCTTGAGAGCGTCATGCGAACCGACATTGTATCAGTCAATTCCTTTCTGGATCGAGAAGAGGTCGCCAACCTCCTTTCCAGGCTGAGATATTTTGCCGCGCCGGTCGTTGATAGCGAGAACCGCATGCTCGGCGTGGTGAAGGCGGATGAGCTGATCTCAGATGTGCAGGATGAGGCGACGGAGGACATCCAGAAGATGTTTGGTGCGGGAGGGGATGAGCGGGCCATGTCGCCGGTGCTCTTCTCTCTGCGGAAACGTCTGCCGTGGCTTCATGTGAATCTTGGGACGGCATTTCTGGCGGCCTCGGTTGTAGGTCTTTTCGAGGATGTGATCGCGAGGTTCACGGTGCTGGCAGTGTTCCTTCCCGTCGTCGCAGGACAGGGGGGAAACGCCGGCGCGCAAACACTCGCCGTCGTAATGCGCGGGCTTGTCCTGAGAGAAATTCCGCGCGGCAAAATCTGGCGGCTTATCTTGAAGGAGACCTCGGTTGGGATTCTGAACGGTGTTGCGATCGGATTGGTCACGGCGCTCGTCGCCTGGATGTGGCACGGCAACGCAGTTTTGGGAGTTGTGATCGGTTTGGCGATGATCGTCAATCTGTTCGCGGCGGGCTTGTCGGGCGCTGCCATTCCCCTGACGATGAAGACGATGGGATTAGACCCCGCACAATCATCGAGCATCGTGTTGACGACCGTGACGGATGTGGTGGGATTTTTCTCATTCCTCGGATTTGCAGTGCTGTTTCAGAATCATCTTGCATGACTCATCGTGCAGGGAGGTGGAAACCATCAGATGGTGCCCGCAGACAAATCAAGGAAGATGAACGATGGACGAAGGTAGAACCAGAGTCGTCATAGAAGATGTTCGGCCCCGGGTTGATGACGGCAAGTACCCCATCAAGAGGGTTCTTGGCGAGCGAGTGATCGTCAGTGCAGGTATTTATTCTGACGGACATGACGCGCTCTCTGCCGTTGCCCTCTACAAGGGACGGGGCGAGGCTCGCTGGCGAGAAGTCCCTCTGAAAGCCAAAGGAAATGACCGCTGGGAGGGCCAGTTCATCGTGGAGGAGATCGGGGAATACCGTTACACGGTGAGCGGTTGGGTCGACCGGTTCAAGACGTGGCAACACGATCTGAAGAAATGGCACGATGGCGGCCACCAGCTCGACGTCCACTTTCTCATTGGTGCCGACTTGGTCGAGGAATCGTTACGGAGAGGGCAAAAGGAACACAAAATTCGTCTTGCGGAGATTGTCGACATCTTGCGGAACGGAAAGGACGAGGGGGAGAAACTGAGCCTTGCCCTTGGGGAAGAGCTTGAACAATTGATGGCGATCGTTGCCGAGAGACAGTTCAAGGCGACCCACGAACCAGAGCTGGCGGTTACGGTCGAACGACCGAAGGCACTCTTCAGCACTTGGTATGAACGGTTTCCTCGATCGTGTTCCACAATCGAGGGGAAACACGGGACACTTGCCGATTGCATCAAGGTCCTTCCCGAGATTGCTCGGATGGGATTCGATGTTTGGTATCTGCCGCCGATCCATCCCATCGGGAAAACCAACCGAAAGGGGAAGAACAACTCTCCGACGGCTGGACCGGGCGACGTTGGAAGTCCGTGGGCGATAGGTTCAGCAGAGGGTGGGCACACATCTCTCCATCCTGAGCTCGGCACAATGGAGGATTTCAAGGCGCTGCTGGCGAAAGCAGGGGAGCATCGCATCGAGATCGCGCTCGATATTGCGTTTCAATGTTCTCCCGACCATCCGTACGTCAAAGAGCATCCCGAGTGGTTCCGGTGGCGGCCCGATGGAAAAGTCCAGCATGCAGAGAATCCGCCAAAACAGTATGAGGATATCATTCCTCTGAATTTCGAGTGCGAAGCGTGGCAGGAGCTGTGGGAGGAGCTCAAGAGCGTTGTGTTGTTCTGGGCGAAACAGGGAGTCCGAATCTTCCGCGTGGACAATCCTCACACGAAGCCGTTCAGATTCTGGGAATGGTTGATCAGAGAGTGCAAAGCGGAATATTCAGACCTGATGTTCCTTTCGGAAGCCTTTACACGTCCGAAAGTGATGTACGAGCTTGCAAGAATCGGTTTCACGCAATCGTACACGTACTTCACGTGGCGCAATACAAAGCCGGAGTTCACAGCATACGTCACCCATCTTTTGAATACGGAAGTTCGCGAGTTCTTCCGCCCGAATTTCTGGCCGAACACGCCGGACATCCTGCCGGAGCATCTGCAGTACGGAGGCCGACCGGCATTCATGATGCGCTTGCTGCTCGCAGCGACACTCTCGTCGAACTATGGCATCTATGGGCCTCCCTTCGAGCTCTGCGTTGGTGATGCCGTGCCCGGGAAAGAAGAATACTTGGATTCGGAGAAGTACGAGATCCGGAACTGGGACCGGGATGGTCCGGGCAACCTCAAGGATTTCATAGCACGAGTGAATCGCATCAGAAAAGACAACCGCGCTCTGCAGACGACGTGGAACCTACGGTTTTATGATGTCGACAACGAGTACCTGATCTTCTATGGCAAAGCCGATGAAGATTTGTCGAACATTATTCTCGTTGTGATCAATCTCGATCCCGCGCATACGCAGTCCGGGTGGGTGCGGGTTCCGATCAAGGAACTCGGCATACCCCCGGACCAACCGTACCTCGTGCATGAGCTGCTCACAGACGACAAGTACATTTGGCACGGGGAGAGGAACTTTGTCCAGCTGGATCCCCAAGTGTCTCCGGGACACATTTTCCGGGTGCGGAAGCAGATGAAACGGGAAACGGATTTTGACTACTACTTCTAGTTTCGCGTACCCGAAGTTCTTTGAATAAGTCCCGTTAGGGACGACATAGTTATAGAACGAAAAAAGAAACAAATGCCGCCAAGCTCCGTTAGGAGCGGCATGTGTTTTTCTTCAACTTATTTGCGATACAGAACACTAGGACGCGAGCATATGATCAAACGAGCCGACCATCTTGCAGATGACTCTGCGTGGTACAAGGATGCCGTCATCTATGAGCTCCACGTCAAGAGTTTTTACGACAGCAATGGAGATGGCATCGGCGATTTTCGCGGGCTGACGGAGAAGCTCGACTATCTGCAGAACCTGGGGGTCACCGCAGTGTGGATTCTCCCGTTCTATCCATCTCCCCAGAGGGACGATGGCTATGACATTTCAGATTACCATGAAATCAACCCTCAGTACGGCACGCTAAAGGACTTCAAGACCTTCCTAAGGGAAGCCCACAAGAGAGGGATCCGCGTCATCACCGAACTGGTGCTGAATCATACATCGGACCAGCATGAGTGGTTTCGCCGATCGCGTAAGGCAAAGCCCGGATCTCCATGGCGCGATTTCTACGTCTGGAGCGACACCCCGGAACGATACCAGGACGCGCGCATCATCTTCAAGGATTTTGAGACCTCCAACTGGGCTTGGGACGCCGTCGCGAAGAGCTATTACTGGCACCGGTTTTACTCACATCAACCCGACCTGAATTTCGCCAATCCGAGGGTGGTGCGGGCAGTCACGAGGGTTCTCGACTATTGGCTGGAGATGGGCGTTGACGGATTTCGGCTTGATGCGGTGCCGTATCTCTTCGAACGGGAGGGCACCAACTGTGAAAATCTACCCGAGACATACGAATTCATAGAAGTGCTCCGCGCACATGTCGACAAAAAGCACAAGGCAAAAATGCTTCTCGCCGAGGCGAACCAGTGGCCCGAAGATGCCGCCGCATACTTCGGGAGCGGCAATCGTTGTCACATGGCGTTCCATTTCCCTGTCATGCCGAGGCTCTTTATGGCGTCGTGGATGGAGGACCGTTTTCCGATTGTCGACATCTTCGAGCAGACGCCGACCATCCCAGCCCTTTGCCAGTGGGCACTATTCCTGCGAAACCACGACGAGCTGACCCTTGAGATGGTAAGTGACGAGGAACGCGACTACATGTATCGGATCTTCGCCAAAGATCCAACGGCTCGAATCAACCTTGGCATCCGGAGACGACTTGCACCTCTTCTGGGCAACAACCGACGCAAGATCGAACTGATGAACATCCTCCTGTTTTCCCTCCCCGGAACCCCTGTGATCTATTACGGCGATGAAATTGGGATGGGGGATAATCACTACCTGGGCGATCGAAATGGTGTCCGAACGCCGATGCAGTGGAATCCCGACCGGAATGCCGGATTCTCCCGCGCCAACCCCCAGAAGTTGTTTCTCCCTGTGATCATTGATCCCGAGTATCACTATGAGGCCATCAACGTTGAAAACCAGGAGCGCAATCTATCCTCGCTGTTTTGGTGGATGAAGCGAGTCATCGCTGTGCGCAAACGCTTCAGGGCTTTCGGGAGAGGAACGATTGAATTTCTCCCTTCAGATAATCCGAAGATCCTCGCCTTTGTCCGGCAGTATGAGGAAGAGAATATTCTGGTGGTGGTCAATCTTTCGCGCTTTTCGCAATGTGTTGAGCTTGATATCTCACGGTTCGCCGGATTTGTGCCCGAAGAGGCGGTCAGCGGAAACAAGTTCCCAGCCATCAAGACCACCCCGTATCTCTTCACCCTTGGGTTTTATGACTACTATTGGTTTGTCCTGAGAAAGGAAGCACCGGCCTCCGTCCAATTAGAGAGCGAAAAAACTCCGGAGCTTGTCCTGTCAGCACGATGGGAATCGGTCCTCGAGGGAAAGGCGAAAGAGCGCCTCGAGCGCGACGTTCTCCCCCGCTATCTGGCGACGTGCCGGTGGTACGGTGGGAAAGCGCGGGCATTGCAGCAGGTTCGGATCGTCGAAGCGATTGCAGTCGATGCCGAGCCGTACCCGACTGAGCTGGCCATCCTCGAGGTTCGCTACACCGAGGGGTCGAGCGAATCCTATCTCCTTCCGTTGACATTCCTGGAAGGTCAAGGGACCGAGCAGGTTGTCGAGAATCCCAAGGCGATCATTGCAACCCTCAAGACGCCAGAACGTGAGGGGAATCTCATTGACGCCTCCTACAGCGTGGGGTTCAGGCGAGCTTTGCTCACGCTCGCTTCAAAGAAGCAGATCACGCGCGGTCAGCACGGCCAGATTATCGCGTACCCTGGTGCAGGACTGCGACGCAAGAAATTGCCCGGTCTCATGGAGTTGCCGACGCAAGTCCTGAAGGCGGAGCAGAGCAATACGTCATTGCTGTACGGTAACGATTTCCTGCTGAAGCTCTACCGCCGGCTTGACGAAGGGATCAATCCCGACCTTGAAATCGGGCGGTTCTTAACAGAGGAGGCCAGTTTTGCTCACGTGCCTGCTTTTGCGGGAGGCATAGAGTACCACCGCCCCTCGGGCGAACCGATTGTTCTGGCCGTCATTCAGGAGTTTGTCCCCAATCAGGGGGATGCATGGTCATTTACTCTTGGTCAGGCGCGAGCGTACTTCGACCGCGTTCTCGCAAAGAGGGCGGAGGTTCCAGCCCCTCCCCCGCTCCCTTCGTCACCGATGGCGATGACCGAGACAGAGATTCCCCTCCTCCTTCATGAGCTGATAGGCGGAGTGTACCTCGAAATGGCCGCTCTGATTGGCAAGCGAACAGGAGAGATGCATCGCGCGCTGGCCAAAGACACTGACAACCAGAGATTCACCCCGGAACCCTTTTCCATTCTTTACCAACGCTCGCTCTATCATTCCATGCGCACGCTGACGCGCAGGGTGTTTGATGTCGTGCGGAGAAATCTCAAAGCACTGAAGCCAAGAGTACGTCAGGATGCCGAGTTGATTCTCGAGCAGGAAAAGGATATCATTGCCCGTTTTGCGAAGCTTTACGCACAGAAGTTTTCATCAATGAAGATCAGAATTCACGGCGACTATCACCTCGGCCAACTTCTCTACACGGGGAATGATTTCTATATCATCGACTTCGAAGGAGAACCGGCTCGGCCAATGAGCGAGCGGAGACTCAAGAGATCGCCACTGCGCGATGTTGCCGGGATGATACGCTCGTTGCATTATCCCGTGTACTCTGTGCTTTACAGCGGCCAGGCCTATACCGACGATGAGGCAACGGTGCTTGGAGCTTGGGCGGAGGCTTGGTACACTTGCGTTGCAGGAACGTTTCTGAAATCCTATCTTGATACGGTGCAATCGGCACTCTTCATACCTCGCCGCAAGGACGAAATGGAACTCATGCTTGACGCGTACCTTATGGAAAAGGCGATCTACGAGGTCGCCTATGAACTCAACAACCGACCCGACTGGGTGGATGTACCACTTCGGGGAATTCTCACACTACTGGGACGATGACATGCCACGCACAGCCAAACCAAAAGGAACAGCACCACAAGGAGCGTCGTTCAAAGGTCAACTTACGGATCTCGATATCCATCTTTTCAAAGAAGGAAATCACTTCAAGCTCTTCGAAAAGTTGGGATCCCATCTGACGACAGTCAACGGCACGCAGGGGGTGGCATTTGCGGTTTGGGCTCCGAACGCGGAGAAAGTTTCGGTTATTGGGGAATTCAACGGCTGGAATCCGGAGTCCAACCCGTTGAACGTCCGATGGGACGGCTCAGGAATTTGGGAGGGTTTTGTGACAGGCGTGGAGAGGGGGACGATCTACAAGTATCACGTTCGGTCCAAGTACAACGGATACAGAGCGGACAAGGGAGATCCCTTCGCCCTGCACTGGGAGACTCCACCCAGAACGGGATCGGTCGTGTGGGATCTGAAGTACGATTGGCACGATGACGCATGGATGCAAACCCGGGGCCGGGCGAACGCGCTTGATGCTGCAATCTCCGTCTACGAGGTTCACTTCGGCTCGTGGCGACGCGTCCCGGAAGAAGGTAACCGTCCGTTGACGTACAGAGAAATGGCGAACGTTCTGCCTCCGTATCTGCAGGAGATGGGCTATACGCACGTGGAATTCCTCCCGCTGATGGAACATCCATTCTACGGATCGTGGGGCTACCAAACGGTGGGATATTTTGCCCCAACGAGTCGCTATGGGACGCCGGAGGATTTCATGGTTCTCATCGACGAACTCCATCAACACGGCATCGGTGTCTTTCTGGACTGGGTGCCGTCACATTTTCCGAACGATGAACACGGCCTTGCCTACTTCGACGGAACCTATCTTTTTGAACACATGGATAGACGGCAGGGGTTTCATCCCGAGTGGCACAGTTACATCTTCAACTACGGAAGGAATGAAGTCCGCGCCTTCTTGATCGGCAGTGCGCTCTTCTGGTTCCAAAAGTATCACATCGACGGCCTCAGGGTCGATGCGGTCGCGTCGATGCTGTACCTCGATTATGCACGGAAAGAAGGGGAGTGGATACCGAATCGGTACGGCGGAAGGGAGAACCTCGAAGCCATTGCATTCTTACAGAGGCTGAACGAGACGGTGTATGGAGAACATCCGGATGTCCAGATGATCGCCGAGGAGTCGACGGCGTGGCCGATGGTTTCTCGGCCCGTGCACGTTGGGGGGCTGGGATTTGGAATGAAGTGGAATATGGGGTGGATGCACGACGTTCTCGAGTATTTCTCGCAAGATCCTCTCTTCAGAAAATACCATCACAACGAACTCACCTTCAGCGTATGGTATGCCTTCACGGAGAACTTCCTCCTCGCCATCTCGCATGATGAGGTGACGCATGGAAAGGGGAGTCTGTTTGGAAAAATGCCCGGCGACGAATGGCAGAAGTACGCCAATCTGCGCCTTCTGTTCGGCTACATGTTCGCTCACCCGGGAAAGAAACTGCATTTCATGGGAAGCGAGTTTGGCCAATGGAAGGAATGGTCCCACGACGAGAGCCTTGAGTGGTACAGCCTGGAGTTCTCCTATCACCCCGGCATTCACCGGTGGATCAAGGATCTGAATCACTGCTACCGAAAGGAGCCCGCCTTGCATGAGCTCGATTTCTCGAAGGATGGTTTTGAATGGATTGATTCCCACGACTGGGAAGACTGCATCGTGAGTTTTCTCAGGAAGGGAAAGGGCACGAATGAGGTGCTCCTCGTTATCTGTAACTTCACGCCGGTGCCGAGGCAGAACTATCGTGTCGGCGTGCCGAGCGGTGGATTCTGGACCGAGGTGCTCAATAGCGACGCGCCGATCTACGGCGGCAGTGGCCAGGGAAATTTCGGGGGTTTGGAAGCCGCCCCCATTCCGGCACATGGACGATACCACTCGCTGTCCCTTACCATCCCCCCACTCAGCGTTCTGTTCTTCAAGAATGAGGACATCGGGCGATGAAGATCGGCGCGCACTGTCTTGAGTACGGAAGGTGTGAGTTTGTCGTTTGGGGTCCGCGGGTTGAACGGTTGGATCTTGAGCTTCTCGGCCCCAGACCGCGCACGCTCCCGATGCAAAAGGACGAGCACGGGTACTGGCGACTGATTGCAGAAAACGTCTCCCCCGAATCCGCCTATCGTTATTGCCTGAATGGAGATCGACTCAGGGCTGATCCTGCGTCTCAATTTCAGCCTGAAGGGGTCCACGGGTGCTCCCGCTTTGACAGTCCACACTCCTTTCGCTGGAACGACGCATCGTGGCGGGGCATCGAGCTTGACAAAATGGTGATGTATGAGCTGCACGTCGGCACGTTCACACCCGAGGGGACGTTCGAGGCCGTCATTCCGAGACTCGATCAGCTCTCTGCGCTGGGGATCAATGCGATCGAACTCATGCCGGTTGCCCAGTTCCCTGGTGAGCGCAATTGGGGGTACGACGGGGTGTACCCTTTTGCGGTGCAGAACAGCTACGGAGGCCCGGATGGCCTCAAGCGCCTCGTGCGGGAGTGTCACGCCAAAGGGATGGTTGTTCTCCTCGATGTCGTGTATAACCATCTCGGGCCGGAGGGAAACTATCTTGAAGAGTTTGGCCCGTATTTCACAGACAAGTATCGGACGCCGTGGGGGAAGGCGGTCAACTTTGACGGCCCCGACAGCGATGAAGTACGCAACTTCTTCATTGAGAACGCCCTGTTCTGGTTCGATCGCTACCACATCGATGCCTTACGCCTCGACGCGGTCCATGGCATCTATGACATGAGCGCGGTGCCGTTTCTTCAGGAATTGGCGCAGCGCGTGAATGTTTTATCCCGCGCGACCGGTCGAAGGCATTGTCTGATCGCGGAGAGTGATCTGAACGATACAAGGATCATCCGGCCTCCCGAGCTTGGCGGGTTCGGGATCGACGCACAGTGGTGCGACGATTTCCATCATAGCATTCATACGCTCCTGACCGGCGAGCGGACGGGCTACTACGAAGACTTCGGTTCCACTGAACACTTCGTCAAAAGCCTGCGTGAGGGATTTGTTTTCTCCGGCCAATATTCGAGTTACCGCCGGCGCCGTCACGGGAACAGCACGGCGACGTGCCCGACGCCCCGGCTCGTCGTGAGTTCTCAAAATCACGACCAGATCGGCAACCGGCTGCAGGGGGAACGTCTCTCGTCCCTGGTGTCGTTCGAGGCGCTGAAGTTGGCCGCGGCCGCTGTTATTCTCTCACCCCACATTCCACTGTTCTTCATGGGGGAAGAGTACGCTGAAGAGACGCCGTTCCTTTACTTTGTTGATCATTCGGATCCGCAGCTGCTGGAGGCTGTACGCAAAGGCAGGCGAGCGGAGTTCGCGGCTTTCCGGTGGGCTGCTGAACCGCCCGACCCGGCCGATCCTCAAACATTTCTGGCTTCCACGATACAGTGGCAGAAGAGATCTTCGGGTAGGAACAAGATCATGCTGGAGTACTACCGGCAGCTGCTGGCTCTCAGAAAGGAATTCCCGGCACTCTCACACCTCTCGTTCGAGCACCTCGAAGCCGTCGGCTTTGAGCACGCCCGCACGGTGCTCCTGCGGCGCTGGTGGAGGACGAGCCACATCGTTGCTCTGTTCAATTTCAGCACCGATGCGTCCACCGTGGAGATGCCTCTGCCGGTTGGAGCATGGAAGCTCGTTCTGGATTCTGCCGACACCACGTGGGGCGGCCCAGGGAGCGCCGCGCAGCACGTGGTTCGTTCTGGGGATCCGATCACTCTGCAACCTCACAGTGCCGCCTTGTACAAGAAAGTCCGAACTTCATGAACCGCTATATTTGCATTCACGGGCACTTCTATCAGCCGCCGCGGGAGAATCCGTGGCTTGAGGAGGTGGAGTTGCAGGACTCTGCCTTTCCTTACCACGACTGGAATGAACGGGTCACAGCCGAGTGTTATGCGCCCAATACGGCATCGCGCATTGTGGACAGCGAGAATCGCATCCTGAATCTCGTCAACAACTACTCCAAGATCAGTTTCGACATCGGACCGACGCTCTGTGCATGGATGGAACGGCGCAAGCCCGAGGTACTGAACGCCATCATCGAGGCTGATAAGATGAGCAAGAGCCAGTTCTCGGGGCATGGTTCTGCGATCGCGCAGGTCTACAATCACATGATCATGCCGCTGGCGAACCGCCAGGACAAGTACACGCAGGCGTATTGGGGGATCATGGATTTTGAGAAACGGTTCGGCAGATTCCCCGAAGGGATGTGGTTGCCGGAAACCGCTGTCGACCTTGAGACCCTTGAAGTGCTTGCGGAGTTGAAGATCAAATTCACCATTCTCGCGCCGAGGCAAGCACGCCGGATCAGGAACCTGCAGTCTGACAGTGAATGGGTCGATGTGGGCGAACGGATCGATCCCACCATGGCGTACCAGTGTTCACTCCCCTCCGGCAAATCGATCGCCGTCTTCTTCTACAACGGACTGATTTCGCAAGAGATGGCATTCGGTGACCTCCTCGAGAACGGCGAGCGTTTCGCGCAACGCTTGGTGGGATCGTTCATTGAATCTCGATCATGGCCTCAGCTTGTCCACGTCGCAACAGACGGTGAATCGTATGGACACCATCGGCGACACGGTGACATGGCCCTTGCCTATTGTCTCCACCATATTGAGTCAACACAACAGGCGCGACTGGTAAACTACGCCGAGTATCTGGAGCAGCATCCGCCGACGCACGCAGTGGAGATAGTCGAAAACTCATCGTGGAGTTGCGTCCATGGGGTGGAGCGCTGGCGCGACGACTGCGGGTGCAACTTTGGACACGCCGGCTGGACCCAACCGTGGAGGAAACCTCTCCGAGAGGCTATGGACAGCTTGCGGGATGCCCTTCTATCACTGTATGAGGCCGAAGCGCCAAAGTACGTCTCTGATCCATGGAGGCTGAGGAATGAGTACTATGAGATCATCCACGACCGATCACGGGAGAATGTAAAACGCGTCCTCAGACGGCACACCATCCGCGAGCTTTCCCAGGAGGAGACGGTGCGCGCGCTGAGGCTCCTGGAAATGCAGCGTGACTGTATGTTGATGTATACAAGCTGTGGCTGGTTCTTCGACGAAATCTCCGGTATCGAGACAACGGAGGTACTCCAGTATGCCGCCAAAGCCATCCGAGAAGCCGAAGCCCTGTCCGGGCGATCGTTCGAAAGCGCCTTCACGGACAAGCTTGCGTTGGCGCCCAGCAACGTGTTGAGGGACGGGGCGGCAGTCTACGACAGGTACGTCAAGCCGGCGAGCGTTGATCTGGTTCGCGTGGGCGCACATTATGGCATCACGTCACTGTTTACTGAACCTCAGCAGGTAACGCGGCTCTACTGCTACACGGTGGAGAGCGATGCGTACAAGAGCCTGGCAAGCGGCAGATTCAGAGCGGCTCTCGGAAAAGTCAGGATTGAGTCCATGCTGACATGGGAGGACTGCACCATCACTTTTGCGGTGCTGCACCTCGGTGACCACAATGTCAATGGTGGCGTCCGCGTCTTCATGGGTGACGAAGCATTTGCGTCAGTGCAGGACGAGCTCACGAAGGCCTTCGAGAAAGGAGATCTGACGGAGTTCGTGCGTTTGATGCTGAAGTATTTTGGCTCGAACAACTACACCCTCTGGCACCTCTTCCGGGATGAACAACGCCAGATCCTCCAAGACGTTCTCAGAGAAACTCTCGATTCCGTAAATCGCTCACTTCGGACGATCTACGAAGATAACTCTGCCGTGATGGCATTTCTCCAGGGTCTGCAGCATCCCATTCCAGCCTTGCTCATCATACCGAGCGGGTTGGTGATCAGCGAGCAGCTCGTCAGATTGTTTGATGATCCGAAGGTGGATATCGAGAAGCTTCGAGCGCTCGCGCAACAAGCTCGGAAATTCTCACTGAAGCTCCATGTGGAAGAACTCGAGTTCAAAGTGGGCCAATGGATCACGGCGCGGATCGAGATGCTCAACGCACATCCCCTCGATCTCCCACCTCTTGAGGAGCTGGAACAGTCGTTGGAGGCACTCGCTGACTTGCACCTCGCTCTGGACCTTTGGAAAGCCCAGAATACATACTTTGCTCTCGCCGAAACGTTGTATCCAAACCAGGAGCAGAAAGCCAATGCCGGCGATGGTTCTGCCCAACGCTGGATCACCCTCTTCTCACGACTTGGGGCCCATCTGCATGTGAGGGTTCGATGAGCGTGGTCCCCTCCGCAACCTACCGCCTGCAGCTTACGCCCACCTTCGGTTTTCAATCGGTGGAGCCACTCGCAGAGTATTTTCGCGATCTGGGCATTTCGCACATTTATGCTTCTCCGATCTTCGCTGCGCGGAAAGGGAGCACGCACGGGTACGACGTGACGGACCCGAACGAGATCAACGCGGAACTCGGGACGGTGCCGGATCTGGAGAGACTTTTGGCCGCGTTGAGGGAACGGGGAATAGGATGGATTCAAGATATCGTGCCGAACCACATGGCGTTCGACAGCCAGAATCGGATGTTGATGGATGTCCTCGAATATGGTCCCGCTTCCCCCTTTTCCGACCATTTCGATATCGACTGGAACCATCCGTACGAGAGCATGAAGGGGAAGGTGCTCGCACCGTTCCTCGGGAAATTCTACGGCGAGTGTCTTGAGAACGGCGAGATTCATATCTCCCTGGATGAGGGAGGGCTGAAGGTCAACTACTATGACCTCTGCTTCCCCTTGCGGATTGAATCATACGCGACTATTTTGACCGCCAATCTCCACACGCTGGAGGCAACGCTGGGAAAGGAACACGTCGATTTCAAGAAATTTGCGGGTATTACGACATCGTTTCCGACCCCCGAGAACCGAACCGATCCTGTCAAGCGCAGAGAACAGATCGAGCTCTCCAAGAGTGCTCTCTGGCGGCTCTACAACGCGAATGGGGAAATCAAGGAATACGTGGACCTGAACCTCCGACAGCTCAATGGCCAGAAAGGAGATCCCGACTCATTCAACGCGCTCGATCGGCTTCTGTCAGGCCAGTTCTTCCGGCTCTCGTTCTGGAAGGTGGCAACCGAAGAGATCAACTACAGACGATTCTTCAACATCAACCAATTGATTTCAGTCCGCGTTGAGGATGAGCGAGTCTTCCGGTCAACACACGCGTTGATCGGCAGGTTGTTGTGGTCTGGCGATTTCTCTGGCGTGCGAGTCGACCATATCGACGGACTCTGCGATCCTGCTCAGTACCTCGAGAGACTACGCGAGATCGGTCCGGAAGGCTATCGGGTCGTCGAAAAAATCCTCCAGCCCGATGAAGACCTCCCCGCGCGCTGGCGTGTTGAGGGGACGACCGGCTACGATTTTCTAAACCTTGTGAACGGCATCTTTTGCGAACGGCAGAACGACAAGCGGTTCGAACGAATCTATTCCCAATTCATCGGCCGGTTTGTCCAGTACAGTTCACTTGTGGCGGATAAGAAAAGGCTCATGATCGGTCGCCATATGGCTGGTGACATCGACCAGCTTGCTCATCTGCTCAAACGTCTCTCCGCCAAAGATCGGTTTGCCCGCGATATTACTTTGTACGGTTTGCGGCGCGCTCTCGTAGAACTCCTTGCCCTCTTTCCCGTCTACCGGACCTACATCTGCGGCCAGCCGATTGAGGAGGCCGACCGAAGATTCATGAGCGAGGCAATAAAGCGAGCGAGGGAAACCGCCCCGGCGCTTGTACTCGAACTGGACTTCATTGAACGATTTCTCCTTTTGGATTTCTCCACTCGACTCTCGCCGGAGGAACAGGCGGATTGGATTCATTTTGTCATGAGGTTCCAACAGCTCTCCGGACCTCTGATGGCCAAGGGGCTCGAGGATACCGTCTTTTACATCTACAACAAACTAGTGTCTTTGAATGAAGTCGGCGGGACTCCCGATCGTTTCGGAAGATCGCTCGTTGAGTTTCACTATTTCAACAAAAAGCGAGCTGCGCGCTGGCCGCACGCGATGAGTGCAACCTCAACGCACGATACAAAACGCGGAGAGGATGTCCGGGCCCGCATTGATGTGCTCTCCGAACTGCCGAATGAATGGGCAGGGAAAGTCGCAGCTTGGTACAGGTGGAACAAGGTGAAGAAAGCGAGCACGAGCGCCGGTGAGGTCCCAGACAAGAATGACGAATATTTCTATTATCAGACCCTTCTTGGGTCGTACCCCTTCGACGAGGGGGAAGTGGCGACATTCGTCGAGAGAATCAAGCGCTATATGATCAAAGCTGTACGTGAGGCAAAGGTTCACACCGCATGGCTGAAGCCCGATGAGCAATACGAAAGCGGGTTCCTCGCCTTCATCGAGAGCACGTTAACGCCATCCGAAAACAATCGTTTCCTAGAGGACTTCCGCCTGTTTCAAAGGAAGATTGCTCATTATGGCGCCTTCAACTCTCTCTCGCAAACGCTCTTGAAGCTGACCTGTCCCGGCGTACCTGATTTTTACCAGGGAAGCGAGTTGTGGGACCTTCGTCTCGTCGATCCTGACAACCGCGACCCGGTCGATTATGTCAAGCGGATGGAGGCCCTCAAGCACCTGAAGGTGCACGAGGAAAGCTGCCCCGACGTGCTGCTTCACGAGTTGCTGCTCAACAAGCACGATGGAAGAATCAAGCTGTTCGTGATACATCGGATTCTCGAACTGCGCCGCCGTTACCAAGCGCTGTACTCCACGGGGACGTATTCCCCCCTTACCGTCCGGGGGCAGCATAATAACCATGTCGTTGCCTTCGCGCGCCAATGGGAAAGCCGGTGGTCGGTCACGGTTGCTCCGTGCCACTTTGGTTCTTTGATTACACCGGAGGAGTTGCCGATTGGCAACCGGGTTTGGGAAGATACCTCGATAGACCTCCCGGAGAAGGCCCCGACGGCCTGGCACAACGCGCTGACCAACAAGCATGGAGAAGGTCCTCGACGGCTCGAGCTTGCAACGGTATGTGAAGAGTTCCCCATCGCGCTTCTGATCGGAGAGACCGGATGACTCAGCGTGCCGATGCCGCTCAGTCGTTCACTCCTCTGTGTTCTCCCGTTGAGCGCACTGTGATTGGCAAGTAGCTTCGCAGAACCAGAATGATACGCCCTCTGATGCCTCGCCTCCTCGCCGCCCTGACGGTATGGTTGGTTCTCACGCCGCCGGCCGCGGATTCACAAACTGCCACAAAGCAGGCTATCGTGGAAGTCCGAACGGTGCTCCGAGAGCTGTTGGCTAATGAAGATACCGACAACGATCTCAAGATCACCGTCGACGACCCGCATGTTGCCGGCACCGGCCGCGGGGACAAGCGCTTTTGGTTCCACGCCGTCGGCGGCGCCCGCTATGAAGTCGCCGGCACGTATGAGCTTTCCAACCTCCTGCAAGAGCTGACGCTCCTCAAACAGCGCGCAGCCGACACAGCGACCCTTCGAACTGATCGCATCTTCGAACCGCCGGTCGATCGCATCTCGCGCTTGGTTCGCGACCTCCACTGGGATGGTCTCACACGGCGTGTGGATGAAGAAGGGATATTGAGAATCGTTCGCGATGTCAAAGTTGCCACGGCTGACAGCTCACGCTATGTCTATGTGCCGTTCTCAGACAGGATCGCGTTCGACTATTTTCGCAATGTCAGCAAGCGGCACCCCGATTGGAAGCTGCGAGTCGTGCAGCTCCCGCGCACACTCACGCCTGATTATGTTCGCCATCTGGACGGACATCATGGCATCCTCTCTCTGGCACTTCGGCAGACAAGAGATGGGACTCTTCAGGGTGTTCCTTTTGTTGTACCGGGTGGACGCTTCAATGAGATGTATGGCTGGGACAGCTACTTCATTATCCTCGGCCTGCTGCAGGATGGCCGCACCGCTCTTGCGAAATCCATGATCGACAACTTGGTGTACGAGATCAGGCACTACGGTGCAATCCTGAATGCGAATCGCACGTACTATCTTACACGCTCGCAGCCCCCGTTCCTCAGCTCCATGGCGTTGGAGTGCTACAAACACCTGCCGAAGGATTCCCTCAGCCATCGTTGGCTCCGCACGGTTTTGGAGGCAGCGATCGATGAATATCGGAATGTCTGGATGAATCGCTACCACCTGACGGCAACCGGCTTGAGCCGGTACTTCGATTGGGGGTACGGCCCGCCTCCGGAGGTCGAGCCGGGTCACTTCGATGCGGTGTTCGCGCGCTTTGCTGCCCGGCATGGAATGGATGTGCAAGCCTTCGAGAAGGGGTACCGAGCAGGCACGATCAAGGATCCCGAGCTCGATCGGTTTTTTGAAAACGACCGGGCAATGCGCGAATCGGGTCACGATACAAGCTATCGCCTCTACGGACGCTGTGCGGAGCTGGTGACGGTCGATCTCAACTCCCTTCTCTACAAGATTGAGCGGGACATCGCGCAAACCATCGAGCGCGAGTTTGGCGGCTCGCTCTCGCGTCAGGACGGTTCGATCGAAAGAAGCTCAGCGTGGCATGCGAGAGCGGCGAAGCGGAAGGATCTGGTGAACCAGTACCTCTGGGATGCTGATCGCGGCATGTTCTTCGATTACGATTTCGTCAAGAAGGAAAGGATTGCCTACCTCGGCGCGACAACGTTCTTTCCCCTTTGGGCCGGCCTTGCGACGCACGCTCAAGCGGCGCTGCTCGTCCGAAGAGCGCTTCCGATGCTCGAGACGCCCGGAGGCATCGTCGGATCCTCCGAAGAGTCGAGGGGAACCATCACTCCCGACCACCCTCTGCGCCAATGGGATTACCCGTACGGCTGGGCTCCGCACCAGATGTTGATCTGGCAGGGATTGAGAAACTACGGCGTGGACAGCATCGCCACGCGGTTGTGTTACCGATGGCTCTTCACGATAACGCTGAATGCGACGCAGTACAACGGCACCATACCCGAGAAATTCGATGTCGTCAATCGGACGCACGAAGTTTTCGCTGAGTATGGGAACGTAGGAACGAAGTTCTCCTATATCACCCGCGAGGGATTCGGCTGGACCAATGCCTCTTATCAGGTCGGATTGACCATGCTGGCCCCGGACCTGCTCGAAAAGCTCAATCGCCTGATTCCGCCGGAATGGATCTTCACGCGCTGAGATTGCGCGCTGCCGGGGGGGAGAGAGCGGTTCAACGGGAAATGTTGATCGAAGCTGCAGAGTATCACAAATGATGCACGATGAGAGTATGAAGACAAACGAGAGAATTGTAGGACTCATCAACGAGCTCGGAAGCAAGGATGGAACTCAACGTGAGCGTGCACGGGGAGCGTTAGTGAAGATCGGAAAACCGGCTGTTCCATCTCTTGTCGGTCTGCTTTCTGCGCAGGAACAGCACGCTCGATGGGAAGCCTGCAAGGCGCTCGTGAGCATTAAGGACTCAAGCGCGGCCGACCCTCTCGTCAATGCTCTGATGGATGATAGCATGGAAATCCGCTGGCTGGCGGCGGAAGCGCTCATCGCCCTCGGCCGGAAAGCTCTCCGGTCACTCTTTGCGGACCTTGAAGTGCACTTCGAGTCCGTCTTCCTTCGGGAAGGTGCCCATCACGTTTTGCACGCGCTCGAGAGGCGGGACCTCCTGGAGAAGGAAGGTCTCGCCGTGCTGGAGGCGCTCCGCCGCCTGGAACCGGAGGTGTCGGTTGCCTGGGTCGCCCGGAAGGCGCTCGATTCTCTTGGGAAGAGCCCACGGAAGCGGAGCGGTAGCTCTGCCGCCCTGAAAGAGTCCTCCTGACAAGAGATCCCATGAAGCTTTAGCATTTGCATGTAGAAGGGAGAAAAACGCGATGTCGAGTCAAGAAGAAATTGAACAGGACAGCTCTACGTCCCAAGGTCGGAGCGCCACCGATCTTACGGCGTTACCCCTTTCAGAGGTCCAAGCGTACCTGAAATACTCGCCGGACGGCCTCACCGAAGCCGACGCGCTTGAGCGTTTGAAACGATACGGCTACAACGAGATCTCCGAGAAGAAGACCAACCCATTCCTGAAGTTCCTGTCCTACTACTGGGGACCGATCCCGTGGATGATTGAGGCTGCGGCGATCCTTTCGTTGATCGTCCAGCACTGGGCGGATTTCTATATCATCCTCGTCTTGCTCGTGGCGAACGCCGTGGTGGGATTCTGGGAGGAGTATCAAGCCGGCAACGCGATCGATGCGCTCAAGCAGACGCTGGCACTGCAGGCGCGTGTGCGGAGGGGTGGAAAGTGGAGGACGATCGCCGCGCGCGAATTGGTGCCGGGTGATGTGATTCGCATCCGCCTGGGTGACATCGTGCCGGCAGACGCGCGCCTGCTCGAGGGGGATCCGGTGGAAGTGGACCAGTCGGCGTTGACAGGAGAGTCCCTGCCGGTCACGCGCGCGACGGGAGAGGCGGTCTACTCGGGGTCGATCATTCGTCAGGGTGAAGTCGAAGCGCTCGTCTATGGGACGGGGCAAGGGACCTATTTCGGCAAGACCGCGCAGCTGGTCCAGGAAGCGCGTACCGTCAGTCACTTCCAGCGCGCGGTGCTGAAGATCGGCGACTACCTGATCGTCCTGGCGGTTGTCCTGGTGGTTCTTATTCTGGCGGTGGCGTTGTTCCGAGGCGATGAAATCACGACGACGCTGCAGTTCGCGCTCGTTTTGACCGTCGCGGCCATCCCGGTCGCTCTGCCCACGGTGCTCTCGGTGACGATGGCAGTGGGCGCGCGGGTGCTTGCGGCGAAACAGGCGATCGTCAGTCGCCTGGCGGCCATCGAGGAGTTGGCGGGTATCGACCTGCTCTGCTCGGACAAGACGGGCACATTGACGCAGAACAAACTGACGCTGGGTGAACCCTTCAGCTTGGACGGCGTTACCCCGGACGACGTTGTCCTTTGTGGTGCGCTGGCATCGCGTGCCGAGAACCAGGACCCGATCGACCTCGCGGTTCTCGGCGGATTGAAGGAGGGCGGGCAACTCGACCGCTATCATGTCACGCATTTCCAGCCGTTCGATCCCGTGCATAAACGTACGGAGGCCACGGTCGCGGGAGAGGGTGGGAAAACGTTCAAGGTGACGAAGGGAGCACCGCAGGTGATCCAGCAATTGGCGGCGAATGCTGCTCAAGTGCAATCTGCAGTGGAGAAAGCGGTCAACGGCTTCGCCGCGCGCGGCTACCGCTCTCTCGGAGTGGCGCGGACCGACGACCAGGGAAGGTGGCAATTCCTCGGCGTGCTGCCCCTGTTCGATCCTCCGCGCGAGGACTCCAAATCGACGATCGCGACTGCGCGGCAGATGGGTGTGAACGTCAAGATGGTTACGGGTGATCAGCTGGCCATCGGAAAGGAAATCGCCGGACAGCTCGGGCTCGGCGCGAATCTCCTGGATGCAAGCGGCTTCGGCGACGCGCGCCATCACGAGACGGCGCAACAGGAAGAGTCCATCGAGAAGGCAGATGGTTTCGCCCAGGTGTTCCCCGAGCACAAGTTCCACATCGTCGACGTGCTGCAGCGGCGCGGACATATCGTCGGGATGACGGGCGACGGGGTGAACGACGCACCTGCGCTGAAGAAGGCCGATGCGGGCATCGCCGTCTCCGGTGCGACCGATGCGGCGCGGGCAGCGGCGGCCATCGTGCTTCTCACACCCGGTTTATCGGTCATCATCGATGCGATCAAGGAGAGCCGCAAGATCTTCCAGCGAATGACAAGCTATGCGATCTATCGTATTGCGGAGACGATTCGCGTGCTGTTGTTCATGACATTGTCGATTTTGGTGTTCAACTTCTATCCGGTGACGGCAGTCATGATCGTGCTGCTCGCATTGCTCAACGACGGCGCGATCCTCTCCATCGCGTACGACAAGGTGCGGTACTCGAACGTGCCGGAGTCGTGGGACATGAGGAGCGTGCTCGGAATTGCATCGGTGCTGGGAGTGGCGGGCGTGATTGCGTCGTTCGGGCTGTTCTACCTGGGTGAGCGGGTTTTTCACCTCAGCCGCGAGTTCATCCAGCCATTGATGTACCTGAAATTGTCTGTGGCGGGACATTTGACGATCTTCCTGACGCGAACCCGCGGCCCCTTCTGGTCGATGCGCCCCGCGCGCATTCTGCTCGCGGCGGTGCTCGGCACGCAGATCCTGGCCACCCTGATCGCGGTCTACGGGCTGCTGATGCCTCCGATCGGCTGGGGATGGGCGCTGGCGGTGTGGGGCTATGCTGGTGCCTGGTGGTTGCTAAACGACCGTATCAAATTGGCTGCCTATCGCATCCTCGACCGCAACCGTGCGCTCCTGCTCGCCAGGCACTCAGGGATACAATAAGAGACGTGTGAGTCGCACGTTCGCCGTTTCAATGCCGCAGACACAATATCTGAATTGGTTTCGTCAGAGCGGTCTGCTGGATGTCGTCTAACGGTCGTGGAGGCCGGTGCGCCCCGAGGGTCCTATGAAAAGACGCCTGCCGAACATCTTCTACAATCCGATCAGCCTTGCCGGCGCCGCGCTTGCGAGCGTCAGCTTTGTCTCTATCGTCTTTCTCGCTTTCGTCGGCCAGTTACAGTCAAAACCTCCCGCTTATATCGGGATCGTCTCGTATGTTGCGCTGCCCATCCCTCTCATCATCGGACTCCTTGCCGTTGTCGTCGGCATTTGGAGGGAGAGGCGACGGCTTCGGAAGGGCAAGCCTGCCAGCCGAATGGTGTTCACGCTGGATCTCAACATCCCACAGCATCGGGCGGCGATTGAGTACGTCTCGATCGTCACCATCGCCTTCTTCCTTTTCACTGCCTACGGGAGCTACCAGACGTTCGAATGGACGGAATCGGTTGCATTCTGCGGGGAGACCTGCCACACGGTGATGAAGCCGGAGTATACATCCTATCAATTCTCACCGCACGCGCGCGTCAGGTGTGTCGACTGCCATGTCGGGGGCGGTGCGAGCTGGTACATTCGCTCGAAGCTCTCCGGCGCCTATCAGGTCTATGCCGTCCTGTCCAACAATTTTCCCCGACCGATACCCGTCCCGATCAAGAACCTGCGTCCTGCCGAGGAAACATGCGAGCAATGTCACTGGCCGGCGTTCTTCGCGGGCGAGAAGGAGGAGCTCAAGACCTACTTCATGTCCGACGAACAGAACACGCGATGGACGATCGATCTTCTGATGAAAGTGGGCGGAGGTGCGTTGGGTCAGCATGGACCCGCCCGCGGCATCCACTGGCACATGAACATCGCCGATCAGATCACCTATGTGGCTAGCGACAGCGCGGAGCAGGTCATTCCGTGGGTGCGCGCTCGCAACAAGACGACGGGCGTGGCTACCGAGTATCTTTCGACCGACGCGACGCAATCACTCGAGGAGCTGAAGAAGCTGCCGATGCACACGCTCGACTGCATCGGTTGTCACAACCAGCCGTCCCATAGCTATCGCCCGCCCACGCGAATCGTGGATGAGAGCATGTCGCTGGGAAAAATCAGCACCGAGCTTCCGAACGTTCGGCAGGCCTCCATTCAGGCGCTCGTTGCGCCCTACACGACCACAGCGGCCGCGATGGACAGCATTCCGATGTTGATGGCGGCGTACTATGCTCAGCAGTATCCGAAGGTTGCCGCCGAGAAGAAAGAGATCATCGCCGCTGCCTCTGAAGAGTTGAAGGTTGAGTATTCCCGAAATTTCTTCCCGGAGATGCGCGTAAGCTGGCAGGCATATCCGAACAACGTCGGACACCTCACGAGCCTCGGCTGCTTCCGATGTCACGACGGGAAACACCAGAGTCCTGAGGGCAAGGTGATTGTTAAAGACTGCAACGGTTGCCATACGATTTTCTACCAGGGTGCCGAAATTTCGCCGACCGCCCTGAACGCGGCCGGAGTGCCATTCCAGCATCCCGAAGACATCGGTGATGCGTGGAAGGAGATGAACTGCTCGGATTGCCACACCGGGCAGTAAAGCGAGTCTGAACGGACTTTTTCACAAAACCGCCGTCCGTCAGGCTGTCGGTACACTGCTGACAGGCTTGTGCGTTCCGTTCGTGAACATTGCAGAGGAGTAATGGGGTCCATTCGCTCCTGCGTCGCGCCCTCCGAAGGCTCTCCGGGATGAAGTGTCCCGCCATTCTTGAATCTCCCTTGCGTTTCTCTCTGAACTGCGGTAGTTTTGAGGTGCCGTGTCGCGCTATCCTCTCGGAGGCACAGGTCAACGAATGCTCTCAATGAACTCGCCGTACCTCATCCCCGAACGGGATGCATCGGACAACCGAGGGCAACGCCCTCGGGGGAGCAAGAATCAGTCAATCCTCCTTACCCTGTGTAGGTCAATCGGAGGTTGATCGCGTGAGACAATACATTGAAGGTCAAGAAGAGCACCGCAGTAGGAGAACCTTTCAGGACGAATATAGGTCGTTCTTGAAAGAGTATGAAGTTGAATACGATGAGCGGTACGTGTGGGATTGATGATATTTCACCCTTTCAGGGTTTGGCATCATCCGTTGATATCTACAGTGAGGGTGGTACCCCGACCTACGATATCCGACCCCCTCGGGGTCGTTTGTTTTCAGCAATTACAGACCTATTCGAACGATCGATCTTACGCTATGAATAAGGGCTGATAAATGATCGGTCAGACCATTTCACACTATCGGATCGTGGACAAACTCGGCGGCGGAGGGATGGGTGTTGTCTACAAGGCTGAAGACACGACCCTGAAGCGCTCCGTTGCGCTCAAGTTTCTTCCGCCGGAACTCACGCGCGACCCGGAGGCAAAGGAGCGCTTGATTCGCGAGGCACAGGCTGCCTCTGCACTCGACCACGCAAACATTTGCACCGTCTACGAAGTCGGCGAGACCAACGAAGGGCAGCTGTTTATCGCAATGGCGTGCTATGAGGCGGAGACGCTGAAGAAGAGGATCGAGGGCGGTCCGATGCCGGTGAAGGAAGCGACCGACATTGCCAGACAGGTTGGTCAAGGGCTCGCCAAGGCTCACGAGAAAGGAATCGTCCATCGGGATATCAAGCCGGCGAACATCATGGTCACGGCGGAGGGGGTGGTCAAGATCCTGGATTTTGGCTTAGCGAAGCAGGCAGGGCAGACGATCCTGACGCGGACGGGGTCGACGGTCGGGACGGCCGCGTACATGTCGCCGGAGCAGGCTCGCGGTGAAGAGGTCGATCATCGCACGGACATCTGGTCGCTTGGAGTGATGCTGTACGAGATGCTCACCGGTCAAAGGGCGTTCAAGAGCGATTATGAGCAGGCGCTCGTCTATTCTATCCTGAATCAGGATCCGAAGCCGATGCGCAACTACCGGCGGGAGGTGCCCGAGGAGCTCGAACGCATCGTGAAGCGGGCGGTGGCAAAGAACCCGGAGGACCGGTATCAGAGTGTAGGCGAGATGCTGGCGGATCTCGTCACTTTCGAGGAGGGTGGCCAGGCGAGCGGGCGAAGAATGTCGGCCAAAGCGAGGCGGACGCTTTCGATTGTGGCGGCTTCTGTCATTGTGACCGCAGTGGCGCTGGTGCTCTACCTCTCTTCGAGGGAAACTGAGATGATTGATTCGATCGCCGTTCTCCCGTTCACAAATCTATCGAGAGATTCCACGCAGGAATACTTTGCCGACGGTATGACCGATGAGTTGATCACGAAATTGTCCGCGATCGGAGGATTGAGGGTACCTTCCTATCGATCTGTGATGCTGTACAAGAATTCGACCAAGCCGTTGAACGAGATCGCGAAGGATCTCCATGTGAAGGCGGTGGTGGAGCCGACCGTCCTGCGTGTCGGAGACAGTGTCCGCATAGGGGTCAAGCTGATCCATGCAGAGGATGAGAAGCCGATCTGGTCGACGAAGTACGATCGCGAGTTGAAAGACATCCTCGCGCTGCAGGGAGAGGTGTGTCAGGCCATAGTTGATGCGATACGAGTCAAGATCACGCCGCAGCAACAGGCTCGCCTGAGCCATTCGCACACCGTCGATCCAAGAGCATATGAACTCTACCTTCGTGCGCTTTCCTCCGTGAAACGGAACGAGCCTGAGCTCGCATCCCGGCAGCTCGAGCTGGCGATCGCGAACGACTCGTCCTATGCGCCGGCGTGGACGACGCTTGCCGCGTTAAACGTCCAAGCGAGGCGGTTGGATTTGGCGATCGGTCAAGCTCGCAAGGCGGTTGCGCTGGATGCGGCGAACAGCAGCGCCCTCTACAACCTTGCCTACGCTCTCGAAGAGATCGGGAACGAAGAGGAGGCGCTCGCGTGGTACAAAGAAGCTGTTGACGTGGATTCATTGTTCATCCCGGCATACTGCGCGCTGGCGAATATTTACATCAAGAGGAACAAAGCGAAGGATGCCGTGGAGCTTTTGGTCACCAGGGAGCGTATGAATTCTGCGTCGCCGTACAGTTACCTGCTCTACAAGAACCTCGGCAAAGCCCATGCGGCGTCAGGGGAGTACACTCAAGCGCGGGCATCCCTTGAACGATCGCTCGATCTCCGAGCTGACGTGCCCGAGACCGTCTACCTTCTGGCTACGGTTTACGAGGAATTGTCGATGACGAAGGAGAGCGTTGAGAGGTGGCAGCAGTACGCCTCGATGGAAACAGACGCTACGAAACGAGCTGAGGCCCTTCGTCGGGTCGAGCAGCTTGAGAAGAAATCTCAGTGAGCTTGACCTCTTCCCAAACTTCTCCCACGACTTGAACCGGACGGCCCCTCTCACTAGTTGGTGTCTTCCTGCGATGCAGTGTAGGCTTTGAGTCGCGCCCTCTAGAAAAGTCCGAGCACAGAGAGAACCGCGATCATCACGCCGATGATCGACTCACCGATGATAAGGCCTGACGCGAGTGAGATCGAATACCCTTGCATCCACCCGGGGAACTTCTTGTCCATCACGAGCTTTATCATCGCTCCGAGGAATATCATGATCGCGAAATCCGGCGTTATGATCATGGCGATACCCATGCCGTAAGGAGAGGGCACGAACTTTCTGATCTTGGTTTTTTCGAGCAGAGTGAGCAGGATCCCGACGATCAGCCCTCCGATGATACCGTACAGGGCATAGGGCGGAAGTGCGGCGAATCCTTTGGAGAAGAGTTGAGCCATGCCCGACCAACTGACTGCACTCGGAGCCGGCATGATGTCCGTGCCAATTCCGTACGCTCCCGTGAGTGCGAAGAAGATCGGAACGGCAAAAATTGACCCGACTGCTGCTCCTGCAAGTTGTGCGTAGGTCTGTCTTCTCGGTGTCGCCCCCAGCAAATATCCTGTCTTGAAGTCCTGCATCATGTCGGCGGCTTGATTGGCTCCGGAGGCAGTGATGCCGGCAGTCATGACACAGGTCATCATGTTCCCCGGAGCAACGGCTCCATAGATCATCTGTGTGGCGTAGCCCATCGCACCCACAGGATTCACGTCCGTCTCACCGTAGGCCCTCACTGCCAGTATTGAGAAGAAATATGCGAGCACGATTGCGAGAAGCGTCATCCAGATGGGTATTTCGAATATCGCCTGCATGACCGCCGAGATCGCGATCGCTGATACGATGACACAACCAAGCCAAAGAGACAAAGAGAATTCAATCTTCTGGGAGCCTCCAAGTCTGGC
>CAYZRX010000026.1:28334-45061 GCA_964480945.1 uncultured Ignavibacteriaceae bacterium | reverse complement strand
GTTCGATCTCGGGTTTTGGCTCATGGGATACCCCGAAGTGAAGGAGGTCATCGCCTCGAACTATTCTCATAACACCAAGGGGGTTGAAGACTCCTCGGTGGTCTTCATCAGGATGAAGAACGGGTCGACGCTGACCATCGAGTCGAGCTGGTCCTTCGAATCGGATGCAGATTTCTATTACTGTGATTGCTTCGGCACCGACGGAAGCGGGTCGGTCAACCCCTTCAGGATCTTCAAGAGAATGCACGGCAATCTCGTGAACGTTACCCCCGCGACTCACGAAACGCCCCAGACGCTCTACTGGAAATCGTACGATAACGAGCTGAAGCACTGGGTTGGGTCGCTGCGCGGTCTCCACCCGGTCGTCTCGACGGGAGAAGAGGCTATCCACCGAATGAAGATCGTCGATTCGATCTACCATTCGTCGAAGAAAGGGAAAAGCATCGCGTTCAAGTGAGAGCGCGGTGACGCCCTCGCCGCGGTTCGCTGCGGCGCGGAGCCGCTCGACGGTCCGACCTCCCATCTCCTGCAAATTCCACGTGCGATGCGCAAATCGTGCTCGATCGTTGCCCTCCTGACTGACTTCGGACTGCGTGATCATTACGTAGGCACGATGAAGGCGGCGATGCTTTCAATCGAGCCGTCGCTCAGGATCCTGGACGTGACGCATGACGTTCAGCCGCAGAACGTGCGCCAGGCATCATATGTGCTCTGGGCGACCTACCGCTACTTCCCCAAGAAGACGCTCTTCGTCTGCGTCGTGGACCCCGGTGTCGGGACCTCGCGACGGATCGTCGTCATCCGCACGCCCAAATGGACTTTTCTCGCGCCGGACAACGGGGTCCTCGACCTCGTGTTGTCGGAGGAGATGCTGGAGACGGCGATCGCTGTCGATCTTAACCGGGTGAAGCGAGACGCGTTGATCCCAGCTGTCATATCATCAACGTTTCACGGACGGGATATCTTTGCGCCGCTCGCGGCGCACATCGCCCGCGGCCGGAAACTGGATTCGCTGGGCGATCCTGTGGAGCTCGCGACGGTGAAACCTGCCTTCGTCAGTGAGAGAACGCCGCACGTTTGTCCTTCCATCCTGCACATCGACCGTTTCGGGAATATCGTCACCAACATCTCGGGGGCCAATCTTGACTTCCTTGCCCGTTCGGTCCGCGGGATTGGTATCCGTCGTAAGGCGATAACCAGATGGATCCAGAGCTACGAGTCTGCACCGGCGAAGACGCCATGCCTTCTGCTCGGCAGTAACGGACTCGTCGAGATTGCGGTCAAGATGGGTAACGCTGCTGACTTGCTCTCGGTCGATCTCGCCACTCCGCTGAGGATCCTCAGGAAATGAGCCTGACGCGTTCCAGCCAAACGCAGATCATGCGGCGATGCTTGGAGCTTGCCGTTAAGGGAAGAGGGAAGGTCAACCCCAACCCGATGGTCGGATGCGTTATCGTGAAGAATGACGTGATCGTTGCTGAGGGGTTTCACGGCAGGTTCGGGGGTCCCCATGCGGAGGTCAATGCGCTGCGCAGAGCGGGGAGGAAAGCTCGCGGCGCCACGCTCTTTGTGAACCTGGAGCCTTGTGCCCATCATGGAAAGACTCCGCCTTGCGTCGACGCGATCATCAAGGCACGGGTTAAGCGGGTTGTGACCGCATCCGCGGATCCCAATCCTCTTGTGTCGGGGAGGGGAGCAGCGCGGCTTCGAAGGGCAGGAGTGGAAGTACGCGTGGGCTTGCTGCAGCGAGAGGCGGAACGCCTCAACGAGCAGTTCTTCACGTTCATGCGTGAGGGGATTCCGTTTGTCGCCGTCAAGATCGCCCAGACGCTGGATGGCCGCATCGCCGACGCCGCCGGGAGGTCGAAGTGGATAACCTCCAAGGCGGCCGGGAGGGAAGCGCATAGGATCCGGTCAACGTACGACAGTCTTATGGTTGGCGCGAAGACGATCGTTAGAGATAACCCGGAGCTGACCGTCCGCCTTGTTAAGGGGCGGAACCCGCTGCGCGTGATCGTCGATGGACGCCTCGTCGTTTCGACCCGATCGCGCGTCTTCGCCACACGTTACGCAAGAACGATCGTCTTCACTTCCCTGCGTGCCGTCTCCTCCAAGCGACGGAAAGTCTCGACGTTCCTGAAACGGGGGGTCCCTGTTCTGGCACTCGGGAGAAGCACGAGACTTGATGTCTCAGGGATGCTTCACACGCTCGCAGCGCTTGGGATCTCCTCGGTTCTTGTTGAAGGAGGCAGTGACTTGGTGAGCGAGTTTGTGAACGCGAAGCTGGCTCAGAAGATTCACTGTTTCGTAGCTCCAAAGCTCCTTGGTGGCGGATTGAGTTCTCTCAACCTCGTTCCAAGCCTCGGCTTGCGCAAGGCGATCCGCATACACGACGTGCAGTGGAAAATGTTGGGCACAGATTTTCTTTTAGAAGGCTCACCACAGTATGAATGAAGAGCTTTCTTCTGATCTCTTCAGAAGTGACGGAAGGCGGTATGTTTACAGGTCTTATTGAAGAAGAAGGAAGGGTCGAGCGGATCGACAAGAGGAGGGGGAGCCTCGTTTTCACTATTCGCGCGAAGAAGACGGTCCGCAATCTCAAGATCGATGAAAGCGTCGCCATCAACGGCACGTGTCTGACGGTCATCGGCTCTACGAGAACGACATTTCGAGTACAGGCGGTCGAGGAGACACTCCGAAAGACAAACCTCGGGGCGCTGGAAGTTGGTGATCGCGTGAACCTCGAGCGTCCCTTATCGCCAGACGAGAGATTGGGGGGACATTTCGTCTTGGGGCATGTTGACGGTTTGGGCACCGTCACGAAGGTTCGGGCTCGGAAGAGCAGCTGGGTCTTCTGGATCAAGGTGCCCAGGAGGCTTGCGCGCTATCTGATTCCCGTCGGATCGATTGCGGTGGACGGAGTCAGCCTGACGGTAGCCTCCCTCAAGGGCAATGAGTTTGCTGTTTCGATCATCCCGCATACGATGAAGGTGACGACGTTCAAGAACCTGGCGGCAGGGGATAGGGTCAACCTCGAGTTTGACGTGCTCGGGAAATACGTCGAACGGTTATTGAAAGCCCGGAGGTATTGAGGGATGAGGGGCAAACGGCAAACACACACCTTGCTTTTCATGGCGGATATGGGTATATTGATAGCGAACCCCAGGTAGCGTGGGGTTTTTCTCTGTCAACAAGGAACCGGCATGTATACAATCTTCATTTCGATAGAAATTCTCGTCAGTGTCCTTCTCATGATCGTCGTGCTGATGCAGGCGAGCAAAGGAGGCGGCTTGGCTGGAGTGCTCGGCACGAGCAATCTCGGGACCGTGTTCGGTGTTCGGAGGACGTCGGACTTTCTGACAAAAACCACCACGGTGCTTGCGACGATTTTCATGCTGCTGGCGCTCTTCATCAATCTGGTGGTGCTTCCCCGGGGACCGCAGACGGAACAGAGCGTCATTCAATCATCGCCTCAACCGTCTTTGCCTCCCGTGACGCAACCGGGCCAGGTTCCGCCCCAGGCCACTCCCACCAGGTAGCGGTTCTCCGATTGTTTTTCGCACCCATGGCTCAATTGGTAGAGCAACTGACTCTTAATCAGTGGGTTCCAGGTTCGAGTCCTGGTGGGTGCACAAGCGGGCGGTAAGGGGAGCGAAGCTCCCCGCATCGACCGCTGTGTTTTTGTGTGTCAATGGGGGACGCTGCTCGTCCTGCTTGTCCCGACGTTTTGAGTCGGGAGTGGGTGCACGAGACAATTTTCCATTGTCAATTGGCAATTGAGAATTGAAAATTCCTCTGCCGAAGTGGCGGAATTGGTAGACGCGCTGGACTCAAAATCCAGTACGGCTTAACCCCGTGTGGGGGTTCGAGTCCCCCCTTCGGCACGACTGAGAGGGTTCTCAGCCGGAGGCTGATCCGCCTCTGGCGGAGAGTCTCTCCTTCGGCACGACTGAGAGGGTTCTCAGCCGGAGGCTGATCCGCCTCTGGCGGAGAGTCTCTCCTTCGGCACTTGGGAAGGGTTCTGCGCCGGAGGCGCATCCGCCTCTGGCGGAGAGTCCCCCCTTCGGCACATCGCTCGACCCTAACGGAGGATGTTGATGCATTAAGGATACGAATTGACTATTTTCGTGTTGCCTGGTATCCTTCACAGCATCCTTGCACTTACGATCATTCATACTCTTTTCCCTCATCCTTCCCGTTTGCCTGCAGGCGCAGCAGGAGAGTCAGAATAGTCCGATTCCGGCGCGCCAATCTGTCCTCCTTCATCTGGCGCCGACCGATACGGTCTACAACCTCCATCAAGAGTTCATCCTGCCAGGCAGCGACCGGGTCCTGCTGGACTCGATGGTCAACCTCCGGAGATCAGTGGACTACGAGGTTCAGTACTGGAACGGGATCCTTCAGTTCAAAAATGAGAAGCTGAAGAGAGTATTCGCCGATTCCCTTCCCCACACAGCACTGGTAACGTTCACCGTGCTGCCGCTTCCCTTCAAGCCGGAGTACCTCTTGCATACGGTTACACTCTCGAAGGATACTGCAGGAGGAGGTGCAAGGCGAGTGATCACGTCCGCTTCTGCGTTCTCCGTCGAAGACTTGTTTGGTTCGGGGTTTCAAAAAAGCGGCTCGATCTTCCGCGGGTTCACCGTCGGCTCGAACCGCGACCTGAGCCTCAACTCGGGTTTCCGAATGCAGTTTTCGGGAAAGCTGTCCTCCGATATCGACATCGTCGCCGCTCTCACCGATGAAAACTCCCCGATTCAGCCCGAGGGGACGACGCAAACCCTGCAAGAACTCGACAAAGTCTTCGTGGAAATCAGCAGCCCAAAGTACGGGGCCACCCTCGGTGATTTCAATTTGGAGGTGAATCAGCAGCAGGGGGGAGAATTCGGCAGGCTCTCTCGAAAGGTCGAGGGTGCAGATGGCTCGTTGAGGTTAAGGGACTTTGCAGGGAGTGGCACGACGGCCGCACTTTCTCTCTTCGGGGCCACAGCCCGGGGAAAATTCGCCACCAATCAGCTCCAGGGGATCGACGGCAACCAGGGCCCATACCGACTTACCGGCCGTGACGGGACATCCAGAATAGTCGTTATCGCAGGGACGGAGCGCGTCTATCTCAACGGCGATCTGACGACGCGCGGGGAAACCAACGACTACACCATCGACTATTCCGTAGGGGAGATCACGTTCACCCCACGACGGCTTATCACGAATGCCTCCCGCATCACGGTGGACTACCAATACACAGACCGACAGTTCGCGCGCAACCTGGTCGGTGCGACGCTCGAGTCCACCGCGTGGAACGATCGGGTGAAAATTCATGCGGTGATTGCTCAAGAAGCCGATGACCCGAGTTCGCCGATCGACTTCACACTGGATGACAGCACCAAGGCATTGCTCAGGCAAAGCGGCGCGGATCGATTCAAGGCTTCCGTCACGGGGAGCCAGTTTGCCGGTCGGGACTCGATCACGGGCGCCGGAAAGGGACAGTACGTCCTCCGCGATACCTCGATCAACGGGAAGAAGTTTTCTATTTTTGTTTACGCGCCGACCGATCCACAAGCTGTCTATTCCGTCACCTTCTCATTTGTCGATCAGGTGCCGCCGGACTCCGTAGGGTATGCTCGCGTCGTCTCCGGGCAGTATCAGGTTGCCGGGCTCGGGCAGGGCAACTACCTCCCGATCCGATTTCTCCCAATTCCTGAACTTCACAGGGTCTTGAACGGCAGGATCGAGGCTGCTCCGCTGCCGGACCTCGTCTTCTCGGCAGAGTATGCCGCCAGTATGTACGACAGAAATCGGCTGTCCGCATTCGATGATTCGAATGACAACGGGGGAGCCTACAAGGTCTCTTTGCGCTACAATCCAAAGTCGATCCGTGTCGCAGGATCGAACCTGGGAAAGCTCGATCTCAATGTGTCGGATCGTTTCGTGGACAGGCGGTTTGTTCCTCTCGATCGCGATAACGACATCGAGTTCAACCGGAAGTGGGATCTCACCAATACGTCTGCTGCGGACGAAGAGATCCGGGAGGCATCCTTCTCGTACGCGCCTCTCAAGTCTCTGAGCGTCGGCGGCGGCTACGGCTCCCTGGAACGAACCGGGACGTTTCAGTCCGACAGAACGGCGGTGAGCGCGGCCCTGTCAGATTCGTCGCTGCCTCGTTCGGCCTACTTCCTGGAACGAATCGAGGCGACCGACCTGCAGATCGGCGACAGGTCCACGTGGGTGCGTCAACGCGGCACGGGAGCCTACACATTCTGGAAACTGGAGCCGGCTGTTCGCGTCGAGGCGGAGAAGAGGGTGGAGTATGGTTTAATCTCCGATTCCCTTGCGGACGGGAGCTTCCGGTTTGTGGAGATTGCCCCGCGCGTCGGGATCGGCGTGATCGGGCCGGTGACGGCATCGGCCGAGTTTCAGTTCCGGACAGAAGACAGTTCGGCAACTGGCAACCTTGCCCGGGCGTCTCGGTCATTTACGCAGCTTTATGACTGGCAGCTGCGGGAATGGAATTCCCTGTCGAGCCTTCTGTCGCTCAGCATCCGATCGACCGAATTCACCGATCAGTTCAAGGCGAGAGGAAATGCCAATTCCGACGTCATCTTGGTCCGATCGCAATCGCGGTTCAATCCCTGGAAGCGCGCGCTGGATTCCGATCTCTTCTATGAATTCGCGCGCGAGCGGTCGGCCCAACTGGAGCGGGTCTTCCTGCAGGTACAGAAAGGCAGCGGCAACTATCGCTACCTGGGCGACCTCAACGGCAACGGAATCGCGGACGCGAACGAATTCGAGCAAACCCGGTTTGACGGCGACTATGTCGCATTCTATCTACCAGGCGACCAGCTCGTGCCGGTATCCGATCTCAAGACGGGATTTCGAGTGCGATTTCAGCCGTCCCGACTTCTCCAGCAGCCCTCCTCTACACTGGAACGGATCGCGAAGAGCATTTCGACTGAGACAGTAGTACGAATCGAAGAGCGGAGCACCGAGCCCGACTCCCGACAGATCTATCTCCTGAACTTTTCTCGCTTTCTGAACGAGCAAACGACCATTGCCGGGACGAACCTTCTCACTCAGGATGTTTATCTGTTTGAAAATGACCCGAGCCTGTCGATCCGGTTTCGATACAACCAGCGGCGCGGATTCGTTCGGCTCGTCCAAGCTCCGGAACAGAGCTTTCTCAAGGAACGATCGGTCAGGATACGATCCCAACTGGTCAAAGAGATCGGGAATGAGACGGAGTTCATCAACAAGCTCGACCAGGTCAATTCCTCGTCTCCGTCTCCACGGCTTCGTGATCTGCTCTCCAATGAGCTGAGGACGAGGTTCTCCTACCGGCCGGAGCCGGCGTGGGAGCTTTCCTATGGGATCGGGGTCTCCCGCGTTCTCAATCGATACGGCGGCCAGGATGCCCGAGCCGATATGAACGACCAATTCGTCGGACTCACCTATGCGTTTGTGGGTCTCGGTCAGCTTCGGGGGCAATTCACGCGAGAGGAGGTACGAATCTCCGGAATTCCCGGAGGGGTCGACCAGCAATATCCGTTTGAATTTACAAATGGAAAGGTTCCGGGCAAGACCTTCCTTTGGGAATTTGCGCTCGACTACCGAATCGCGCGCTACGTGCAGTTGACTGTCAACTACAACGGGCGCTCTGAAGGCGGTGCGGCGCCCGTCCACAATGCCCGAGCTGAGGCCAGGGCATTCTTCTAGTGTCCGACCTTCGGGTTCCTCAGTTTCGCGTTCCCACCGAGAAACGTTTGAGCTCCTTTCGCTGACCCATTCTCAACCCGCGACGAAGCGGCGGTCGTCGGTAAGCCGGAAGATCATGCGAAGGCTGCTTCGCGAGGTTGCAGCGGATGGAACGATCTTGGGAGACACGACGACGCTCGAAGATTTCTCTGTGCTGGAGAAGTTGAGAGCAGGAGAGGAAGTGTACGCTGCAGGCTTGTGCCGGACAGGATAATTCCTTACCATTCTTGAGGACGGGAGCGAAGGTCGTTTCCCGTCTTCGCATCTTCCAGACGTTCATGTCCTTTCTTCAAGACCTCAATCCGGTACAGCAAGATGCAGTGAAAGCAGCCAACGGGCCGCTGATGATCGTCGCCGGCGCTGGCAGCGGTAAGACGCGCGTCTTGACGTACCGCATCGCCTATCTGATGAGCTGCGGCGTTCCTCCGTACCAAATCCTTGCGCTTACCTTCACCAACAAAGCAGCGAACGAGATGAAGGAGCGTATCAGGAAGCTGGTGGGCGGAAAGGCCTCTGAACTCTGGATGGGCACCTTCCATTCGATCTTCGCGCGCATCCTGCGCAAAGAGGCGAAACTCCTCGGATATGCCAGTCATTTCACGATCTATGACTCGGACGACTCCCTCAGCGCCGTGAAGAAGTGTATGGAGAAACGCGGGTTGTCGCAGCAGCAAATAGTCCCTCAGGCTGTTGCCAGCCGGATCAGCGCCGCAAAGAACCAGCTCATTCCACCGAAGGAGTATGGAGAAGTAGCGCGGGACTTCCTCGACGAGAAGATCGCGGCCGTATACGAAGACTACGAGGCGGCCCTCAAACGCAGCAACGCGATGGATTTTGACGACCTCCTGGTCAAGCCGATCGAGCTCTTCCGGCGATATCCGGACGTCCTGAAGAAATATCATCACCGGTTCAAATTCATCCTGGTGGACGAGTTTCAAGATACCAACAGGGCACAATATGCCGTGGTGAAGCTGCTCGCCGATCATCACCGGAACATCTGCGTCGTGGGGGATGACGCACAGAGCATCTATGCCTTCCGGGGAGCGGATATCCGGAACATCCTCGACTTCGCCAGGGACTATCCCGACTGTAAGACCTTCCGGCTCGAGCAGAATTATCGATCGACGAAGAGCATCCTTGCGGTGGCGGACAGGTTGATCAAGAACAACGTCGATCAGCTTGAGAAGAACCTCTGGACGGCGAACCCCCAGGGAGAGCCCGTCATCCTCTTTGATTGCGCCGATGATCGGGATGAGGCGTACCAGATGATGCAAGCCATCCAGGCCGAGATCGTCGAGAACGGCCTCGCGTTGAAGGATTTCGCGATCCTGTATCGGACGAACGCTCAATCGCGTTCCATTGAGGATGTGCTCCGAAGGAACGGAATTCCCTATGAGATCGTCGGAGGAATTCGGTTCTATGAGCGGAAGGAGATCAAGGACGTCTTGGCGTACCTTCGCCTTCTCGCAAATCAGGACGATAATGAGAGCTTCCTCAGGGTGGCCAACTATCCGGTTCGGGGCATTGGAGCAACGAGCCTCGATCGGTTGCAGGAGTTTGCCGGCTCCCGCGACATCACGCTGTACAAGGCCACAGCCCTTCTCGAGCATGCCGGCCAGTTGCAGGACCGGGCCAAGAACAGTCTCACCCAGTTCCGAAAGTTGATCGAGAAGTACGTGTCGCTCAAGTCCCAGATGTCCCTCAGTGAGCTAGCACGCGCATTGGTCGACGAACTGGGCATACTCAAATCCTACAAGGAGGAAGGGACGGCCGAATCGATGGCCCGATGGGAGAACGTGCATGAACTTCTCTCGGCGATCTCAGAATTTCGCGATGAGCATCCGGACGGCACACTCGAGGCTTTCCTTGAGGAGGTAACCCTGGTGTCAGACATCGATTCGTGGGACGAGACTCGCAACGTCGTCACCTTGATGACGCTGCATTCCTCCAAAGGTCTGGAGTTCCCCGTTGTGTTGATCGGAGGAGTCGAAGAAGGTTTGCTTCCTTTCTATTCTTCGACGCTCGAGAAGAACGAGCTCGAGGAAGAACGGCGTCTTTTCTACGTTGGCATCACGCGGGCGCAGAAGCGACTCTACATCAGCAAAGCGCGGATGCGGTATCGGTTCGGCGAGCCGACGTACACGAGTCCCTCCAGGTTCCTCGTCGAGTTGGGCGAGGACAGACTTCACGTGTTCCAGAGCAGAAACAATACGAGGTTCGCGGAAGCCGGCCTTCCGGTCAAAGGCATCAACGGGAGGCGGCGCCGTGGAACGCCGCGCGTATCTGCTCACGAAGAACAGTACTTCAGTGACGACGCTCCCGACTACGAGCGGGAGTCGCAGGAGGTCTTTGAGATCAGGCAGGGTTCACTCGTGCGCCACGAGATGTTTGGGAAGGGGAAGGTTCTCCGGGTGAGCGGAAAAGGTGAGGCGATGAAGGTGGTCGTTCAGTTCGAGGAGCACGGGGTCAAAAACCTGATCGTGAAGTTTGCCCGACTTCGTTCCGCTTGACTTAGTCGACGACCGTCTTGGAGCTCACGAGGACGAGGCTTCCCCAGTAATCGCGGTGGATGTAATGGGTGATCAGTGAGTTGAATTCGGGGACTTTCGAGGAAGGGACGATGATGTACAGCACCGCTTGCCGACCTGTGCTGTGCTCGAATTGATCGAGGAAGACGTTGTACTGTGTAAGCGCGTGGTCGCTCTCGAAATCGTTGTCTCCCGTTTTCGCCTCCCCGATGATATAGCAGCCTTCCCGGTCGTCAAAAGCGTAAATGTCCGGCGCTTTGTCCTCCTGATCCCCGAAGCCATCGTTATGTAATCGTCGCACCGGCGGTACCCCTTCAATTCCATCCGCGCTCAGCACGCGGAATCCACGGTCTTTGAGCACCGAGAGCAACTCCTCGATCAGGCGTTGATGTTTTTCAGGGTCGTTCCGGAAGTGCATTATGGTACACGAACGGGATACCGCTCGTTGTGCTACGCTTCCGCTTCAGGAACCGCGGAGATGGAGAGAATCTTCTCGTAGTAACGTTCGTACATCGGGACGATCTTCGAGGCGTCGAACTCAAGGGCCCGTGCGAGCGCGGCTTCCGCGAAGAGTCCGTGCTTCGTCGGGTTGGAAAGCAGGTCGATCGCGTACCGGGCCATCCGATCGATGTCTCCGATCTCAGCGATGTATCCGGTTTGTCCATGGACCTGGAGCTCGGGCAATCCCCCCACGCTCGACGAGACCACGGGCACACCGCACGCCATCGCTTCGAGCGCTGAAAGGCCGAAGCTCTCCGACTGGCTGGGCATGAGAAAGAGGTCAGCGATGGAGAGGACATCGACGACGACTGTCTGCTTGCCAAGGAACCGGACGTCATCTTGGAGCTGAAGCTCTCGAGCAAGCAGCTCGCACTGAGACCGATCGGGGCCATCGCCGATGAGCAGAAGTCTGGCCTCCATCTTTTTTCGGATTTCGTGGAATATGCGGATGGCATCCTGCACGCGTTTCACGGGTCGGAAATTCGACGTGTGGACGATAACCTTCTCGCCGTGCGGTGCAAAGTGGCTTCGCACCTCTTCGGAGGCGGCACGTCGATACTTCCGGGTATCGACAAAATTCGGGATAACCTCAATTTCTTTGTCGATCCCGTAGTTGGCCAAGGTCTTTTCCCTGAGGAACCGCGACACTGCCGTCACGCCGTCACTCTGTTCGATGCTGAATTTCATCACCGGTAAGAAACTCGGCTCGAGCCCGACGAGGGTACTATCTGTGCCGTGCAAGGTCGTGATGACCTTGATGTTGGGAAGGCCGAGCATCTGTTTGGCCAAGTAGGCGCTGCTCGCGTGTGGGATGGCGTAATGGCAGTGGAAAAGATCGAGCTTCTCATACCGTGCTACCTCGACCATCTTGCTGGCGAGGGCTAGGGTGTAGAGAGGAAAGTCGAACAAGGGATAGTTCGACATTTCAACCTCGTGGAACACCACGTTCCCCATGAATCCGCTCAGTCGCATAGGGAGCGCATAGCTGATGAAATGCACAGAGTGCCCGCGCTCAGCGAGAGCCTTTCCCAGCTCGGTTGCGACCACACCGCTGCCGCCGTAGGTGGGATAACACGTGATTCCAATATTCATCATCTCGCCCTTTCTCGAAACAAACGTACGGACTATTGGCAGAAGAAACAAGCGGGGTAGCCGACCAAGTTCCTGTATCGGCGAAGATCAGTAATCCTGTTTGGAAAAAAAGTATGCGGCGAGAGCGAAGATGAGCGTTGCAGAGAGAAGAGAATACACAAACGGCATGATCGTGAAGTCTGCCACAGCTTGGGGGGCAAGCATGCGCTCAAAGGGGTTTTTCCCGATCACGCGTGCGGCGTTCTCAAGCATGCCACTCACCTGTGGGGTCGTGTAGAAAAGGCCGTCAAGGACCCGGTGATAAACGGCGTTGTCCCAAAGCCGATAGAGACCAAATTCTCGAGCCGCCAATGCACCTGAGAAGAACCAGAACAGAAAAGCCAGCATAATGGAGAAACCCTGGCTGCGCGTGACGAGGCCCGTGAACACGGCAACAGAAAAAAAGAAGGTGAAGGCCGTCGCGGCAAGGAGACAGGCCAAGAGGAATTTCCAGTGCCACACGCCGACTTTGATACCGAAGACCAGCCAGATTGCAACGCCGAAATAAAGGATATTCAGCGCAACGCCCGTTGTGGCGCCGAGAGATCGGGAGAGCAGAAGTGACGTCCGGCTTAACGGCTTGCTGAGGTACAGTTCGGCGGTCCCTTTTTCGAGCATCGAGGGGATGAGGCCGGCGACCGCGAAGATGCCAAGGAACATGATTGCGAAATTCGAGCTGCGGAAAAGCTGGATGAGGAGGAAATCCACAGGATTCAGGTCGACCACGTTCTTGAGGGCCACCGGGTTGCCAAAGAGGAGGATCGTGCTGCCGTCCGGCGAGCGCCCGACGGCATATGCGACGACGGCAATGATGATATTCCCGACTGCAAAATAGAAAAGCAGCGTTCCCCGCATAATCGCTTCGCGAATTGTCAGAGCGACCATCGCCAGGCTCTTCATATCGCCTCCTCAGACCGAATCACTTCGATGAAGTAGTCCTCCAAACTCGAGCGCTTCGGAGTCATTGATTCGATGAAAACGCCTTCCCCACGGATGATGTCGAGGATCCTGTTGAGGTCGTTCTTCTCGTTGACGGTGACATGCAGAACGTTGCCGTCCGGCCGAGCATCTCGAACAATTCCGCTGATGGCTTGCGTCGCTCGTTCGGGAAGAGGCTTGTCCGTGCGAATTTCATACTCCATATGATGGGCGGTCATCTCGGCAACGGTGCCCACCTTCAGGACTTCCCCCTTATGAAGGATCGCGACGCGGTCGGAGATGGCTTCGACCTCCGAGAGGAGATGGGAATTGAGGAAGATTGTGGTCCCGCGCGCCTTCAATTCCTTCAGGAGGTCCCGTATCTCTTTGCGACCGACCGGGTCGACGCCGTCGGTGGGCTCGTCGAGAAAGAGCAGCTCGGGATCGTTCAATAATGCCTGGGCCATCCCGAGCCGTTGCAGCATTCCCTTCGAGTATCGTTTGATCTTCACGTTCGCCCAATTTCTCAGTCCAACGAGCTCGAGAAGTGATTGGGCCCTGTTCTGGAGCGCCCGGCCACGAAGCCCGTGGAGGCCTCCAAAGAAGTGAAGTGTTTGCCTGCCGCTGAGGAATGAAGGGTAGCGATGGTTCTCGGGAAGGTAACCGCTTTTTTGTCGGACGAGGAGCGACCCGAGGTTGCTATCAAGAACTTCAGCCTCGCCGCTCGTGGGATAGATGATGGAGAGCAGGATCTTCACAAACGTTGTCTTGCCGGCGCCGTTTGGCCCCAGGAGGCCGAAGATTTCGCCCTTTTCAACGGCAAGGGAAACGTTTCTTAGGGCCTCGACTCGCGCCCGCTTAAGAAAACCCGATCGGAACGTTTTGGAAAGCAGGTGTGTTTGTACAATCGACATTTGGCAGGAGCAAGGTATTCAAAAATATGCTGCTTTGTCAACATCGTCAACAGAATGCAGGAGCGAAAGTTGGTTTGGCCTTTTGCCCTTGACATGTTAGTTCTTTGTTTTGTATATTGATGAGAGTTCCTGTCAAGGAGTGATGCTGCGTTATCCTTGATTTTTTTTGGACCAATGTAGGACCTAGGAAGTCGTATTTCAATGCTGCAGCTCTCGAAGAGAGTCGAATATGGTCTCATTGTTCTTCGCCATATGGCGATGAAGCCAATGGGTCATGTCTTCACGGCAAAGCAGTTGGCAAAAGAGTACGATCTTCCTTACGAACTCCTGGCGAAAGTGTTGCAGAAGCTGACGCGGGGAGGGGTCATAAAGTCGACGCAGGGTGTTCGGGGAGGGTATTCTTTGGCAAGTCGGCCAGACGAGTTGACCGTCTCGGCGGTCATTCGAATCATTGAGGAGACCAAGCCAATGGTAGCAGAGTGTTACACCGACGGTGCCGAAAGCTGCCACCTTTTCGATGGCTGCACGATACGCCGCCCGCTCGGCAAGCTCCAGCGCAACCTTAATATCCTGTTTGATCAAATGACTGTATCAGAGATTATTTGAGTTGGATTGGGAATCAAGGAATCTATGGACCGGAACCTGAGACTCTTGACGGATAACCTCAAAGACTTTATGCTCTATCTGAAATCGAGGTATTCTCTTTTCCATCTTTCGAATGTCTTCTTCAGAGACATTCATTACGGAATTATGTCGTACCTCGAAACGAAGCGTGTCAAACTCGGTTACGGTCAGGCAGAGCAGCTCGCGGGGCGGCTTATTGAAGAGCTTGAGAGGTCCAATATTCTCAAACCGATCAAAGGCGGTTCGTGGATGCTGAACTACTCGGAATTCAGGAAGCCGCCGGCCAAACCGGAAGCTCCTCCAAAACCTGCCGCCGCGGCACCGCGCCCGGCAGCAACGGCTGGGGTGAGCCAAACCGTGAGCGCAGCATCAGGCAAGCCGCCGGTAGCGGGGCCTCAATAGATGAGCTCCGAACCAATGAATGTTTCTTTGCTGAATTGAATCAGAGAGGTAAGAAGCATGATGGGAACTGAGACGAACACGATTGAACAGCTCGCGAATCGCGAGTACAAGTGGGGATTCATCACCGATATTGAGGCTGATGCCGCCCCAAGAGGGTTGAACGAAGAGATCGTCCGTTTTATCTCGATGAAGAAGAATGAGCCGGACTGGCTCCTTGAGTGGCGTCTGAAGGCTTTTCGCCAATGGGTGACGATGGAAGAACCTCATTGGTCTAATGTCCATTACGATCCAATCGACTATCAGGACATTATCTACTACTCGGCGCCGAAACAGAAGGCGCGCCTGAACAGTCTCGATGAGGTCGATCCCGAGCTCCTGAGAACGTACGAGAAGCTCGGCATCTCGCTCCGTGAGCAGGAGCGGCTGTCGGGCGTAGCCGTCGACGCGGTGTTTGACAGCGTTTCTGTGGCCACGACCTTCAAGGCGAAACTGCAGGAGCTCGGAATCATTTTTTGCTCCTTCTCCGAGGCCGTTCAGCAGCATCCGGATCTGGTGAGGAAGTACCTGGGCTCCGTCGTTCCGTACAACGACAATTTCTTCGCCGCGCTCAACGCCGCCGTTTTCAGCGACGGATCGTTCTGCTACATTCCGAAGGGTGTGCGGTGTCCTATGGAGCTCTCAACGTATTTCCGCATCAACGCGGCCGACACCGGCCAATTCGAGCGTACGCTGATCGTTGCGGAGGAGAACTCATACGTGAGTTACCTCGAAGGCTGCACAGCACCGATGCGCGATAACAACCAGCTTCACGCGGCCGTTGTCGAGCTTATCGCCGCTGGGGACAACGCACAGATCAAGTACTCGACGGTGCAGAATTGGTACCCGGGCGACAAAGAGGGGAGAGGCGGGATCTTCAATTTCGTCACCAAGCGCGGCAAATGCGCGGGCCGAAACTCCAAAATCTCCTGGACGCAAGTGGAAACCGGCTCTGCTATCACGTGGAAGTACCCGAGTGTGCTTCTCCTGGGGGAGAATTCCGTCGGTGAGTTCTACTCGGTTGCCGTCGTCAACAACTACCAGCAGGCCGATACGGGGACCAAGATGATTCATCTTGGCAAAAACACGCGAAGCACCGTCGTGTCGAAGGGCATCTCGGCGGGGCGTGGGAACAATTCCTACCGCGGCCTGGTCGACGTCAAGAGGGGCGCGACGAACGCCCGGAACTTTTCCCAGTGCGATTCGCTGCTCATCGGGGACAGATGCGGGGCTCACACGTTCCCTTACCTCGAGGTGAAGAACACCTCATCGAAGGTTGAGCATGAAGCATCGACGTCGAAGATCGGCGAAGATCAGATCTTCTACTGCAAGCAGCGCGGCCTCTCGACCGAGGACGCAGTGAACCTGATCGTCAACGGATTCTGCAAGGAGGTCTTCCGCGAGCTGCCGATGGAGTTTGCTGTCGAAGCACAGAAGCTGCTCGGAGTCAGTCTTGAAGGAAGTGTGGGATAAACCTAACGAGATCGTAAAAAGATAGAAAAGGAATCAGTCTGAAATGCTCGAGATCAAGAATTTGCACGCAGGTATCACCGGGAACGAGATTTTGAAAGGCATCAGCCTCAAAGTGAGCGCCGGCGAGGTTCATGCGATCATGGGGCCGAACGGTTCGGGCAAAAGCACTCTCGCCCAGGTTCTGGCGGGTCGCGACACGTACGAAGTGACGCAAGGAGAGGTTCTGTATCAGGGAAAGAACTTTCTTGAGATGGACCCTGAGGAGCGAGCCCGCGAGGGCTTCTTCCTCGCCTTTCAGTATCCCGTAGAGATCCCGGGGGTCAGCAACACCTATTTCCTCAAAGCTGCTTTGAACGCGGTCCGGAAACACCGTGGGTTGGAAGAGCTGGATGCGGTCGAATTCCTCCAGCTTGTGAAGCAGCGCATGAAGCTCGTCGAGATGGACGAAAGC
>CAYZRX010000026.1:0-28234 GCA_964480945.1 uncultured Ignavibacteriaceae bacterium | reverse complement strand
TGCATGAAGTACACCACCGAAAGAAATAACTGGTACCTTTCGAAGTTCGCTGCATTTGAGCGAAGCCTAAACGGCGAATCGAATTCCCCCGTGCATGCCCTGAGGCGTGATGCCATTCAGCGCTTCGACAAACTCGGATTTCCGACGAATCGGCATGAGGAGTGGCGGTTCACGAACATCCAGCCGATCCTGAAGGCAGATCTCAAGCCAGTCCTTCACCCTCATCCGGCAACTGTCGCTCGAAGCGTGGTCGAGAGATTATCCTTTGGCACCCGTTATCGGCTCGTGTTCATCAATGGCTATTATGCAGAAAATCTTTCGTCCGTCGAAGGTCTCCCGAAGGGCGTGCGCTGTGGGAGCCTCGCGGAGACCCAGAACCAGAACCATGATGCAATTCGCGATCATCTCGCGCGTTACGCCCGGTACGATGACAGCACCTTCACGGCCCTCAACACCGCCTTCCTTCGAGACGGTGCCTTCATCTACGTTCCTGACAACACTCTCCTCGAAGAGCCGATTCATTTGCTGTTCTTGACCGCGGACGCCGATCATTCGCTCATTTCTCCGCGCAACCTCGTCGTGATCGGTGCGAACAGTCAGGTGTCGATCGTCGAGAGCTATGAAAGCCTCACGGACAGACCGTACCTGACGAATATCGTGACAGAAATCGTGTTGGGCGAAGGTTCAATTCTCGAACACGACAAGCTCCAGGACGAAGGCTTGCAGGCGTTCCATGTCTCCTCCACCCATGTGTACCAAAAGGGGAAGACATCGTTTACGTCGAATTCCATCGCGCTGGGAGGATCGATCGCACGAAGCAATGTCAACGCGGTTCTTGATGGAACGGGATGCGAATGCACCCTCAACGGCCTCTCTCTGAGCAGCGGGACGCAGCTGATCGACAATCACACTTCGATTGATCACGCCCAGCCGAATTGCCAGAGCCACGAGCTCTATAAGGCCATCCTCGAGGGCAAATCGCGGGGGGTATTCAACGGCAAGATCTTTGTCCGGCAAGACGCCCAGAAGACAGACGCGAAGCAGACCAACAAGACGCTCCTCTTGTCCGATGAGGCCGTGATCGACACCAAGCCGCAGCTTGAGATTTTTGCGGATGACGTGAAGTGCACGCACGGGGCGACGGTCGGACAGTTGGAACCGGAGCAAGTTTTCTATCTTCGGACGCGCGGCATCGATGAGACGGCCGCGAGAGACATCCTCACCTTCGCGTTCGCCAGCGATGTGGTCAGGAGGGTCCATGTCGAACCGCTCAGAAACCAGCTCGAGTCACTTATTCACGACCGCCTTGATGCAGGGCGGAAGTTGCCGCAACAAGACTAGGCGCACGGATGCACAGCGAGACGCTGGATACTGTTGACAGGAAGTTTGATGTGCTGAGAGTGCGTCGTGACTTTCCAGCCCTGGATCAGCTTGTCCACGGCAAGCCACTCGTGTACCTCGATAATGCGGCGACAAGCCAGAAGCCGCTGGTGGTTCTCGAAACAATCGACCGGTACTATCGAACGGAAAACGCAAACATTCATCGAGGCGTTCACTACCTGAGCGAACAGGCGACAGAGGAATACGAGGGGGTGCGGGAGAAAGTCAGGCGCTTTTTGAATGCATCTTCGAGGAAGGAAATCATTTTCGTCCGGGGAGCAACCGAGGGCATCAACCTCGTGGCGAGCACGTTCGGCCGCATGAAAGTACGTGCTGGTGATGAGATTCTGATCTCGGCGATGGAACACCATTCGAACATTGTGCCGTGGCAATTGCTCTGCGAAGAAAAAGGTGCAAAGCTAAAAGTTATCCCGATGAGTGACCAAGGCGAGATCACCCTCGATGAGTACCACCGGATGCTCACCGAGCGCACGAAGCTCGTCGGTATCGCACACGTTTCGAATGCACTTGGCACGATTAATCCCGTGAAGCAAATGGTAGCAGACGCCCATCGCCGCTCGATACCGGTGCTGCTTGATGGGGCCCAAGCTGTTCCCCACGTTCGGGTCGACGTGCAGGAGCTCGATTGTGATTTCTACGTTTTCTCAGGACACAAGATGTTTGCCCCGACAGGCGTCGGAATTCTGTATGGCAAGGAAACGTTTCTCGAGGAGATGCCTCCGTATCAGGGGGGCGGCGATATGATCAAATCGGTGACGTTTGAGCGGACGATCTTTAACGACCTGCCATACCGCTTTGAAGCCGGAACGCCGCACATCGCCGGCGGCATCGGGCTGGGCGCGGCAATCGAGTATCTCGAGCGGCTGGACTGGCAGGGGCTGTGGGAGCATGAGCGCGACTTGCTTGACTACGCCACGGAAGCCCTCTCAACTATCAAGAAGCTCCGGATCATTGGGACGGCAAGGGAAAAAGCTGGGGTGATCTCCTTTGTGATTGAAGGCATTCACCCTCATGACGTCGGTACGGTGCTCGATCAGGAGGGGATAGCGGTTCGGACGGGTCATCATTGTGCACAGCCGGTCATGCAGCGGTTCAACATCCCCGCGACAGCACGAGCTTCCTTTGCGCTGTACAACACGCGGGAAGAGGTCGATAAGCTGGTCGCAGGGGTCCACAAAGTCATTGAGATTTTCGGCTGATGTCGGAGCTTCGAGCACTATATCAAGAGATCATTCTCGATCATAACAAGAATCCGCGCAACTTCAAGCGGCTCGAAGACGCCAACCGGACTGTGGAGGGTTACAACCCGCTCTGTGGAGATCATTACACCCTTTTTCTGAAAGTGGAGGGAGACATTATCCGAGATATCGCTTTCCAAGGATCCGGATGCGCGATCTCAAAGGCTTCGGCGTCGGTGATGACGAGCATGGTGAAAGGCAAGACCAAGGAGGAGGCGGAGAACCTCTTCCAGATTTTTCACAAGCTGGTGACCGGGGAGCTGGCCGGAAACATGTCCTTGGACGAGCTCGGGAAACTTGCCGCCTTTGCTGGAGTCAGTGAGTTTCCGGCGCGTGTGAAGTGCGCCAGTCTTCCGTGGCACACCATGCGGAGCGCGCTGGAGGCGAAGAGCAAGACGGTCTCGACGGAGTGATGCTCGAGAATTAGGTTTCTTACCATCAAGTGAGGAGGATCCATGGCAGAGGTCATTTCAGAGGTTCAGGCGAATCCTGAGGAACTGGTCGTCATCACGCCGCGTGCGGCCCAGGAGATCGTCAAGATCAAAGAAGAGAACGAGATCCCGGATGCCCACGCATTGAGACTCGGCGTGAAGGGGGGCGGCTGCTCGGGAATGTCGTACGTTCTCGCCTTCGACGAACGACCGCGCGAAGGGGATACCGTATACCAGATTCAGGGATTAACGGTCTACATCGATCCCAAGAGTCAATTCTACCTGTCGGGCACGACGCTCGATTTTTCCGATGGACTCAACGCTCGGGGCTTCGCCTTCAACAATCCGAACGCAACTCGAACCTGCGGTTGTGGGCATTCATTTGGAGTTTAGGTCAAAGGAGCTCGGGATGGACGAAGAGCACGGAATTCCGCAGGAGACAGGTCAGGGTGACCAGGCATCTACGCCCGCAGAGGTTCAAGTGGGGAACAGGCTGGTGCCTGTGAATTCACCCCTGGAAGCACACGTGTGGGACGCGCTCAAAGAATGCTACGACCCCGAGATCCCCGTGAACGTCGTTGACCTGGGACTCATCTACGACATGAAGGTGGATGATGAAATACCCGGTGAATCGAATGTTTTCATAACCATGACGCTCACTGCTCCCGGCTGCGGCATGGGCCCCATGATTGCTGCCGACGTGCGAAGACGCGTATCGCAGGTGGCCGGCGTGCGAAATGTAAGAGTTGATCTGGTCTTTGATCCGATCTGGAATCCGAGCATGATGTCGGAGGCCGCGAAACTGATGCTGAACATCGGCTATTAGGTGACCTCGTATTCGCCTCGTAGAATTCACTTCCTGGAATCAGGGCTGCTTCTCAGTTCTCAACAAGTCGATTTTCAATAACGGATACATAACAGAAAGGAACCAAACTTATGGCATACGAATGGAAGTTCAACCCTCGTCCCTATTCCGACGCTGATGCAAAGAAGCTGCTGGCAAACGTCGTAAGCCCGGAAACGACGGATTGGCACTACAACACTCACCACAAAGGCTACGTGACGGCTCTGAACAATATTGAGAAAGGGCTCGAAGGTGCCGACCGAGCCACCGCGAATGGCAACTATAGCTTGATCGGTGAGCTCAAGCGTCGTTTCACCTGGAATCACTCTGGCGCATTGCTGCATGATCTGTACTGGGAAGTGATGGGGGGAGACGGGGACCCGGGTAAGGGACCGGCGATCAAGGCTGCGATCGAAAAAGAGTTCGGATCGATGGATGCCTGGAAAGCTGATTTCAAGGCCGGTGCTGTGTCGGCCAAGCTGAGCGGCTGGGGGCTCCTGGTGTATGATCGTCTGTACTCAAGTCGTTTGTTGAACGTAACGGTTGACGAGCATCAGTACGGCGCGATCTGGGGTGGCATACCCCTCATAGCGTGCGATGTGTTCGAGCACGCCTATTACCACAAAGACGGTCCTGCGCGCGCCAAGTACATCGACAACTTCCTCGCGAATCTCCACTGGGGTCGCATCGAGGCGCGGTACAAGAAATACGTTCTCGGGCAGTAACGTCGTCGCTGCAGCGGATGTACAATGAAGGGTCGGGAGGAATCCCGGCCCTTTTCGTTTTGCCGGTTGCTCCTCTTCTGACTATTCCGTATCATCACAGTTGTTCACGCATCTTGTCCTCGGTTGCCCGAGCTGTTCTACGAACCGCATCGCCCGTCAATGAAACGATCCATCCGATCTCTCTTCTTCCTGTTGTTGATCGCCAACTCGCTTTGGTGTCAGAGTGCCGTCGAGCGGCAGCTCTCCTCTCGGGTTTCTCGAGCCAGGCTACTGGCCACGGTGCGTGAACTCGTTCGGGCCGAGCCTCGAACGGGGGGGACGAAATCCGGCGACCGAGCGGCACTGTATGTAGCGAAGAAGTTTCGGCAAGCAGGTCTTAAACCGGAAGTCGTCCAGGATCCCGAGCTTCTCGTGTTCACGAACCTCAAATGGTCGTTGAAAGTGGAGGAGCCGGAATCGCTGAGGACGCTCATCAAGAACGCATGGCTCGCTGGCTACTCACCATCGGCCCCAAAAACGAGCGCTCAACTCGTATATCTGGCTGATCGTCAGAGGTTGGAGATGGGCGATCTCGACGGAAAGGCGGTGCTGGTTGATGAAGAACCTGGACGGCAATTCTACCAACGGCTAGAGCAAGCAGGCGCTCGCTGCGTTCTTCTCACCTCTCCGAAACTCCCGGGCGCGTACTCCAAATGGGCGATGATCACCGAGCTTGCGGCATCGGAAAGCAACCAGATTCCCCTTTTCAATCTCTCCTGGAATAACGGCCATCGTCTCAAGAAAGCACTTGCGGACAGTCAGAAGGTCGTTGTAAGCTTCTTCTGTCAGACGTTGATTGCTCAGGGGAGGCCGAAGACCGTCACCGCGACACTGCGCGGACAGACGAAAGACTACTACATCGTCTGTGCCCACGGCGATTCCGATTCGGGGGGGCCAGGAGCGGACGATAACGCGTCGGGGGTGTCCGGTGTTTTGGAACTTGCCAGGGTGCTCAACTCGCTCGTTCAATCGAACGTGCTCCCGCGACCCCAGAAAGCGATACGCTTCATTGTGTGGGGGAGGGAGATGTACTCCACCCAACACTATGTGAGGACGCACGCGGACGAGCTCGAGAGAATTGCAGGTGTCCTCAACTTCGACGAGATCGGAACAGGTGCCTCGCGCAATTGTCTCTACTTTGAGTCGAACGACGTGAAACAGAATCAGGAGATGCTCAGGGCTCTCCAAGGTGTGGCGGAGGACTATGTGGGCAAGAAGGGCTATTGGTCCGAGGCGACAACGAACCCCTCGCAAGGCGGAACCGATTCCTATGTGTTCTTCCCGCATTCTTTGCGGGAGCTCAAAGTGCCTGAGGTGAGGATCCCATCAGTTACAGTCTACACGGCAGCGTGGAACGAATTGAAAGGAATGAAGCAGACCGAGGGCTGGACCTCCAAAGCGTGGAAGGGACCACCCGACTCTGTTTACATCGATTATTCGGCATACTATCATTCATCCCTCGACATCCCCCAGATGACAACCGAGCGGGAACCCTACGATATGGTCTGGGCGGTGAAAGCTGTCGGCATAGCGCTGACGAGGTTGGCGTGGTAGCGTGAGGATAGCCTTGATTCTTGACAACCGGTAACATCTTGCGTACCTTTCCCTATGGAGAATCAAGAGCAGACGCAGCCGGAAGATGTGAAGGGCGGGACCTCCGAAGCAAATTCTTTGCACTATTGGCAGTATTGTGTGAATTGCGGTACGATTCTGGAAAGCCGCAAGTGCAAGCTGGTTTGTCCAAAATGCGGGTTCTATCATTCGTGTAGTGAACCGTAGGTCGCCCGACATCACATACTCCTGCACGTTCCTCGCCGTTGGATTCCTTTCAGCCGCAACTGCTGTGCATGCCCCGTGTCGTGCAACCAACCCTTTTGCTAGGTGCAATCTGTGATCAAAGGAGGATTTGATTTTCGCTTTGGGTCGGAGGTGTGCGACCTGTCGGCGCGGACCTACTTGATGGGCGTCTTGAACGTGACCCCTGATTCCTTCTCCGATGGAGGTAAATTCTTCGACCTCGAACAGGCGGTCGCGCACGGCTGTGAGATGGTCAGGCAGGGGGCCGATTTTATCGATGTCGGTGGAGAGTCGACGCGTCCCGGGTCGGATCCGGTGTCAGAAGTTGAGGAGAGAAGGCGGGTTGTGCCGGTCATCGAGCGTCTGGTGAAAGAGACGACAGTACCGATTTCCATCGACACATACAAGGCGGGGGTTGCAGATGCAGCACTGAGCGCGGGGGCGACAATTGTCAACGACATCAGCGGCCTGACGTTTGATCCGGAATTGCTCAAGGCCGCAGTCCGCCACGGCGCGACGGTCGTCATCATGCACATCAAGGGAACGCCGAGGACGATGCAGCAGAATCCGGTTTACGCCGATGTCGTGGCGGAAATCTCTGAGTTCCTACGCCGACAAGCGAAAAAGGCGATGGAAGCCGGTATCGAGCAGATCATTATTGATCCGGGAATCGGATTCGGCAAGAACCTGGAGCACAATCTCGAGCTCATCACGCGACTGTCCGAATTCAAGAGCCTCGGATATCCGTTGCTCGTGGGGCCATCCAGGAAATCCTTCATCGGCAAATTGTTGGACCTTCCCGTTGATCAGCGGATGGAAGGGACGGCCGCCGCCCTGACAGCGTGTATCTTGAATGGCGCCAATATTGCGCGGGTTCACGACGTCAAGGAAATGAAACGCGTCGCAACGATTGCGGACGCGGTGAAGGCATCGGTGGGAGAAACGAGTGGTAGCCGTCGTCATTCCGGCCTATAACGCCGCCAGTACGCTCCCTGAGCTGCTCCGGCGCGCGACGACGTTTGTTGAAGCACGTGATATCGTCGTCGTTAATGATGGCTCCACCGACGAGACCGGCGCCCTTGCGTCAAGGTCGGGGGTCACTTTACTGCATCATATCAGGAACCGCGGCAAAGGCGCGGCGCTCCGGACCGGCTTCGCGTTCGTCAAATCGTCGACGCGATATGATTCCGTGATCACGATGGATGCCGATCTTCAGCACCGGCCTGAGGAGCTGCCGGCATTTATGAAAGCGAGAGAGAATCGAGGCTCAAGCATCATCGTCGGATGTCGGAATCGAGTGGGGACGGGGATGCCGCTGCATCGTATTCTGTCGAACACGATCACCTCGGCGCTGGTTGCCGCAAGAACAGGGGTGATGATCAAAGACAGCCAATCGGGCTATCGTCTTATCGGCCGCGAGGTCTTGGATGCGATTTCGTTCGAATCGGACGGATATGAGGCGGAGACAGAGCTGCTCATCAAGAGTGCGTTGAAAGGTTTCACAATCGAGTTCATCCCCATTACAACGGTGTATGGCGACGAGCGGAGCCATATGACCCACTGGGACACAACAAGAAAATTCCTCCAAGTTCTCCTCAAGGAGTACTGATGGGCCGGTTCGACGACGAGCGCCGTGAGATGATTGAGCTCCTCAAGTATCGGGGGATCACGGACGAGCGCCTTCTGCAAGCGATGTGGAAGGTTGAGCGTCATCTGTTCGTCTCCGATGCCTTCATCAATCGCTCCTATGATGATTCAGCTCTGCCCATCGGCAAGTCGCAGACGATCTCCCAACCTTATACTGTGGCGTGCATGACTCAGGAATTGGCGCCGAAGCCGGGCGCGAAGGTTCTTGAGATCGGAACGGGTTCGGGCTACCAGGCGGCCATTCTCGCCGAGATGGGGTGCCACGTGTTCACCATCGAACGCCACGTGGAGTTGCTGCTGCAATCGAGGAAGATTTTCGACAAGCTTGGATACCGGATAGCCTCGAAGGCGGGAGATGGCACGATCGGTTGGCCAGAGTTCGCTCCATACGATGGGATTATTGTCACCGCTGCAGCCCCCGAGGTGCCCGAGCCACTTCTCAAGCAACTTGCTGACGGGGGACGGCTGGTGATTCCTGTCGGTGACATGGATGTGCAGGACCTGAAGGTCATAACGAGGGGGGGAGAGGAATTTGAAACGAAAGAGGTTCGCGGGTTCAAGTTTGTCCCGTTGATAGGGAAAAAGGGGTGGAGCGGAAAGTGAAGAATGAACGGATCACCCGTTCGTTCTTCGAGCCATCGATCCGCCGAATCATCGAATCACTGCGTCGGTTCATTCGTGACTGACCGATCAGAATTACTTCAGGCGATGCTCCCTTGAAGCGACCGCTTGTTCTTGCCATCGTTGGTCCCACTGCCTCCGGAAAAACCTCCGCATCATTGCTCCTGGCCGAACGGCTGAACGGCGAAATCATTTCGGCAGATTCGCGTCAAATCTACAAGCATCTCGACATCGGAACGGCAAAACCGACGCGCGCGGATCGGAAGCGGGTAAAACATTATTTCATTGATATTCTTGAGCCTGACGAAGAGTACAGTGCAGGGCAGTTCGCCAAAGAGGCCAGACGCGTCGTTGAGAGAATTCTCGAAGGAAGGAAGCTGCCGATCCTCGTCGGAGGCTCAGGGCTCTATGTAAGATCGGTCATCGACGGTCTCTTTGAAGGTCCCGGGGAGGATCCCGAGGTGCGTGCTCGCCTGGCGGATCAGTTGGCACGCGAAGGAGTGGAGAGTCTCTTCGAAGGGCTCAAGAAGGTCGATCCGGTCACCGCGGCGAAAATGACAGAAGTGAAGCCGCGGCGTGTCATTCGTGCGCTCGAGGTTTACTACATCACCGGAAAACCGCTGTCCGAGTTCCACGCCGAGCAGGAGACGAAGCCAGAATTCACAGCGATTCAGGTCGGGCTAAATTGGAAACGTCAGGAGCTCTATGATCGGATCAACCAACGAGTAGACCGGATGATCGCTGATGGCTTTGTGGATGAGGTCAAGTCGCTGAGAGCCCGAGGATACGATCGGCGTCTCAATGCGCTCAACACCGTGGGGTACAAGGAGGTATTTGACTATCTCGACGGATCGCGCAGCCTTGAAGACACCATCACCCTTATCAAGCGGAACTCGCGCCGGTTCGCGAAGCGGCAGCTAACATGGTTCCGGGCCGATAAACGGATTCAGTGGGTGTCGATGTCGCGGACGAAGATGCTGAGCGAGGTTGAAAGAGAGATCGGACAGATCTTTGGTCGTCATCGTTAGAGGGGAGGGCGCTGAAAGCTCATTGATTTTCGGTCAACGGTTCAGTATATTTCTTCACGTTTTTCAAGCCCGGGGCGTGGCGCAGCCTGGCTAGCGCGCTTGGTTCGGGACCAAGAGGTCGTGGGTTCGAATCCCACCGCCCCGACTGAGTTTCTAGCGATTCTTATTGTTGACTGGGGATAATATGGAGGTAACTTGATTGGTTCCCCTTCTTCTGCAACTTCAGTCTACACACATCAACTGGCTCGTGAGCCTCGGCGCTTTCATCTTGGGGATGCTTACTGCTAAGTGAGCGAGGACACAGAATCTAGGAGGCCTCCTGGCGAGATCCTTCGCACTTGACCTGATACAAAGAATTCTCTATACTTTGTACGCACCCCCGAGCATATCAATGGAACTTCAATGTCTCTAGCTATTGTTTTCAAGGGGCCAGAGGGCATAGTTCTGGCCGCCGATAGTAGGGTTACCCTCATGGCTCAAATGCAAGGCGGCCCCGTTTTCCCGGCGACGTTTGATAATACGACGAAACTGCTGCGTGTCAATGGACAAGATTATGTTGGTATCGTGACGTACGGTCTGGGGGTGATTGGTCAACAAAATCCCAGAACGGCCCACAGTTACATACCTGAGTTTGAGGCGTCGATTGGGCGCAAGAGACTTAAAGTGGGAGAAGTAGCTGAGAAGCTTGGGAGGTTCTTCAAGCAAAGGTGGGAAGCCGAAGGAATGCCTAAGCCCGAGCAATGGATCGGTCAGCCGGACATGGTATTCTTGCTCGGCGGTTACGATGAGGGAGAGGCCTATGGGCGCGTTTATGAGACTGCAATTCCTTCTCGACCAAATCCAAAGGAGTGGCACACGTCTGATTTCGGCCCCGTGTGGGGAGGACAGCAGGAATTCGTTGGGAGATTGATACACGGTTATGACCCCCAACTTATGTCAATTGTCCAGAAAACCTTAGGCCTATCCCAAGAGCAGGCCGACTTGCTCTCAAAGGAATTGTCGCGAATTCAAGTAAAGATTCCCTATCAGTTCTTGCCGCTTCAAGACTGCATCAATCTTTCCACGCTGCTCGTTCGCACGACAATGGAAATGCAGTCTTTCTATGTTGGCTTGCGTGGAGTCGGTGGTGATATAGATGTTGCTGCGATTACTAAAACGGGTGGCTTTCAGCCGATCAAAGAGAAAGACGTGGCGAAATTGTTCACTCCGAGGAGCGAAGCATGAATCCCGACAAGACGTATTCTGTAGATAGTAGCGCTTGGCTGGCATGGCTAGCATCCGGGCAAGTAGTATTCTCTCTTTCAATGGGGCAGGAGTACAGCCCACCTACAATTCCGATGACTATGGACGAGCTCTTTATTCAAGGATCCATTAGGCCATATCCAGACACGATGTTAGCATCAGAGAAAGCCCTCGCCAAAGATTGGGACTCTCCTGAAGAGGATGCTGCATGGTCAGGTTTGTAAAAGGCGATGTTGTCACTCTACCATTTCCATTTTCAGACCTTTCTGCAACAAAAAGACGTCCTGCTTTGCTCATTTCGGATCCCCTGGGTGATGATGTCATACTTTGTCAGATAACTGCCTCGCGAAGCGATACCTATTCGGTGGAGCTGAAACGTACCGATTTTGCCACAGGCTCCCTCACACAAGACCCTTCATACATCCGTCCGAACAAAATGTTTACTGCTGAAACCCGTATCATCGAGAAAAAGATTGGAACGATTAATCCAGCAAAATTTCGCGAGGTGTTGGAGAAGATCGTGAGCATTATTTCCTAGGTGTGGCCTCCAAAGGCGAGCGATGCTCGCCTTTTTTGTTTCCCTCCATTGACAGTGGATTCTCCCGTTCCTCGAGGGCAACGCGTGAGAGCTGCTCCTAAGGAACGTGTTTGGCCTCTTTAGCCTGACGAGAAACTGATTGAATGGAATCCTCGCCGTCGGCATCGGACTCATCATTCTCATTGCTAATCTGTTTCGAAGAGTAAGAAGTGATTGAGGGTGCGGTGGCGGTAGTTCGTCCACTTTATCCGCGTAATCCAACTCTTGCGCTTCGCGAAGTGGCGAATTTGCGTTTCCAGAGGAATCTCGCCGATTCGAAAAGAATTCGGGACCAAGAGATCGTGGGTTCTCCCTCAAGAGACCCAGAAGGGTTTCTTGAGGGATCCTCCAAAGGAGTCTGGCGAAGCTTCCGAAGGAATCCTCCGAAGGAGTCTGGCGAAGCCATGCCTTTGGCACTTCGGACCTTCGGGAGAATCCCACCGCCCCGACAGCTATCAACTTCTCGATTCTTCCACTTCAAACTTCCTTCCTTTCAGTTCGGCGCTAGTTCCTCTCATTGAATCTCGTCTCATTTTTGGGTAATTTGCGCTCAGAAAGTGCGGACAGCAGAATGCCTTCGAACATCATCGCCATAGTCGGTCAGCCCAACGTCGGCAAATCGACCCTCTTCAATAGGATCCTGGGGGTCCGTGAAGCCATCGTTCACGATCTCCCCGGCGTTACCCGCGACAGGAAGTATGCAGAAGCCGAGTGGGCAGGCAAGCACTTTACGGTCATCGACACCGGCGGGTTCGTGCCCGATTCAAAGGACGTCTTCGAGCGGGCGATTCGGGAGCAAGCGGAGATCGCGATCGAGGAGGCCGACGCCGTTGTCTTCCTCGTCGACGCTGTTACCGGCGTGATGGCGTTGGACAAAGAAATTGCCAACATCCTGCGTAAATCGCTCAAACCGATCTATCTTGTCGTCAACAAGATCGACTCAGCGAAACGGGAGATCTATGCGCACGAATTCCACGAGCTCGGCCTCGGTGAGCCGCTGACGATCTCCGCTCTGGCAGGGCGAGAGATCGGTGATTTCCTGGATGCCATCACCTCTTCTTTTGAACGGAACGGCAAAGAGGAAGAGAAGGCGGAAACCTTGCGTCTGGCCGTTATCGGCAAGCCGAACGTCGGCAAATCCTCCCTTGTCAATGCGCTGTTGGGTAAGAACCGGCAGGTCGTGACCGACATCCCAGGCACGACACGAGATCCGGTCGATTCGATATTCAAGTATGCCGGCGAGGAAATTGTGCTCATCGACACCGCGGGCTTGAGGAAGAAACGCAGGACGGCCGAAAGTCTGGAATTCTTCAGCGCACTACGCACGCTCAAGAGCATCGAACGCAGCGATGTTGCAGTGATTCTCTTCGATGCCGAAGGTGGTGTGGACGTTCAGGACCTTCACATCGTGGAGACAGCCATTGAGAGACGGCGTGCGTCGGTCATCGCCGTCAACAAGTGGGACAGTGTGGAAAAGGAAACGAAGACCGCCCGCCAATTCGAAGAATTCATCAAGGATAAACTGGGCTTGTATGATTACCTGCCTGTGATGTTCGTTTCTGCACTCACTAAACAGCGGATCTTCAAACTGGTTGACCTGGCTAAGAAGGTGCACGAGGAGCAGTGTCGGAGGATTGCCACAAGCGTTCTCAACAACAAGATGTTACGCGATATGGAACGAAATCCGCCGAAGTCGTCGAGTCCTAAGGAGATCAAGATCAAATTCATTACGCAGGTGAGGAGCCGTCCGCCTATGTTCACCTTTTTTTGCAATGAGCCCCAGCTTGTCCAGGAATCGTACAAACGGTTCCTTGCCAACAGGCTTAGGGAGCATTTCGGCTTTGAGGGTGTTCCGCTCACGCTCGTCTTCAAGAGAAAATAGTCACGCCGTACGGGATATCTATGAAAAACCTTATTATCATCGAGCATCCCCTTGTCCGCCGCGACCTGACGCTGCTGCGTGATCGGACGACGCCGAGCAATCAGTTCCGCGCGATCCTCCGGCGCACCTCGGTGTTGATGGCATATGAGGTCACGAAACGCCTCCCTCTCCGGCAGGTGACAGTGGCGACGCCGCTCGAGAAAACGAAAGGCGCCAGAGTTGCGAGGCCAGTTGTTCTCGTGCCGATCTTGCGAGCAGGCTTGGGCCTCGTCGGCGGTTTTGTGGAGGTAATTCCCGATGCCCGCGTGGGTCACATCGGTCTCTATCGCGATGAGCAGTCTCTGAAACCGGTTGATTACTATTTCAAGGTACCGAGGAATCTCGGCAAGGCACTGGTCCTGATTCTCGATCCGATGCTGGCAACCGGCGGAAGCGGGGTCGCTGCACTCTCGTATCTGAAGAAGAGGGGAGCAAGGTCGTTGGTGTTCGTCAGCGTCGTTGCAGCGCCCGAGGGAGTTCGCAACATCCAGAAGTCTCACCCGGATGTTGTGATCTACACCTGTGCGCTTGATCGGGAGCTTAACGCGAAGGGTTACATTCTCCCCGGCCTCGGTGACGCAGGCGATCGCATCTTTGGAACGGAGTGATTGGTCGAACGTGCGAACGATCGTAGCCCTGGTTCTGTCGGCTCTTTTGATTCAGAGGCCCGCCGCGGCCGGTCAACGGCTGGCGGACGAGCGGTTACACGCTCTGGTTGAACGGGGTATCGACCTCACGCTCCAGCAAGACTACGAGGCAGCTGATTCTGTCTTCAGGTATGTCGCACGGGAATTTCCGGATCACCCAGCCGGTTATTTATATCAGGCGGCGGTCGCGCAAACACGAGCGATGGATTATGAACTGCAGATCGATGCCGCGACATTTGATTCGCTGATCAAGCTCGGAAAGCAGAAGGCGCAGGGTCTGATCGAGGGGGAGCCTTCGTCGCCATGGGGACACTTTTTTCTCGGTACGGCGTACGGTTACGATTCTTACGCGAGAGTGTATCGCGGCGATTGGTTTGGCGGCGCGCTGCAGGGTTTTGCCTCCGTGTCGGAGTTCAAGAAGGCGATCGCTCGTGACTCAGCCATGTATGATGCGCGCGCGGGGATCGGAACGTTCTATTACTGGCGCAGTCGCCGCACGGCGTACTTCAACTGGCTCCCCTTTCTGGGGGACGACCGGAAGGAGGCATACGCGCTGATCGAGCAGACCATTGGCCAAGGGACATACAATCGGTTCACGGCGATCAGCATGCTGGTGACGATCTGCATCGATGCCGGCAAGTACGATACCGCCGCGTACTACGCGAACCTGGGTTTGGAGCGGTATCCGGAAAACCGGATGTTCTTGTGGGGAAAGGCGACCGCTCTTCAGAAGGCTGAGAAGTTCGCCGAGGCAGCGGAGGCGTATCGGCGCCTGCTGAACAGTATCCTCTCCGAAAAGGAGAACAACCACTACAACGAGATTGTCTGCCGACTGAACCTGGTCAAAGTGCAACTCGCGAGCGGCGATTCGGTTGGCGTTCGGTTCCAGCTGCAATCGATTCTCGCATATGAAAACCGCAAGTTTCCGGAGCGCCTGCAGGAGCGTGCGGAGGATAAATTCCTGCAGACCCACGATCTCCTGCGGGGACTCGCGAGAGATCAAGGGCAGTCGCCCTAGGGCGGAAGCGCCGGTTTGAGATTGTTCCGCGGATACGTATATTCAAACGCGGGAAAGAATGGCGGATAGGTGATGCTCGAAGAACGATACAAGAAGAAGCTCGACGATCTCATCAACGCGTGCAGGAAGAATCTGCGCAGCGTGGATGAGGATCTCATCACCCGGGCCTTCACCATGAGCCTGGAGGCGCACAAGCACGACCTGCGCGCCTCGGGCGAGCCGTACTTCCACCATCCGTATGAAGTCGCTATGATCGTGGCGAAGGAGATACCGCTGGACGACGTCTCCGTGGCGAGCGCTTTGCTGCACGATGTCGTCGAGGACACGAAATTTGACCTGGACGACATACGGGCAGAGTTCGGAGACACTGTCGCCGAGATCGTCGACGGGTCGACCAAAATCACCGATATCTTCCGGAGCCACGAGGTGACGCAGGCGGAGAGTTACCGGAAGCTGCTATTGTCGATGGTGAACGACATTCGCGTGATGCTCATTAAGTTCGCAGATCGTCTCCACAATATGCGAACGCTGGAATACCTGCCGGGCGAAAAGCAAGAGAGGCTGGCAAAAGAGACACTGGACATTTACGCTCCGTTTGCCCATCGGTTCGGATTGGCGCAGATGAAATGGGAGCTGGAGGATCTCTCCTTCAAGTTCCTGCATCGGCCGGAGTACGATCAGATCGCGCGCCAGGTGAAATCCCGGCGCCGGGAGCGAGAGCACTACATAAAGAAGTTCGCTGCGCCGATCGAGGCGAGGCTGAAGGAAGAGGGATTGGACTACGAAGTGGAGGGTCGCCCGAAACACCTCTTCAGCATTTACAACAAGATGCTGAACCGCAGCAAGCCGCTGGATGAAATCTATGACCTGTTCGCGGTGCGGTTCATCCTCGATACGGATGACAACAATGACTGCTTCATGGTCTACGGGATTGTGTCTGAGATCTACAAGCCGATCCCGGAACGGTTCAAGGATTACATCTCAATCCCCAAAAAGAACGGCTACCAGTCGATCCATACGACGGTCGTCGGGCCTGGTGGAAAACTTGTAGAAGTCCAGATCCGGACTCGCGCGATGCATGAGGTGGCGGAGCGTGGCGTCGCCGCACATTGGATGTACAAAGAAAACAAAAGCTCGATCGACAAAGAGCTGGAGCACTGGGTCAATTGGGTTCGAGAAATCTTCGAGCAGAAGAACGAGGAGACGCCGAAGGAACTGTTGGAGAGCTTCAAACTCAATTTGTACCAGGATGAGATCTATGTGTTCACACCGAAGGGCGATCTCAAGATCCTGCCACGGAATTCGACGCCGGTCGATTTTGCGTTTGAGATCCATTCCAATGTCGGATTCCACTGCATTGGTGCCAAGGTCAACGGCCGAATCGTTCCATTGAATGCGCTGCTCCGGAGCGGCGATCAAGTCGAGATTATTTCATCGAAGAACCAGAGTCCGAACCCCGACTGGGACAAGTTTGTCGTTACACATAAAGCGAAGTCTCACATCCGGCGGTGGATACGCGAAGAACTGCGGAAGAAGGTCGAAGAGGGAAGGGAGCTCTGGGAGAAGAGGCTCAAGCGCCAGAAAGTCCACATCAACGACGATGAGCTCACCAAGCTCGTTCACGCAGCGCGCATTGAAAACCTCCAGTCGTTCTTTCTCGAAATCGCAGACCGGCGGGTCGATCCGGACGCGGTGATTGAACAGATCGCCCTTCGGGGCAAGCATCCGGGAGCGGAGGAGGGCTCGCGGGCCACTGAGGAGGCGCAATCCCTCTTCAAGAAGTTCGTCACGACGGCGCGGGAGATTACGAGCGGTATTTCGATTCTGGGTACGAGCGACAATTTCATGCACCAGTATGCGAAATGCTGCAATCCCATCCCGGGGGACGAGATCGTCGGTTTCGTAACGATCGGGGAGGGCATCAAGATCCATCGGAAGGACTGCAAGAACGTGCTCGCGATGCGCATGGCTGAGAGCGAGCGCATCGTCGACGTGAGCTGGCCGCCGGCAAACGGCGCCGACTTCATCGCGGCTCTCAGGTTGCGGGGGAAAGACCGGCCCGGACTTCTCAGCGATGTGACGCACGCCATCTCGACGTATCAGAACACAAACATCCGAAGCGTCAACGTCGATTCGCGCGGCTCCCTTTTTGAAGGACAGATCATCCTCTTTGTGAAGAACACCGAACACTTGGACAGAGTGGTCGACAAGATTCGCAAGGTGGAAGGGATCCTGGAGGTTGAGAGGTTCTTCGCGTGAAGGTGGGCGACATTCGAGTACCACGGAATCCGACATGAAGACTCAGGGACGCATCTTGGGGATTGACTTCGGCACGCGCCGCATCGGGCTGTCGATAAGCGATCCGCTTCATATTATTGCTCAGTCACTGGTGACCCTCGCGAACGATACGACGGTCTTGCAGGCGATTCGTGACATCGTTCAACGAGAAGCTGTGGAAATGATTGTCGTCGGCATGCCGTTCAACCTGAAGGGAGAGAAAGCGTCAAAAGCTCAGGAGGTGGAGAAGTTCATCGGCCGGCTCGAGGAGGTAATTCCGGTCGCCGTCGTTCGATGGGATGAACGATTTACTAGCTCCCTCGCGCATGATACGATGATCAGGATGGGGACAAAGCGCAAGGAGCGACGCGAGGACAGGGGCCGGATTGACGCGATGGCAGCCGCGATCATGCTGCAGGGTTTCCTCGATAGTCAGAAGCGCTCGTTGAGCTGTTAGGATGGCTGCTCAGGACCGACTGAAGGGGTCTGCCCGGCTGCTTTTTCGATGGATCAAAGCCCACAAGATTGTCAGCATCGGGATTTTGATCCTGCTTTGGATTCTCGCGGAAATTGTTACGCTGCCGTACGGCCAGGTCGCGCGACTGAAAAAGACCAATCCTTCCGAGACGGCGCTGATGAAGGAACGCGCCGACCAAGAGAAGGAACGGGGCAAGCCCTTCAAGATTCGTCAACGGTGGGTCTCGCTGGAGAGCATCTCGAGGGACATCGTCAACGCGGTCATCGTCGCTGAGGACGGGACCTTCTGGTCTCATGAAGGCTTCGATTGGTATGAGTTCCGCGAATCCGTCGAGCGAGACATCAAGGAAGGGCGCGCCGCACGGGGCGCAAGCACGATCACGCAGCAGCTGGTGAAGAATCTCTTTCTTTCCTCATCAAAGAACCCGCTTCGTAAGCTCAAGGAGTGGGTTCTCACCTGGTACATGGAGCGGGTCCTGAAGAAGTCTAGGATCCTGGAGCTGTATTTGAACGTGATCGAGTGGGGCGACGGAGTGTACGGTGTCGAGGCGGCATCCGCGTACTACTTTGGAAAGCCGGCGTCTCAGCTCTCTCGTGAGGAGGCAGCCCGGCTTGCCGCGATTATTCCCAATCCACGCCGATTCAGGGCCGATGAGGATTCCCGTTATGTCCTCCGAAGATCGAATCTCATCCTGGAGCGGATGGCTGCCCGCGGGTATTAAGTGAGAAGGAAGTACGAACCATGGACAAGAAAGAGTTTCAACTCCTTTTGGAAGAAGGGGAAGGAACGCAGCTCGAATTCAAACGCAAAGTCACGAATCCTGGGAAGATCGCACGCGCACTGATCGGCTTCGCCAACACGAAGGGCGGGACGATCCTCTTCGGCATCGATGACGACAAGACGATCGTCGGTGTGGAGAGCGAAAAGTCCGAGGTGGAGATGGTGGAGACCGCCGCGCGATTCTATTGCGAGCCGCCGATCGAGCCGATCATCGAAATTCTGTCGTATCGCGGAAAAGATATCCTGGCGGTGACGGTCGAGGAAAGCCGGGAAAAACCTCATTCGCTGGTGACGGACAGCAATGGAGATGGGGATCACCAGACGAAAGTGCTGATTAGGGTCAAAGACAAGACCGTCGTGGCAAGCAAGGAGGTTGTGAAGATCCTGCGTTCCGAGAGCCCCGATGCCCCCCCGCTGACCATCAGCATCGGAGATACGGAGCGTCGCCTGTTCGATTACCTCGATCAAAACGAGAGGATCACGGTCAAGCAGTTTGGCAAACTGGTAAACATCTCGAATCGACGAGCCTCAAGAATCCTCATTCAGCTCGTCAGGGCTGGTGTCCTGCGGATCCATACGCACGAGAAGGAAGACTTCTACACGATGGCGTACTAGTGCGGAGGGCGGTTTGTCCGCCAGATGCGGTTGAGCTCGAAGATCGCTACGCCGTACGCCACAGCGACGTTGAGGGACTGTTTGATGCCGTACTGGGGAATTTCGAGGGCGACATCGCATTCGGCGATCATCTCCTTCGAAACGCCCGTGATCTCGTTTCCGACGACGAGGCAGAGAGGAAAATCGGCAGGCTTCAGGTTGTAGTAGGGGATTGTGGAGTCGGTAAGCTCGAGGCAGCACGCTTTGAGGCCCGCCTGCTTGAACCGTCGGAGGGCCTCCAGCGGTTCTTTGAGATACTCCCACGGCACGCTTTGCGTTGCTCCGAGTGCGGTCTTTTCGATTTCCTTCCTGGGAGGCCGGGGTGTGAAGCCTGTCAGAATGAGTTTCTGAAGCAGCACACCATCAGATGTACGGAATATGGATCCGACATTGTAGAGGCTTCGAACATTATCGACGATAACGGTGACCGGCAGACGCTGGTCCGGCTGAATGGAGTCGAGGCTTGATCTGCGTGCCGCGATTTCCGAGTGGGCGAGCTTCCTCATGCGGTTTCAAGATACGGCTAATTTGCAGGAAACAAAACGCTTCTGCGGCTGGGCGGTGTATCGCGAACGCTGATTGTCGAGATGGTACGACAGCGGTTGCCCCGGAAGCATAAATTCTTTATATTAAAAGACAAGATTTCTTGGACCCCCGGAAAATCGTGATCGCCATTGATGGCCCCGCTGCTTCAGGAAAAACCACGACCGCGAGGCTAGTGGCTCAACGGCTCGGGTACCTGCACATCGATACGGGCGCGATGTACCGGGCGATAACGCTCCGGGTGCTCGAAGAGAAGATTCCGCTCTCCGAGATCGACCGCATCGGGGATCTGGCCGAGAAGACACAGGTGCACCTTGAGCCCTTCGACAGTACCAACAAGGTGTTTGTCGACGGCCGAGACGTGACGAGAGAAATTCGATCGCTTGCAGTGACACGGAGCGTCAGCCTTGTGAGCAGTTATCAAGCTGTCCGTGATGTCTTGGTACGGGAGCAACGCCGGATGGCAAAGCGAGGCGGCGTCGTCTTGGAGGGAAGGGATATCGGGACTGTCGTGCTGCCGAACGCCGATCTCAAGATTTACATGGTGGCGCGGGTCTCGGAGAGAGTGAAGCGCAGAAAGGTCGAGATCGAGTCAACGGGTGAAGTTGTAGAGCTAGCAAGGCTCGAGCAGGAGATTCTGGAGCGGGACCGCTTCGATTCTTCGCGGAAGGCGAGTCCGCTCACCAAGGCGCGGGACGCCCTCGAACTGGATACCTCCGACCTGACGATTGAGGAGCAGGTTCAATTCGTCGTTGACCAGGCGAGAATGGTGATTGGACAGAGAGAGCGATGAACGTTTCTATTGATAAATCTTCAGGATTTTGCTGGGGCGTGGTGCGAGCGATCGAAATCGCTGAACAAGAACTTAGCGGGGCGGACGATCTCTATTCGCTGGGTGATATTATTCACAACCCTATGGAGATTCACCGCCTCGGTGAGAAGGGGCTGAAGACGATCAGCGTGGGCGAACTGGAGAAAGTGACAGGGAAGCGAGTGCTGATACGCGCACATGGGGAGCCGCCATCGACGTACAGAAAAGCTGAGGAGCTAGGGATCACGATCATTGACGCAACCTGCCCCGTGGTAACGAAGGTACAAGAGCGCATTCGCAAATTCTTTCTTGATGGTTATCAGGTTGTCATTTTTGGCAAGAAAGAGCATGCTGAAGTCATCGGGCTTCTGGGACAGACGAACGGCGAGGCGATCGTTGTCAAATCCGTTGAGGATGTTGAGAAGGTCAACCTGGATCGCAAGACCGTGCTGTTTTCGCAGACGACCATGGACAAGCCGACGTTCTACAAGATCAAGGACGAGCTTCAGAAGCGGATCAAAGATCTTGTCGTTGGCTCATTTGAGGACGAAGCAATCGAGTTTCATGCAAAGGACACCATTTGCGGGCAGGTATCCGGCCGCGACGCTCGGATGAGGGAGTTTGCCAAGGCAAATGATATTGTGATCTTTGTGGCTGGTCGGAACAGCTCGAACGGGAAAGTTCTGTTCGAGATCGCGAAGGAGGCAAATCCGCGGTCGTATTTTGTCGAGGAGGGCGCGGAGCTCCGCGCAGAGTGGTTTCAGGACGTTGAAAATGTTGGGATCACGGGAGCGACATCGACTCCGCAATGGTTGATGGAGCAGATTAAGACTGCAATCGAAGAGAGATTTGTCCCTGCACTGACGGCAGGGTAGCATTGAACGAGTTCCAAACAGTCATCCATAAACAACTGAAGCTGAGCAACATAACATGTGACTGTTCCACACTCCCGCGATGTGTTGATGACTGGCATCCGAGAAACGTGGAGCTGTCCCTTACCTGTGGTAGCGGTAAATATTTGCAGGAGGTTTAATGGTTGATGTGTTAAAGGGCACGAACGGTTTCGAAGAGGGAGGCTATTCCGAAGCCGAATATCAAGAGCTCTCGAAACTCTACGAGAAGACGCTAAGCTCGATCAATCAAGGCGAAATCGTCAAAGGACGTATTGTGCATATTGGGGATTCGTCCGTGGCAGTCGATATTGGATTCAAGTCCGAAGGGGCGATCCCGATCACCGAGTTCCCGAACATCAAGGAGCTGAAGGTCGGCGATGAGGTGGAGGTGTTCCTGGAGAGCGTGGAGAACAAGGATGGCCAGCTCATTCTCTCCCGGAAGCGGGCCGATTTCATGCGGGTCTGGGAACGGGTGGTGAAGGCATTTGAGACGGGCGAGGTCTTGAGGGGTCGCTGCGTTCGGCGAACGAAGGGAGGGATCGTTGTAGACCTCTTGGGAATCGACGCGTTCTTGCCTGGCTCGCAGATCGATGTTCGGCCCGTTCGGGATTTCGACGCTTTCATCGGACGAGAGATGGAATTTCGCGTCGTCAAAGTCAACCATCCCTCTGAGAATGTGGTCGTGAGCCATAAGGTGCTCGTTGAAGCAGAGCTCGCCGGTCAACGGAAATCGATCCTCGAGAGCCTCGAGAAAGGTCAGATCCTCGAGGGGCACGCAAAGGCCATCACCGATTTCGGTGTCTTCGTCGACTTGGGTGGCGTGGACGGGCTCGTTCACATCACCGATCTCTCGTGGGGCCGCATCAGCCATCCGTCGGAAGTGGTGAAGCTTGATCAGACGGTCAACGTGGTGGTGCTCGATTTTGACCAGGAGAAGAAACGGATTTCGCTGGGGATGAAACAGCTCATGCCTCACCCGTGGGAGAACATCGAGCTCAAGTATCCCGTCGGCACAAAAGTCCTGGGCAAAGTCGTCTCTCTCACCGATTATGGAGCATTCGTCGAAATCGAGAAGGGAATCGAAGGTCTCATCCATATCTCCGAGATGAGTTGGACGCAGCACGTCAAACATCCCTCTCAGATGGTCTCGATGGGACAGATGGTGAACGCTGTGATTCTCTCCCTCGACAAAGAAGGCAAGAAGATCTCGCTCGGTATGAAGCAGCTGGAGCCGGACCCCTGGTTGAATCTCATGCAGAAATACCCCGTTGGCTCGAAGCACACGGGTATCGTCCGCAATCTCACCAACTTCGGTGTCTTTGTGGAGCTCGAGGAAGGGGTCGACGGATTGGTGCATATCTCGGACCTCTCATGGACGAAGAAGATACGCCATCCGGGAGAAGTGGTGAAGAAGGGCGATAAGATGGAGGTGGTGATCCTGGGGGTCGATGTGGATCAGCGGAGGATCTCCCTCGGCCATAAGCAGATCCAGGACAACCCGTGGGACGTATTCGAGACGACGTACAAGGTTGGGACCGGCGTGGAAGGAAAGATCGTCCGATTGATCGAGAAGGGCGTTATCGTCGAGCTCCCGCTGGGTGTCGACGGATTTGTCCCTTTGTCCCAGCTCTCGCAAACACCGGTGAAGAACATTGCCGAATCGTTCCATGTCGGTGACACGCTGCCGCTGCAGGTGATCGAGTTCGATAAGGACAACAAGAAGATTGTTCTATCGGTGCTTGAGTTCCTGCGGGGTAAAGAGCAGAAGATTGTCGACGATTACGTGGCATCTCACAGGCTCTCACCGATGACGTTGAAGGATATGGTGACGAGCTCCATGTTCAGTGACTCTGGACTGGGTGATTCCTCCAACACTCGATAAGGCGCAGGAGCACGGAAAGAGTTGTTCGGGCTCACCCCCGGACAACTCTTTTTCATATCTATGAATCGGGTAGCGCTCCACACACTTGGATGCAAGCTCAATTTTGCCGAGTCCTCCACCATCGGTCGGCACTTCGCAGAGCGCGGGTACAGCATCGTCGGAGTCGACGAGCCGGCAGATGTTTGCGTCATCAATACGTGCAGTGTCACGGAGAGGGCTGACAGAGAGTGCCGGCAGATCGTTCGACGTGCGCTGCGCCATTCGCCCGAGGCGTTCGTGGTGGTCATCGGCTGTTACGCTCAGCTTCGCCCGGAGGAGATTCTCTCCATTCCAGGTGTGGACCTGGTCCTGGGCACAAAGGAAAAGTTCGATCTCTTTTACTACACGGACGGCTTTCGAAAGACGGGCAGGGGTGCGGCGTTCGTGTCACCGGTCGAAGAGCTGAACAGTCTTGAGATTGCATCGTCGCTTGAAGCTTCGGACCGTACGAGGGCCTTTCTGAAAATTCAGGACGGGTGTGATTATTCCTGTTCATTTTGCACCATTCCGATGGCGCGTGGTGCCAGTCGCAGCCTTCCGCCGGAAGCGATCGTATCGGAAGCGAGGAAGATCGTTGGTGCGGGCTTCAAGGAGATCGTGCTCACCGGCGTCAACGTTGGCGACTACGGGACAAAGGTGGGTAAGAGCTTGCTTGGGCTCCTCGATGAGCTTGTTCGGGTTGAAGGTCTTAAGAGAATTCGGATCAGCTCCATTGAGCCGAATCTTCTCAACAAGGATTTGTTGGAATTCTGGTTGGGGAATGACAAGATTTGCAAGCACTTCCACGTTCCGCTCCAGGGTGGAAGCGATGAGCTTCTCAAGGGCATGCGGCGCAGGTATCTTACGAATCTGTACGCTGAGCGGATCCACGCTATCAAGGATGCCTTCTCCGCGGCGGCCGTGGGAGCAGATGTGATCGTGGGTTTTCCCGGCGAGACGGAGGAGATTTTCGAAGAGGCGCACGCGCTCCTTGTCGATCTGCCGATCACGTATCTGCATGTATTCACATACTCTGAGCGCCCGAACACCCCTGCCGTGACGTTTTCAGGTCAGGTGGAGCGAAGAGTTCGATTCGAGCGGAGCGAGCGGCTGAGAATCCTGAGCGCGAAGAAGCGTCGCGCGTTCTACGAATCGTTTGTCGGGTCGAGCGTGAAGGTGCTTTTTGAAAGTGCGAAGGAAGATGGTTGGATGACCGGCCTCTCCGACGAATATGTGCGGGTCCATGTGCCGGCGCGCGAGAATCTCGTGAACCAGATCAAAGAGATCACAATCACAAGCGTACTTCAGAAAGGATGCATCGGCGAACTTGTTGATACCTCGTTCTCTCACGATTCACACTCCACACTACAATCGAGTGAGGTGACCCTATGCGCCGACAGCATCTAAGTAGCCGCCTGGCTCTCGCGATTCTTCTTGCCCCCAGCATTCTCCTCAGCCAGGTGAACATCAGGCAAGCGCTTCTCGCGCAGAAGCTCGATGTGCAGGAAAATGTTCGTGTCGACCTCCGGCTCCAGCCCCCGGCGGAATCGCCGAAATCTGTCGTCCTGGCTGTTGTTTACTCCGTGCTACTCCCCGGAATGGGCGATCTCTATGCCGACCATTTTCAGGCGGGCAAGTATTACGTGATGGCCGATGTGGGCTTATGGTTGACGTATGCAGGATTTCGAGTAGAGGCGGGCTGGCTCAAACAGGATGCCCAATCGTTTGCCCTTCAACACTCCGCGGCATCGCTCGCACAGAAAGATGCTCAATATGCCGTCAATGTGGGAAACTACAGCAGCGTGGATGCCTACAACCAGGCCAAACTGAGAAACGGGGAATACGATAAGCTTTACGATCCGCGGTCCAGTTACGCCTGGAGTTGGGACAGCGATGCCAGCAGGCTGGCGTTCAAGAGCCGGAGGACAAGAAGCGACGAGGTCCTCAGGAATTCGGAGTTTGTGCTCGGTGGCCTGGTGTTGAATCGCATCGTCGCGGCGCTTTCCGCTTGGCGTGCGACCGCCCTCTTCAACGAGCGCGTAGCGGCGGGTAGCAAGGTGAAGATGGGGTTGCGCGTAACGGGCGGGCTGACAGGCCCTCCGGGGATTCAGTTGACGCTGCAAAAGACATTCTAGTAGGTAGGGGATTCAGCGAATACAATCCCGCCTGTCGAGCGGGATTTTTCTTTTTCCGACCTATGCCTAATATTAAATTGGTGCTGGAATATGATGGGACGCACTATGTGGGCTGGCAAATCCAGCCGAACGGTCCATCAGTCCAGGCCGCCCTCGAGAAGGCGTTGCGGCAAATCTTGCAGGAGGAGGTTTCGGCGATCGCCGCGGGCAGGACGGACGCTGGCGTTCACGCCCGGGGACAGGTCGTCAACTTCACGACCGATCGGGGGATGGATCCTCGTGCCATCGCGAAGGGACTCAATGCCACGCTCCCGAACCAGATCGTCGTCGTCGGGGCAGAGGAGGTTGACGCCTCGTTTCACGCACGGTACAGCGCAAAAGGCCGCCTGTACCGCTACCACCTTTTGCTTCAGCCGTCTGCCATCGAACGAGATTACGCGTGGTATGTTGGGGGGTACGAGCTGAATGTAAACCTCATGCGCAGTTGTTCCGACTTGATCATCGGTGAACATGACTTTTCCTCCTTCTGCAAAGCAGACTCAGGCGTGGAGAACTTCCTCTGCAATGTCGAGAGAGCGGTTTGGAATCAGATGGGAAGTAGATTGGTATTCGAAATCTGTGCCAACAGGTTTCTCTACGGTATGGTGAGAGCACTTGTCGGTACTATTGTCGAGATCGGACGCGGCCTCCGCCCCCTCGAAGAGTTCAAGGTGATCCTCGACGCACGTGACCGGCGTGCCGCAGGAATGTCTGCTCCCGCGAAAGGGTTGTTCTTGGAACAGATCATTTACTGAGAAAAGTGCTTTCTGAAATCTACCGGACACATTTGGCTCATCGCTGCGCCGGTCTAAGTTCTCTCCTTCAGTCGTTCCACTTCGTTTGGCCTCAATCTTTTTCCCGGGCGAAGGAAGATCTTCTTTCGAAACCGTACCTCGCAATGGAGAACAAGCTCCCTTTATAGCCGTTGTTTGCATCTGGCTTCGGTTTGCTTTACATTGAGTTGTAGGTATGATCAAAGAGTCCATCCGAACAATTTCCGCGAAACAGAACCTCTCGAAGGCTGAAGCCTACGAGACGATGAACGAGATCATGTCGGGGAGTGCGACAGAGAGCCAGATTGCCGCGTTCCTGATGGGTCTTCGGCTCAAAGGGGAGACGGTGGAAGAGATCGCGGGATGTGCACAGTCGATGCGGGAGAAAGCTGTGCGGATTCGGTCGGGGAGGGACCGGGTCATAGATACATGCGGAACCGGGGGCGATGCTGCAGGAACGTTCAATATCTCCACCGCCGCGGCGATCATTGCGAGCGCTGCGGGTGCCGTCGTAGCGAAGCACGGAAATCGTGCCGTGTCCAGCAAGTGCGGCAGCGCCGACGTGCTGAAGGGCCTTGGCGTCAACATCGAGCTCCACCCCGAGAGGGTGGCAGAGGTTCTTGAGGAGGTCGGCATAACGTTCCTCTTTGCTCCACTCATGCATGGTGCGATGAAGTTCGCGGCCCCCGTTCGTCGGGATCTTGGAATTCGCACCATCTTCAACATACTTGGTCCTTTGACGAATCCGGCCGGCGCAAAACGACAGTTGCTGGGCGTGTTCGATGAATCATTGACAGACGTTCTGGCCGGAGTCCTGCGTGAGCTCGGCTCCGAGCACGCCATCGTTGTTCACGGCGAAGGTGGTTTCGATGAGCTCTCGACGCTGGGCCGGTCAAAAGTAACGGAATTGAAAAACGGTGCCATCAAAACGTATCAGATCGACGCCCAGCAACTTGGTGTCAAGCGACCGACAATCGAGGAGTTACGGGGCGGGGACGTTGAAATGAACGTGCGATGCCTCCGGTCCATTCTCGATGGCGATGGAGGTCCACCGGCCGATATCGCTCTCCTCAATGCCGGCGCTGCCCTCATTGTCGCAGGTCGGGCTGAAAATCTCGCGCAAGGCATGGAGGTGGCTCGGGGGACGGTCAAGAGCGGTGCGGCCCTGGAAAAGTTGAACCACTGGATTCAGGCAACGAACAGGTAGAGTAATCATTGAGATCGATTGCAAGGATTCTCAAGGACTCGCTGGTCAAGTGGGGGATGCTCAAGGCGAAGCTCTCGGAGGAAGAGCTGAGGCAGGTCCTCGAGGCGAGCTCCATCAGCGGCACGATCGATAAGACCGAGCACGAGCTCATCACGAGCATTTTTGAGTTCACGGACACGACGGTCAAAGAGATCATGGTCCCGAGACCGGACGTGGTCGCTCTTGATATCTCGATGCCTCGAGACGTGCTCGTGCACAAGGTCATTGAGGAGGGCTATTCCCGCCTACCGGTGTTCAAAGGGAGCATCGACAACATCATCGGTGTTGTCTACAGCAAGGATTTGCTCAGCCTGCTTGAGCATCGCGACCTCATCGTCCTGCAGGACATTATTCGGCCCGCCTTCTTCGTCCCGGAATCCAAACAGATCAGCCAATTGCTCCGCGAGTTTCAGCAGAAGAAGGCGCATCTCGCCATCGTCATCGATGAGTTCGGCGGCACCGAAGGAATCATCACGATGGAAGATATTGTGGAGGAGATTGTGGGGGAAATCCATGATGAGTACGACGA
>CAYZRX010000025.1:0-48171 GCA_964480945.1 uncultured Ignavibacteriaceae bacterium | reverse complement strand
TCGATCGACGAGGTGAACCTCACGTCGTGCCTGCTGGCCGGGAAGCTCGGCACGAAGAAGAAGATCATTCGGGTCAGCGACCCGGAGTTTTTGTTCGAGGAAGGCCTGGTCAACGCTCAGGACTTCGGCATCGATCTGGTGATCGATCCTGACGGCTTGGTCGCGGATGAGATTGTGCGGCTGCTGCGTCGATCGGCTGCGACCGACGTGCTGGAGTTCGCTGACGGCAAGATTCAACTGATCGGATTGAGGATCGACCCCGATAGCCCTCTGATTAACCGGCAGTTGAGGGCGATCGCCGCCGAGTACGCCGACCTGCCGTTCCGAGTCGTTGCCGTGCAGCGAGGTATGCGAACGATCATCCCGTCGCCGGACGAGAGTTTTAAGAAAGGGGATCAGGTTTTCGTAGTCTGCAAGACGGAACAAGTTCAGGACATGTTGAACCTCTCCGGGAAGGCGACGGCGAAGCTGGATCGAATCATGATTCTTGGCGGCGGGAACATCGCCCGGCACGTCGCCGCGGCGCTGGAGGATGAGGTCTCCGTGAAGCTGATCGAGCCGAGCAAGGAAGCGTCCCTGAAACTCGCTGACTCTCTCCCGAAAACAATGGTGATCCAGGGGGAGGGCAAGGACCTCGATTTGCTCGCCACGGAGGGGATTACGGATATGGACGCGTACCTGGCAGTGACCCGCGATGAGGAGGACAACATCATCTCATGCCTGATGGCCAAGCACCTCGGCGTAAAGAAAACGATCGCGCACGTCGAAAAGCTCGACTACATCCCGCTGGCAAACACCATCGGCATTGATGCCCTCGTCAACAAAAAGCTCTCGGCGGCGAACGCTATTTTGAAGTTCGTGCGAAAAGGGGAGATCGTATCGGTCGCCACGCTTCACGGGATCGAAGCCGAGGTGATTGAAATGGTCGCGCAGAAAGGTTCTCCTGTGACGAAGAAGCCGCTCAAGGATCTGAAATTTCCCGGCGGCGCGATCATCGGTTGCGTGATCCACAATGGCAGCGTGGCCATCCCTGTGGGCTCGACACGGATCAATCCGCAGGATCGGGTCGTGGTCTTCACGCTCCCCAAAGCGATCAAGGATGTCGAACAACTCTTCTCCTGACGCATGCATCTCAAACCGGTCCTCTCCGTTGTTGGTCTGCTCCTGGTTGTGGTCGGCATCGCAATGCTGGCAGCGCTCGCTGTCTCATGGTACTATGGGGAGGGCGACACGGTGCCGATACTTTTCTCCTCCCTCATCACCATCATCAGTGGAGCACTCCTCCTGGCGCTGTTCAAGGCTGCCGGCGGGGAAGAGCTTCGACCCCGGGAGGGATTTGCGATCGTCACGCTCGGGTGGGTGATCATCCCGGCGTTCGGTTGTCTCCCCTTCCTCTTTTCGGGTGCGATCCCATCGTTTACGGATGCGTACTTCGAGGCGATCTCGGGGTTCACGACGACCGGGGCCTCCATCCTCACAAACGTCGAGGTGATTCCGCATGGTCTCTTGTTCTGGCGGAGTCTGACGCACTGGCTCGGCGGCATGGGCATCATCGTCCTCTCGCTCGCGATCCTGCCTCTCCTGGGTACCGGCGGGATGCAGCTGTTCAAGGCGGAGGTCGCCGGCCCGACCAAAGATAAACTCACTCCGCGGATCGCCGAGACGGCTCGTCTTCTCTGGAGAGTCTACGTCCTCATCACGACAGTAGAGGTAATCCTGCTGGTTGGCGCGGGAATGCCGCCCTTCGATGCAGTCTGCCACTCGTTTGCAACGATCGCTTCCGGAGGCTTCTCGACGAAGAACGCCAGCATCGGTTCTTTCAACTCTCCTACGATCGATGCGATCGTCACGTTTTTTATGTTCTTGGCGGGGACCAACTTCGCTCTCCACTATGCAGCGTTGAAGGGCAACCTGAAAGTCTATTTCCGAAATGACGAGTTCAAATTCTTCGCGATCAATTTCATCATCGCATCCGTGATCGTCACCGCTGCCATTGCCGGTCCCTCCTACCACGGCGACGTGGTCAAGGCATTTCGGCATACGGCGTTTAATGTCATGTCGGTTATGACGTGCACGGGGTTTTCCACATCGGATTTTGCGCTGTGGGTGCCGATTGCGCAGATCGTGCTGCTCTTTCTCCTCTTTCCGGGGGGATGTGCGGGGTCGACGGCCGGCGGGATGAAGAACATTCGCGTCTTGCTCCTGCTGCGGACGGCAGCGAACGAGCTGAAGAAACTCATTCACCCGAAGCTCGTCACGGCGGTGCGCAACGACGGAAGGGCCGTGGAGGCTGAAATCCTGTTTGCCATCGGGGGATTCATCATACTGTACCTCGCCACATTTGCCATTTCCGCTATCGTGCTTGCCGCGACAGGACTTGATCTGGTGACATCGATGAGCGCGGTCGCGACCTGCATGGCCGGCTGCGGCCCTGGACTGGGGACGGTGGGGCCGGCATCAAACTACGCTCATCTCAGCATTTTCGCGAAATGGGTCCTCGATGCCAGCATGCTGCTGGGTCGGCTGGAGATCTACAGTGTGTTCGTGGTGTTCAGCTCGTCCTTCTGGAAGAAATAGGATCGGCTGGGTAAAGGAGGGGCAAGTCGCGAAAGGGTGGAAAGCGCGGCGTTCCGAGCCGATTCGACCCCGTTTCAAGCGCCGTTGATCGACCGATTCACAAGCAGAAGAGTCTCCGACGCGAGCTGCTTCACCTTCTCGGTTAACTCCCTCGCCTTCTCGGTCGTTTGCCTGACGAACGCCTCGTCCTTCAACGATACAAGGTTAATCCGCACATTGAGTTCTGCGCTCCCGCACGCAGCGTGGAACATCAGCGCCGCGACACCCACATCGGAAGCAGAGTTCTTGTTTCCTTTCTCGGCAACAACTCTTGAGAGCGAAAGAGCGTCGCCGCAGAGGCTCATCACTTCCAGCGGAACGAGCGTCGCGGATTTCGTGGCCTGCTGAATCGCTGCTGCACGCTGCTTCCCTTCTTCCTCGGTGCTCTTCGCCATCCCGAATGCCGCCATCACGGCGTTGAAAGCCTCCGTATCCTTCTCCACGAGAATGGTCAGCTTCTTCCGCAATTCTTCGGATTTGGCGAACACGGCTTGGATTTCCTCCTGAACGTCGGCGTACTTTTTCTTCCCGATCGTGAGGTTGCAGACCATGGACGTGAGTGCCGCCCCGATCGCGCCGGCGAGGGCTGCCACGCTGCCGCCTCCTGGTGCGGGGGAGCTCGATGCGAGCTCGTCGAGAAACTCGGTGACCGTACGGGATGTAAGCATAGTGTCTCCGGTTGAAAGTAGCCGCGATCCGCTCGGGGAGAGCGAGCGGCGAACGTTGTCAGTCTACAGCATATACTCGATGACCTTCTTGCCGGGATCAAACGGCTCAAGCTGGCTCAGCCCCAGCTCTTTGATCGCAACCGAAACCAGCTCATCCTCAGAAGCCGTGCCCACCTTCCCTGTACGCTCGAGGTAAAATCGCCCGGCCAGCAAGAGGGCCGTCAGTGGAGTGAGGCCGACAATTTCGCTTCCCGTTCCGTCAAAGCCAAGGCTCTTCGCCTGCTTCCTGACTTCTTCGAACGCAGCGTGCGGCGGTGTCGTCTCATAGTCAACAAGATTGATCGATACTTGGGCGATGCCGAAACGCTCCAGGAACACTCCCATCGCTTTGACGGCTTGGAGGGTGCCCGGGACTTTCACAGTCTCGCCCTTCTCATTTTTCACCACCTCGCCTGCCGCGTTCTTCAAGGGACGTCCGCTCTCACGGATCCTCAGCGCAATTTCGTGTGCTATCGCCGGGTTGGGCGTGTTGAGGTTCACATTGTAAGCGATCAAGAATCTTCTTGCGCCGGTGACGGTTGCACCGGATCTCTCATTGAATTTCGCCGGACCATAGTCCGGCTTCCAGCCGGGATCGTTCAGCTTCTCCGGCAATCCCTCGTATTCCCCTTTGCGAATGGTCGCCAGGTTTCTTCTTTCGGGTTTGGTCGCGGCGTACTCGTAGAGGTAAATCGGTATGGCAAGCTCGTGGGCAACGCGTTTTCCATACTGGTTTGCGAGGGCGACACAGTCCTGCATCGTTACACCTGAGATGGGGACGAAGGGAACAACATCGACCGCCCCCAGGCGAGGATGCTCGCCCGAATGGTTCTTCATGTCGATGCGCTCTGCCGCGACGGCGGTCGCTTGATAGGCTGCCTCGACGACCGCTGCGGGCTCGCCGACAAACGTCACGACCGTGCGATTGTAATCCTTGTCGGGTTCGGCGCTCAGGAGCTTCACGCCCTTCACTTCGCGTATGGCTGCCGCGATGGCCTCGATGACTTCGGGGTTTCTTCCTTCGCTGAAGTTCGGAACGCACTCGACAATCTGCTTCATCATCTACCTGTTTGCTCGTTATGGAAATTCCAGGATGATGCCCTTCTTAATGACCTTCGCCGCGTGGTTGCTGCCGAAATGGTAGACGAGGTAGCGATAGTTGGGGATTTCGTACAAAATGATATCCGCCTGCTTGCCGACTTCGATGCTTCCAAGAGTGTCAGAAAGACCGAGGGCTGCGGCGCCATTCAATGTCGCGGCGGCGATCGCTTCCTCCGGCGTCATCGACATCTGTGTGCAAGCGATGGTCATCATCAGGGGAAGCGAGAACGACATGCATGAACCCGGGTTGAAATCGGAAGCGATGGCCACCGGGATGCCGGCGTCAATGATCTTGCGGGCGGGCGCGTAGGGGTTTCGAAGGAAGAAGGACACGCCGGGTAGAACCACGGCCACCGTTCCACTCTCCTTCAGCCCACGGATGTCTTCGTCGGTGACATGCTCGAGGTGATCAACCGAAGCGGCATGCAGCTCGGCCGCAAGCTGGGTTCCGCCGATCGAGTTGAATTCATCAGCGTGGAGTTTGGACCGAAGTCCAAGCGAGAGGCCCTTCTTCAGAATCTGCCTTGATTCTTCGACGGAGAAATAGCCGACCTCGCAGAACACATCGCAGAACTGGGCAAGATTCCGTTTGGCGACGTACGGGAGCATTCGTTCGCATACCAGATCGATGTAGTCGCCTCTCCTCTCTTTGTATTCCGGCGGAATCGCGTGAGCGCCGAGGAACGTCGCGACGATCGTAATATAATGTTCCTGGGCCAGCTCTGCGATCGCCTGCAGCATCTTGATCTCCGCGTCAGGCTCCAAACCGTAGCCCGACTTGATTTCGACGGTTGTCGTGCCGTGCTTCATCATCGCATCGAGCCGCCTGTTCGCGAGCTTCTTCAACTCCTTCTTGGTCGCACTCCGAGTGGCAGTCACGGTGCTCAGAATTCCGCCGCCTCTTGCCGCAATTTCCTGATAGGTCTTTCCCTCGGAACGGAGGGCGAACTCATTTTCCCGCGTTCCCGCGAAGAGAGCGTGCGTGTGTGCATCGACGAAGCCCGGAAGTGCGACAAACATGGAGGCATCGAGGATATCAGCCTCGGGGCCGAGGCTGCCGGCAAACGTGTCGGATGGTCCAACCCACTGGATCACCCCATCCTCGATGAACACGGACGCGTGCTCCATAACGCCGAGGCCACGCATCTCCCCGCCCGACTTGTAGGCTTTCCCGTGGCTCTCCACAGTGACGAGCTGTTTGATGTTCTGTAAAAGGAGTTGCATCACGGAAGTATCAGGTTGAAGGTTGGACGTTGCGAGCTTCCAGGAAAAAGTAAGCCCCTCTCGCTAGGTGGAGCGTAAGGATTATCTGGTCGAGGGCGTGCAACAGGCGCGCGGCAGCGTACTTGAATCTCCTCGGCCACCGGATCTTCGCCGCAAAATAGTACCAAAATGGGCAAAAGGTCAGGTGCGTGACGACAGCAAATCGTTTTGAGATCTCACGAACGATGGATGCCTGGGAGATTTCTTCGAACGGTGAATCCCGATGAAGAAGTGCCGAAGATCCTTCTTCCAAAGCGTCGCGTTTTCTCGACTCGCCCGCGAGAAAACCTGAAAGGCGGTGTCGTAAACGCCACTTAGCACGATAGGGTTGATAGGTGGGAAAGACCGCGTAGAGGACCGCGGCAAGAATTCGTCGCACCACACCCATACCGCTGAAATCCATTACCAGGAACGCACCCGATGGCTTGAGGCTCCTCCGAACCTCATCGCAGAGACGGTCGAGCTTGAGTACGTGATGCAGCGAATCGTGCGCAAGGATGCAGTCATACGTCTCGGGGGGAAGGGTGATCGTATTGAGATCATCGACCAGGAACGTCGGGGGCCGGCTGGCGGACGATTGCCGCGCCTTGAGGGTGGCTCGCTCGATGCGCTCTGCGCTCAGATCGACGGCCGTGACCCGGAGGCCGTGTTGGGCGAGTTCGATCGCCAGGTTTCCTTCGCCGCAGCCGAGCTCGAGGACGTTCGGACCGGATGCGGTCGCTCGCTCGACGAGATATCGGTACCATTTCCCGAAGAAGATTTCAAAAAGCTGCTGATCGTGCCAGATCTGCGGATTCTGCGCATCCTGTTGAACCTGGCCCCAATGCTTCGATTCCTTCTTTATGAGCTCACGATATCGTTCTTCGTTCAACACGCCTATTTCGATTGAGGCAACTGGATGGCTGAAAAGGGGCGCAAAGACAATCTCCTTTGCGGATTGCAAGAAACGAAGAAGTGCCTTCAGAATCAAGAATGCGGTTTCTGATCGGAGTCCTCGAATGAGCGTTGCTCGAACCCAAAGCAGGACAGGACGGGGAGGCGGGGGTATTTGGAGAATTGAGGATCGGTCTTCGATCGCTCACACAGATAGTAGAAAGTGTTGTGCGTACTTTTGACGACCGTTGCATGCCGGCAGCGCAGGCACAAACCGATTGCAGAGTCCGGTCGGTTCTCAGGCATGCGTCACGTTGTCCTACGATGGGATCTGTCGGAGCCGGAGGTGCTTGAGGTGATAGGGCAGAAGCGCGGCGTAGATGACGTTGTGAACGGGAGTGGGGACGCCAACTTCCTTGCCGAGACGCACGACGGTACCGTTCAACGCCTCGACCTCCAAAGGGTTTTGGGCGACGAGGTCGTAGTACATGGATGAGCGGGTGTCAGGGTCAAATCGTTTCAGGTTCTCAAGCATCTTCGCCTCGTTCAGAGGCTCGATGTCCACACCTTGCTTCCAGGCGAGCGCCTCGACCTCGTGCATCGCACGGAAGACCGCCGAGATGGTTTCCGGCTGTGCAATGATCTCTCCTTGCGTAAGGCGCGAGACCGCCGTGAAGGATCCCATGGATGTTATGAACACGAACTTGTTCCAGAGGTCGTTGAGCACCTTCTCCCGCAGATCACACTTGATGCCGGCGCCGACGAGCAAGCGATGGATTTCCCGAGAGCGCTCATCGATCGCGCCGTCCATCGGCCCGAACACGATCCGATGGAATCCTCCTGTCTCCGTTATCTCCCCGGGCGCGGTAATGCGCGCCGAGACATATGCCACGCCGCCATACACTCGGGCGTGCGGAATGATGCGGCTGATCTTCTCTTCGTTATCAACTCCATTCTGAAGGCTCAACACAACGGAATTCTTGTCAAGGACGGCCACAAGCTGTTGTGCCGCAGTCTCCGTATCATAGGACTTGACGCAGAAGAGCACAACATCCACAGGTCCGGAGCCCTGCGGTACATCGGTCATTTTCCCCGGGGGAATGACGAACTCGCCCTCGGTCGATCGGACGCGAAGGCCGCCCGATTTCATCGCCCTCAGGTGCTCGCCGCGGGCGACGAACCAAACATCGTTGCCGGCGTGTGCCAGCTTCGCTCCAAAAAAGCCGCCGACGCCGCCTGTGCCGAAGACCAGAAACCGCATAACCCCTGTCTCTTCTGTTGCTGCCGTCAATCCTTCAGGTTGGCTTCATTCTTGCCCGAAGCTTCTCTTTGACCACGGGCAGCGTCCGAAGCATTTCTGCTTGAGCTGCTTGGAGCTTCTCCAACAGTGCCTCGAGCTCATTCAGTTCCCCTTCGGACGCTCGATCCTCGATTTCCTTGCAGAGCGCGGCGTAGTTGTTACCTCCGATGGTGAGCGCGGCGCCTTTAAGAGAGTGAGCAAGAAAGTGCATCTTCTTGCTGTTGTTCGAGGCGTGTGCGCTGAGCAGGTCCTTTAGTTTGTTCTCGAACATCGGCGGATAGGAATCGATAAGCTCAAGGATAAAATCAAGATCCGTCTCACGGCCGAGCTGCTCGATGCGCGCCATCAGGGAATCTTCCAGGGATAAGGAGTCCGTAGCGACCAACGTTCCTGGCTCGGCAGGCGAACGCTGCCCGATGGATTCCCCCCAACGTTCAAGTACCCTCCGGATGTCGTCGAGGCGGATCGGCTTGCTGATGTAGTCGTCCATTCCTGCTACCATGCACTTTTCTCTATCACCCTGCATGGCATCGGCTGTCACGGCGACGAGAATCGGCCGCTCGCCGCTCTTCCATCGATTCACAATCCTTCTGCTTGCCTCCAGCCCATCCATCTCGGGCATGTGGACGTCCATGAAGACGAGGTCGTACCTCGAATGCTCAACGGAAGCCAAAACCTCGACGCCGCTCACGGCAACGTCTGCTTCGTATCCGAGTTGTTTCAGGACTCGGAGGAGGAGCTTCTGGTTGAGCAAATTATCCTCGGCGATCAGAATCCGGAGAGCCAACTGTTCGCCGATCCGTTTTGGGAGAGGTTTCTCCGTTTTTTTCGCTGCAAGCTTCTTGCCGGAGAGCACCTCTACAATGACATCGTGCAGTTGTGAGTGTTTCAACGGTTTTGCGAGGATGACGCGAAAGAGCTCTTTCGCCGCCGGGAGTCCCGGCCAGTCCTTCCCGGCCGAGCTCAAGAGGATCAGCGGGAGGCCCTCCTTTGATCGGAGCTTTCTCATCTCGCTGCCGAGCTCGACGCCGTCCATTTCCGGCATGAACAGATCAAGGGCTGCGATGTCAAACGGATCACCCTGGCGTATCCATCGGAGTGCCTCTTGTGGGGCTTGAGTTGTGCGAGGAATCATCCCCCAGAGTTCGCACTGCATCCGGAGGAGCACGAGGTTGGTCTGGTTGTCGTCGACGATGAGAATGCGCTTACCGTTGAGTTCGGGAATCTTGCCGCGAACGTAGACCTTCGGGACAAGAACATCCTCCGGCGGTGTGGAGGATCGTATCGTGAAGAAGAAGGTTGACCCCTTCCCTTCAACGCTCTCAGCCCAGATCCTCCCCCCCATGAGCTGGACGAGGCGAGTGGAAATCGCCAGTCCCAAGCCTGTTCCGCCGTAGCGGCGCGTCGTCGACGAGTCGACTTGTGAAAACGGTTTGAACAGCCGATCGAGCTTGTCGGCAGGAATTCCGATGCCGGTATCCTGGACGGACATCTGCAGCTCGAGGTCGTTGCCCACCTTCCAGAGAAGTGTCGCTCGAATGGAAATTTCGCCACGGTCGGTGAACTTCAAGCCGTTGCTGGTCAAGTTGATCAAGATCTGCCGGACGCGAAGGACATCGCCGATGATGAATGGAGGAACTTTCGGATCGATCCAATACAGCAGGTCCAGCCGCTTCTCCAGCGCCCTTGCGGCAAGGAGATCCAAAACATCTTCGACGCACGTTCGTACTTCGAAGGGATGATGCTCGAGCTCGATCTTCCCCGATTCGATCTTCGAGAAGTCCAGGATATCATTGATGATGGACAGAAGCGACTCCCCGCTGATCCGAATTGTGTCAACAAAATCCCGCTGTTCCTCGCTCAGGGTCGATTGAAGCAAGAGATCGGTCATCCCGATGACACTGTTCATCGGTGTTCGGATCTCGTGACTCATCATCGCCAGAAAATCCGATTTCGCCCGGGTGGCCGCTTCCGCGAGATTTTTTGCTTTCCGGAGCTCCTCTTCGGCGCCTTTCCGTTCAGTGATGTCGCGGTACGCGCTCAGAAACATCCGACTATTCCTGATGTGCAAGAGCGTCGTGACCACGAGGAGGATCTTCTGCTCGCCGGATTTCGTGGTAATGGTTGTCTCGACATCCGTCGGTTTTCCCTTCTCGAGCAGCTCCTCCAGCCCGTCGAGTGCGCGCTGTCGGTCGGCGGCATCCGGATACATGACGCGCGAGAAGTCGCCGCTTGCGTTTGCTTCCGCCATCGTGTACCCCGTCAGTCGCTCTATTGCGGAATTGAAGATCTGGAACCTGCCTCCTTCGTCGCTGAGTGTGATCCCTTCCTCCACCGTCTCAATCACTTGCTGGAGACGCTCCTCGCTCCGCTCAAGCTCTTCCTCCGCCGCCTTTCGTGAGGTGATATTTCGGGAAACGGTGATGATCTCGAGCACGCGTCTTGTTGCCGCGTCACGCACCGTCCTGCTCATCGATTCGAACCAGAGGAAATTCCCGTCTTTCCGCCGGACCCTATAGACATTCGTGAAGGTCTCCGGCAGGTCTTTGATTTTCCTCTCGTGCAGCCGTACGTGGAGAAGATCATCGGGATGGAAGAATTCGTACGCGGAGTGACCGATGAGCTCTTCGGGTTCATAACCCAGCAAGGTGCGGCACGCGGGGGAGACGTACTGATAGATCCCTTCCGGGGAATGACGGGCGATCATGTCGGTCGAGTTTTGAGCGAGAATCCGGTAGCGCGTCTCGCTCTCTCGCACGGCCGCCTCGGCCGTCTCGCGCTCCGTGATGTCCCGGCCGACCGCGAAAATCACGGAGAGCTGGGGGCTCGACGTCGCGGCCCATTCGGTCCACCGATACGATCCATCCTTGCAGAGGAATCGCGTCGAGAAAGCGAGGAGCTTCCCCCCCGATCGTACTTGCAGAAACTGAGCACGGGTCGGCTCGCGATCTTCGGGGTGGACGAAGTCGAGGAAGGGTCGCGAGAGCAAGTCCTCTCGCGAGAAGCCGAGCATCGACTCCCACGATGGGTTAAGATCTTTGAAGAACCCATCGTATCCCGTCGTGCAAATCAAATCGGGTGAGAGGGCAAAGAATCGGTCGCGTTCTTCCTCCGCCCGCTTGCGTGCGGTGATGTCCTGAGCCGTTGCCTGGAATCCGATGATCTCGCCGTTGTCCTGGAGGAGCTGTACGTTCTGGCCCAGCCACAGGTCGCGTCTGTCCTTGCAGAGAGCGGGGAACTCGAAATAGGAGCTCGGGGTCTTTGAGATGCGCTGCGTCACGTAAAACCGCTTGATCTCATCGCGCCAGTCCGGTCGAATGACGTCGAGGTAATGCATCCCAAGCGCTTCCTCGGCCGAGTAGCCAAAGATGCGCAGGGCTATGGGATTCACATAACTGAGATGTCCGGTCCGATCCGTGCGGTAGATGATATCCGTCGCCGTTTCGACGAGCTGCCGATACTTTTCCTCGCTTTGACGAAGGTCGTCCTCGATTCGCAGACGCCGAGTTGACTCTCTGTTCAGGAAGAAGAGAACCAGCAACAGAAGGGCGAAGCCGAGCAGGCCGCCGACGGCCACGATGACAATTGCGGCCTGGGCTCTCGCGGTTGTTGTGGCGTTCCGGTCAGCCAGCAATGTCCGCTCCTCGTACTCCATCTCGGCGAAGATCCTGCGGATGTCCGGCGCGAACTTCCCCTCGTCATGCACTCGAGCAGGTCGACCGCCGATCGACCGCCCCTTGCCTGTTCTCGCGGTGATGTCCTCCTCAAGCTGGGCGGACCTCTGCCGGAGCAAGGCGTTGAGCGTGTCGAGCTTTCTCAGCTGGTACGAGTTGTCGGCCGCAAGCGTCACGAGGTCGCTGAGCCTTCGCGAGGAGGAATCGAGCGCGGACCGGTAGACGGCGAGCGAACTTTGCGCCCCAGTGAGGAGATAATTGTCAATAGCTCCCTCTCCCTGCGCGAAGCGATATTCTGCCGACTTGAGCTTCAGCAGAACCTCGTAGCTGTGTGTGACCTGCCGAGCATCTTCGATGAGGCTTACGCTCGTCTGAGCCGAGAAGAACGCGATGAGGAGCAGAATGGCGAGTGCTATTCCGATTCCTGCCGCATACTGTGGTCGAACAGTCCATTTCATAGGATGCCTCGAAAGCCTACAGGGAGATATGAATTCCGTCGACGCCGCGCGATGGGCTTCTCACCTACAACGTCAGCCTGTCCGCGCGAGGCCGGGGACTGAGAACACGAAGAGGTGGTGCGGGGTCGAGACCGTCGGGGATCAGCGCATCATGGGGATTTTCACGCCCCACTTCTTTGAGTTCTGGATCGCCCGCTCGTATCCTGCATCGGTATGTCGCATGAGGCCGAGCCCGGGATCGTAGGTGAGAACTCTCTGGATTCGTTCTTCTGCCTCCTTAGTCCCGTCACAGACAACAACCATACCCGCGTGAATCGATAACCCGATCCCGACGCCGCCGCCATGATGAACGCTCACCCAGCTTGCTCCGCCTACGGCATTCAGCAGCGCATTCAGAATGGGCCAGTCGGCGATCGCATCGCTGCCGTCTTTCATCTTCTCCGTTTCACGGTTGGGGGAAGCGACACTGCCGCAATCGAGGTGGTCACGGCCGATGACGATGGGAGCCTTCACCTCTCCGCGTGCCACGAGATCGTTGAAGATCGCGCCCATTTTCGCCCGCTCGCCATACCCGAGCCAGCAGATGCGGGCCGGGAGGCCCTGGAACGCCACCTGCTTCTGCGCTTTGTCGATCCAGGTGCAGAGTTGCTTGTTATCAGGAAAAGTCTCCATAACGGCTCGGTCGGTCCGGTAAATGTCCTCCGGGTCCCCGGACAGAGCGGCCCAGCGGAACGGCCCTTTCCCGTCACAGAACAGGGGACGGATATACTCGGGGACAAATCCCGGGATCGCGAACGCGTTTTTGACTCCGGAGGCGAGTGCCTCGCCCCGAATGTTGTTGCCGTAGTCGAACACGATCGCGCCTTTCTTCTGGAGCTTCAGCAGTCCCTTCACGTGATCAACAATAGACGCTTTGGCCTGTTGGACGTACTTCTGGGGATCCTTTCTTCGCAGCTCCAGGGCTTTGGGATACAGCATGCCGGCCGGGACGTAGCCGTTGAGCGTGTCGTGCGCGGAGGTCTGATCTGTAACGATGTCCGGCAGGAACTTGCCGTCGGCGATCTTTGGTATGATGTCCGCTGCGTTGCCGAGGAGCCCGACAGAGAGGGGAAGCTTTCTCTCTTTTGCCGCGCGGATTTGAACGAGAGCATCATCAAGGTTGTCCGCCGTCGTGTCGAGGTAGCTGGTCTTCAGCCGACGCTGGATGCGATCGGGATCAACTTCAACCACAAGACAAGCGGCTCCGTTCATGGTAGCGGCGAGCGGTTGAGCGCCCCCCATGCCGCCGAGCCCTGCCGTGAGGAGGAATCGTCCGGCGAGGGTTCCGCGGAAGTGTCGGGCGGCAGAGGCAGCGAATGTCTCGTACGTCCCCTGGAGAATCCCCTGCGTGCCGATGTAGATCCAGCTGCCGGCGGTCATTTGTCCGTACATCGTCAAGCCGAGGGCCTCGAGGCGGCGAAACTCGTCCCACGTTGCCCATTTCGGGACGATCATCGCGTTGCTGATCAGCACCCGGGGAGCATTCGTGTGCGTCTTGAAGATGCCGACAGGTTTCCCTGATTGAACGAGCAAGGTCTCATCGTTCGCAAGGTTCTTCAAGCTTGAGACGATCGCGTCATAACATTCCCAGTTTCGCGCGGCTTTCCCGGTGCCGCCATAGACGATCAGCTCTTGCGGCTTCTCCGCTACTTCCGGATCGAGGTTGTTCATGAGCATCCGCAACGCAGCTTCTTGCAGCCAGCCCTTACAGCAAAGTGTTGTACCGCGGGGAGCGCGAACCGCCGGGTGAATCAGTGGTTTGTTATCCGTTTTCATGGTCCAATTCCCTTGTTGGAGTTCACTACCGACCCTTGCAGGCAACGGCAGTGATTTCAATTTTCGCACTGCGCGGAAGGTTGGAAACCTCCACAGCAGTACGGCTCGGATAGCGACCCTGGGTGAAGAAACTACCGTAGATCTGGTTCATCCTGGAATAGTCGCCGATGTTCTTCAAGTACACAGTGCATTGGACGACGTCTGAAACGTCGTAGCCGGCCTTGTTCAGGATCGATCGCAGGTTCTCAAGCGCCTGGCGGGTCTGGCTCTCGATATCGTCTCCAGCCAGCTCGCCGGTCCCGGGCTTCAGTGCTATCTGGCCTGAAACGAAAAGAAGATCCCCGACTTTCACCCCCGGACTGTACGGGCCGATCACTTGAGCGTCCGTGATATACGTGCGGCTTGCGGAACAGCCAACGATTGAGGCCGCAGCCAACAAAAGGAGGATTGCGTTCTTCATAAGGAGCCTCGGTGATTTCATATTGTTGATGGATCGATGAGCAAGGAATGCGACAGACCAGCCCGGGCGCTTAGAGCTTGTAGCCGATTTTCCTCAACAACTCTTTCCGGCTCTTGATGTCAGCCTCCGTCTCGATCCCTGCTGTCTTCACACCGTCGATGACGCCCATGATGCCGCGGCCGTTCCCCGTTTCTGCAACGATTACCTCAACCGGATTGGAAGTCGCGCAGTAGATGTTGCAGACCTCAGGGATCGTCTTGATCGTGTTGAGGATGTTGACAGGAAATCCGTTCTCCATGAACAGGATGAAGCAGTGACCGCAGGAGAGGGCCATTGCGTTCTTCTTCGCGAGCTCAATGAGATTCGCATCATTGCCGGTCCAGCGCACGAGGGCCGGCCCCGAGGATTCGCAGAACCCGAGGCCAAACTTCATCTGAGGGTTCGTCTGAACGATCGCCTCGTGGATATCCTCCACGGTCTTGATGAAGTGCGACTGTCCCAGAATGAAGTTGGTGGCCTCCGGCTTCTCGATCTTGACGGTCTTCAACTCCATATCAGCGTTCCTTTCTTGTGTTTCTTGCAGCTCTGGTGAACTTGTTCTGCATGATGGGGACTCCGTTTCATCTTACGAGCTTTCCCGCATGGAATCAACTGATTGTCGGGATCACCACATCCCCTTTTTCCGCGCGCTGCGGTAGCTCACCGAGAGCTCTCTTCAGGGCTGACGTGCCGAACGCATTTGTTCGAAGGTAACGAGCCATTTCAGGATTCCATGGCCCGGCTCCAGTGGGAGAGGGACTTCGACGCACGCAAGGCTTCCCTTCTTCATCTCTACCTTCTGCTCTTCTTCCCCGCTGATCAAGAACGAAATTGTCTTGCTGAGATGCGGCTCGTGTCCCACGAGGAGGATGCTCGACCCCCCCAGACTCTTCAACTGCTCCAGAATCTGCCGCGGCGCACTTGACGACGCCAGGAACTCGGAGGCGGCAATGGGGGGAGACTCCAGTTCTCGTTGGACGGCTGCCGCCATCTGCTGTGCTCGCAGGAGCGGGCTCGCTAGGATGCGTCCGATGTCCGTTCTTGTCGCTCGAAGAAACCTCCCGGCCGTTGAGCCTTTTTGCTGGCCCAATTCGCTGAGTGGACGCTCGCTGTCATGAAGCGAAGGGCTTTCGACGGCATCCCCGTGTCGCAGAAAACAGATGGTCATCCTTCAGTGAACGATGAGGTTTGTGACCGTCACCTCTGAGGAGCGGCAAATCGACTAATCTTTGGTGAGGTTGTACTGCTGGATCTTCGTGTACAACGTCTTCAGGCTGATCCCGAGAATCTTTGCAGCTATGTTCTTGTTCCAGTTGACGGATTTCAGAATGCCGTCGATGTGAGCTTTTTCGATCTCTACCATTGAGAACGCGCCTCCCAGACGGGCGCCTGTGCCGGGCGTCTCCCCCGCCGTCTCCAGCAGAGACCTCGTACCAATGGGGAGGGCGAGATCATCGACTCGGATGACATTCTCCGGGGAGAGGATCGCTGCCCGCTCGATGACGTTCTCGAGCTCGCGCACGTTGCCCGGCCAGTCGTACTTCATCAGGATCTCGAGCGCCTTTTCGTCAATCTGCTTCAGCTCCTTTGCCCGCACGCGGCTCCGGAGGAAGTGCTCGACGAGTTGGGGGATGTCCTCTTTGCGCTCGCGCAGCGGGGGGATCTGAAGCGTGATCACGTTCAAGCGATACAGAAGGTCCTCACGGAATTTACCGGCCGCTACCTCCTGTCGCAAATCTTTGTTCGTGGCGGAGATAATGCGCACGTCGGATTTCAAATTCTTGTTTCCACCCACCCGCCGATATTCCCCCGTCTGAAGGAAGCGAAGGAGTTTCGGTTGTACCATAGCCGAGATTTCGGCCACCTCGTCGAGGAACAGAGTCCCGCCGTTGGCGATCTCGACAAGGCCCTGCTTGGTGACGCTCGCATCCGTGAAGGCTCCTTTTTCATGTCCGAACAGCTCGCTCTCGATCAACGTTTCCGGAATGGAGGAGCAGTTCAGCGCCAGGAAGGGATGATCCTTGCGGGGGCTGTTGTTGTGGAGGAAGGTGGCGACGAGCTCCTTTCCGGTGCCGCTCGCCCCCTGGACAAGAACGGTCGTATCCGTCGGCGCGACGCGCGAGGCGAGGTCAAGAACTTCAAGAAAGCCCTTTGATCGACCGATGATCGAGGGAGAGAGGACGCGGCGCGCCAGCTCGGTCTTCAACGCTTTGTTCTGGATGAGCAACCGCTTGCGCTCCAACGCGCGATCGATGAGTGCCAGCAATTCGTCCGTGTCGTACGGCTTTGAGATGTAATCATACGCGCCGAGCCGCATGCATTCAACGGCGATGCGAATCTCGCTCACACCGGTGAGCATGATCACCTGCGCGTCGATGTGGTGCTCTTTGATGAACTTCAGGACCTCGATGCCGTCCACCCGCGGCATCTTTACGTCCAGCAAGATGAGATCGAAAGGGAAGGTCTGCAGCGCGTTGATGGCAGCGACTCCATCTTCCGCCCCCCGGACCTCGTATCCCTCCTCGTCGAGAATGATCTTCAAGACGTTCAGGAAGGACTCTTCATCATCGACTGCGAGAATGGATATCGGAGCTGTGGGCATGAGCAAACCGCGTTGATAGGTTATCGAATCGGCAGAGCGAACGAAAACGTTGCTCCCTTGTTCGGTTCTGACTCCACCCAGATCTTCCCGTTGTGGGCCTCGATGATGCGTTGACAAATGATCAGACCGAGGCTTGTCATCTTGCTCTCGTCCTTGGCCGCCGTGACATTCCGGTAGCGGTCGAAGATCAAGGGGATTTCGTCCTTGGGGATGCCCGGACCGCTGTTGAAGACCGAAACCATCACGAAGTCCGACGGCTGTTGTCCTTCCTCCAGCACCATTGCGACCTTGCGCACGTGGATGACGACGGCGCCGTCGGGTGGCGTGTATTTCACGGCGTTGCTGAGGAAATTCTTGACGACCTGATCGATCTTCTGGCGATCAAATTCGATCGTGGGAAGTTCGGGCTCCGCGTGGACTTCCAGGCTGACCTTGTTCGACTGGAAGGGAACTCGGAATTCCTGCCCAACTTCCTGAACTAGGTCACCGAGGTTGCTGATGCCGCTGTTGAGCCGGACGCGCCCCGCCTCAAGCTTCGTCAGGTCCATCATGTTGTTCAGGAGCCCGATGACCCGGTCGATCGAGGTGGTCATGTAGCCCAGCAGCTCCTTCTGATGATCGCTCACCGTTCCCGCCATCCCCTTGACCAGATAGCCGATGCTCTGACGGAGACCCGATATCGGGTTATGAAGGTCGTAGAGAAGCCTCGCCGTGTGTTCGGCCTGAAGCTGGCGGATGCGTTCTTCGGCGTCGCGGGCATGAAGAAGCACACGCAGCTGCGGCACGAGCTGATCCATATCGATCGGTTTGGTCAGATACTCTTTTGCTCCGAGCTTCATCGCTTCGACAGCCATGTTGACGTCGCTCATGCCGGTCATCATCACGACCTCGGTCGCCGAGGAGTTCTTCTTGATGTACCGGAGGACTTCCAGACCGTTTGCGCCGGGCATTTTGATATCCAGGAGGGCCAGATCGAAATCATCCGATTGGATCAATTTGATTGCATCCAGTCCGTTCGAGGCTTCCTTGACATTGAAGCCCTCGTCCCCCAGCCAGGCCGAAATCGTCGCCCTCAGGCCGTCCTCATCGTCTGCCACGAGAACATTGATCTTCTGCTGGTCCATAGGGTTAGTGTGCTGATTCGAATGTCACGCGACGTCCCGCGATGCCTCGTTCGAACGCGAGGGCAGGTGATGGTATGAACCATCGTACGGTTGGCCAAAAGAAGCTGCGAAGGTGCGACGGCCTCAATCTGTGAATGAGCCCGTCCAACTTCCTGGCCATTATAAACAGATTCGCATGAAAAGTCAATCGGCTAGCTCACAGAGGGCATGAGCGGTTGAATTTCAGGAAAGGCTGAACTAAATTGTTTTGGAGGCCGTTGCAGGCCCTGACGTTGATCATCCTCTGTGGGCGGGGAGCGCTTGCGTGGATGACATTGTTGGATCGAAGATGTCCGCGCTGCTGCCCGGCGGCACGTGAACGGTGACTTATCGCTGTCGTTTGCGCACGGGATGGATTCCGTCGGAGGAAGAGCTTCGAGGGCCCGGAACGGCAAACGGGAGATCGGCAAGCTGAATTGATATCAAAGGCGGGCACTCTATGACATTTACCAAAGATTTCTTACGAAGCCTCCCGAAAGTCCTTCTGCACGATCATCTCGATGGCGGCCTCCGCCCTCAGACGGTGATCGAGCTGGCAAAGGAGAACGGCTATCGCAAATTGCCGACGACCGATCCCGGGGAGCTGGCTGAATGGTTCCACCGCGGGGCGACCCGGGGGAGCCTGCCGCTCTTCCTCGAGGGCTTCGAGCACACGTGCGGCGTGCTGCAGACGGAGGAAGCGCTCGAGCGCGTCGCCTATGAGATGATGGAGGACATGAAACGTGACGGCGTGATGTACGTCGAGACCCGCTTCGCTCCGATTGAGCACCTGAAGAAGGGCCTCCACATGGAAACCGTGGTGCGGTCGGTGCTTCGGGGACTGGAGCGGGGAAAAGGGGATTTCGGGGTGGAGTACGGCGTGATCCTCTGCGCGCTGCGGAACATGAAGCCCGATATCTCGGAGGAAATCGCTCAGCTTGCGATCGATTTTCGCGATCACGGCGTGGTGGCGTTCGACCTCGCGGGGGAGGAAGGCGGGTATCCTCCCAAGAAACATATCGACGCGTTTCACTATATTCAGCGTGAGAACTTCAATATCACGATCCACGCCGGGGAAGCGTTCGGGAAGGAGTCGATCTGGCAGGCGATTCAGTGGTGCGGAGCGCACCGCATCGGTCACGCAACGCGGCTCATCGAAGACATGAAAGTCAAAGACGGCGACGTGGTGAGCATGGGCACGCTCGCGCAGTATGTGTTGGACAAACGGCTGCCGCTCGAGATCTGCCTCACGAGCAACGTGGACACGGGAGCGGTCAAGAGTCTCAAGGAACATCCCTTCGGGATCTACTTCCGCTATAGGTTCCGGGTGACCCTCAATACCGACGACCGGCTGATGAGCAGAATCACGCTCACCGACGAGTTTCAGACAGCGGCCGAGGTGTTCGATCTCAAGCTCGACGACCTCGAGAAGCTTACGATCAACGCGATGAAGAGTACGTTCCAGCCGTACAAGAATCGTATCGCTTTCATCTACGATGTCATCAAGCCGGGATTTGCCGACGCGAGGGAACGACTGGAGACGGCGAACGGCCGCACGAGGAGTGTTGCGCCGTAAGGAAATCAAGCCGGCACGGGCCGGCCATCGTGGGTGTCGTGCTGGTCGCACGAAGGACTTCGCTCGACCGCTCAGGTAAAAAGGAGGACCTATGAACCATCAACACATCCACTGGCTGGGGCACGCGTCTTTCCGTATCGAAGACGGCGCGACGCAAATCTACATCGATCCGTGGAAGCTTCCTGCAAACCTGCCGAAAGCCGATGTCATTTTCATCACCCACGCGCACTACGATCACTTCTCGATAGAGGATATCGCCAAGATTAAGAAGGAAGGGACAGCCTTCTTCGCGCCGAAGGACGCGGCGTACCAGATCAAAGGCACCGTCATCGCTGTCGTTCCCGGCGAGCTCTATAACGTTGGCGAGCTGAAGGTTAAAACCATTCCAGCGTACAACATCGACAAGAAGTTCCATCCGAAAGGGAACAATTGGGTGGGGTACGTCATCACGCTCTCGACCGGGCAGAAGATCTACCACTCCGGTGATTCCGATTTCACGCCCGAGATGAAGGCCGTCGTGACCGATTTTGCCTTGTTGCCATGCGGCGGGACCTACACGATGACGGCGAAGGAGGCAGGGGAAGCCGCAAATGCTTTCAAGCCTCACACCCTGATCCCGATGCACTGGGGTGACATCGTCGGCTCGCGTGACGAGGCGGAAGAGGTGAAGAGAGTCTTTACCGGCGAGACGGTGATCAAATCGCCGGAACGGTAGAAGTGAAGGCGTGGCCATTCTTGCTGGTGGTGCCGCTCGTCCTCATCTCGTGTACCAGCAGCTATCCCTATCTTGTACTGACGGACAACTGTAACTGCGAGCGCTACGTCCACCGGGACCCGGAGCACAAGCTCGAGGTCGAAGTCTCGGGAACATACCATGTGAAAGATCGTGTGTTCTCCTCGATTACGATTTCCTTTCGCAACCAGAGTCGCGACACCTTGAGCCTGCGGCAAGCGTACCTGAAAGGGACCTCTGAAAACGTGCGCTATCAGTTCAACGGGAGGTTCCAGCCGATGCCGTACGTTCTGGTTCCGCCCGGAACGGACTATACGCTCAAGCTTGAGGGAGCCGATACGGGCGACATGGATGAGCCGTGGCAGAAGATTGCGGGGGAGCGCGTTACGCTGGAGATGAGAGGGCTGCTGCTCGGCCAGGAGGTCCTTGCGCCCATCCTTGTGACGCTTGTTCCCACCAACCCCAGACTCTCCTCCTGATCGCGGCAAAGATCATCGTCCACCTGCGGCCCATTCCCAGATCCAGACGGAAAGCGCTTCTCAAGGAGATGGGCATCCCGGCCGGGGGACTGCACTGGACGAATGAGAAGATCTACAGGAGGCTAAAGCTTGGTGAGAGAAAGTCTTCGGAAAGTGAGATTTCGGATCTTCTGACGCAATGCCCGGATCTGGTCCAGCGTCCGATTGCTGAGAAAGGCAAAAAAGCGATCCTGGCGAGGCCTGTAGAGAGAATTCAAGAGATCGTGAGGCAGGCTCAGCTGCCCTGAACAAGGTTCGCCAGCCGTTCCTTATCCTTCCGCTTGATCCTTATTCGCATGATCACCTGGTTGTCCTCGTAGATTCGCTCGAGGACCTCTCCCGTCTCATGGAGGTGGGAGATGAGTTTTTGATTCCGCTGTGAGATCTTGAAGGTTTCCTCCACAAACTCCTTTTTCAAGAGCTCCGATACCGCCTCCTTCAGGCCGAGAATGTTGATGCCGCGGGTCGCGGAGATAAACACCCGGTGGTGATGTTTCTCGGCGAGCGACTGCAAAATGGTCCGATCCGGAAGCCGATCGATTTTATTGAAGACCATCAGGGTCGGTCTTTCCTCCGCCCCCAGCTCTGCGAGCGTGTCATTTGCGATCGTGACCTGCTCTTCGAACGCCTTATTCGAAACATCGACGATGTGCAGCAAGAGGTCCGCTTCGGTGATCTCCTCGAGTGTGCTTTTGAACGATGCCACGAGATGGTGAGGAAGCTTCCGAATGAATCCCACCGTATCCGTCATAAGGATCTGGTTCGAAGGGCTGAGAGGGACGATCCGCGTCGTCGGGTCAAGCGTGGCAAAGAGGCGGTTCTCCACGAAAACATCGGAGCCTGAAAGCAGATTCAGCAACGTCGACTTGCCGGCGTTTGTGTAGCCGACAAGGGCAGCTCGCGTATGCAGGCTGCGACCCTTGCGCTGCGTGAGACGCTGCTGGGCCACGCGCTTCAGTTTCTCCTTCAGATGGCTGATCCTCGCCCGGATCATCCGCCGATCCGTCTCGATCTGTGTCTCGCCGGGACCTCTGGTGCCGATGCCGCCGTACTGTTTTGAAAGGTGAGTCCACTGCCGGGTCAAGCGCGGCAGGAGGTACTCCAGCTGCGCAAGCTCGACCTGGGTCTTCGCCTCGTTTGTTTTCGCCCGAGAGGCAAAAATGTCCAGAATGAGGGCGCTCCGATCGAGGATCTTGCACTCGAATGCACGCTCCAGATTCCTTACCTGAACCGGCGAGAGATCATCGTCGAAAATCACCAGAGGGACGGACAGCGTCTGGACGAGCGAACGGATTTCCTCCGCCTTTCCTTTGCCGATGAAGGTCGACGGTTCAATGCGGTCCCGGTCCTGGGTCACTCGCTTCACGACCTCGGCCCCTGCGGTCTCGGCAAGGAGCGCCAGCTCGTCCAGATACTCATCGGTCTGATCACGGCCGATCGAGCGCGTCGACACGCCGATGATGATGCATCGTTCTTTGCCTGACGGAGCGAGTTCGATCATAGGATCAGGGAGCCAGTGTCTCCTGTTTCGATGTGCGCGCAACGATCAGTTCAGCCACCGCGATGAGCAGGGCCGCAAGCAGCAGATACTTCCATAGCTCAACCCCGAAACGGGATTGCAGGATCGTCCGCTCCAGGTCTTGAGGTTCCTGAACTTCCTTTACGGAGGCCGGATCGATGCCGAGCCTGTGAAGCATCCCTTCGATGACCGCGGCCGGAGCTTTTGTCGTGTTCGATTCCCGCGGATCCAGGTTGACTGCGAACATCTCGATTGTCTCTCTCCCAGCCGCCACCGAATAAATACCCACACGATCCGTCCCGGTGAACCGCGCCAACTGCCGCGATCCGGAAGATGCGGGTGTGACGACGACTTCGCCTTTGTCAGGATCTTGAACCGTCCAAGGAACTCTCGTGCGGACTCGACTCTTGATTAGAATCTCGTCTCCTGCGAGTGTCTCGCCCGGCTGTTCGCCCTCCTGGTCGAGATACGAGATCGAGCGATGGAGCAGCGGGACGAAGAGCCCCTTGAGCGGAAAGTCCGACCACCGGAGATCTGCTGCGACGGCGTACAGGAAAGCTCTGCCTGACCCCACTTGCTGCTCCAGCAGGAACGGTGCCCCGTTGGAGAGCGTGATAATCGGATTGGAGCGTGCCGTCAGCGCATAGCGAACGGACATGTTCACCCGAGGCGATTCAACGGATCGTTGGGTGGGTGCTGTTGCACGTTGTCCCTGCGGGCTCGCCCCCTGCTCTTCGAACATTCCCTGGAACACAGGATGGCGAAGATCAATCTTCTCGAACTCGACGAAGGAACCGCTTTGCGAGACGCTTCCATCGATACCGGTGATCGTCGGGAGCTTCAAAGGGGCCGCGACGACTTTGTTGAAGACGGCGGGTTGCACCTGGGGTTCAGGAAAGATGACCATGCCCCCGCCATTGGCGAGAAACGAAGAAAGCTCATTTGCCTGGGGTGCGGAGAGATCCTGGCCGTTTGTCAGGACAACCACATCCGCTGCGTCGATCTGAACCGAGCTCAACTGGTTCGGACTTACTTCCTGCAGATCGAAGCTCGAACCGGATGATGACTGCCGAGTCGCAAGCGCAAGCGATACAAACCGTGCCTCTGCCGGCCTTCCGACGATCAATACGCGGACGTGTTCAGGGACATAGATGACGAAGTACCGATGATTGTCGTATTCGAAATCATCATCTTCGAGCTCGACGAAACCCGAGATGTAGCCGGCGGCGTTCGGAACGATGGAGAATTCGACATCGGCTGACTCTCCGCTCTGAACGTCCACACCGCGCTGGCTGACCCGCGTTCCATTCAGAAACACGCTGACGACGTGATCCTGAACCGGCGCGGTGGAATGGTTGCCGATGCGAGCCGTCACTGTCAACGGCCTGTTTTGTTCAAGAATTGACGATGCGACGCCGACGGATTCAATGCCGAGGTTCTGCACCGGCCTCCTCCCGAACGGGACAAAGAAGAAGCGAACCTCGCGAGGAAAGAGCTTCTCTTGTGAGGCCGAAGCCGTCGGAAGATCGAACGATCCGCTCTTGAAGTTGGAGAAGAGATAGACCTCTTTGTTGAAATTCGACGATTTCGACAGGAGTTTTGCTGCGTATCGCAACGCGTCCTCGATCGAAGTATGCACGGCAGACGGTCTGATTTCTTCGATCTCCTTTCTCAGAAAGGCGAAGTCTCTCGTGGCCGTCTGCGCGTCATCGGGCGATCCACGGTGAACCTGAGAGAGCCTGACGAGAAACACCTCGTCGCCTTGATTCAGGAGATCGACGATCGTTTCCGCCCCCCGTTTTGCCTGCTTGAGCAACTCACCCTGTTCGTCGCTGACGGTCATCGTGAACGAGTCGTCGATGAAGAGGACCGCGGTTGCCTTGGCGTGGGTACCAAGCGTTCCTGCCAGGGATCCCTTCAGGGTGGGCCGTGCAAAGGCGAGCACCAGCAGAATGACGAGAAGCGTCCGCAGGATGAGCAACAGAATCTGCCGAAGTTTGAGTCGTCGAATTCTTGTCTTCTGGAGCTCCTTGATGAACGTCAGCGTGCTGAACTCAACGGTGCGGAGCTTGCGCAGGTTGAACAGGTGCAGAAAGATGGGAATGGCAGCAGCGGCGAGCCCGAACAGGAGGAGAGGATTAAGGAACGTCATCGACCAAACACATCAGACAAACATGCGCACTTGAGATCGCCCGGACGTCCACGCGACGGCAGAGCCTTCTTTGCAACATAACGTGAAGAAGGCCGAAAATCAAGCGAGCGCACGAGCACTCACTTCGTCGTGCGAGCCGATGGATCCGAGTTGACTTCCTCGATTCCCTGCGTTGCTATTCGGTGCAGATTTCGGTACTTTTGCATTCACTTTCCGCAATGACGAATTCTATGCCGATCGCACGCCGGTTTTTCCTGGCCACACTCTTGTGCGTCTCTTACCTTCCCGCTGTTGCTTTACAAGCGCGCGATGAGCAGAGGCCGGCGACGAGAATCATTCAGCCCCTGTTCAGCGAGTCCCGGCAGCTCATCCCCAATTTTCTCCCCTACAAGTCTGTCAAGCGTCCGAAGGTCGCGGTGGTGTTGAGCGGCGGCGGCGCTCGCGGCGTTGCAGCTATCGGAGTGCTCGAGGTGCTCGAGCAGGCCAAGATCCCGATCGATCTAATCGTCGGCACCAGCATGGGGAGCATCTTGGGAGGATTGTATGCTTCGGGATATACGACGGATCAGCTCCGGCGGATGGCGGATACCACGAACTGGGAGGACGTCCTCAGCCTCAGCGATGAGGCGCGCCGATCGGATCTGTTTCTCGATCAGAAAATCGCCGCGGACAGAAGCATCCTGACCGTGCGGTTCAAGGGGATGAAACCGATCCTGCCCGAGGCACTGTCAACAGGTCAACGCCTGACGAACTACCTCAACCTGCTCGTGCTTCAAGGTATCTATCACCCGGGCCCCAGCTTCGACGACCTGCGGATACCGTTCCGCGCGGTCACGACCGATCTGGTTTCCGGGAAACAGGTCGTGCTTGATCGGGGCGATTTGACCGAGGCGATGCGCGCGAGTGTCTCCGTGCCGCTTCTTTTCAGTCCGGTGATCCAAGATACGACACAGCTCCTCGACGGCGGGCTGGTCTCGAACATACCGGTCGGTGTCGCGCGGCGGTGGGGCGCAGATATCGTGATCGCAATCGATGTCACGAGTCCGCTCCGTCCCGCCTCGAAACTGCACGCCCCATGGGAAATCGCCGACCAGATCCTCGGCATCACCATGCAATCTGCCAATCAGGCCGAGTTGGCGAAGGCAGACATCGCTATTCGTCCCGAACTTGGGAACCATCTCTCCGATGACTTCTCGAATCTCGACTCTCTGATTCAGAAGGGAAACGAAGCTGCAGGCATGGTCGTCGGTCGACTGGAAGCAATGATCCGGGAGAAGGAGATGGAGCTCACCGCTCGCTCCGCAGGGCCTTCGGTGTTTTCTAACGCTAATTTTGATTTTGATGCCCTCCAACTCGATCAGGGATGGTTGATGAGGGTAATGGCGCTTGCCCGCGAGAGACAGATCTCAGAGCTTGAAGTGCAGAGGCTTGTGAACGCGCTGTATGAAAGCGGGGACTACGAGCACGTGGACGTGAAGGTCCGAGAGGATTCCGCCGGCGCGCACCTGCGTCTCGAATGTCCGCCGAATCCGATTCTCAGCTCTGTGGAGATCATCGGAAGCAGATACGTGGGCCTCGATACGCTGGAGGCCGTGTTTCAGCCGCTCATCGGACGGCGGCTCAATTTTCATCAGAGCCGCGATGCGGTGGAGGCCGTGCTCGGAATCTATCGTGATCGTGGATACTCCCTGGCGCGCATCCGGGAAGCCCGGCTGAACCGGCTGACGGGCAGAGCGACCGTGGTGATCGATGAAGGGATCGTCTACCATATGGATATCCGCGGTACGACGAAGACGAAAGACTACGTCATTTGGCGAGAGCTTCCGTGGAAGGATGGGGATGTCTTCCAGGCCGCGATGGTGGCTGAGGGCATCTCGAGACTCTACGCCACCAACCTCTTCGAACAGGTATCGATCAGCGTGCATCAGGAGGGATCGCGCGATGAACACCAGGTTGTCGTCATCAATGTCCGGGAGCGGAGCACCGAGTTGATCCGCTTCGGCCTGCGCATCGATAACGAGCGGAGCGTGCAGCCCTCGATCGACGTCCGGGACGAAAACCTCTTCGGGATCGGGGCGGAGCTGGGGGTCCATGCATTCGGGGGGTCAAGAAACCGGAGCGTCGTCGGCGAATTCAGGGCGACACGGATTTTCAACACCTACCTGACGTTCGGCCTTCGGGGAACCTACGGATTCCGTGACGTGAATGTGTACGGTGATGAACCGATCGTCAATCCCAAGCGATGGGATCGTGTCTTGGTCGGCGAATATCGCGAACTTCGTCAGGGAGCAACCGTCACGTTTGGGACCCAGCTGGAGCGGCTGGGGACGGTAACCGTCGAAGGGAGGCTGGAGAGTCATCGAGTATGGAGCATCTCCGGGCAGCCGGTGGAAACGCAGAGTTACAGGATCGGTTCGATCAAATTCGGCACCAAAGTAGACAGCCGGGACCGATACCCGTTTCCACGCACCGGCGTGGCGATGGATTTTTCCTATGAATCCGCCCTCCTGCCGGCGACGGGCGGCACGGGCTTTACGAAGATGTCGTTGACGTATGATTCGTATCAGACATACGACAAACGGAACACTCTGCACGCCAGGATCCTGTTTGGCTTCGCGGACCAGACGCTGCCGATTACGGAACAATTCAGCCTGGGGGGTCAGGAGAGCTTCTACGGATTGCGGGAGGACAACAGTCGCGGTCGCCAGCTGGTCGTCGCAAGCCTTGAGTATCGCTACCAACCTCCATTCAAAATCTTCTTCGACACTTATTTCACCGCTCGGTACGATCTGGGATCGATCTGGTCCAATGCGGCTGAAATCCATCTTCAGGATCTCCGCCACGGCATCGGCGTCGGGCTGGCGCTCGATACGCCGATCGGGCCTGCGGAGATCGCCGTCGGTCAAAGCTTTTACTTTCGCAAAGACCTCCTGAACAACCCGATCAGCCGCGGGCCGTTCCTCGGGTATTTCAGCATCGGCTACGCATTTTGAGTGCCGAAACGAATTGAGCAAAATCCCGTATCGATAGGAGAGCACATTCTGGGAAAAGAGACGCGCATGAGAAATCCCTTCGAGAAGATGACCCCTGGGCCGATTCGCACGATCTACACGATCGCCGTTCTGGCCGTCCTCGCTATTGTGCTCGTGCACGCGTTCGATGTCATGGTCTTCAAAGCGACGAGCAATGACCAGTGTGCCTGGTTGCCGAGACCGGACGGCAAGCCCGGCCTGTTGATCGAACAGGTTGTCCCGGGCGGAGTGACGGATGTGGCCGGAATCCGAGACGGCGACATTCTGCTCAAGATCGACGGGAAAAGTTTCAAAGAAGGCAACCACGCGATGCAGATGCTGAACAGCATCAAACGCAACGAATATGCCGAGTATCTCGTCGCACGAAACGATTCAACCTTCACCACTCGTGTGCAGGTGCTGAAGGTGTTCGACGTCCGGTACGTTGCCTTCTTCCTGCTTGGGTTTGGGTTCCTCATTGTCGGTTACATCGTTGTCATGACGCGGCCGCAGGGAAGGACCCAGCGCGTGTTCGCGCGCTATGGTATCTTCTCCATGTTATTCCTCGGTCTGAGCCAACTCAACCTCGCCGGCGAACCCGCGTGGAAATTCTACGTTCTTGGCATTGGTCTCACCGTCGCGTGGATCTTTGCGTTGCCGAACTTCATCACCTTTTTCCTGCATTTCCCCGTGCGGAGAAAGATCCTTGATCGCGGCTGGCTACGACCCGCCTTGTACGTCTACAGCGTGCTGAGCGTTGCGCCTCTGCTCCCGGGTGTATGGCCGGCACGTCCCGATTTGCTGCGGATCGTGTTGGACTACTCGCCGATTTCCTTCTTCGTGGCCGGGCTCGTCATCTTTATCATCACGTATTTCCGAAGGGTCGAGCGTAGGCGAAGGAAACAGCTTCGACCTGTGCTCATCGGTGTCGCGATCGGATTGCTGACCCTCGCGTACGTATTCATCCTTCAGACGCGGAATCCGTTCGCGATGTTCACCAAGCCGATTCTTCTTGCGCCAATGCTTCTGATCATCCTCCTCCCGTGCACGTTCGGGTATTCCATCTTCCGTTACCGGCTGATGGACATCGACTTCATCATTAAGCGGAGTCTGTTGTACGCAATGATCACGGGCGTCCTCGCTGCCCTGTACCTTCTGCTGGTGTACATCATCGGGAACACAATGGCCGCCATCCTCGGGACCGAGCAGAACGAAATCGTGAGCCTGATCGCGTTCCTCGCGATCGCTTTTGCTTTTGATCCTCTGAAACGAAAAGCGCAGAACTGGATTGACCGCGTCTTCTATCAGGAGCGATACAACTATCAGAAGGCTCTCTCCGGATTCAGCCAGGAGCTCCCCCGGCTGATGAACCTCGATCAGATCCTGACATCGATGCTCCATCGTATCTCGTCGACGATGCACGTCGAAAAAGTCGCCGTCGTCCTCTGCGATGAGAAGGAAGGATGCTCCTGCGCCACACTGCATGTTGACTCCGCCGCCTGCGCGTTTGGCACGCAAGCGGATGGTCTCTTGGCGTTGCTGCGCGCGACGCAGGTGCCGCAATCCTTTGCCCTGATGGCGACGGAACCGGATGTTTACCCACTCAACGCTGAGGACAAGCAGAAGCTCCTCAAATCCGGCGTCGTCCTGGCCGTGCCGATGTTCCTTCAGGGGAGACTGATCGGGAGCATCAACGTCGGCCCGAAGATGTCCGGCAAGGTGTACTCTAAGGAGGATATCGACCTTCTGTCGATTGTGGCGAGCCAGGCGGCGATCGCGATTGAAAACGCGAGGTTGCACAAATCCGATATTGAGAAACAGAAGATCGAGGAGGAGCTTGCCCTCGCACGCAGGATCCAGCAGGGACTGCTCCCAAAGGCCAACCCGTTGATTGAAGGACTCGACATTGCGGGCGTCTCCATCCCTGCCCTCACGGTCGGTGGAGACTACTTTGACTACATCGATCTTGGAGAGGACCGATTGCTGGTCGTTGTGGGCGATGTCTCCGGGAAAGGCGTCTCCGCGGCCCTCTATATGTCCAAGATCCAGGGCATGATCCAGGTGATTGCGCCAATGTACGAACATCCGAAGGAAATGCTCATCCAGGTCAATCGCCGCATCTACGAAGGGATCGAGCGGAAGTCCTTTATAACGATGACGCTGGCGCTCTTCGATCTCCGGCATAAGGAGGTGTTGATCTGCCGCGCGGGGCACAGCCGGGCGCTGATCGGGGTCAACGGACAGCTCGAGTACCTCAGAGGAGGAGGTATTGGACTCGGACTGGAACGCGGGCCGATCTTTGAGAGCGAGCTCGAGGAAGCCAAACGCCCGCTGAAGAGGGACGGCCTCTTCGTGTTCTATTCGGACGGGCTGACGGAGGCAATGAACGACCGCAACGTGCAGTTCGGTGAAGAGACGATCTACGACATTGTCAGCGCGAAGCGTCACCTCACCGCGCAGGAACTTCAGCGGACGATCCTCACCTCGGTGGAGGAATTTCGAGGTTCGGCCGAGCAGCACGACGACCTTACTCTGGTGGTTGTGAAATCCGTTGCTGCATAATCGTATGCGATGGCGCGATCCCGGCCCTTTTTCTTTTTGACAAGAAGTTTGTATATTCGTTGCCGCACGACTGAAGCATCCGCCACTTACTAACGTACAAGGGAGTATGACGACGAAACCACCATCCCCCGTGATCGAATTCACACCGGATACCCTCGAGAAAATCGCCTACAACGCCGTTGCAGACATTCCTACGCAAGAGCCCAATGACAGGAACCGTCTTGGCTACAACGTCTGGGCATGGCTGGTCGATCGAAAAGGGGCGCTGGCGCAGGCCATCCGTACCTCCGGCTCGCGGACCCATATTCCGTACGAGGAGGTTGAAAAAATCGTTTCGCAGCGTCTCAAGGAAAAAGGGATCGACGTCTCGTAGGTGGCAACACGTGGGTTGCCGGCGAGCCCTTCGGTTTGCCCTCAATCGTTTGTGCTGGCCCTCTCGATGAACCTCGATCTCAATTCGCTTCCTCTCCTTCATTCCCCTCTTTGTAGCACTTGACGTGTTGGGGGTGGTGGCAGTTCCAAGGCGTTTGCGAAAGTGACCGCGCTCTTTCCCGCGGCGATCGCTGTCATAGTGATTCGGCTTGGCCTGGCTGAAATGATCGAGGAATGGTTGGGGGGAGCGGTAGGAAAGTCCGTATTGACATTTATAGAAGTATGGAGGGAAAGAAACTATGGATCTCGGCTTGAAAGGAAAAGTTGCGCTTGTTGCCGCTGCGAGTCAAGGCCTGGGGAAGGCCTCCGCTCTCTCGCTCGGCCAGGAGGGCGCAAAGCTTGTCATTTGTTCCCGCAGCGAGAAGAACATTGAGAGCGCGGCAGAGGAGATTCGGAGCAAGACAGGCGCGACCGTGCTGCCTGTCGTTGCCGATGTGAGCAAAAGGGAGGACCTGAAGAGATTCGTGGGGATGGCGGTTAAAGAATTTGGAACCGTACATGTCCTGGTGAACAACGCTGGCGGACCTCCGACCGGTCACGTGTTGAGCCTACCGGATGAAGAATGGGAGAAGGGGGTCCAGCTCACTCTGATGAGCGTCGTGCGGCTCGCGCGGGAAGTACTTCCTTTCATGGAAAAACAGAAGTGGGGTAGGATCATCACCATCCTTTCGCTCGTTGTAAGGCAGCCGATCAACGAGCTGCTGATTTCCTCGACGCTTCGACCCGGGATCATGGGGCTCACGAAGATCCTGTCGAATCAATACGCGAAGGAGAACATCACAGTCAATTGCGTTTCGCCCGGCTCGATCCTCACGAAGCGGCAGGAGGAGCTCGGCGCGGCTCGTGCGGCGGACAAGAAGATGACGTTTGAGGAGTACACGGCGGAGAGCGTCAAAGGAATTCCCGCGGGCAGGTTTGGGCGCCCGGAGGAGATCGGAAACGTCGTGGCGTTTCTCGCCTCAGAGCAGGCGAGTTACATCAACGGCGTGAATCTGCTGGCGGACGGAGGAGCGGTGAAGGGAATCTGACAATTGCCGATTGTTAATTGTCAATTGACCATTGACAATGAGGGAACGGCGATCGCCCCCTCCGAGGCGTGAAGAGGGGCTTTAGCCTGTTCTCACGTAATCCGCGTATGTAAAGCCCTCGTGCGTTTCTCTGTTGACCAACCGAAACACAGTTCCCACGAGATGCTCGTACGGCGGAAAGAAGGTGTCACCCTCGACGTCTTGATCGACGAGCGTCATCCGCAGCTCATCCGCTGACTCGAGAAGCTGAGCGAAAATCTCGCCCCCACCGATCACAAAGACCTTCTCTTCATTCTCCAAAGCTTGAAGTGCCCCGCCAATCGTTGGATAGGTCTCGACGCCGGGGATGGCTCTCCCCGTGAGGACGACGTTCCGGCGATCTGGGAGCGGCTTCCCGAGAGACTCGTAGGATTTGCGCCCCATGAGGATCGTGTGACCAATCGTGAGCTGCTTGAAGCGCTCCATATCCTCAGGGATGTCCCACGGGACCTTGCCATCCTTGCCGATGACACGGTTCCGAGCGATGGCCGCGATGATGATGAGTTTCATGATAACCGGCAAACCTTCCGAAGGTCAGGAGTGCGCCATGGCAACCTTCGGAAGGTTCATAGAAATCATTGTTTCCAGGGAATCGGTATGTTGAGGAGCGTGAGCTTCGCTTCGATATCTTCCCGCTCGCGGCTTCGCTTGCGCTCTTGGCCGGCGGGCGGCAGCAACCTGAACTGGACTGCAAGTTCCGTCGCCTTTTCCGGGTGACCCTCCTGAATTGCTCTGATGATCTCGATCTCCAGCCGGGTAAGCGATGACGCGTTCACACGGTAGTCGAGAAAAGACTCCCAGGCGATCGGACACCAGCGTCTCACGATTTCGTGCCCGATGACATTGGCGTAGCAGCGGATCTCGTATTGCGCATGCTCGTCCATCCGAAGCCAGAGAAAGTGGAACAGGTTGTGAAGATCGGTCTTCCAGTACGCCTCGGTGTAGGTCGAAAGGGGCAGGTCCTTCCGCGCCTGTTCGCGGGCGATGCCCGCATTCAGGCGTTCGTTATAGACCTTCCGTGCAAGATCTTGAAGTTCCTGCTCCTGCGCGGAGAAATGGGTCCCTTGGTCTGGCTCGACAAAACCCTCGCTTCCCTGTTTGTTGTTCTTCGATTGTTTGCGCCACTCGGTCGATGCTGTCTTCTGCGAGGCGTCGATGGCAATGGAGTATCGGGTTGAGTACTCGTTGATGTTTGCCGTGCGATGGCGGATCCATTGGCGCCAGCAATCCATGGGAACGCGCACGTGAAGCTTGATCTCGCACATCTCGAACGGCGTGGTGTGGGCGTGCCTCATCAGGTAGCGGATCAAGCCGCGGTCCTCCTGCACCTTCTTTGTGCCTGCCCCGTACGAAACGCGCGCCGCCTGCACGATCGATTCGTCGGATCCCATGTAGTCGACCACGCGCACGAACCCATCGTCCAGGACCTTGAGGGGGAGGCCCAGGATCTCGTCTAAGGCCGGGACGACCGGCCGGTGCAATTTCTCCGCTTGCTGCTCCATAGAATGCAAGAAGTCAGCCCATATGAAGGGCACGATAGATGCTGATAGAGTATGCCGAAAATAAGCGGAAAAGGTCGGAGAAGCAAGGAGAGGAGTTTCACATTGCCGGCTGCTGCTGCGTCAGGCAGTGGATCGTCCCGAAGCCCAAGACGAGGTCAACGCAATGGATGCCGACGATGGCGCGGTCGGTGTTGAGCTGAAGGTACTTGGAAGGCACTCATGCAGGAGAGGCAACGGTTTGGTCGCTGCCTGACGTCACTTGAGCAGGATCATCCGCTTCTCTGAAGAGAACCGCTTACCCCGCTGATCCACGAACGAAAGCCGGTAGATATACATCCCGGTCGAGAAACGGGAACCCTCAAGAAGCGCTTGATGATGACCGGCTTCCTGATCCTGATCAACCAACGATGCGATCTCTTGTCCCAGCACGTTGTAGATCTTCAGAGAGACGCGGCCATCCGAGGGAAGAAGATAGCTGATCGTCGTAGTGGGGTTGAATGGATTGGGATAGTTCTGGAATAGTTCCATCCGGTCCGGCGGGGCAACTGACACGGCAATTTCTTTGGACCATTGGTTGGACGAGGTAGCTGTGATCGTGAAGCCGATCGTGTGCTCTTCGTTCACCGGCGCGGATTTGTCGACGGAGAAGGAGAATCGAACAACCGCTTCTTCACCTGGCTTCAGCAGCACGAGGTTCTGCTCGGCGCTCAAAAACTTCAGCCACGAGGGTAGATTTGTCGCCGCTATCCTGACTCCGGCAAGGCCTGTTGACGTGACGTTGGCGACCGTCAGCTCGATCGCGTTTCCCGATGAGGCAAATGGAAGCTGATAGGCATCTTGGCCGAAAGCAACGTCGGCGAGCGCCAATGCCGTCATCGTCAGAATGATTGCGGTATGCTGTCTTGTCATTTGTTCACTCTCCCGTTCTACGCTCTGCTTCGTTCCTGCAGTTCCCCTGGCCAATCTACTTTTTCTTTGTTGGGAGCCGGTCGATGATGGATTGGGCACCGTCATTGAGCGACGCATACCCTTCGGGCGTCACAAACCGCTTGTCTCGGCGCTTCCCGTTTTGTTGATCTTCAAGAGTCTTCTCATAGACCTGGTTCACCTTGTCCTGGAACTGCTGCAGCTCCTTGGCACAATTGACGGAATCTCCTCGGGCAAGGTGCTTCTGCGCGTTCTCCAATCCGTTGTCAAGCTCCTTAATGAAGTTGTCGTCCCCAATCCAGCTTTTCGCATGTGCTTCGTGCTTCAGGGCGATCAGGTCGTCGATAGACGGTTCCTTGGGCAATGGCAGCTGGCTGAGCAAATACTCCGTGTTGAATCGCAAGAGTGCATATGCTTCACTAGTCAATGCGCTTGTGCTATCGACGTTGACATCCTGCAGCACCTTCTTCAGTGTGTTGCGTGCGGCGGTGAGGTTGCTGTCCTGGAGGCTTACTTTCACGGAGTTGAAGTAGCCAAGATACTTGTCAGCCGTCGTCTGCTCGGTAACCCAGCCCAGCTCCCTGGACTGCGTTGTGTATGAAACCAGTGTATCGAGGAATCCGACAGGATCGAACGGTTCGGGCGGCAGAACAGGGCCAACGGTTTTTCCAACAATACCGGGACCGTAAGGCGTGAGATCTGTATAACCGGGGATTGAGTCAGGTGCCATCCCTTCTGGGAAACTAGGTAGTTCATGATAGCCCTCGGCATAGTAATCGGTGATTCCAGGTAGGAAACGAGTTTCAAATGTAAAACTACTCTGAGAATGACCCGGTAGAATGTCATATCCGTGAGACGCACTCCAACTCACCCAATACGGAGGTCCATCCAGAGGTATTCCTGGTTCGAGCCAATTCGGCACCGAGAAGACCCGGAGTATTGAATCCCTCGAGAAATTGAAAATGATCATGAAATTCCAAACGTTCTGCCTACTTTCGGAAGAGCTTGATACAGCGTATTGATAACGCAATACACCTCCGCCCTTGTCGAAAACGACCGGCTTCACCTGTACAATAATCTTATTACCTGCTTCGAAATCCTGTGCTCTTAGGGGATACAGAACGAGAAAAATCATTGCTAGAATCACGCACAGTTTTATCATAGCAAAACCTCAAAAGGTTAGATGGAAATGATGACCAGGTTTATCCTTGTTTTCTTCGAATATTTTTCCTTTGAGCTTTTTTTCAATCATATCCCTAAGCCATCTCACATCAATTCTCTTTTCATCCGTACTCGTTGGTCTCATATCAACGTTTTTCCCTTCACGATGTGTCTGGTGAGGTGTGTCCCACCTATGGGTCGAATCGCAATCGAATGGTCCACCGCTGATTAGACTGATGTCATTGTACTGTAGAGTCCAGGAGGAGTCAGCGTAGGCAGAATCTGCAAGCATCTGTAATTTGTCGATGGTCTTCTTTGTCCCAAAATGGTTACTCGGATGTCGAGGAACCCCACCAATAAGCTCGTAATGTGCCCCTGCAGGGAGCTCCATCATCCCTTGTACTCTGACAGAAACAAGCGCAGTTGCCGTGTCGATTGGCGAGGTGCCGCGCACATAGATTGAATCCACACCACCAGTTCCGCTGCACTGGTATTTGCACTGAACTTTTCCCGTGGAATCTGTCCTCGCTTGCAGCATGTACGTTGTCTCTTGACGAGCAGTCACAAATCTTCCGCCGGGACGCACGTGAAGATCATGAATATGCCCCCCGGTCGTGTCCTTGCCAAAGGCCCGGAAGGTGAGCTGATAGTTGCGCACTGGGTTCCCCTCAAGATCAGTGACTGAGACACTCATCGGGGTGCTTTTGGCCCTTGAATAATCTATGACTTTTGGACGCTTGGTGTCGCTGGGGTTCGGATTCGCTTTGTTATCTGAGTCGCCAAGCGGTGCCAGTTCGCTTGATGTCAGGGTGATCTTGATCCTCACGGGAAAATGGTAGTATGATGGAGGCATCCAGTATGCCCAGACGTCATACCCGCTGGTGCGTATGTAACCTTGATCAGTTCTGGCCAAGGCACTATCAACGAAAATCTTCAATGTAACCGGAATGATCGCACCGAATGGAATATCAGCAACGTACAGTATGAGACTGGGTTGATACGATCCGACGGGAGCATTCGGGACCGCCAACACTGCGCCGCCAATGCCATCGGCCGTGAGCGCCCCTCCGCTTGGCAGGCCAACCCAAAGTGTCGCCGCCCTTCCCGTATCACCAGCAGTGAACTCAAAGCGCAATGTGGGCAGGGTGGCCAGCGTTTCCGTCATAGCAAATTGCTTCGCAGGCGCGCTCGTGATTTCCACCCTCTCTCGTATGGTAATTTGACAAAAGAGGAGCGCTGGAACAAGAGCCAGAAGTTGAACGACGATCAAACGCCGGATGAAAGCGGAGATGCGGAGGGCCATGGAAGACCTCCCTGAAGGTCTGAGCTACGGTGGCTTGGAAGAACTCGGCGGAAAATTGCCAAATCCTGCGATCAATGTCAAGTGAAAACTAACGCGTGTCAGACACGATTCCTGCGGTTGGCGGCAAGTCGGTTGGGCTGGTGGACTACTTGGTCGGCTGCTGTTGCGTCAGGCAGTGAATCGTCCCGAAGCCGAGGATGAGATCGACACAATGGATACCGACGACGGCACGGTCGGTGATGAGCTCGGAAAGGATGCCGAGAGCGAGGCGGTCGTTGGGATCGTTGAAGGTGGGGACAAGAACGGCGGCGTTCGAAAAATAGAAGTTCGCGTAGCTTGCGGGCAAGCGCTGGCCGTCAATGTACAGCGGGGCGGGCATCGGGAGCGGAACGACCTCGATCTTTGAACCGCTCTCCAGCCTCATCCCCTCGAGGCGCTCGCGGTTCTCCTGGAGCGTCCGGTAGTTTACGTCACCCGAATTGGACTCCTGGCAGAGCACGACCGTCTCGGGGCTCACAAATCGGCAGAGATCGTCGACGTGGCCGTGCGTATCGTCGCCAGCAATTCCCCCGCCGAGCCAAAGAATGTTCCGGACGCCAAGGTTATCGCGGAGAGCCTGCTCGATCTCATTCTTCCCAAAGCCGGGATTTCGAACCTGGACCTTCAGGTCAAGCAAACACTCCTCCGTTGTCATCAGCGTGCCCCGGCCGTTGACATCGATGCTTCCGCCTTCCAGAACGAAATCCCTTCCGCCGATCTTGGCAGGGATCAGGCGGATGCCGAGCTTCTTGGCCGCTCGCTCTGGGATTGAGTCATCTTTCTTCCAGTCGGGATACCGAGCCCAGGCGTTGAAGTGGAACCGGACGATCGCGACTTCCGAGGGTGGCCCATGCTTTTTCACGAACATCGGTCCGAAGTCGCGCGTCCACCCACGGTTGGTGGGGAAATTCGGGAATTCGATCTTCGCGGGGTCGATACCGACGCGGGTGAGGAGATGCTTCGCACTGCGCTGCAATTCCGCGTCAGCGATGATGCGGAGGGTCTCGCCGGCAGCGATCTTCCGAACGATCTCACCATACACCCAGGGAATGACGGAAAGCTTTCCCGGCCAGTCGGTCTTATTGTGCGGCCAGCCGAGCCACGTCGCTTCGTGAGGCTCCCATTCGGCAGGCATGCGAAATCCTATGCCGGCAGGCGTGTTTTTCATCTCTGCTTGCCTCGTTTGCCCGAAGGAGCGTCGGCGAGAAAGCGCTGATCAATCCCTTTGTAGGCATCGATCCGCCGATCGCGCAGGAAGGGCCAGTTGCGTCGGACGTTTTCGAGTCGGTGGAGGTCGACAATGCCGAAGATGGTCTCTTCTTTGTCGGTCGAAGCTTCCGCAACGATGACGCCCTGTGGATCTGCGATGAACGATGAGCCCCAGAACTCGATTCCTGGGCTCTTCTTGTCGGGCTTCTCGAGGCCGACCCGATTCACTGCTGCAACGTAGAGGCCGTTGGCGATCGCATGGCCTCGCTGGACAATCTGCCACGCCTCGCGCTGAGCCTTACCGTACTTCTTCTTTTCGTTCGGGTGCCAGCCGATCGCCGTGGGGTAGAAGAGGATGGATGCTCCCTGGAGGGCTGCGATCCGCGCTCCTTCCGGATACCACTGGTCCCAACAGATCAGCGTGCTGACGCGCCCCACGTGGGTGTCGAACGCGCGGAAACCAAGGTCGCCCGGCGTGAAGTAGAACTTCTCGTAGTAAGCTGGGTCGTCCGGAATATGCATCTTGCGATAGAGGCCTCCGAGCCGGCCGTCAGCGTCAATGATGGCGGCACTATTGTGATAGAGACCCGGGGCCCTGCGTTCGAAAACGGGCGCGATCAGGACAACACTAAGCTTCTTAGCCACCCTCCCAAGCGCCGCCGTGGTCGGGCCGGGAACGGACTCAGCGAGATCGAACGCATCCGCGTCCTCTGTCTGGCAGAAGTACCGGGAACGGAACAATTCCGGCAGACAGACGAGGTCTGCACCTTTTCGGGCAGCCTCTTCGATCCGCGTGACTGCACGTCCCAGATTCTTATCAGGGTCTGTGCCGAGGGCCATCTGAACGAGGGCGATGGTGAACTTTCTGGGAGTGGTCATGGGAAGCGCTTGCGTCGAGAAAAATGATCGGGACGAAAGTACCTGAATATGGGGTGAGAAGCAAGAATCAGTCCGGGCATGGTCAAGCGCATGCCGACCACTTCGGAGTATTTGGTCACTCTTCTACGGCCCCGCAGGAAATCGCCTTGACAAAGAGGGCAATTGTTGCGATAATGATTCAACTTTTCGCCGATGAGCAACTCCAAAAAAGTCTATTCCGCTTTTCTCGCGCTCGTCGCGACCTGGTGCGCGGGGATCATCCTCGCGCCGCTGCTCGTTTCCGCGGAGCCGCGCATCAGCACGCTGCTGTATTCCTTCTACGCTCCGATCTGCCATCAAATTGACGCACGCTCCGCCCACATCGACGGCGCAAAGCTCGCGGTGTGCGCCCGGTGCTCCGGCATCTACTTCACCTTCCTCGTCTCCCTTGCACTCTACCCCATCTTTCAACGGCTCGCTTCTCCGGCTGTTCCAAACCGATGGTGGCTTTCCATAGCGCTCCTCCCGATGGCGGCGGACGTGTTGCTGAACATAATGGGGATTCATCCAAGCTCGATCGTCACACGGGCTTTCACCGGCATCTGTTTCGGGGCCGTTCTTCCTCTCTACCTGTTGCCGCCGCTGGTGGAGGCTGTCACACAACTTCAGAAGCGACTACATCTACCTGGAGGTCTTCTCTATGCTCGAAAAGCCCAACAAACTTAGGGTGGCGTTGATTAGCGGGGTTGTGATCGGAGCGGTCTCCGGAATTCCCGGGATCAGTCTCATCAACTGCTGTTGCTGCGCCGGGGTTTGGCTCGGCGGACTCATGGCAATGTATCTCTTCAAGCAGCAGTACGTGGAAGGGATGGCGCCCATGGAGTCGTCCGATGCATTGATCCTCGGATTGATGTCGGGGGTCGTGGGTGCGTTCGTGGCAACGCTGACGAGCGTGTTCATCCTCCTCGTCTTTGGGCCGGTCGAAGCCGAGTTTGTGAAGTCGATTTTCGAAAAAGTCGTTGCGCGGTTGGCGGAGAGCGGCAGCGTGCCGAGTGATATGATCGATCAACTGAAGGACCAGCTCGATCAGTCGATCCGGGATTCGGCCCGGATCTCGGGTATTTTTGGCAATCTTTTCATCACGCTCATTGTCTATCCCATCTTTGCCATTCTTGGAGCATTGCTCGGCTATGCGATCTTTAGACCGAAAACGCCGCCTCAGACGACCCAGGCTCAATAGCCCTCTGCGCACACCCTTCATTGGACTACTGCTGCTTCTCAGCGTCGCAGCATTTTCTCCGGCGCGTGCGCAGTCGGATTCCCAACGTATCCATCGCCTGTTGACGGATCAGGTGGACGCATGGAATCGCGGAGACATTGAGGGGTTTATGAAGGGATACTGGAATTCGGACAGCACCGAATTCGTCAGCGGGGGGGCCCTCGTCCGTGGGTATCGCGAGGTCCTGGCGCGTTACCACAAATCGTACGACACTCGCGAGAAGATGGGGAGACTGGAATTTGACGAGTTGGTGGTCCGAAAGATCTCAGCCGCGGCAGCCATCGCGACGGGGATCTGGCGGCTCTACCGTGCGACCGATCAACCGTGGGGTCGGTTCACGCTGGTCATCGAAAAGAAGCCGGAAGGGTGGCGCATCACGCACGATCACACATCTTCTGCAACCAAGTAGAAGTCCGACTTTTCTCAGGTCTTGGCGAAGGAAAAAGTCGGACTTCTGCCTGAAGGTTTCAGAGTGAGCGAAGACGGATCCTGAAGGTGGTTCCGAGGCCGGGTCTGCTCTCCTTCAGGCTCAGTTTGCCGCGATGGTAGGTTTCGATGATTCGCTGAGACAGGCTGAGGCCCAATCCCCATCCTCGCTTCTTGGTCGAGAAACCGGGCCGGAAGATCTCTTTCTTGTAGCTCGGTTCGATCCCTTTGCCGGTATCTGTGACATCGACATAAACGTGGCTGCCCCGCCGGGAGACGCTGAGGGTGATCTTCCCCTCGCCGCTCTCGATGGCGTCGAGGGCATTCTTCACCAGGTTCTCGATCACCCATTCGAAGAGCTCTCGGTTAATGGGGCTGGAGACAACGTCCTTCTCCTCGAGGACGAGTTGCACTCTTTTCCCCGTCTGAGGAATTCGCCTCTCAAAGTATTGAATCACTTTGTCGATGACCTCTCCGAGGTTCTCATCCTTCAGATCGGGTTTTGAGCCGATTTTGGAGAATCGGTCGGCGATCTTCTGGAGGCGGTTGAGGTCGTTCTCCATGTCCCGCAGGGTCTCGGTGAATTTCGGATCGACCGTGCCGATCTGATGTTTCAGCAATTCGACCCATCCCAGCATACTGGAGAGGGGCGTGCCAAGCTGATGCGCGGTCTCCCGCGCCATTCCGACCCAGATGCTGCTCTGCTCACTCCGCTTGATGTAGCTGAAGCTCACATAGCCGATGAAAATGAAGAGGGCAACGACAGCGAGTTCCACGTAGGGGAGCAAGCGGAGCTGCGTGATCAGCTCCGACTCCCCGTAATGGATGTAATTGAGAACCAGGCTGTCCCCGGATTCCACCCTGATGCGCTCGTTTCGTTCATCCAGGGTCGCGACGAGCCGCTTCAGAAAGAGACGTTGCTGCTCGAGGGATTGCGTCGTGTCGAGAGCGACGTTCCGCACGCTGATGTCATACGGTCGCAGCGGCTCGTTCTGTGCGTCTGTCAGGACGATGGGGAAGTTGATGTTGCGGATAAGCCTGTCGAGGATGAAACTGTAATCGCCGCTCTGGTTCTTGCCGCTTCCGATATACTCGAACGAATTCGCGTAAAGGTTCGCCATCCGTTCCTGGCTCGCCTGAAGCTCTTCCACGATCGTGTGCGTGTACCACAGTGTTCCGGCGACGATCAGGAACGCGAGGATCAGGAGAAAAATCTTCAGCTCGCTCGACTGGGGGATGGCATTTTTCGGGAAGGGGGCCATGGAGTGACGGACGAGATTCGTTCGCTCGGCTATCGCATTCTCAGCGTCTGGTCGCGGCGCGCACCGACGGAGACCATTGAAATATCGGTCGAGAGCAGCGACGCGATCGCTTCAAGATACGCTCGCGTTCGCGCGGGAAGCTTGGAATACGTTCGGACATCGGAGATCTTCGTCTTCCAGCCACGGAAAGTCCGGTAGAGCGGCTCGACAACCTCGAGGGTCTGCACATCCGTCGGGAAGTCCGTGACCTTCTTCCCGTTGATTCGGTAGCCCGTGCAGACTTTGATCTCGTCGAAGTCATCCAGCACGTCGAGCTTTGTAATGGCGACCTTTTGGATGCCGTTGACCCGAATTGAGTACCGAAGGCTCACGAGGTCCAGCCAGCCGCAACGGCGCGGGCGCCCCGTTGTTGCGCCATACTCGCCGCCGGTCTTTCGCAGGCGTTCTCCGATCTCATTCCTCAGCTCGGTCGGGAACGGGCCGTTGCCGACGCGCGTTGAGTACGCCTTCACGACGCCGATGACTGAATTGATCGCGGTCGGCGGAATGCCGAGCCCCGTGCACGCACCCCCGCTGGTGGGACTGGACGATGTGACGTACGGATAGGTGCCATGGTCGACGTCCAGGAGCGCGCCCTGGGCCCCCTCGGCGAGGATCTTCTTTTTCCTCTTGAGCGCGTTGTTCAAATAGGCGGCGGTATCGGTCACGTACTCGTCGATCTTCTTGTCGAACTCCTGATACTCGTGGATGATCGCATCGACGTCGAGCTCTTTCGAATGGTACACCTTGCTCAGCAGTTGATTCTTCTCCTCGATGTTCCGCTTCAGCTTGGCACAGAGCACGTCCCGGTCCAGCAGGTCGACAACCCGGATGCCTGTTCGCGTATATTTGTCGATATACGCAGGACCGATGCCGCGACCCGTCGTTCCAATCTTCTGGTCCCCCCGCTCACGAATCGTGTCCAGCAGCTTGTGGTACGGCATGATCAGGTGCGCGTTGTGACTGATCAAGAGCCGGCCTTTCGTGGTGATGCCGAGCTGCCGGAGCTGCTCGATCTCGGTCATCAACGCTACCGGATCGAGGACCACGCCATTGCCGATGACGCACGTTACGTGCTTGTGGAAAATGCCGGAGGGGATGAGGTGAAGGACGTACTCTTTGCTGCTGACGCCGTCGGGCCCCTTCGTCGCCACCACGACGGTGTGGCCCGCGTTCGCCCCACCTTGATAGCGAGCGACGATATCGGCATCTTCGCTCAGATGATCGACGATCTTGCCTTTTCCTTCGTCGCCCCATTGGGCGCCAACGATGACTTGAACGGGCATGGACTGTCCTTGCGGCGAATGACCGATCAGGTGAAGCTTCTCTTCATGTGGGGAGGAAATGACTTCGGATTGACGAGCAATCAGCGTCCTGCTCTCGCGACGAGCCGCGTCGCGGCTGCGGCTTTTCCGAAAAAGTGTAGGGAAAAAATGAACGAAATACAAGAATCGGAGCGTGGAGGGGCATCTTTGCCTTTCACTCGTTTATCGGTTATATTCTCACGACGTTTTGAACTTCCTTTGTGTGAACCAGACATCCTGAAGGGCGAACGTGGATAAATTCGTCATCAACGGCGGCAGGAACCTGCACGGCACCGTTGAGGCGAGCGGCGCAAAGAACGCTTCCCTCGCCCTGATGCCTGCTACGCTCCTGGCTCCCGGCAGCTATGAGTTGCACAACACGCCGATCCTCCGCGATGTCGCGACGATGTCGCAGCTGCTCGAGACCATGGGTCTGCAGATCTCGCGCCAGGGCCACATGCTGCGGATCAACTCCTCGAACGTGACGAGTTATGAGGCTCCGTACGAGCATGTGAAGAAGATGCGTGCGTCGATCTACGTTTTGGGCCCGCTCGTTGGCCGCTATGGTCAGGCGCGTGTCTCGTTGCCGGGCGGCTGCGCGTGGGGACCGCGGCCCGTGAACCTGCACATCGAAGGCCTTGTGAAACTCGGGGCGGAGATTGAGGTCGAAGGGGGCTACATCGTTGCGAGGGCAAAGAGGCTCAAGGGCGCTCGCATTGTTTTCGACGTTTCGAGCGTCGGGGCGACCGGCAACGTGATGATGGGGGCGGTTCTGGCTCGGGGAACGACCGTCATCGACAACGCGGCGATGGAGCCGGAGATCGCGTCGCTCGCGGTGTTCCTCGTCACGATGGGTGCAAAAATCGAAGGTATCGGGACGAATCATCTCGAAATCGAAGGTGTTGACGACCTGCATCAGGCCGACTGCGTGACGATCCCCGACCGGATCGAGGCGGGGACACTGCTCGTGGCCGGCGCACTCGCAGGCAAGAGGGGATCGAAGGTCCGTGTCGAACGTTGCAACCCTTCCCATCTGAGTGCGATCACGACGAAACTCGAGGACGCCGGCGCACGGCTGACCATCGGAGAGGATTTTGTCGAGGTCGAGCCGCCGCAGGAGATCCGCCCTGTCAACGTGACGACGTCGATCTATTCGGGCTTCCCGACCGACATGCAGGCGCAGTGGATGGCTTTGATGTCCCTTGCCGCAGGGACGAGCATCGTCACCGAGACCATCTACTTCGACCGCTTCATGCACGTGGCGGAGTTGAACAGGCTCGGCGCGAACATCGCGGTCAAGGAGAATATCGCGACCGTTGCCGGTGTAGAGAAACTGACGGGCGCGAAAGTGATGTCGACGGACCTGCGGGCAAGCGCCTCCTTGATTCTCGCCGGCCTTGCAGCCGAGGGCACAACCGAGGTTCTCCGCGTCTATCACCTGGACCGCGGTTATGAGCGCATTGAGGAAAAGCTCTCGCGCCTCGGAGCGGATATAAAGCGTGAAAGCGGAGAGGAATTTTAGGCGAGGTGAGCTCTCCGGTTGCCCGTCCCACCTTCTCAAGTACACCCTCTGGAACTTCAAAGGGTTTCACGCCTTTTGACCGGTAGACCGTCGTATGCTTAAGAACTTCCTGTCGTATCGCTCTCACGAGTTCGCCCTGTTCCTGCTTCTGGCCGTGTCGCTTCTCTGCACCCAGATCCCGCTCTTCAACTACCTCGGCTATGAATTCTCCGCCGTGATCGCTCTCCTGGCAAGCTTTCTTGCAGGATTGCTGACGATTTCCTTGTGGCGGAAGAGTGAGGCGTCCTCGCGGGGAGACGTCGTCTCTTTTTCAGCGCGATCCTCGGCGGTGCTCCTCCTGACGCTTGTCATTCCGCTCATCATCATTTCGGCAAACGCATTCTTCGTCAAGAATTGTTCATTCCCAAACGGAATCCTGCTCTTCCTTTTGATTCCTGTCCCGGCCGTGCTGTTTGCGCATGCCCTGGCTTTGCTGCTTTCCGTTGCGCTGAGCGGGTGGAGGAAGACCTGGTTCGTTCTTCTCTGGCTTCTTATCCTGGCGCAGATCCTGTACGTTACAATGGTCAGGCCACAGATCTTCGCGTTCAATCCGCTCATTGGGTTCTTTCCCGGCCTCACATATGATGAGACGCTCAATGTGATCCCGCGTCTGCTCCTCTATCGAGCCGGCACGCTTGCTTTTTCCATAAGCTTGGTGCTTCTGGCCGTGCTGGTGGACCAACGGAAAGCACGCCGGCGATCGGGAGGAGCCGTGTCGCATTCGAGTGGTCCGAAGGCCATATCGATGCTTGTGCTGCTGGCGTTTTCAGGTGTGCTGTTTATCTTCAGCGATCGGCTCGGGCTCTCGTCTTCTAAAGATTCCATCCGCCGCGAGCTCGGCGGTGAAGTCGAGACCGAGCACTTCGTTGTTGTCTATCCCGACTCGATGCTGAAGGGTGTTCGTCTCTCTCAAATCGTCCAGCTCCATGAATTCTACTTCGACCAGCTCTCGCGGGCCCTGCGCCTTCGCCCCGAGAGGAAGATCCACTCGTTCCTCTACGCCTCGGCCGAACAGAAGGGGCGGCTTGTTGGCGCAGCTCGCACGGACATCTCCAAGCCGTGGCTCTGGCAGATCCACATCAACCTTTCGGACGTCGATGCCTCGTTGAAGCACGAGCTGAGCCACGTCCTGGCGGGAGAATTCGGGTTCCCAGTTCTCAGAGTGGGCGTAAATTCCGGACTGATCGAAGGGTTTGCCACTGCTGTCGAAGGAGAACGTTACGGGGAGAGCCTGCATCGCCTCTCTGCGATGATCTATGCTGCCGGTCTCCGTCCGGATATGGAAAGCCTCTTCTCATTCTCGGGCTTTCTACGCGCGCAACCCGACGTCAGCTACACGCTTGCAGGATCCTTCTGCCGCTTTCTCATTGAGCGCTACGGCCTGCGGCGGTTCAAGATGGTCTATCGATCCGGAAATTTCACCTACCTCTACGGGAGAAATCTCCCCAGGCTGCTCGTCGAATGGCGTCGTTCCCTCGAACAGTACAGACTCAGCGATGCCGATCTGGAGAAGGCGGCGTATTTCTTCAAGCGTCCGTCGATCTTCGGCAAAGAGTGTGCACGGGTCATCGCAAACCTGAATGCCCGGACGCGTGAGCTCTACAGCGAGGGGCAGTATCAACAGGCGGCCGAATCCTCCACGCGCTCGCTTTCACTGACCACAAGCGTCGAGGCGATCTTTCAGCGGACAAATTCCCTCTTCAAGCTTCAGAGGTATCAAGAAGCGATCGCCTTCGCTCGGCAAAAGCTGTCTGATTCCACCGTCAACGCTTCGCTCCTTCCGCTCAGGCTCGTTCTCGGGGACGCACTCTGGGGTGCCGATTCACTCGACGCGGCCGCGAGGTCATACGAGCATATTCTTCGCGCGGATCTCTCCCCATCGTGGGATGAGGGGCTCACCATACGCCTCAATGCGTTGAGAGGCCCGAACCTGATGCGCGACCTGAAGCCTTACTTCACCACGCCGATGGCCGACTCAGAACGGGTAGTGTCCCTGAAACAAGTCGCCCAGCGCCGGTCCAAGGATCCGCTCCCTCGATACATGCTCGCTCGCGAGCTCGCTTCGCAGGAGCAGTACGAGGGCGCGATCGATCTCTTGTTGAACTTGCCGAAAATGAATCCCATGGTCCTCGAACGCTTCAGGCAGCAACGAATCGCCCGGGCGTATTTCGCTCTCGGAAGATACCGGAAGGCGCAGATTTATTACTGGCAGTCGCTCAATGATGTCACGAATGAGACTGAGTCCGCGGCGATCGAGGAGAGAGTGAGGTTCTGCGAGTGGCTCGAGAGGCATTCGGAATGACCTCATTGATTTTCCTGCAAAAAATGGGTTAATTGGGGAGCATTTTTTGAAACTCTCACACCGGATTTGCTTTTCCCTTGACTATTCCTGGAGAAAACCATGTCTACGACGATTACGGATGTTTGCGCGCGGGAAATCCTCGATTCTCGCGGCAATCCGACAGTTGAAGTCGAGGTAACGCTGGAAGATGGGACCATCGGTCGCGCGGCTGTTCCGAGCGGCGCATCGACGGGAGAGAATGAAGCGGTTGAGTTGCGGGATGGGGATAAGTCTCGATACAACGGCAAGGGGGTACTGAAAGCCGTCGAGAACGTGAATAATATCCTTTCCGAAGAGGTGGTCGGCTTCGAAGCGACGGATCAGGTTGGAATTGATAAGATGATGATCCAGCTGGACGGAACTCCGACCAAAGGCAAGCTGGGCGCCAACGCGATCCTGGGTGTCTCGCTCGCGGCGGCGAAAGCCGCGGCAGCGTCGCTTCATCTGCCCTTGTATCGCTACATTGGCGGGACGAACGCAAAAATTCTCCCGGTGCCGATGATGAACATCATGAATGGCGGCAAGCACGCGGACAACAATGTGGACTTTCAGGAGTTCATGATCATGCCGATCGATGCGCCGTCGTTCGCCGAGGCGCTGCGAATGGGTGCCGAGGTCTTCCACTCGCTGAAGTCGGTCCTGCACAAGAAAGGGTACAATACCGCCGTGGGGGATGAGGGGGGATTCGCGCCAAACCTGAAATCGAACGAGGAGGCCGTGGGTATCATCCTGGAGGCGATTGAGAAGGCAAACTACAAGGCGGGAGAGCAGGTATACATCGCGCTTGATCCTGCCGCCAGCGAGTTTTACGACAAGGAGAAAAAGAAGTATGTCTTCTCGAAATCGGACAAGTCGGAGAAATCGCCCGAGCAGATGGCCCGCTATTGGGAAGACTGGACGAAGAAGTATCCTATCGCTTCGCTCGAAGACGGAATGTCGGAGAACGATTGGGAGGGATGGAAAATCCTGACGGATGCCGTCGGCAAGAGGGTGCAGCTGGTCGGCGACGATATATTTGTGACGAACGTCGAATTTCTCTCCAAGGGTATCGATCAGGGAGTAGCGAACTCCATCCTCATCAAAGTGAATCAGATCGGGACGCTGACCGAGACGCTGGATTGCATTGAGATGGCCAAGCGCGCGCACTACACAACGGTGCTGAGCCACCGGTCCGGCGAGACGGAGGACACGACGCTCGCGGACCTCGCCGTGGCGACGAACTCCGGCATGATCAAGACCGGCTCCGCCAGCAGGACGGATCGCATTGCGAAGTACAATCAGTTGTTGCGGATCGAAGAAGAGCTCGACACGAACGGGTACTACGCCGGATTCGGCGCGCT
>CAYZRX010000024.1:0-48488 GCA_964480945.1 uncultured Ignavibacteriaceae bacterium | reverse complement strand
CTTTGATGTCCTCGAGATTGATCCCGCCGAACGTCGGCTCAAGCAACTTGACTGCCTTGATGATGTCATCGGGATCGTGGGAATCGAGCTCGATATCGAACACGTCGACATCAGCAAACCGCTTGAACAGAACGCCTTTCCCCTCCATCACCGGTTTTCCCGCCAGGGCGCCAATATCGCCAAGGCCGAGCACAGCCGTTCCGTTTGACACGACCGCTACCAGATTGCCTTTGGCCGTATAAAGGTACGCATCGTCCGGATTCGCATGGATTTCCATGCACGGATCGGCAACGCCCGGAGTGTAGGCCAGAGAGAGATCCCGTTGAGTCTGGCATGGCTTTGTCGTGACGACCTCGATCTTCCCTCGCCTCCCTAGCGAATGGTAGTCGAGCGCGTCTTGCTTGCGGATCATGATTTGACTCCTTTCGAACGCTTTGGATGTTTCGGCATCAGTGAAGTAGGTTGACAGGCAGGACAGAGTTCTGCTAGTGGATTCCTACGCAACACTCGCTTTGGTATCACGGAACCGCACGAGATGCAGCGAGCTTCTCCCTCCTTCTGCGAACGACGAAGGAGCTGGAGCTCGGTTCCTTCCAGCAATTTGGTCGAGCAACACCTTGCAGGATCCGCAAGGCAGAGCTTCAACGGAAGATCGCACACGGCACAGACATAGGTTTCGGCTTCCTCAAGGAAAGAGTTCGGCTTGGACTCCGCAATTCCCTTCAGCGTCTGTCGGACTTTCCGGATCGTTGGGTTCGCTGACCGCTTCCCTGCTGGACGCCCCTTGGCAGTTTTCCCCATATCCCGTCTGCGCTGTGCTTGTTCTCGAGTTTCATTTAAACCGATTGAGCGCTTTCATGTATTGCGCACGCTCGAAGGCTGACGGATCCGCAACGGAAGCTTGACTCATGCTCCCCTTCATTTGCTCGATAGAAAGATATTCGTGTTCCACCATCCACTTGTTGAGATCTTCGAGCACTGCGGTAATGCGGCTCGGTCCATGCTTGAGGAGCGCGGAGCACATCATCGTCACGTCCGCCCCGGCCATCACCATCTTCAGTACATCCTCCGCCGTATGGATGCCGCTGGTTCCTGCAAGACTCGTCTTTACCGTGCCGTGAAGAATGGCGATCCATCGGAGGGGGAGTCGGAGAGCATCGGATGTGCTCAGCACGACGTTCGGCTCCACGTCGAGCTCCTCCAGGTCAAAATCGGGTTGATAGAAACGATTGAACAAGACGAGACCGTTGGCCCCGGCGCGATCGAGCCGCACAGCCAAATTCGCCAAGGAGCTGAAAAACGGGCTGAGTTTTACAGCCACCGGCACCCGCACCGCCGCTTTCACGGCCTTCAAGACATCAACGTAGCGATCTTCGATCTCCTGGCTCGTCAGCGCAGGGTCTGTCGGAATATAATAGATGTTCAGCTCAATGGCATCAGCGCCTGCCTGCTCCATTTTCTTTGCATATTCGATCCATCCCCCGGCCGAAATCCCGTTGATGCTGCCAATAACAGGAATCTCCAGAGATTTCTTTGCCTGATGGAGAAGTTCCACGTATTGATCAGGCCCCAGGTTGTATTCCTGCGGCGTCGGGAAATAGTCGAGCGCCTCGGCGTAGCTGTGCGTCCCGTAGGCGAGATAGTGTTCGAGCTCCGCTGATTCGTGTTCGATTTGCTCCTCGAAGAGGGAATACATGACAACCGCGGCTGCACCAGCATCCTCGAGCCTTTTCATACTCTCGAGTGTCCGAGAGAGGGGGCTTGCGGATGGAACAATGGGATTCTTCAGCTGCAGCCCGAGGTACGTTGTTTTGAGATCCATAGTGCAGTGTCCTTCATGCAATTTCAGAAAGGGAGCGCCGGGCCACCGTCGAGGCGCCGGCGTCAGGATGATCGTGAATTCGTCGCGTCAGCTCAGTCACTGCCGGAGGTCGGTGCGGCCTTTTCCGTTTTCTCCTTCTGGCCGTCACCAGCGCCCGCGTATTGTTCGTAGAGTGCCCACCGGCTCCTGATATCTTCGTTCGCGAGTGCCGTCAGCAGCTTCGCTCGCTCCGGATACGTCTTCTCCAACATGTTGAATCTCGTCTCGAGCGAGGTGAAGTCACGCAGCGGCAGTTTCGGAGGTTTCGAATCGAGCTTGAAGGGGTTCTTTCCCTCTCGCAGCAGCACCGGATTATATCGAAACAGCGGGAAGTATCCGGTCTCGACCGCGAGCTTTTGATTCGTCATGCCGCGTGCCATGTCCATCCCATGCGCAATGCAGTGACTATAGGCAACGATGAGCGACGGGCCGTCATAGGCCTCGGCCTCGAGAAACGCATGGACCGTCTGAGCATCATTCGCGCCCATAGCGACCTTCGCGACATACACGTCCCCGTACGCCACCGCCATCAAGGCAAGGTCTTTTTTCTGCGTCGGCTTGCCCGCCGCCGCGAACTTGGCGATCGCCGAGCGGAACGTGGCTTTCGACATCTGTCCTCCGGTGTTCGAGTAAACCTCCGTATCCAACACCAGAATGTTAACGTTCCTTCCTGATGCTAGAACATGGTCAAGCCCGCCGTAGCCGATATCGTACGCCCACCCATCTCCTCCCATAATCCAGACGCTCCGCTTCACGAGGTTGTCTGCAATGCTCAGCAGATTCTTCGCCTCGGGCGATTTCATGCTCTCAAGTTTCTTTTTCAGAAGCTTGACACGCTCGCGCTGCTCGTAGATCCCAGCCTCATCGGATTGGCCAGCAGCCACGATCGCCGCGGCCAGCTCGGGACCTATTTGATCATCAAGTTTCTGAACCAGCTCTTTTGCAGACTCGGTCAGCTTGTCGATCGTTAATCGCATTCCCAACCCAAACTCCGCATTGTCCTCGAAGAGTGAGTTCGACCAGGCAGGGCCCCGGCCCTCGGCATTCGCGGTCCACGGCGTCGTCGGCAGGTTGCCCCCGTAAATCGACGAGCATCCCGTGGCGTTCGCAACCACCATGCGATCACCGAACAACTGGCTCGCGAGTTTGACGTACGGCGTCTCGCCGCAACCGGCGCAGGCACCGGAGTACTCGAAGAGCGGCTGCAGGTACTGCGAACCTTTGACTGTGTCCACCTTGACCGTTCGACGATCGACCTCCGGGATTTTCAGGAAGAAGGCGTAATTGGCTCGCTCCTGCTCCCGGATCGGCGGCTGAGGCTTCATATTGATTGCCTTGACCTTCACCTGCGTCTTGCTCTTGGCAGGGCAGTATTCGACGCACAGCTCGCAGCCGGTGCAGTCCTCAGGAGCCACCTGGACCGTATATTTCATCCCCTTGTATTCTGTCCCCTTGTAGTCCATCGACTTGAACGTGGCCGGAGCGTTGGCCAAATGGGAGGGATCGAACACCTTCACACGGATTGCAGCATGTGGACAGACTATTGCGCACTTGTTGCACTGGATGCAGATTGACTCCTCCCAGACGGGGATCTCAAGGGCGATGTTGCGCTTCTCCCACTGCGTCGTGCCGGTCGGAAACGTCCCGTCCTTCGGCATCACGCTGACGGGGAGATCATCTCCCTCCCCAGCGATGATCTTCGCCGTGACCTTCTGGACGAAGTCGGGCGCTTCAGGCGCTACCGCCGGCGGCATCAGCAGGGTGCTCGTTGCCTTCGCCGGCACCTTCACCTCGAACAAGTTCGCCAGCGTTTGATCAACCGCAGCGAAATTCTTCCGGACGACCTCCTCCCCTTTTCTGCCGTACGTTTTCTTGATCGAGTTCTTGATGGCCGTAATGGCTTGGTCACGCGGCAGAACACCCGAGATAGCGAAGAAGCACGTCTGCATGATGGTGTTCACGCGAGCACCCATGCCCGTTTGTTGAGCCACCTTATAACCGTCAATGACGTAGAACTTCAGTTTTTTCTCAATGATACTTTTCTGGATATGCAGGGGGAGCTTGTCCCATACTTCATCGGGGCCGTAAATGCTGTTCAGCAGAAACGTTCCGCCCGGAACCGCCGCCTTCAGGACATCGAATTTCTCCAGGAAGACCCACTGATGGCAGGCAACGAAGCTCGCCTTGTTGACGAGATAGGTGGAATGAATCGGACGAGGCCCGAATCGCAGGTGAGAAACAGTTATAGAACCAGACTTCTTCGAATCGTAGACGAAATATCCCTGCGCGTAGAAGTCCGTGTCTTCGCCGATGATCTTGATGGAGTTCTTGTTGGCGCCCACGGTTCCGTCGGCTCCGAGTCCGAAGAAGAGAGCACGCACCACGTCATCCGCCTCGGTCGAGAACTCGGGATCGTACTCGATGCTCGTGTGCGTCACATCGTCATGGATGCCGACCGTGAAGTGATTCTTTGGCTTGTCTTTCTTGAGCTCATCGAGAACGCCTTTCACCATGGCCGGAGTAAACTCTTTTGAGGAGAGCCCGTACCGTCCGCCGACGACGCGCGGCATGGCACTCAATGGCAAAGACCCACTCATCATCGATTCAGTGAACGCAGTTATCACGTCCATATAGAGCGGCTCGCCCGCAGCGCCGGGCTCCTTCGTCCGATCAAGGACAGCGATGCTCTTGACCGTCTTCGGGAGAGCATTCACAAAATGTTCGATCGAAAACGGCCTGAACAAGCGGACCTTCAGCAATCCGACCTTCTCACCGTGAGCGACGAGGTACTCCACGGTCTCGTGAGCAGCCTCGGTTCCTGATCCCATCATCACGATGACCCGGTCGGCATCAGGCGCCCCGAGGTACTGGAAGAGCTTATACTGACGCCCGACGACCCGTGCGAACTTGTCCATGGCCTTTTCAACGATTCCCGGGCAAGCAGTGTAGTACGGATTGACCGTCTCGCGCTCCTGGAAGAAGACATCAGGGTTTTGAGCCGATCCACGCAAGACCGGATGTTCGGGGGAGAGGGCCCGTGCGCGATGTTGCCGGATGATGTCGTCATCCATCATCTGGCGTATGTCCTCATCTGCCAGCTGCTCGATCTTCATGACTTCATGGGATGAGCGGAATCCGTCAAAGAAGTGCACGAACGGGACTCGCGCCTCGAGGGTCGCCGCTTGAGCGATCAGTGCGAAGTCCATGACCTCCTGGATCGAGTTCGAAGCGATCATCCCCCAGCCGGTCGAGCGAACAGCCATCACATCGCTGTGATCGCCGAAGATGGAAAGTGCGTGCGTCGCCACAGTTCGCGCCGCGATGTGAAAAACGGTCGGCGTGAGCTCCCCGGCAATCTTGAACATGTTGGGAATCATCAGCAGGAGGCCCTGCGATGCCGTAAACGTCGTCGTCAGCGCTCCGGTCGTCAACGCCCCGTGCACGGCGCCGGATGCTCCCCCCTCGCTCTGCATCTCCACAACGAGGGGCACCGTCCCCCAAATGTTACTCTTCCCTTGCGCTGACCATTCATCCGCCCACTCTCCCATATTCGAGGAAGGCGTGATCGGATAGATCGCTATGACCTCATTTGTCTTGTGTGCGACGTAAGCTGCCGCTTCGTTCCCATCGATCGTGACCGTTTGCCGCCGGACCGCATTCGCTCCCTTCTTCTTGGATTCAAGCTCTTTATCTGACATTGTCTGCCTTGCCTTTCCTCAAGAATAAATTTGAACCTGGTAGCGCACCCTTTTTATTCAAGAAGTATTCCACCAACGATGTGTCGACAATTGCACCAAATTCCAGAAAAGAAGGGAAATATTGATATTCTGATTCTCATTCCTGAGAATCGTGGAACTTTTTTGGCAGATTGAGTAAATGAGAAAGCAGTAGTGGGAAACCCGACATGCAGTTGACTACGGCGAGGACGATTGACCTTCTTCTCTCGCGCTCCTCTACATTGAACAACGACTGGGTGATCCACTTGGACTGCATCCGTTGCTTCATCGTGGCACGCGTGAGCTCGCTCGTGCCTGACGTGGCAAGATTCAGGTGAAGGCACTGCAAAAGTGCCCTACGTGTGGAAGATTTGAGAATTTTTCGTTTTCTTGAATTCCCAACTTTTGCGAGCGTGCAACACTTTTGAGAATCTGACGATGCCCGAAACGCTTACGATCACCGACAACAGGACCGGCAAGAAATACGAAATACCCCTCGAGCACGGTGCGATCAAAGCCACAGATCTGCGACAGGTCGAGGTCAAAGACGACGAGTTTGGCTTGACGAGCTACGACCCTGCCCTGATGAACACGGCGACCGTGAAGAGCAGGATCACCTTCATCGATGGTGAGAAGGGCGTTCTCGAATACCGCGGCTATCCCATCGACCAGCTCGCCGACCCAACGAGTTCGTACCTGGAGGTCGCGTATCTTCTTCTCCACGGGGATCTCCCGAACCAGGCGCAGTTCGAGGGCTGGCGGCAGAATATCAGGCTGCATACCTATGTACACGAGAACATAAAGAAATTCTTAGAAGGATTCCGATACGATGCACATCCGATGGGGATGTTTATCAGCACCATAGCGGCTCACTCTACCTTCTATCCCGAGGCGAAGGATGTGATGCGGCCCGAGGTGCGTCTCAAGCAGATCTACCGCCTGATTGGAAAGGTCACCACCATTGCTGCATTTGCGTACCGGCACTCCAAAGGGCTGCCGTACGTTTATCCTCAGAACGACCTCTCCTACTGCGGCAATTTCCTCAACATGATGTTCAAGACCGGGGAATCGCGCCACGCCCTTCACCCGACACTGGAGCGAGCCCTGACCTTGCTCTTCATCCTCCATGCTGATCACGAGCAGAACTGCAGCACCAACGCAATGAGGAGCATCGCCAGCTCTCACGTCGATCCGTATTCGGCGGTCGCCGGCGCAGCGGCTGCCCTCTGGGGTCCTCTGCACGGCGGCGCCAACGAAGCCGTTCTCCATATGCTCGAGGAAATAGGCTCGGTCGAGAAGGTCCCGCAACTCATCAAGGATGTGAAGGAAGGAAAGAGAAGACTGATGGGCTTCGGCCATCGAATCTACAAGAACTATGACCCCCGCGCGAAGGTCATCAAGGGGCTTGCAGACGAGGTTTTTGAGGTGAGGGGGAAGAACGCGAAGCTCGACATTGCGCTCGAACTTGAGCGCGTTGCCTCCGAGGACGACTACTTCCTCAAGAGGAAACTCTATCCCAACGTAGACTTCTACTCCGGACTCATTTACGAAGCTATGGGATTTCCCCTCGACTTTTTCCCCGTGCTCTTCGCAATTCCGCGCACTGCCGGCTGGCTCGCCCACTGGCAAGAGCAAATCACCGATCCGGAACAGAAGATTGTCCGACCGCGGCAGATCTATCTCGGCGAGCGCCGACGAACGTGGGTGCCGATCGCAAGGCGATAACGCTCGTCCGCAAGGCCTCGCTCGCGATACTCATGACGGACGATTGTTTTCACGGAAGTTTCAGCGATTGGGACGGCAGGTCGAGCGACAGTACGATGTCACGGCTCCTTCAAAGAACAGCATTCTTCTCGGGATGAAGAATCGTTTCTTTCTCATTCTCTCAGCCTCTGGAGGCGCGGGCCATATTCGCGCCGCAGAAGCACTCCATCAGGCGGTCCAGAGCAGCGGCCTGCCGATCGAATCGGAGCACCACGATGTTCTGGATTTCACGTCGGCGGCCTTCAAGCGGATCTACTCAGGATCGTACCTTGCGATGGTCAATCGCACGCCGGAACTCTGGGGCTACTTCTATGGCCAGGCGGAGAAAAAGGCGTACAGCAAGAAAGGTCTGTTGAGAATTTTCGACCACTTCAACTATGCCGGCTATCTTAAAGCCCTTCGCTCGTTACGGCCCGACGCCCTCATCTGCACGCACTTCCTGCCCTACATCTCGATCTCGGAGAGGATCCGGCAAGCCGGGATCCGCGCACCGGTCTTTGCCGTCACGACCGACTTCGATGCCCATCAGCTCTGGATTGATCCGATCGTCAGCCGGTATTATGTCCACCACGACGAATCAGCCTGGCAACTGCGCTCCAAAGGCGTACCTCAAGAGAAGATCTCCGTCAAAGGCATCCCGGTAGCGCGCGGGTTCACGCGCAATCTCCCGCAACGGGCTGCACAGCAACTTCTGCATCTCCGCGAGAAGCGGTTCACTCTTCTGGTCCTCTCCGGCGGGTTTGGCGTCGGGCGAGTGGAGCGGCTGGTCGCAGTTGCGGCAGACACGCTGGCGCTCCATCGAGAGAAGCGGTTCAATCTGGTGGTGGTATGCGGCAAGAACGAGGAAGCGAAGACGAATTTGGAAAAGAGGAGATTTCCTGCCAATATCTATGCGAAGGTGTTCGGCTTCGTGCAGAACATCCACGAACTGATGGACGCTTCTGACCTCCTCATCTCGAAGTCGGGCGGGCTCACCTCTGCCGAGTCGATGGCGAAGCGACTGCCGATGATCATCGTCGATCCGATTCCCGGGCAGGAGACGCGCAATGCTGAGATCATCGTCGAGCACGGCGCCGGAATGCTTGCCCTGGATCTGGCGAATCTCGGCTACAAACTTCATCGGGCGATTGAGGAACCATCCATTTTGCGACGCGCTCGGCGGGCAACGCGCGAGCTGGCAAGGCCGCGCGCCGCGCGGGACATCGTGGCAGACATCTATACGTCTTTCGAACGGCGACGCTGACGCACCACGCAACCGAGGATCACCATGAAAATAAGAGTGAACAACGTAACGTTGAACTACACGGAACGAGGATTGCCGCAAGGTTCACCCATCGTCTTCATCCACGGCTTTCCTTTCAACCACTCTATGTGGGAGCCGCAGATGAAAGCCCTCCCCAACCACTTCCGAGCCATCACGTACGACGTGCGCGGGCATGGCGAGAGCGATGTCGGCGACGGTCAGTACTCGATCGAGTTCTTCGTCGATGACCTGATTGCCCTGATGGACCATCTCGTGATCAAGCGGGCGATCCTCTGCGGACTGTCGATGGGAGGCTACATCGCCCTCCGGGCGATTGAACGTCACCCGGAGAGAGTGAGCGCTCTCATCCTCTGCGACACGCGAAGCGAGGCCGATTCGGACGATGGGAAAGTCAAACGTTCAGCGACGGTCCGGTCAGTGAAGACGACGGGCGTAGCAGCCTTCGCTCAGGAGTTTGTCAAGCTCGTATTTGCCTCGGAAACGTTTGAGACGAATCCGCTGCTGGTCGCTTCGATAAAGGAGATGATCGAAGCGAACCCTCCGCTCGGTATTTGCGGAACCGCACTGGCCCTCGCCAGTCGGACGGACACGACAAAGGCTCTCTCGTCGATCAAGGTCCCTACCCTCGTCGTCGTGGGCGAACATGACAAACTGACTGCGCCGGATGCGGCACGGGCGATGCAGGACAAGATCGCCGGGTCCGAGTTGCGGATCATTCCGCACGCAGCGCACCTCAGCAATCTTGAGAATTCGGTGGAGTTCAACAAGCATCTCATCGGGTTCCTCTACAAACTGAAATGAAAAGGGGACTGAAGAGATCCGTACGCGCATTGGCATGACACAGCTGACAACTCTGCAAGAAACGGTTATTGGCTGCAGACGATGTGCTCGATTGGTGAAGTGGCGGGAAGAGATTGCAGAGGAAAAAACAAAGCGATTTGCCGACTGGGAGTATTGGGGAAAACCGAATCCGAGCTTCGGCGATCCGAACGCCCGCCTCCTGCTCGTCGGGCTCGCTCCCGCGGCTCATGGAGGCAACCGCACAGGCAGAATGTTCACCGGAGACCGGAGCGGCGATTGGCTCTACCGTGCGCTTCACAAGTCCGGATTTGCCAATCAGCCGACGTCCATCTCCAGGAATGACGGGCTCAAGCTCACGGACTGCTATATCACGGCGACCTGCCGCTGCGCGCCCCCACAAAATAAGCTCCTGCCGGAGGAAATCCGAAATTGCCGGCCTTTTCTCTTGAGGGAGTTGGAATTGCTCCGACGCGTGAAGGTGATCGTGGGACTAGGAAAGGTGGGATTTGATTCGGCCTTCAGCTCTCTTCGGGCGCTCGGGTGGTCCACCCTTGAAAGGAAACCGGCATTTGCTCACGGGGCCGAGTACAAGATTACTGAGAGGATCACGCTGATGGCATCCTTTCATCCCAGCCAGCAGAACACGTTCACGGGAAGACTCACCGAGCCGATGTTCGATGCTGTCTTCCGGAGGGCCAAGAAACTTCTTACTATCAATTAATCCTGACACGTCCCTGTGACTTCCCGAATCGGTACATTGGCAGTTGAACACCGGTGGCTGATCGCCCTTTGCCTCGTCTTTCTCGGACTCGGTATCTTCCGCCTAAACGACCTCTCGCTCTACACAGACAGTACTCGCTACGTCATCTGGGGAAATTCGTTTGCGCACCTGAAAGGACTCGTCGACGATACGCAACCCGAGCCTGAGCGGTACATCGTCAACGCGCCACTCTACGCCGTGCTCCTCTCCCCGGCTCTTGTTCTCTTCCCCCTCTCGTTGACGGCAGCGAAGGTCTGGACGTTGTTCTGGGCAATCGGTTTTCTCATCGCATTCTACCTCTACCTGGCACGCGCGGCAGGGAAGGCGCTTGCGATCATCGGAGTCATCCCGCTCGCCTTGAACCCCCTCTTCCTTTTGATCTCCACGGAGGTGTTGTCCGAAGCCTCCTTCCTGATGCTCGCGTTTCTCAGCTTCCTGCTGCTTGACCGGCTCGAGGACCCTGGAAGCAAGCACCGAGGGGACTTCCTTTCCCTCGTCATTATCCTCTCCCTCATTGTTTTGTTGCGCGAGGTGGCGATCGCCTTGGTCGGGGCAATCGTCCTCTATTTCGTCGTCCGCGGAGAATACAAGCGCGCAGGCATTGTGGTGCTCGGGGCTATCGTCTGCTACAGCGCCTGGCTTTTTCGAAATCTCGTCCTGGTCGGCACGCCCCCCGCCTCACAGTCGACGAACCTCAGTTTTATGTTCCACCATTTCGTTACATCTCCGTCGGCCCCTCTGATCCAGGAGATCGCTCTGAGAATAGCGAACAACGCCCGGGGCTACGCGCTGCACGCCGCCGGCATGTTGTTCTATCCCCTTCCGGAGGTCTTGATCGTGGAACCCTCCGGTCTCTTCCGCGCATACTACAAGGTGCTCATCGTCGCCAAGTATATCATCCCCGTCCTCCTCATCCCGCTGCTGCTCCTTGGGGTGTGGAGGGATCTCAAAGAGCACACCACGGGTCTCGTCAGGATTCTGTTTCTGCTCGCGTATTCGTGCATCATCCTTGCGTACCCAATTCATGACGTCCGGTTCTTGCTCCCACTCCTCGCTTTTTTCATTTTCTATGCGATCCTCGCGCTTCATTGGATCAGAACGAGGTGGTTTCCCTCGGCGCGCGTGCTCCCTCGTGTCGCAGCGACGACCCTGTCCCTGCTTGTGGCAGCGCCAAACCTGATCTGCGTCGGGGAGATTCTCCACACGAACATCCACTACACCTCGGATCCGTTGAAGTTCTATGAGCACCTGAGATCGGTTGGGCTTTCGAAGAATCTGTTCACCAAGCCCTGGAAACTCATGGGATCCTGGATCGAGCAGCACACCCCCAGCAACATCGTTATGGCGAGCGCGCTCAAGGAGATGAGCATTTTCATCGGGGACAGGAAGCTCATGGAGCTCAACAATGGCGTACCGGTGGCGACATTTGACCACTACGTCCGCGACTTTGCAGTTGAGTACCTTCTCTCCACAAGCTCGTGGGATGACTTTCGTTCGTACGAATTCCAAATGGCAGAGTCCAGACGATTCTGGTTCGAGCCGGTCGAACAGATCGCCGGCATGCAGTTGTTCCGAGTGCACACAACGTACACTTCACCGAAGGAGGAGTGGCTCGGCACCAAACGCATGGCGTTCGATACGGTGACCGCCAACGGGCTTCTCCGGAAGAGTCGGGGAGAGATTCTTCAGCAGCGCTACGACGATGCGATTGCATCTCTTCGAAAAGCACAGGAACTTGCGCCGACGCAGGCGATGATCTCCTACCAGCTCACCGTCGCCTACGCCGCCAGTGGCAGGCTCCATGACGCCTCAACGCAGCTGCAGAGGTTGTTCAGCTTCGCCCAGTCTTCGACCTATACTCCGATCGCGACGCAGCACATCGCCGTGGCACAGATGCAGGCTCAGGCGGCAGCGATGAATCCTTTGCAGCGATCGTTGGTACTGTATGACGTCGCGACGTTCTATTGGAACTTCGGATACTATCATGAAGCATATACGATTCTTCGCCAAACCTTGAAGGCGAATCCGACGTTTTTCCGCGGCCTCCTGTGGGGTTGGTATTATGCGATTCAGCTCGGCGATACTCTGCAGGCGTCAACGTACCTGCATCTGCTCGAGAACATCGATCGCACGAATCCGGTGGTACAACAGTTCCGCACGATCGCCTCCCTGACTGATTCGCTCCGTCGTTTTTCGGATCCTGTGAAGCGCGGCGAAATCCGCCTTGCGATGGCCCGCTCGTACGAAGCGGTGGATCTGCCCGAGGAAGCCATTGACGAGGCGCAGCGCTCGATCCGTGAAAACCCGCGAAGCGCTGAGCCATGGATGTTTCAAGGGAAGCTGTTTGAGAAGAGAAAGGCCGAACGGGCCGCAAGGGTCGCATACGGGCAAGCTCTCAGGCTCGATCCGACGAATGCAGTTGCCAGGACGAAGGTTACCCAGTAGGGTTTGCTCTTTAGCTCTTCTTGAAATATATTGAATCAGACTGTTTCATCTTATTTGAGATAAGTGAGGAGGAGAGGAAGAAATGTCGAACGAGAAAACAACGACCGGTTTCTACACCGGTACAGAGACCGAGCCATTCCGGCGGTTGCGACGCCTTCGGATGACCGATGCATTCCGAGCGATGGTCCGCGAGACGGAACTGACCACGAAGGACCTCATCTACCCCCTGTTTGTTGTCCCGGGCTCAAAGGTACGACGGGAGGTGACCTCCATGCCCGGAGTCTACCAGCTGTCAATTGATGAGGTCGTGCGGGAATGTGCGGAGGTGAAGTCCTTCGGAATACCTGCGATCATTCTTTTTGGGATTCCTTCCCACAAAGACGAGGTCGGAAGCGAGGCGTACGATGAGGAAGGTATCGTCCAGCTGGCGATCCGGGCGATCAAGAGGGATGTCCCGGAAATGGTCGTTATCACAGACGTCTGCCTCTGCGAGTACACCTCCCACGGGCATTGCGGGATCGTCAGGGGGAATGAGATCGTGAACGACGAGTCGATCGAATTGCTCGCAAAGGAGGCCCTGACTCACGCTCAGGCCGGGGCGGATATGGTCGCCCCTTCCGACATGTTTGACGGACGCGTCAAAGCGATCCGGATGGTCCTGGATGAGAACAGCTTCCACAATATCCCGATCATGTCCTATGCGGCGAAGTATTCTTCGGGCTTCTATGGTCCCTTCCGCGACGCCGCCGAAAGCGCGCCGAAATTTGGCGACCGGCGCTCCCACCAGATGGATCCGGCCAATTCCGATGAGGCTTTACGGGAGGTCGAACAGGATATCCTCGAGGGGGCCGACATCGTTATGGTGAAGCCGGCGCTTCCCTACTTAGACATCGTCAGACGCGTGAAGGATCGCTTCCAGATGCCCACGGCAGCCTATAACGTGAGCGGCGAATATTCCATGGTCAAAGCCGCCGGCCGCAACGGATGGATCGACGAAGGACGAGTGATGATGGAGGTTTTGACGAGCATCAAACGCGCCGGAGCGGATCTCATCCTGACCTATTTTGCCAAGGACGCCGCAAAGGCGCTTCGCTAGGCCAGCGACCTCATCGCCCGCATTTCAGTCCTTCGGATTCTGCACTTGAGAAACGTCCTCGTTACCGGCGGTACAGGCTTCATCGGCTCCAATCTCGCCATTGCACTCCTCAACGAAGGGTGTACCGTACGCGTTCTTCGCCGGCGCAACTCCGATCTCCGCGCTCTCGGAGATACCGAGGTTGAGTACGTTATCGGTGACCTTCGCGACATCACCTCTCTGAGACGAGCTCTCAAAGGCTGCGACACCGTTTTTCACACGGCCGCGATGGTCTCATACTGGAGAAAAGAGCGCGAGGAGATGTACGATGTCAACATCGGGGGGACGCGCTCCATCGTCAAGTTATGCCTCGAGCTCGGCGTCAAGCGGCTCGTGCACACGAGCTCCATCGCCGCGGTCGGATACACGGAGGATGGAACCCTCGCGCGGGAGTCGAACGAGTTCAACTGGGATCGGTTCGACATCGGCTACCGCATCTCAAAACACCTGGCGGAGAAAGAGGTTCAGCAGGGCGCGCTGCGCGGCCTGGATGCGGTCATCGTGAACCCCTCGATCGTGATCGGTCCGCGGGACATTCACTTCCACGGGGGTCAACTCATCCGCGACATCTACAAGAAGCGGATCTTCTACTACATCACCGGCGGGATGAACATCGTATATGTCGATGACGTGGTCCGAGGTCACATCCTCGCGGCCCGTCACGGCCGCGTCGGCGAGCGGTACATCCTGTGCGGCGAAAACATGACGCACAGGGAGATCATTTCTACCATCGCCGGCATCGTTGGCGGCCTGCGGCCCCTCTTTCGGGTCCCGCCCGGAGCGGTCCGCATGATCGCTGCAACAGCAGAGAGAATCGGCAACATGCTCAATGCGAAACCATGGGTCACGCGCGAGCTGCTTGCCAGCAGCGGCATGACGTACTACTTCAGCTGCGACAAAGCACAGCACGAGCTGGGCTATCAGGTCACACCCTTCAAAGAAGCGGTGAGACGCACGTTTGAATGGTACAAACAACAAGGACTTCTGTGAAAGCACAGATACCTGATTCGTGTCTGAAAGCAAATGGGCAGTTGCTATGAAAATCAACCGCACACTCAAGACTTCAAAATCCGACAGACTCTTCGCGAAGGCTCAGGTCCTCATTCCCGGCGGCGTGAACTCCCCGGTTCGTGCATTCAAAGCCGTTGGCCGCGGGCCGCTGTTCATCAGCAGGGCCAGAGGGCCTTATGTGTGGGATGCGGATGGCAACAAGTTCATTGACTATGTCGGCTCCTGGGGACCGATGATCCTCGGCCACGCGCATCCGCGAATTCTCAGAGCGGTGCGAGAGGCCGCAAAGCGCGGGACGAGCTTCGGTGCCCCGACCGAGCTCGAGGTGAAGATGGCCGGGCTCATCACGCGGATCGTCCCATCGGTCGAGGTGGTGCGGATGGTGAATTCCGGGACCGAGGCGACGATGAGCGCCATCCGGCTTGCCCGTGCCTATACCGGGCGCGAGAAGATCGTGAAGTTTGAAGGCTGTTACCATGGGCACGGCGACTCGTTTCTCATCAAAGCCGGATCCGGTGCGATGACGCTTGGAGTCCCGGACAGCCCCGGCGTGCCCGCCGGGGTCGCCAGCGGGACGCTGACCGCACCTTTCAACAACCTCGAAGCAGTCCGAAGCCTCGCTGAGCAATTCCGGGGCGAAGTGGCAGCCATCATCGTCGAGCCGGTAGTCGGCAATATGGGATGCGTACCCCCCAAGCCGGGCTTCCTGCAAGGGCTCCGAAGACTCTGCGACGAACAGCGCATCATCCTGATCTTCGACGAGGTTATGACCGGATTCCGGCTCGCCCTAGGGGGGGCTCAGGAACTGTTCGGTGTAGCGCCGGACCTGACGACTTTGGGCAAGATTATTGGAGGCGGATTGCCAGTTGGTGCCTATGGAGGCAAGAGAGAGATCATGGGCTTGGTTGCCCCGTCCGGTCCGATGTATCAGGCAGGAACGCTGTCCGGCAATCCCCTCGCGATGGCGGCGGGCTTTGAGATCCTCACAATTCTCTCAGGAAGGAAATCTCTTTACGGAGAGTTGGAGAAGCGATCGGCCTTGCTGGAACAGGGCATCCGAGGGAACCTGAGGAGGCTCGGATTGAACCTCACCTTCAACAGAATGGGCTCGATGTTTACACTGTTCTTCACAGAGCGAGAGGTGACGGATTACCCTTCGGCAAAGTCATCCGATACGAAGAGATTTGCTCGATATTTCAACTCCATGCTCGAACAAGGCATCTATCTTCCTCCTTCACAGTTCGAAGCGGCATTCCTTTCGACATCTCACTCCGCCTCTCAGATCGAGCTCACGGTCGCTGCGAACCTCCGCGCGCTCCGAGCTGCCTACAAATAGAAACTCCGTCCCTCGTTTCTCTCGAGAGACGGAGTCTCAAATAGAGCCCCCACCCCTGGACCTCAACTATTGGATCTTTGCCCGGAAGCTGAAGGTCGCTGTCCCGGTAATATTCGGCGCGTTCACTGTGATGTTGACGATCATTGTCTGCCCACTCTGTGCTCCGCCACTCGACGACAGATCGCTCACGTAGATGGTGAAATCCGTGACTCTGGGTCCGGGATTGATGACCGCGGCGTAGTTCTGCAGATAGAACGGCTGAGTGGAGGAAAGATCACCGGAGACACCGAACTTGATCCCAATGAGATCGCTCGTGAAGTTTATGCTGGTTGTGATCTGTGTGCCTACCGGTAACGGGTTTCCGCGTCCATCCGTAAGAGTGACTGTGACCGCGTCCGAGGTTCCTCCCCGAGGGACGCTAACTTCTGTTGCAGGGAGACCAGTTGCAGTGATTGGTGGCACGCACCACATAACGAGCAAGCTGTCGATGATGTCAACGTTATCCCTGCCCTGCGTTTGCACGTACGTCCAGAAAGATCCTTCCGTTTGATAGTACGTCGGTCTACCTGCTAAGGCCGAGCCGGCATTTGTCGGCTCAGGGTTGCCACCAAGGTAACTCACTCTCGCCCTACCATTCGCATCTGTGTATGCAAAGCCTCCTGTCTGGATGACGCCGGCTTGCGTGTGGAAGTACACAGCCGTGCCGACAGCGACAGGGTTGCTGAACGTATCGCCGACTTGAACGTAGAAGCTCGGATTGAATCCGCCCGGCAGAACGGCAAACGAATACGTATCTGTCCCAAACGTGAAATGTGCACGATCCGCGAACCCCGCGTGGACCGTCACTTCCACGGGCTGCGACACAATGGTGCGGCCATCCGGTAGCGCGACGCGAGCCACAAGCTTCACCACACCTGCCTCCGTTCCGCTCACGATGCTCGCTGTGAATTGCCCTCGTTGATTCGTCACCGCCGTAGGCGGGATGACGGTAGGAGGTGTTCCACCTACGACAGAAGAGTTCGGGAAGAAATCGATATTGAACGTAGCCGACACGCGGTTAGATGTATCAATTGGCGTTCCGAGTGAATCGCGGACCTCGAACAGAATAACTGAGTTTTCAAGCTTACCGACTCCTGCCACGAAGATATCAGTCGCGGTCGGATTTCCGATGATTGCGACTTGGGACGGCTTACGGGCCGACGGTGGAACGTCAATCACAGCGGCGGACGTTTGTTGGATTCCGGAGAATTTGTAGGTAGCGTTGCCGTTCTGACCGCTGGCAACTTGAATGGTCACATTCACCAAGCCGCCGGGTCCCCCCGTTCTCTGGTCTCGCAGACGAACGGAGAATTGAGTGAACCTCGGGTCGTCGGTGTCCGGCAGCGTGACGGACTTATCCCCCTCAATGATGAGTTCTCCTGCTCCCGCACCATCAACAGAGACACTGATGGCTGTCCCCTCCGTCAAGGGATTCCCGTTGATATCGTGCACGCTGTAGTCGAAGGAGTACGAGCCGCTATCGGTGATGACGAACGGCTGCGAAGGCGCATCGATTTGCGGCGCCCCCGAGAAGACGACCGGGATCGTCCGGGAGACCACCGTGCCGCTGTCGCCGACAGTCTTCGCCGTGATAATCGCGATGCCTCCTGTCGGACGAGGATTTGCCGAGATCAGATCGACGCCCGCAATTCCATCGCTGTTGGTCGGTGAGGATGCCTGGATGACACCACCTGTCGTTGTGAAATAGACCGCGGTTCCCGGCTGCACCGGGTTGCCGTCCTTATCGCCCACAATAACCTGTATCCTGTCGCGCAGGTTGTCATAGAGAAGTCCTGCGATATTCGCCTTGGTCCTGCTAATCGAGAACCTCTCCTGAATCGGAAGGCCGCCGGAGATCGTGATGCGGACGGGGCTCGATTTGATCACACGACCGTCGACAATTGTCGAGGCGAACACTTGAAGCACGCCTGCCGCCGTCCCGCTCGTCACGCGCGTACTCACCCGCCCGGTCAGGGCATCGGAGACCTGTGATACCGGGAAAACGTATTCCCCTCCCTCGGGCCCGCCGAGGATGGAGAAATTCACGTTTACTTTGTTGTTGCCGGAGACAGGAACACCGACGGAATCACGGACCTCGAATGTCAGCTGGGCTGTCTCATTCGATCCCGTTCCCCGGATGCCGATGTTATTCTCGGAGGCCCCCACAAGAAAGATGCTCGCGGCCTTGCCCGAAATAGTGGACGTAATGGGACTCGAGGTATCCGCCTTCAGGCGCAGCACGATGATCGTGTCGATCCCCGGATCGATGGCGAAATCGACCGTGTCATTCCCGAATCCGACGCGGGAGGCAACCACCTTGCCGGCCAAATGAGCGGTCAGCTGGAAATGGAGTGCGAAGGAGCCGTCATTTTTCGAGGTATCTCTCGCGAGCCCTCCGAGGTCGTAAACGATGGCATTCGGCACGGCGGTGAGAAGGTCGTTCCTCAGGACCGATCCGCTGAGCGTGGTCAGTGTCGCATTCCCCTGCTGCTGGACAGGCTCTGTCACATTTTGACAGCCAAATTGGAGCATCAGGATCGCGGCAGTCCCCCACAACAAAAGCACTCGTATGTTCATAGAGCTCTCCCCAGGTACGTTGGACTGTTCCAGTAGTAGAGGCATGGTCACTGCTTCTTCATGAGCCTGTCGGTCTCTTCCCGCCCTTGCTTCAGCTTCTCCTGGATGATGTCGCGGTTTTTGCCGAGCTCATTGATTCGCTCATCGATCGTGGGCACGAGCTCCGCGCGAAGAACGATCAACAGTTCTTTCCGATCGAGGTTCGTCCTGTCATACCCAAAGACGTATCGCAGGCCGAAGAACCACCAGGGCAGGTCCTTGAGAAGCGGGATGCCCTGACGCGTAGTGGTCTGGTCGTTGGTGTAGAGCCCACCGACGTAATTCTCCTCGCCGTTCAAGAGCAGGACTTTCCCTGAAGTCTCAGTCTTGTTGACAAGCGTGGTGACGGTCCCTGGCACGACACTGCTTTTCGTCGCGGTGTACGACAAGTCAATCAGGTCGGTGTTTCCATACCGATAGACCGTCGGAGTGATCTCGAGGATTGTGCCTGCGCTATAGAATCTGTCGATGAGGTTTCCCGCGAAATCCCTCTCTTTGATGGAGAAGTCTGTGCCCACCTGCACCCGCCCTTTCGATCCGGACCGAACCGTAACTTCCGGGCGCCCGATGACTTCACCGAGTTGCTCGCTTTCGAAAACTTTCAGCGCCCCCTCGATGCTGACCGCGAGCTTGTTCGATGTCGGCGAGACCGTTGCGCTAAACACGTTGCTCGTAACTATGTCGGCACCCGAGAACTCCACGCCAAGGTTGAGGTCCTTGCCGCGAAAGATGCTCCAGTTAAGCCCGATCTCACGTGCCTTGGATTGGTCGATCTCCAGGAAAATCGCGGAGATGGTCACCTCGCGGGTCTTCGCGATGATCGCTCCGGAGTCCACCCGGGCAACCATACCGCCGGGACCCGGAACCCCTCCTCCCCCGCCCGGTTGCGCGCCCACGGCAAAGATCTGGAAGTAATCCGGCTTCTCCTCGTACCAGAGATTGTTCGTCCGCAGGATCAGCTCCAGGGCGTCCTTCCAATACATCGACTGGATCTCCACACCGATCTTCGTGGTCAGCGGTGCTGGATCGACGATGGGCTTTTTTAGATATTTCTTGCTCAAAGTGCTGAGGGCTTGGATAGCCTGGTCGTACGGCACGTCGCTTTTGAATGAAACGAGCTCCTCCTGACTCACGAATTCCTTACCCCTGGCAGCTCGTTTAATCCTTTGCTCCTCTGCATTCTGGGCCTCAGCCACCTGTGCGAGCAAGAGCACGCTGCAGACGAACAGCGTAGAGAATCGTTTGTTCATGACTCCCTCATTGACGTTTCTTTTTTTCGAAGACCATTTTCTTTTCGACCTTGCGTGTGATGCCCCCCTCGTTCAGCGTGAACACCACCTTGCTCTCGCCCGGACTGATCCGACTCACGAAGCCTCGCCACACTTTGTCACCCAGGTGGAGCACCGTCAACTCGTTCCTGTAAAGGATGAAGGCTTTCCCCGGCAACACCGCCCTGACATCGACGTTTTTCACGTCAATCTCGTTCTCGGGTGCCTCCGTCGAAACGGTCTGTAGGATCAACGGATTGAAGGGGTCGAAAGGCGACTGTGTGTACGTCAGCGCTTTCGCCGCCAACGACGTGTTCAACTCTTGGATGTTCGTGAAATACGCATGCAGCTCCATCTGAAATGCGATCCACTTCCGCGTCTCTTTCGTGTTCTGATCAACCGCCTCCCGTGTTTCGAAGTTTATCCAGTTGATCTTGTAGAGCCTGCTGCCGTTTTCCAGGTAGTAGATGAATTTGTAGAGGTTCTCAAACGCCCCTTCGCCCTCGGTGAGCTGATAAATGTTGTAGCCGTACGCGCCGAGGTTCCTCGTGCCTGCGAAGGTCATGTTGAACCGGACAAATTCATTGTCACTGGAGAATCCTGCCTCGTCGATGCCTTTGCTCATGTAGGCGTACGTCTGCGAGGTGATATCAAACGGCGGAATCTCCTTGCTGCGAGAATCGTATCGACGCTTGGTGTCCGCGAGGGTATTCGTGAGCTCCTCAACCTGGTTCACGGTCTGCGGGAAATCGACAAGCTCTCTCTCTATCCTCTGAATCTCCGTCTGTGCGGCCTTCAGCTGTTTCGGCTGATAGTACATCCAGTAGAACAGGCCACCGCCCGTGATGACCAGGAACACGACAGCGAGGACGATCGTGTTACGTATTTTGAAGGACATACTCGGTTACCGTCGTTTGGTTGCTGTGGGCACGACATCACTCTTATCGATCTGCTCGACCAGCAGGTCGAAATCGTAGATGATCTTGTCACGGATCGCCGTGGTTCGCACGGCCTTCAGGGTCGCCTTCTCGAACAGGCTGGCGAGCCGCGAGATTCGCGTCCGGTAGATCGACTTCCCGCTGATCTTCAGAGCACCGGGGCTCGTCTCGTCACGCTGAATCCGGTAGATCCACAAGGAGTTCAAGTCCTCAACGCTGTTCGCGAGATAATGCAGGACGCGACTCCATCGGTCGCTGCCCGGGGCGACCGAATCATAGACCGCGGCGGCTTTCGCGTAGCGCTCGATGTCCTTCTGCAATGCTGCGCGTCGGGCACGCAAGAGGTTTAGGTCCGCCAGATCCTTCTGCTTACGGGTGAGCAACTCTCTCGTTCGTCTGATCTCCGCCGTTCGGGATTGGATCGACGTGAAGAAAAACACGATTGAACCGATGATGAGGGCAGCCAAGATCCAACCATGCCAAGCGAGCTTGAAAGCCTTCTGTCCCTCTGTGATGACAAGGGGACACAGGTTGATATCGTAGAAACCCTTCAGTTTCGGGTTGAGCGCTCTCCAAGCGGTCGCAAGAGGGATCGCATATTCCGATACCGCCTCGCCGATCAACCCTTCAAACAAGGTGAGGTCGAGCTCCGGCACCTGGAGGTACTCCACTGCTGAACTGGAGAATTGCGGAGCGAGGGATTCGCGGAGATTGACCTTGTGACTCTCACCGCAGAGAATAATGCGATCGATGCGCGTGAGCGCAATGTTGTCCTGCTCAAGAAGAATGCGGCTGTAAATCGTGTTCTCGATATTCGACGATCCGTACCCCTCGCTGATGATGGGAGCGAAATGGAGGTAGTTCTTTCCCTGCATGAAGATCAGCCGGCTGAAGTCGTGACCCACATACACAAGCACCGTCACTTCTTCATCTTGAATCTCATAGTTCGAACGAACCATACCGATGAGCGCGACATCGGCACTGTCGATTAGCGAGATCTTCGGGACCCGATTGCCAATGAAAGGCTTGATTTCACTGAGCAGGTCGAAAACATGAAGCCCGTCTTCACGCGCGATGCTCAGGATACCACCCGATGCCGTCGAGATGAAATCAAGCGCGTCGAGAGCGGGGGCGGAAGACCTCATCGCGGAGAGTTCCCGCGAAACCTGCCTCTTGAGCTTCGTCCCTTTCAGCCCAAAATCACTCTCGAATTCCTGATAGGTGACCGCAGGCTCGCTCAGGGCGTACGAGAGGGTGTACTTCGAAGAGGGAAGATCGGTGAGCACCGAAAGCAACACAGAGGCGTTGGTCTGCCCTTCCTCGGCGCTCATCTCCGGTGCGGCAGTCGGCTCCGCAAACGCCTCAGCACCAGCCAGCTCCTCGGTCATGCCCACCTCCTCCACACCCGGAACTGCCTGCTTCTCCTCGAACTTCTTGATCAAGGCCACAGTCTTGAAATCCCTAAGGGTGACCCGGTTCGATTTTATCGACAGCTGTACGAACTTGAGCTCAAGACCGTCGACAAAGAGAGCAACCGCGGTTTTGCCTTGGCCAGGCGTATATGGCATTTCGAGCTGTGCTCCCTATTGTTCTTGACTTGTTCTGATAGTGCAGTTCAGATCCGACATGACGAGGATTTTCTCAACCTTCTGTCGGGCTTACTTGTAAGAGCTGCTGTATACGGCGCTTGTTGTTGGCATAGTTGAGCGCGTTCTCAAGCGAGATCCTCTTCTGCAAATACAGCCGCTTGAGGTCTTGCTCCATCGTGATCATGCCCTGCTCCAATCCTTCGGAGATCATCTGATAGATCTCGCCGGTGTTGTTATTCTTGATTGCTGCGCGAACGGACGGGATACCGAGCATCACTTCCTTCGCAAGGACACGCTTCCCATCCAAGCTCGGGACAAGTTTCTGTGATATGACAGCCCGCAGCGTGTCGGCGAGGCGATTCCTGACCCGTTCCTGCTCGATCGGCGGAGTCTCACCGATGATACGGTCGATGCTCTCGACTGCCGACGCCGTGTGCAATGTGGAAAATACCTTGTGGCCGGAGTCCGTTATCTCCAAGGCCGTGAGGATTGTCTCAGGGTCACGAAGCTCACCAAGCATGATGATATCGGGGTCCTGACGCAGCGCCTGAATGGCACCATCCTTGAATCCCAGTACGTCACGACCGACCTCGCGGTGACGGATGATGCACCGATCGGACCTGTGGACGTACTCGATCGGCGACGCAATGATAACGACGTGCGCGTCGACGGCATGATTGTTCGCATCGATGATTGAGTCGAGCGTCGAGCTCTTGCCGGACCCCGTGATGCCCGTAACCAGGCAGAGCCCCTCCTTCGTCCCCGCCAAGCTCAGCACTCGCGTAATATTCTGATGGAGCTCCAGGCTCTTGTAGGACCGGACGGTGTTGTTGATCGCTCGCATGTTCAGTGCAAGCTGATCGAGGTCGAAATATGCGTCGGCACGGAACCTGCGAAAATCGTCGTTCTCCAGATACAGCATATGGGAGAAATCCAGATTCCGATTTTCGTAGAGAAACGCCCGCTGCCGTTCCCCCAGAACGCTCTGGATCAGATAGTTCATCTCGTCGGGTGCATATTGGCCCATCACCTTGTCCGGTTTCTTCGATCCGTAGATGCGATACCAGATGGTGCCCTGCGACCCGTATCCCCCCATGTCAATATCCGATGCGTTCAGCGAAAGCATCCTGCCCAAGAAGAAGTTCAGCAAAGCACGCAGCTTCTGCTTGTCTCCTTCGTCCATACGAGACAAGACATCGCCGATCATCATTTGTCGTTCCAGGCCGGTCACGGAGGTCGGTAGCTGTGAGGCCAAATCCTTCAGAAGCTTACGCGACTCTTCTACGAACGGCGGTTCGGCAGTACTGATCGGGGGTGCCGCGGACGGCGTTGGAGTCGGCGGTTTCGGCGCAGCGGGATTTTGAGCGGGCGTCGTCATCCAAGCTACAGTCTTTTTCTTATTGGACGTGATTTTTGGCAGATCAAGAGAGCCGTCGAAGGCACGGGCCTTGACGGACAGATAATAAGAAACTCCTGAAGAAAATGCAACTCCCTTAAAGAGAAATTTTTAAAGTCCGTCACATTTGCCGTGTGCAAGCGAGTTTAGGCTTTCCTTTACTGGATCCCTATTTCTTCGCAAAAATGAACGCCTTCCAGACGTCGGACTCAGATTCCGACTGCGAGTCTATGGCCTATTTGTTCACAAAACGGCCGTGATCCACAGCACCAAGGAGCCACAGAGGCGCCGACCCTGTGAGACTCCAGATTCTTTGACTGCCCTCTTACTCGACCGGCCCTCTCCTATTATATGTGATATCCGGCCCGGATTCTTGCCGTAAGCCCCGAGGCAACGACTCCCGCATCCCAAGGACAATCCTAGCGATACTCCCCACATGCTGGATCCGTCAGGCACCGGCGTCTCGTATTCCTGCCTCCAGGGCGAACCTAAATCACGCCTCCCCCCTGGAAGCGACTTGTTAAGACGAAATCATCAAACAAGTTGTGATCCGGGGCAAACTTAGCGGCCCCGATGTCGTGCCCATTGCTCCACCAGAAGAAGGCTTCCGGCGGCGGGAGCTTTTCCAAATCCTGCGTCCTGACTCCACGCTGCGAGGGGAGGGGGTTCTGATGGAATCTGCCCGAGAAGTCCTCTGCGGCGCGACTCCTGCGTTGAAACGTAAGGCGCCGTTCAACTGACGGCTGATTCTCTTGAGCCGAAGGATGTGATTCTTGGCGGATCAGGTGCAGAGCATCCCGCAAGGTCGACGTTGGCCTCCCAGAGAGATCATGCTGACCTCATCCGGGTGCGACGCAGTGCGGTTGTATCAAAACAGATCAGCAGAGGAGATAAGCGCCGATTTGTCCTCTTAGGCGGCCGACACCAACGATGCAATTCGTTGAGCTCACATCGTTTACGACTTGCGTTGGAGCGAGATGCTGCCAGCCCGGCTGGAAAAGGAAAAAGGCACTCGATTGACGCGAGTGCCTTCCCCGATTGTTTGAACTTCGTTGTGGTTTCCGACAGGCTGCTGGTCTTAGTCTCCCTCCTCGGTGGTCGTCGCCACGACTTCTTCGAGTGTTGTCGTTCCTTCTTTCATCCGTTCCATTCCCGACCGCCGAAGGGTCCACATCCCATCTTTTGCCGCCTGTTCGCGTATGGCGTTTTCATCGACCTTCTCGCCAGCGTTCAGGATAATCGTTCGAATCTCCTTCGTGAAGTAGAGCGCCTCGTGGATGGCGGCCCGACCCTTGTATCCACCGTTGCATTTGTCACATCCGACAGCCCTGTAAAACGTGTGACCATGCACATCCTCCTCTGAGAACCCAAACTTGAGCAAGTCCCCCTTCTCTTCGTCAGGTATCGGTTCTTTGCACACTTTGCAGAGGGTTCGGACGAGACGCTGTGCGACGATGATGTTAATGGCGTAGGCGATCAAGAACGGCTCGATGCCCATCTTGTACAGACGCGCGACGGCGCTCGGGGCGTCGTTCGTGTGAAGTGTGGAGAAAACGAGGTGACCTGTGTTTGCTAGCTTGATCGCGGTTTCAGCCGTGATCTTGTCGCGCATCTCACCGACAAGCACGATATCGGGGTCGTGGCGCAGAATCCCACGGATGGCTTGCTCGAATCCCATTTTCGGACCGATCTTCAGCTGGCGCGCGCCTTTGATGATATATTCCACAGGCTCTTCAACGGTCAGCACGTTCACCGTCGGATCGATCACCTGATACAGAGCCGCAATCAGCGTCGTCGACTTTCCGGATCCTGTAGGACCAGTCAGAATGATGATTCCCTGGGGTTTCGAGATTGCCTTGTAGAAGAAGTTGCGGGCAGGCCCTTGAAGACCGAGCTTCTCCAGATCCGTGATGACCTTTCTGTCATCAAGGACACGGATGACGCAGCTTTCGAACTTGCTCTTGAACTCCGTTGTAACGATCGGCATGATCGACACGCGGAACCGAAGCTGGTGCCCGTCGATCACGCGCTGGATGAACCCGTCCTGGGTCATCTCCCGCTCGAACCGGTCGACGTTTTTCGTGCGGTCCTTGACGACCGCCATGACCGCTTCCGGCATCGTGCTCTCCTGGCAGTGCCAGACCTGCAAGTTGCCGTCGACGCGGAACAAGAAATTCGTCTTGTTCCCTTCCGCCGGGACAACGTGAACGTCGCTCACCCCCCTGCGGACAGCCTCAACCAGGCATCCTTCGAAGAGGTTAACCAGCGCACTCTTACTGATCTCCGCCTCGAGGGCCTGCTCATCCAGCGATTCGTCGCCCCCACCCTCATTGACGGTGATGGCTTCATCCTGCTGCAGGAGCTTCAGGAACTCGTTTTGCGCGGGGGCCACCCTCTCCATCAATCCTTGCAGATCTTTCAACCGCACGTAGCAGATTTCATACTTCTTGACACTGAAGCTTCGGGCAACAACCGGGAGGTTGCGATCCGTGGGGTCGGCCGCGACGATGATCAGCTTGTCAGGCTGGCGTTCGTCATACTTGAACGGGAGCATCTTGGACTGGACCATCGCATCGCGCTGCTGCTCCGGCAACGCGTCGACGAGCTTCTTGACGAAGGCGATCCGCGCCTCGTCGATCTTTTCATCCGTCAGGTAGATCTCGCGAAAGGCATACAGATTGGCGACTTCTCGGAACACCGCGTCATGATCCGCCCCAAACTCCGAAACCAGAATCTGCCCGAGGTTCTTACGATTCTTCTTGTTGTCATCGGAATCCTTCAGCTTCAAGGACTTCTCGAGGGTCTCAAAATCGATGATTCCCTTCTTCAACAGAGTATAACCGATTTTATCAGTTATATCTATGTCTGGCATGGAAGTATCCCTCGCACGAGATTAGGAGATCGATTTCAATCTCACTTCAAAAACTGCGTCGCTCGCTAGTTGAGGCCGACCAAATACATGATATAGTGGATAATCGTCCCGGGAGCTTTCGGGCGTATCGTTGCCGTCTCGGAGGAGACCAGCGTGAGAGCGGTCAGCACGAGCATGATGATCATCGAGACGGAGAGCTGAATGACCTCGATCGCATTCGCCAGCTTGTAGGTGGTTTCCTTCTCATAGTATTCCGCAAGCTGGATCGCCGTGTTCTTGACCGTTCCGGTCTCTGCTCCGGAATTGAATCTGGAGATCGCCGTTTGCGTGAAGACCCCGCTCGCCTGAAAGGATTCCGTCAGTCCTTTTCCTTTCTCCAGCATCATGGGAATCGCGATCGTCTTGATCTGGTGCTCCATATACTTGTTGCCGCAAGCCTCGGCCGCCATCCGGATGACGTCGATGTTTTCGCCCGAGCCGCTGTAGAGAGCATAGAACACGCGACAGTAGATCTCGATGGCCGTCTTGTGCAGCAGCGGTCCGACCACGGGCACTTTGATGATCGTTTTGTCCATCAAAAATTTTCCACGCTCCGTTGAGAGGAACCGGGCGAGAAGGATGACAGGAACAAAGATGGCGATCAACAACGGAAGGAAATTTGCCGTGAGCCACCGACTGAAACCCAGCGTCGCTTTCGTCATCGGGGGCAGTTCGATCTTGAACTTCTCGAACATCTCTGCTGTGGCGGGAAAGATGTAGCCGACGTAGAACAGAACGGCGAGGAATAGAATGAACAGCGTCACCAACGGCATGATGAGGGCACTCTTGAGGTTCCGCTTGAACTGCGCGTTGCGCTCGAGGAACTTCGCCGTGCTTTCGTAGATCTCTGTCATATTGCCGCTCTTCGATGCGAGACCGAGCATGTTCGCCGTGAACTTGCCGAACACCGGAGCCTGCTTCAAGAAGACCTTCTCACTGTCTTTCCCCTGCTTCAATTCGCTGTTGATCTCCTTCACAGCATCGCGAAGCGCCGGGTTCGTGATGTCGTTCATCAACAACATCAGGATCTCGTTGAACGGAAGCTTTTGCCGCATGAGATCCGCACTCATCCGCACAAACGTGATCACCTCTGTCGCGGGCGCTGCCCGCTGCTTGTTGCCAAAGAGTTTCTTGCGCACATAGATGACCCGGTAGCCCATCTTCTCGAGGGCCGTCTTCACCTCATCCTTGGTGTACGCCTTCTGCTCCCCATCAATCGGTTTCTCCGTTCCCTTCTGCACCCGGTAGAGCCAGTTCACGCGCTCAAAGACGCCCGTCAGCTTGAACTTCTTGTCAGTCGCCAACTGCGACGCTTTTTGCTTCGCATCCTTGAGGCTGTCGGCATTGATCATGCCGGAGATGGGCTTACCGCCAACCGTGATGCCTTCGATCTTAAACTCAGCCATGGCTTCCCCCTAAGAACTTGCTTCCTGCAACTTTCGATGAATGAGCGGGAAAACTCACAGAAATAATACGACATTTAGCAGACTCTGTCAAGCAGCGCCGGCACAAGGTTTTCAGTGTGTGACTTCGGGTTTGGGAGACCGAGGCAAACGCCGCTGAGGAAAGGGCAAAAAAAACAGACATCCCGCCGAGGCGGGATGTCTGATCGATCTACGTACGCTATCGCTCTGACGCCTTACTGGAAATCACCGAAATACGACCAGGTAGTCAGATGTCCGTCACTGTCGATCACCACCGTGATGTAGTTCGACGAATTCTGGGCAGAAGTTGCCGTAACGGTGATGTCGTTCGCGGTCGCGCTGGCGGTATACGTTCCGTTCTCATTCGTCTGCATCTTGACGGGGATCGTGAAGGTCGTATAGTCTCCCTGACCACCGCCCATCGATGTCGGACGAATTCTGAACTGATACGCTTGGGCAGCGAGGTTGTTCAGATCGTTGATCATTGCGTCACGGTTAGACTGGACGCTCTGGGCGCTGAACAAGCTCAAGCCCACTGCGATGGCGATACCGACGATAATCACGCCGAGGATGATGAGCAGAAGCTGCTGTTGACCCATATCTCTATCTCCTTACTTATGGTGAATGTGGAACAATCCGTGGGTTACCTTGGACGCTGGCCTAAGTTTCGCAACTTTCGTGCCGATTCAGTCTGCCAGCGGTTCCCTGAAAATCGGTTCAAAAACCGCTGCGCCGGTTCCTCCTCTCGGATCAATAGGAGAAATATTGACATGGTCGAGTAATTTTTTCCTGTGAAATCACACGGTTAGGATTTCCGACTGGTCACCTCGTTCGGAGACATGTGCCGCACGCGGCATGGTTCTTATCAATAGGAAACAGACAAGGAACAACGCAGCGAGAACGGCTGATCCGATGGCCAGCAGCTCGACCACAGAGAATCCTGACAGCCGCAAGAGAAATGGGGACACGCGGGCGTCCTTCAGCGTTATCAGTGGTGAGTATGACCAGTTCAGATAGAGTAGGTCGCCGTCAAAGACGTCAATGCCCTTCGAGAGCTCTCTGAATTTCAGGATCTGAAGTTGGGAGAACAGTTCCCCTAGACCGAAATAGAGTTGTTCAATCGAGCATAACAACCCCCCGAACGTCACAAGTCCGAAGGACCACGCAAATCGCATCTCCTCTTTCTTCTTCAGCCACATGGCAATTGGGATGAGAAAGAATGGGATGACCATCAGAAGAAATCGCGGTCCGATGCAGAATCCCGCGTGCCAGTCGCTGCGTAACGCAATGAAGAGGTACCGGAAGACAACGGCTGCGACAACGACCCAGAACAGCATACGATGTTCGCTGTGGAACTCCCTCCACAAGACTGCCCCGAGCACAACAATCGGAGTGAAGAATATCAAACCTTTGCCTGCGCCGAATAGCAGGCCGAACAGACCTCGAAACGGTGAAACAAAGGTACCGTAACCGAACGTCCATGCCCACATAGGGCTGATTGTCCGTCCTGTCTCGAAGAAGCTGCCGAAGCGTGCATAGTTGTAATAGCCCAGCAAGAACAAAACGATAAAGACACCAAGCGAAAAAACACTTGCCCGTTCAAGTCTCTGCCATATGTTGAGATGGTCCACACCCCGCTGCCAGACGAAGTAGAGCGCAAAGAACGGCGCGAATAAGGCCGCCGTGAGATGTGCAGTGACGGCCAATCCCAGAGAGATCCCGCTCAAGAAAACCGTCCTGCGTGACTGTTTACCCTGAGGTCCGCGAACTTCATCCTCGGATTTCAATATTAAGTAGAACGAAACAAGGACGAGCAGCGTGGCAAGCGGTTCGCTAAAGAACGTTCCGGCATAAGGCCATGTGAGGGTCCCAAACGCGTAGATGAGAGAGACGAGAAAGCTTGAGGGGAGAGATCCCGTCAACCGGAGGAGGATGCGCCAGAAGATGAAGACTCCCAATGCACTGATGAGAATATTGTAGATGGACGCCAGCATGCGGAGGGCATGCGGCCTCGGATTTTGGGTTGTGGTCCGCCGGAGATAGTCAAAAAAGCCTCCGTCGGTGAACTGACTCAGTGGAAGCAGCGGAGCGTACTGCTTGTACCATCCCGTCTCGTTGACAAGGTCGCTAATCTTCACAATCGGGGCCAGGAGAATGGACTCGAGAGGTCCAAAAATAGAGTAGAGCTTCCCTCCATTGGCTTGCGCCACTCCGAATCCTCTCCACCCCTCCAGCTCTCTCTCCACCGAAAAGTTGCCCCTACGCGCAAGCGACTCGGCAACGCGAAACACCACCTCGCTGTCGGACGAGCGCACCCCTCCGTAGGTGACAAGACCGTACAACGATGCGCTCAGCAGAAACAGAGCGGCGCCGAGTATTTTGACCTGCCTTGGCGGGAGACCAGCTGTCACAGTTGACATGAATTGTCTTCTGCTCGCAACAAAGGTTACGTCGAATCGATAGTGGCTATTTACATGCAGGACGAGCGGTTATCCCCGACACCAATGTCGGGTCGGTGCGGATCGAGGGTCATGCAGTGGGCCCTGCAGGGCTCGAACCTGCGACCCGCAGATTATGAGTCTGCTGCTCTAACCAACTGAGCTAAGGGCCCTCTCACGCCCATCAAATTATCGAAAACAGGTCCGAAAGTCAAGGTGATGCCTGACGGGCCCATACCGAGTGCCTCTCCGCGCGCGCAGATCATTGCAGACTCCGGAGGCTATCAAGCCTTTCGTGCGCCAGCGCGTTCGTCGGCTCGACAACCACCAATCGTTGAAGAGCTTCCATCGCGGGGACCCTTCTCCGCTTCTTTCCGTAGAGATCAGCCATCGCTCTCAGCGCCTCATCGTTCTTCGGGTCGTCCTTGAGCAACAGCAAGATCTGATCGATCGCAAGCTCGGACAAGCCGATGGCCGCATAGCGTTGGGCAACCTTCAGCCTGCATTCTACTCGGTCGTTTACACTCTTGGCGGCTCGAAGTGAATCCAGTCCGGAAAAGAGAGACTCAAGCGGGTGCATCATGAGATGCAGCGAGTCGACCGACTTCAAGCGAACAATGAACCCTTTCGCCAGCTTGTACTCGTTATCCTGGAGCGCATAGTACGCTCCGAAGATCAAGGCAGGCGAGAACGTTGAGTCCACGTCAAGTGCGCGCTGGAGCATCTCGATGGCGCGATGTCGGAAACCAAGATCCCAGTAATTTGCGGACAGCATATGGTAGATCATTGCCCTCCCGTAGCGGGAAGTGTCCTCCTCTGCCCGTCGGAGGTGGGAGATCAACTGCTGATGATACCACGCGTGCTTTAGGAAGGGACCTGCCTGCGGCTGATGCCTGAAGCGATCGAAGATCTCCTCCGCTTCGTTCAGTCGACCCGCGAACTCCAAAGCCACAGCCCGGAGCAGCACGACATCTCCGGTACCACTGGTGACGCCCCAGAGTACCTCAAATACCTGGCCGGCGCGCTCGTATTCCCCTCGCTCGAGCAGGCCGACTCCCAGACGGAAGAGCGATCGCGCCTTCTCCTCCCCCTTCGCTCCGGGAGCGCTTTGAGCGTTCAAGGAAAGCTGCTCCTCATCGTCCGCGTAGTGCGGGCGGGCGAGCGCGAGATCGAGCGGTTGATACCGAACCTTGATCACCTCCAGGTCCCCGGCTCGATAGGCAGTTTCGAACGAGAAACGCTTCGATTGCTGCATTTGGAACTCGAGCTCTCGCAACCCCTGATTCGAAACCTTCACAACGAGATATTCAACGTGATCGTCACGGAGGAGGGTTTCAAAGAGCGTCACGGGCAGCAACGGCTCCACCTCAAGCAGCTTCCGGCCCTGAAGCCAAAACGCCAGCTCTTTCCATCGCGCAGCTACGACCGCGGACGAATCTGAGTGCTCGACGACCCACTTGCCGACCAGAGGGAACGGCTTCGTGTAAAGTTCCGGCGTTCGCTGCCCCGGCTCGAAATCCGCAAAGGAGCTTCTCACGTCCCGTAGGTAGGACTGGTTGTCGCGAATGTAATTGTAGGTCCACACGAGGTTGGGCTCGAGAAACAGCAATCCCGCAAATCCGGCTCCCAGAAAGAGCAGGGTGCGAGCCACACGCCCGTCCAGCAAACGCTTGTAGAGATCAGCGGCTCCGAGCGTGACGAAATAAAGCATCACGAGGAGAAAGGGGACGAGAAAGCGAATGTCGTTGAACGGATAAAGCAGGATGAGAGCGAGATAGAAGAACAAGAACAAGGGGAAAACCAGGATACTCGGTTCCTTCTTCCACGATGCTGCCATGCCCCAGCCGAACAAGCCGTATTGAAGCACGGCCAGAGGATACTGAGCATATTGTAGGATCGACTTCATCGACGCCATCATCGGGTCAGTCGAGGAAACCACCGGGAACGGCCGTACGAAATACTGTGGAAACAGTAGAAGACCTTTGCCCATCTCTACGTAGACGCTCAGATTTGCTTTGAACCGCGCAAAAAGTTCTTCCGTGAGACCTGCATCCTCAACAGTGAAGAAATGCCCAAAGAAGAGTCGAGTATTCCTCAGCGGTGGATTCTCCACCCCCGCGACAAGAATCTCGTTCCGAAAGTACCAGATGAGGTAGAAGAAGATGGGGATGGTAAAGGCGAGGAGGGCTCGCTGTCGGTTCTTTTTGAGAAGGAAAAAGCAGACGGCGCTCAGGAGGAGCATGAACCCAACCTCCCGCAGAAAGATGCCGGCGGTGAGAACGAGCGCCAACCCCCAGGCCGCTTTCTCACTCTGAGGATGTGACAGGATCCGCTCGAGCAACATGAAGAAAAGAACGACGCACACCGCGAAGGCGATATCCGAAAGCACGTGGGTTGAGAAGAGGATGATCAAGGGATTGAGCGCAAGGAACAGTGCGGCGGCCACCGCCGCTGATACCCCGGCTCTTTTTGAAACCCACAGATAGAAGAGGATGAGGACCGCTACCCCCATAAGGAGTGTGAGGATCTTCGCCCCAAGGATGATGTTCGAGGTCAGCCAGCCCACCGGGGCCAACAGGACGGAATAGAACGGCGCGTGCACAACGTATCGCTCGGTCTCCGGCGAAGTCATGTCCTTGAAGCCCTCAAACGAAGCAAGCGACTTTGCCCAGATGAGATAGCGGGGGCTATCCGGAGTGTACAGCATTGCGTCGTTCAACGCGAAGACGCCGATGGTGACAAACAGGAGACAGACAAGCCAGAGACGATAATCCCTTAACCGCATAAGCAAGGTCGGCTCAGAACTGCCGCGCGTCTCTTGATAGGCTGGATCGACTGGGAGTTCCATTCCTCTTTTTTATCGTGGCATTGCTCAAGGTTTGTGAACGACCGAATGAGCGAGGCTTTGTTGGTCATTCGCGTCTACGGCTCTGCACCGAACCAGCCAAAAATAGGCCATGAAGTCTGATATTGCAAGGAGATTCTCACCTCAGGATGAGCTCTGTGAGATAGAACAACGTCGCTTTCCGGAGAACTGCCGCACCAGAACGACCAATCAGCGCCTTGACATCCTACGATCTTTTCCGTAGATTTTATTAAGCATTTGGAAAGATGTCCGCTGTTCGTTCCACCCTTGGCCCACTCTCCGTGGTAACGACATCGCTTTCGGACACAGTCCCTCCACTATTACGGGAAGGAGCAATGCATGGCGAAGACGAAGTACATAGTGTATGACTGTGCATACTGCCGCAAGCCAACAAAAATGGAGCTCGTCGGCGAGATGCAATCAGAGGGAGGTCAAGAGCCAGCCCAAAAGGTGTGGTATCGCTGCACCAGGTGCAAGCATAGCGCGTTGATCGAAAGGCAGGCTTTGTCGCAGACGAAGAGGGGTGAACCAATGAAGATCGATCGGTCCCTCTGCACGACGTACACGAAGGAGCAGGCCTACACTGTCGGTCAGGCCATCTACCATACGGAATGGGATGACGTCGGCAAGGTCATCGCCAAGCAGAAAACATCCGATGGCACGCAAGCCATCACTGTCACGTTTGAGAAGCTGGGTGAGCGACGGCTCATCGAAAACGTCCCTCCGGCTGTCGAACCCGAACTCGCCGGGCAGATTCAGGCACAAGCATAATCATCAAGCATCCGAGACCCGAGGAGGTGATTCATCTGGTAGGCATTATCATAGGCGAGAATGAGCCCATTGATCGTGCAATCCGCCGGTTCAAAAAGAAGTACGAACGGTCGGGAGTGTTGAAGGAATTCAAGAAACGGACATTCTTCACAAAGCCATCTGTGAAGAGACGTATGAAGAAAGTCAAGGCCATTCGCCGAGCGCAGCGCGCGATGATGGAAGAGGCCATGTGAGGCTTTTCTTCATCGACCTTTGCTCTGACAGGAACGCCCCTTCTGGCAACCAGAAGGGGCGTTTCGTTTTTGGGAATGTTGTCCAGCCTCATTGAGCGAAACCACATTTCGAAGGCACTCTGTCGTCCCATCAAGGCAGGATATCTCCCCCCCAACACCCCGATGCAGAATCTCTTACTGCACTGCAGAGGGATCATTCTTCCCGTCCCTTGGAAGCTGATGCTCAACCTCAGCGTCTACTGACCCCGATGCCCGGTTCGACATCCGTCCATCGAGGAATTATCAAGGAGAGGGAGATCCAATTCAGCAATGATGTTCGTCGCAAGGATGTGTTAGGATACCTCCCCAAGATTGACTGCCTCAGCCCGCATTCGGTCGATGCCTTGCAGGACAGTTCCCCTTGCTCCATGGAAGGAGGGTATGCAGGCTAGGATCAAGAGAATGCAGCTTTCAACTTCAGAGGCTCCAGGAAGACCGGGGCGATTCACAGAATCGAAAGCGTCGTTTAATGAGGGCGTTACCGGAGAGATTACATCATCGAGCCAGCAACAAGAAAGCAGGGCGGTATCATATGATGCGTCGACGTCGAGGGGGCAACAGCGCGAATCATGTCCCGCTCCGACTGTACACCTCCTTCCTCGGCGGCGAGATCTTAACCAGAGGCATGACCTTTGAGCTTGATGCGTGACCATTCTCTCGATCGGATACATCTCGATGTCATCTTGATCAGGAGCTCGAATCGGCGCAGCGTTTGAGAATCAGACACACGCTACCACGCCTCCCCGGATCAGAGGTGGCACCGCACACACTCTTGATTTCCATCCAAACGTTCAGGATCTTAAGGACGAAGGATTTCCCATCCAAGTTGTAAACTCTCAAGTGTCAGGTGATGGCCGAAAGAGCTTTGCCAGTCGAAGGTCTTGTCTGCTGGATTTGCGGATCTCACAGGATGGTCTTGCGGAGGAAATCAGCGGTAAACCGTCCTCTGGAAGCACTTGATCTCGCGATTACAGACAGTAACTATGGGCAAACCGAGGAGATTTATCAGTGTCTGGACTGCGGGTTCCGACAATGTTCGAGGATCAAAGATCCGTTACCCCTCTATGAGAGTCTCCAGGATTCTTCGTATGAAGCTGGAAGAGAATACAGATCCCTGCAGGCAATGAAACTCCTGCAGGTTGTCAGGAGACACAAACAATCGGGAAGACTTCTGGATATTGGTGCGGGAAGCGGCATCATGCTGGAAGAAGCCGTCAAGCTCGGGTTTGACGCTTGGGGCGTCGAACCATCACACTGGCTTTGTGACCAGGCAAGGCAGCGCGGCCTCCGGATCCTGCAGGGTACGTTTCCGCACAAAGAGATCAGCGGACAGTTCGACGTCATAACTCTCGTTGACGTTCTCGAACACGTCACGGATCCGATCGGCCTTCTTCGGTCAATCTCGGATGCACTCTCACCGGATGGCATCGGGTTCGTCGTTACGCCTGATATCTCTTCGCTTGCAGCGAGGGTCCTGCGCTGGAAATGGTGGCATTTCCGAGTTGCCCATGTCGGCTACTTCAACAAACGAATTCTCTCGTTGGGGCTGGACAAAGCTTCCCTCGAGGCACTGGAATGGGGCCGGCCAGGCTGGTATTTCTCGGCTGACTACCTCGTCGACCGGCTGAACAGGTATCTGCCGAAGTTCTTGCGTGTTCCGTCCCTTGCGGTTTTCGAGAAACTGACGGTCCCTCTGAACCTGCGGGACTCCTTGTACGCCATCTTCCGTCGGAAGGGGTAACATGAACCTGAATCCATATTTGAGAATCGCAAGGATTGACCACTGGTTCAAAAACGTCTTCATTCTGCCTGGCACCCTGATTGCGGCGATCTTCCTGCAATTACCCTTCTCCAGCTTTGCATTCCGATTGGCCACTGGTCTGCTCAGCGCGTGCCTCATCGCATCTGCGAACTATGTAATGAACGAATGGCTGGATGCGGAGTTTGATCGTTTCCACCCCGTCAAAAAGAATCGACCCTCGGTCTCCGCAGGTCTGAATCCGTATCTCGTTGCGGCGGAATACGTTTTCCTCTTGATTGCTGGACTTGCACTTGCGGGCCTGGTGAGCGGAGACTTTTTCTTTACAGCGATTCTCTTTGCCGCGATGGGCATCCTGTACAATGCAAAACCAATCCGGACGAAAGACAAGGCCTACGTCGACGTCTTATCCGAGTCCATCAACAATCCGATTCGATTGGCTCTCGGCTGGTTGATCGTTTCGGACTTGCAGCTTCCCCCTTCGAGCCTCCTTGTGTCGTACTGGATGGGGGGAGCCTTCCTCATGGCTGTCAAGCGCTATGCAGAATTCAGATTCATCGGCGATGCGACGCTTGCTTCCAAGTATCGAAAATCGTTCGGCGTCTACGATGAGAAGAAACTCCTCATTTCGGCTTTCTTCTACAGTCTCACGTCGGCATTTTTCGGGGGCGTATTCCTCATCAAATACCGAATCGAGCTCCTTCTCAGTTTCCCTTTTCTGGCAGGCCTATTTGCCTGGTACTTCTACATCGGGATGAAGCCAAATTCACCCGTGCAACACCCTGAGCGGCTCTACAAAGAGACTCTGTTCATCGCATATGTGATTCTTGTCTCGGCGCTGGTGAGCCTTCTTTTTGTCATTGATTTGCCGTTCTTGTCATGGTTCCTCAAGGATGCATTCATCACCAGACCGTGAAAGCGATTGACGGAAGATCATGCCCTCGACGATTGATTGGTCCAAGATCCGCTCCGTGATATTCGATGTAGATGGTACGTTGTACGACAAGAGGATTCTGAGAAGGTTCATGTTCGGGGAGCTGTGCCGTCACGCCCTTGGCGGGCCGGCACACTTGAAGGATCTTGGCGTGATCATGGCATTCAGGAAGCAGCGCATCAGGCACAGGGAGGATGAGGTTGAGCGCCTGGAGGAGAGCCAATATGAATGGGCGGCACATCGCTGTCGCGTCCCTCCCGAGGCGGTCAGGGATATCGTCACGGAATGGATGCTTGTCCGACCACTGAGATACCTTCCGCGGTGCAAGTACAATCATCTTGATGAGTTTCTCAGAGCCCTCGAGGCTCGAGGCGTCGCGACGGCAGTCTTTTCTGACTATCCCGCCGTTCAGAAGCTGAGCGCCCTCGGCTTGTCAGTTGCGCACGCCGTCTGTGCCACAGACAGCTCTGTGAATCGGTTGAAGCCAAATCCGCGGGGGCTTCAATTTGTTGCCAAGCTCTTGGACGTTCAACCGGACGAGTGCGTCTATATCGGCGACGAAGAGGATCTGGACGCGGAGTGTGCAAGGAACGCAGGCATGCAGTTTCTCATCATAGGAAACAAAAAGAGAAATCGTGTCGGATATTTCAAGGACTATCTGGAGCTCACCAACCAGGTCGCCCGAACCTCTACAATCAATCAGATGTCATCGCGATCGCTTTCGTAACGAGTCCGAGGTGAAGGTGGCAAGAGCAATCTCATTCCAGCCGTTCTCTTGAGAACTCTGGATTACCCGACACGGCCAATCAGATCTCTGGTTCAACAGGTCACAACGTATTGAGCCGAATGCAAATTCATCAGAACCTCCGCCGATTCCCGCTGCCAGCACTCACAGGCATCGTGCTTCTGGTTATCTATTTCCAGATAGCCTGGTCGAACGACTGGTTTCAGCTTCCGAATTTCAACTACATGAGCGACGGGAACACGCACCTTTTTAGGATGCCGCCTCTTCAGGTCGCGTCGATGTTGTGGAAGCTTCTGCTTCTGCTCCCCGCGTCTCTCCTGCTCGCGTGGGCATTGTCAGCAACCGGGTTCAGTCTGAAACTGCCACGCTTCGTGAGGAACAGGCACCTCCCATTGCTGCTTTCCGTCCTCGCGGCCTTGATCATCACGGGCTTGATCCTCTTTGTTTTCCGTGCAACCGAAGTGACCGACGATGAGCTGGCGTATGTGTTCCAAGCCAAGACGTATCTCGCGGGACGGTTGTTCAATCCCCCTCCCCCCTCCCCCCTGAATTTCTTCAATGTCTTCATCATCAACAAATCCGCAGTATTTGTTGGAATGTATCAATTCGGTCACCCCTTGGTGCTCGCAATCGGCATGATGCTCGGGAGCGAGTACATCATCACCGTCTTCCTGAGTGCGGCCTTTATCGTACTGCTCGCGAGGATCGCTCGGGATCTGTTCGATGACGATCGGCTCGTCACGGTCTCGTCACTCCTTCTGTTCATTTCGCCCTTTTTCTACCTCATATCATCCTCTCGGCTGAGCCAGACAACGACGGCGTTTTGCTTTGCGTCCTTTTTCATCCTTTTCCTGAAGATCTTCGGAACGAAGAAGGTACCAACCTATGAGTACTCCTTGTCATTCCTCGCCGGCCTCTTGGCAGGGTTCGCGGCAAACATTCGACCATTGACGGCGATAGCGTTCCTCTTACCATTCCTCATCCTCATCCTTTACAGGCTCTACCGCAACCAGGTCCGGAGGCCGCTTGCGGTCGTCTTTATGGGAGCAGGTTTCCTTGTCATGATTCTGCTCACACTGGTCTACGACAAATTAATAACGGGGAATTACTTCATGTCCCCGATCACTTTCTACGATCCGGCATACAAGCTGGGGTTCCGACCGTTCTCGCACACGATCGGTTCTGCGATTCAGAACCTTGGTTACAACGTCGGTCGGTTGAACGCCTTTCTCTTCGGATTTCCCGCAAGCCTTCTTTTTGTAATCCTCATTTTCTTCAGACGTCAACTCGAGCTCGGAGACAGGCTTGCCCTTTCAATCCTTGCCTGCTTTGCCGTCGCTTATTTGTTCTGGTGGATCCCGGGTGTATCAGACCTGGGCCCCACCCTCTACTATGAAAGCATTATTCCCCTGGTCCTGCTCTCCGGGCGAGGGTTCCTCTGGCTCCACGATCTGATGAAATCTCGATTTCCGGCATTTCATGCTTTTCCGACGAATTTCCTCGTGATCAGTGTTGTGCTCTCATTGCTGACTTTTGTTCCTGAGAGAATGACTCATATCAGCCGCCTGACCCGTGCCATCGACGAGCCTTATGCAGCTATCCAGGAGCACAATATTCACAACAGCGTTGTGTTCATATTCACGTGGTCGAATCAAGGATGGGTCTTCGGCTATAGAAACAACTCACCCAACTTCGACAACGATGTGGTGCTCTGTCGCTACGCCAAGGCGGAGTCAAACGCCCGCGTTCTGGAGCACTTCAAGGACCGTGATACTTACATCCTTATCTCGTATGGCTCTCCAAAGCAGTACGACCTGCGCAAAGTGACGAGGCAACAGCTTCTTTCAACGGATTGGGAGGAGGTATTCGCACAGGACCGAGCGCGCGACGCTTCGCCCCCGCGATGAAGGCAACAGACCCTCCCGTCGCTTCGCGCTACTTTTGTTTCCCACCGATCGGACCTCATCAGCCCAAGAGGACGCAAGGAAGGCGACATGCGTTTCTGTGAACGTGAGCGAGAGGCTGTGAAGCGAATGTCCGTGCATCTGGTTTGATGCAACGGCAACGCCCCTTCTGATAACTGGAAGGGGCGTTTCGATTTTTGAGGAATGAGCTCAAGGCTCTGGAGAGTGTCGGGACGACCATCCAGTCCCGTGGGCTCCGGCAGATCATCCGGCAGCAGCTTGAACCGGTGACGTTCGATCTATCGGAGCAGGATCATCTTTTCCGCCCCCTGGAAGCTGCCGCTCTGCAGCCGATAGAAGTAGACTCCGCTCGCCGCGACCGACCCGTTCACCGTCCGTCCATTCCACTCAGTCTCGTGTTCCCCCTCCGATTCTTCCTCGTCGACAAGAGTCGCAATGAGACGCCCCATCAGGTCGAACACGCGCAGATTCACGTGCCCGCCGACGGAAATCGTATATCGGATTTTCGTCGACGAGTTGAACGGGTTGGGATAATTCTGTTGCAGCGTCATCGTCAACGGCACGGTCGGCACCGGCGGAGGCGCGCTCGAATCACGCACGCTCGCGTAGGCCCGAATGAGATAGAGATAAATATCAGATCCCCCTCCGCTCAGATAGTACCAGCCGGGGACGCCCCCCGACGGGTCGTGGAGATACGTGAAGCTGTGGTAGGCATCGCTGCTATTGTAAAGGGTCGTCATGACCCGCGCATCGTTCGAGGTGTCGCTCTCGAGCCAGAACCCGACAGCGAAGGGCTGGTCAGTTGGAATATTGTATGACCGCAGGTCGATCGTGCGCCAGTTTGGATAAGGGCTCGCGTACGGGAAGGTCGCGCCCGCGTCGAGCACGGGCGGCGTCAGGGTTGTCGACGCAGTAGTCGGCTTTGCTAGTGGAGCGCCGAGAGGCGTCGGTACCGGAGCCCCCGAATATCTCCACACGCCTCCCCTTACAACCCCCGCCCTTCGGAGCGCGACCCGCACCGAATCGAGCAGCGCCCCGCCAACTGCATCGAAGGTAACACAGACCGTATCGAGAGGGGAAAGACGGAGGTAGCCCGTTGGCTCTGTCTCGTCCCATTTGAGTTCCACGACTCCTCCCCCGGTTCCTGTCGCTTGATAACCGTAGCTGCCATCGCTCGATTGCGAGAGATTCATCACGACAAACGTAATGGACGAGTACGTCGTCCCGAACTCCGGTTCGGACATCGCGGCGTTCAAAGGCACGCTCAGCACCCGCTTGCTGGCTGGCCCGATTTCGATCGCCCTTGCTGCAAGGTTCGAGGAGGACGAGAAGGTGATGTTCAGCGACTGTCCTGAAGTGAACGAGACGTAATCCGCAGCCAGGGGGGAGATAGCATTCGATTGAGAGGTAACATTCGGGGTAATGTAACTGATACCCTTGGCCGTCGTGAGAGTGCTTGAATACGTGTAGGCGTAGCGGGAGTCAACCGAGGCGTCGTTGAGATAGTTTGCGACCATCCAGTCGGGAAGGATGTCGTTGAACCGTCGAGCCGTGGGAGGCGCATAAAGACCGAGTGCGTTATCGACGCCCGTGATCCCCGTCCCCTTGTTGTCCACAAGAAGCTTCAAGTATCCGTTCGGGAATTGATTCCAGAGATAGAGGGACCAGCGTGCGGCCCGCGAGTAGTCGGCGAGCGACCCCGACCACGACAGCAGGGCGATATCCGGGGCATCTGTATAGAGGCTCTGCCCCGTGAAAGGATACCCGCAAACGAGGGAGGCCACCTCCGAGCACGATTCGTTGATGAACGTTATTTCGTTCTTGTCGTGCGCCCAGTGAATCATGTGCTGGAACTCATGTGCCGTCGTGCTCGCAGCGTTCTGGAGACCGCCGCTCGAGGTAAGATCGGCGGGGTACGCATCCACGTAGTATATCTCGGCGTCGTTGCTTCTGTGGCCGGGGATCGACCCATCCGGATATTCGTTGATCGAGTAGAAGTAGCCTGCCGTGTAGGACCCGGAGCCTCCCGTGTATCCGTCCTTGATGTCCAAAATCAGGATAATGATGCGCGGATCACCATCAACGTCAGGAGGATCCCCGAAGGTCTCGACGTCCGTGTCGTAGATCCCTTTCTGGGAGTTCGCCGGCGTGCTCAGGTCAAACGCCACGCCGATCGAATCCACCGCTGCCTGATTGACTCGCCCCGATTGCCACAACGAATCTTCCACGAAATAGTACGCATGTGTCCCAACTCCCCTGCAGGTTGAGGGGACAGGATATTCCTGGTTGGTCACCATGTTGGTCGCCCACCACGAATGCGTATCTCCCACGTTGAAATTCCACGCGGTCTTCTTCGCCAGCTGCGTTGCTGCCTGCACTTCCGGGTGCAGTTCGACGTAGCGTTGAACTTCCAGCTCCCCTCGCCAAAGCCGCTCGCAACCCGGCATCGGATAGATCTGCGTGCCCTGCAACTGCGGAACTTCGATGCTGCGAGGAGCCTGAACCTGCGCGAAGGCATTTTGAATGGCGAAAACCACTGCCAGGATCGCGCCCGCCGTGTAAAACATCAATCTTAGGGATCTCAACCTCTTCCCCACCAGCATTCTAGTGCTCCAGTGTCTTGAATTTCGTGACAACAATTTTCAAGCCTTCCGCCGTCGAGTCGATTTGAGTGTACTCTGCGATGATCTTCATCCCTTGTACCTGTCGAAGGCGCCGTTCGAGACCGCGTGAGGCAGAGACGCGATAGACAGTTCCCTCCGATGTCTGGATCGCGACAGAGGTGAGGGGCTCATTCCCGACCACGACGACGGAGCCCTCGATGGCTCCCCGCTGTGCAGCACACGCAAGTGCGAGCAAGGCAAGACAAGGAAGGACAGTGACAGGATGGGCACCAAGCCTCATGCTCCCTCAGCCTTCTGATCAACTACGCCTCTACGCTCAAAATTCTCGACCCCTTCCAGGTCGCGCTCGCCAAGATGGAATGCGCGGGAGACTCTCACCAAAACCTCTCCTCCTTCCAGGGGTCCGCAGTATTGCTGTAACCGTTCATCTCCCAGAATCCGGGCTTCTCCTTCCCGAGGAACTCCAGACCCTGAATCCACTTTGCACCTTTCCACGCGTAGCGCCTGGGAGTAAAGACGCGCATGGGTCCGCCGTGCTCAGGAGGAAGCGGCTCACCATTCAGCGTGTGAGCGAAGAGCACATCCTCCTCGAGCATCCATCGCAGAGGAAGATTGGTCGTGTATCCACCGTAGGCGTGCTGCATCACATACTTCGCCTCCGGCTTCAGCCTGATGTGCCCGACAAGATCTCTGAACAGCACTCCCCTCCACTCGTCGTCGAATCGACTCCAGTGTGTGACACAGTGGAAATCAGCCCGAAGTTCCGTCTGCGGAAGCGCCATGAACTCATTCCACAGCCAATCTTTTTCCTCCTCCACTAACCCCCAGACGACAAAACGCCATTCTTCTTTCGAGACTCGCGGCGTCTGCCCATACGTGAGGACGGGAAACTTGTCTGTCACGTATTGCCCGGACGGCAACTTCTTCTTTCCGAAAGAGTTGCTACCTGGTCCCTCCCTCTCCTTGCCAAAGAGTCCCATATCCCTCTCTGAAGCTTCCTCTCCCGCGGAGCCGCTCGCTCCCCGATCACACTGATCGGCTCCTGCATTTGGATGACATACGGATCAGCGGGGGCGGCGTGATTGGTTTGATGCTTCCCGTCTTTTCTGCAGGGCAATCCACTGCTGAAAAGTCTCATAGTCCGTTGAACGGTGCAGCCGGACGATCTTCCAACCATCTCCCCGACGCTCGAGGATGAGAGTCGTCGGAAGGTATTCCTCGAGGAGCACCCCGTCGACGGTATAGTTCTGTCTGAGGATGAAGCCGGCGTACGCGCCGTCGCCGTAGACTTTGACTTCAAGATTTTCAATACTGTTGTCGAAGTCCTTGACGTGAGGCATCGCGCTTCGCAGTCGCGCCTTGGTCGAGTCCAGCGGCTCCGACGAGCCCCACGGCGTGACGTAGTAGATATCCTTTTCGTAGTACGCGTCCATCAGGCTGTCGGTATCGATGCCTCCCACGTTATACGCTTTCGCGAGCGTAGCCTGGAGCGAGACAATCATGTTCCTGATCAAGCTCTCGTCCTGTGCTGCGGAGCGTATCGGCTGTTTGGCATCCCTTCCTGAGCACGATACGAACAAGACTAGTCCCAACGTCAATGCGCGGTTCATGGCTAGCCCCCGATTTGTGACATGGTTCGGCTCGGGCGAACAAACTCCGGCCGGTTGATCAGATGACCTTCCTCCTTCTTGAGAACTGCATCCCGGATCACCTGCTTGATGACCTCGTCGCTCGCTCCTCCCCGTACCAACACCTTCAAATCGGTCTCTTCCAGTGAAAAGAGACACGTGCGAAGCTTGCCGTCCGACGTGATCCTGATACGATTGCAGTCTTTGCAGAAGGGCTCGCTCACGGAGCTGATGAACCCGATCTCCCCCCGGCCGTCTTCAAACCTGAAACGGTCTGCCGGCTGGGAACCGCGCCTTTCCACCGGGAGGAGTGTTTTCCCCGTCTCTCGCTCAATCCTCTCGATGATTTCCCTGGTCGGGACAACCTTGTCGATATTCCATTCGTCATCCGCTCCGATCGGCATGAACTCGATAAACCGAATGATGTACGGCTTTGCGCGCGAGAGGTGCGCAAATTTCCCGATCTCTCCGTCGTTGACGCCCCGGATGAGAACAACATTGAGCTTGATCGGCCGCAGGCCCAAGGCTCCGACCAGCTCGACGCCTTCCCAGACTTTCTTGTAGTAGTTCCGCCGCGTGACCTGATTGAAGCCGTCAGGATCCAGGGAATCGAGGCTGACGTTGATGCGATGGAGGCCGGCTTTCTGCAAGCCGACAGCCTGTTCGGCCAGAAAATACCCGTTGGTCGTCAGAGCAATATCCTTGATTCGTTCGATGCGCGCGAGCTTCTCGACCAAAATATGCAGCTCCTTCCGCATCAAGGGTTCGCCGCCGGTGAGACGCAGCTTGGTGATTCCGAGCTCCGCGAAGAGCCTCGTGAGCCTTCCAATCTCTTCAAACGTCAACAGCTCCGACTTCTGCATCCACACCATGCCGTTTTCCGGCATACAGTAGCGGCAGCGGAAGTTGCACCGGTCGGTGACAGAGATGCGAAGGTTGTTCACCACGCGTCCGAAGGAATCGCTGAGGATCGCGGAATTCATATCGCCAATTTCGAATTGGGGGCTCATGGTCCACGCTTCGTCAGTGATGCGGACTCGCGTTGCTCGCCGGACCATTCGACTCTTCCATCAGCGAAATACTCACGTTTCCAGAGAGGGACGTCCTGCTTGAGCCGATCGATGAGGAATCGGCAGGCTTCGAAAGCTTCCTTGCGATGAGCGGATGAAACGGCGATGATGACGCTCGTCTCGCCAACTTCTACCCGCCCGAGTCGATGAACGATACTCACTCTCTGAAGGGGCCAGCGATCGCATGCCTCCTTCTTGAGAATCCCCATCACCTTGAGAGCCATGGGCTCGTAGGCCTCATACTCCAAAGTCAATACTGCCCGCCCGTTCGATCGATCGCGCGTCGTCCCGACGAACACGTCGATCCCGCCCGACTCCGGCGTTCTGACGGACTCGAGAACCTCCTGTGCGTCTATCGGTGAACTGCTGAGGCGAATCATATCACAAAGGAATTGTTGGTCGCTGGTCGGAAAAAACGCTTGCTGATCTCTATCCACCGCTCACCGGAGGGATCACAGCCACTTCGTCTCCATCCTTGAGCGGATGGTCATCCCTCACGTACTCCTGATTGACTGCCAGCCGGAACGCCTTCCGCCAGCCCGCCAAGCGAGGGTCCACGCTGCCCAGCATCGACCACACGTCGCTCGCGCTCGATGTCTCAGGCATTTCGACCTCGCGTTCCGCAAAGCCTGCGAGCTCTTTGGCAACCGAGAAAAGTCGAACCGTCACTTTCATGGGTTCAGTTTCAATCTGATATGGAACATTTCACAAGAGCTCAACTTCGATATCGCATCCGGCTTTGATCTCGGCCAACTCCTCGGGGATGATAACGAGACAATTGGCCGCCACGAGGGAGCTCAGAACGCCCGAACTCTGCGATCCTGTCGTACGAACAAAGAATTGACCTTTTTCATTCCGCAAGATCCCCCGAGTGAAATGCCGCTTGCCGTCCTGCTTGATTACATCGTGCTCCAGTCTCGCCAGGAGATGGAACGGCTGCGTCGTCTCCAGGCTCCCCGTCATTTTCCGCAATGCAGGTCGGACAAATTGCATGTAGGTCACCATCGTTGAAACGGGGTTCCCCGGCAGCGCGAACACCAGCGTACGAACAAGGGACTCCGGTGCTTGATAGATTCCAAAGGCCATTGGCATTCCCGGTCTGATGTTCACCTTCCAGAACTTGATCTGGACCCCGAGCTCCTTCAGCGTCTTCAAGACAAGGTCGTGCTTACCGACGGAGACGCCGCCTGAGGTGACCAGCAAATCACGCGTCAGTCCCTCGCTGATCTTGGAGCGCAGTTCTGCTTCATCGTCACGCGCCCTGCCAAGGTCAAACGGCTCACAAGAGTCTTCCTCGAGAAGAGCGTAGAGGGTATACGCGTTGCTGTTCCTGATCTTCCCGGGCCGGAGAGGTTCGTCCACATCGACAAGCTCGTCTCCGCTCGTAAGAATCGCCACTTTGGGTTTCCTGAAAACCTCAACGTGAGCAACTCCAAGCGAAGCAAGAACTCCGAGCGAAGCAGCACCCAGCACCGTGCCCTTCCTGAGGACCGTTGCCCCCCTCAGAACATCCTCGCCCCTCCGACGGAAGTTCCTGCCCCTCGAAACCGGAGCTTTTATCTCCAGAAGGCCACCCTCCAGGGCAACCAGCTCTTGTTCCAAAACAGCGTCGGCCCCCGGGGGGATCGCGGCACCGGTCATGATTCTCACCGACGACCCTGGTCTGAGAGGTTCCGACCCGACGTCCCCAGCCTTCACTTCCCCTGCCAATTTCAGTTTCACAGGCTGACTATTGCTCGCACCGTCCGCATCATCAGAACGGAGGGCAAAGCCATCCATTGCGGAGTTGTCGAAAGGCGGGATGTCAGCCTCGGCGATGATGTCGACCGCGAGAGCTCGATGAAGCGCCCCGCGCAAAGTGACGCTCTCCGTCGAAAGGTTGGGCAAGTTTTCGAGAACCGCTATCCTTGCCTCTGATGCTGACAGCATGCAGATTTGAGGTCTTTTCAATCAATATATTGAGAGTGGAGAGGAAAATCAAGGCAACCCACGTGGTCAGAGTTTCACTGCATCTTGTAGAAATTACAGGCGAGGAAGATTCCGGCGTTTGGCAGAGAACGAGGTTCTCGGAACGAGACTTCAAAAAGCAAGCCACACCAGACTTCTTTCCCAAGATACTTCGTGAATTCTGTCGCCCGATTTCGGCACGCAGTTCATGGCATATTGTTGGAATCCTTCACGACGACGTTACTCTCGATCCATCATAAAAAAGGGAGGTTCTGTCAATGGCAACCATCTTGAAAGCAGGCACGAACGCATTCAACACCGGACATACCTCACCGCGTGCTCCAGCGCTGCACGCCCTGCCATCAGCCTTGAATGGCTCGGGCTCGGGTCGGGGGAAGCGACTCACGCTTGCGGTTGACACAATCGCACCTGAACCCGGTTCATTGGTATACCTGTTTGCCGAAAGACTTGCCTGCGGCAATGACGAGCTGAACCCGACCGTTTTCACTGCCCTAGACGCGTGTACCTCCCTCGAGGTCGCCCGGATCTACATGACATGGACCTTCGCATCGGCCGTAGATTTCCTGTTGTTCGCGGTCGAACTGTTTCCTTTTCAAATTCGGCGAGTGAGGACGCTCGCGTCCGGCCCGTTCTATCGGCCCACGATCCCCGAGGGCAATCATGAGTTTGCGCGGATTGCCCAAGAACGCGGCATCAGTCACTCTTTGATCATGGATGCGGCCGAGGATGAGCTCTACCAAGCTGCCTCCAAGTTCGCCTTCCACGGCATGTTCGACGGTCGAGTTGACCGTGAATCAGAGCTGCGCATTGTCAAAGCGCTTGCCGATTTTCTCTTCTTCCACAACAACCAGCGCTCTCTCCCTTCGCTCGGCGGCAAGACGCCGGTCCAGAAGCTTCACTCGTTTGCCGGGTACGATCGGCTCAGGTATTTTGATCCGTTCGTTTCCCCCGCGATGCTGACGAGACGATCACCACACAAAGCTTAGTCTGCTTCTCTTCGCGCCCTGAGCGGGCTCAGACTCGACGCCGTCATTGGGAATTTGGCCTTGATTTTCAAGGCCGCGTCGCGTACCTTTCCAAGGTGGCCGACTTGAGGTCACCCATCCATTGACCAGCCAACGGTCAATTTTTGTTTTTTGGGACGTCGGATTGTAGAAACTTGGCGGGGTAGCTCAGTTGGTTAGAGCGTCGGAATCATAATCCGCAGGTCGTGG
>CAYZRX010000023.1:44665-49331 GCA_964480945.1 uncultured Ignavibacteriaceae bacterium | reverse complement strand
GCGATGTGTGCTGCCAGCGTCACGAAGACGCCGGCTGATGCTGACTGCGCGCCGGGTGGCCAGACATACACGACGACGGGGATCTTTGCCTCGAGAATGTCACTCACGATGACGCGAGTGGATTTGAGGAGGCCGCCCGGAGTATTCAACTGGATAATCAGGCATTGGGCATTCTGCTCCTCCGCCCTCTGGAGGCTGGTGTGGATGAAGTCTGCCGCGACGGGGTTGATCGTATCGTCCAATTTGATGGCGACGACCGTCTGTCCTCCGGATCGCTGGAAAACTAGGGATACGAGAAGCAAGAGGAACAAGTAAGGGAGGCGCTTCATGTGAAGCTCACATATCTGTGTGTGTGGAATGCAATGCGGAAACGACTGCTTGCTTCAGCGAAGGCCGCTCTACTTCCCTCGCACAAGCGACAATACGGCTGGCCTTCCGTTTTGCGGAGAGAGTGGGATTCTCCCAAGGGGATCCCTCAAGAAACCCTTCCGGGTTTCTTGAGGGAGAACCCACGGTCATCGGATGATTCCTTTCTCCCTCAGCCATCGGTAGCCAGCAATCGACTTGAAGAACTTCTCTCGCCGAACAGCTTCAGCTCTTGTTGAATATTCTTCGCTGTACTGCAGCCTGTAGGGCCGATGACCTTTGGAGTATCGTACCTTTCCGCCATTGTGTTGATTGAGGCGAACAGCAATGTTTTCGGCCGAGCCGTAGTAGTATTTTCCGTCTTTCAGGCTTCGCAACATGTACGCGTAGTACATCTTGCGGAGAGAGTGGGATTCGAACCCACGGTACCCTTACGGGCACACACGCTCTCCAGGCGTGCCAGTTAAACCACTCCTGCATCTCTCCCAAGGGTCTTTGCTTTCGAAAAATAGAAAAACAATGGCCGAAAAGCAACGGACTTTGACTTTTCGGCAAACTTTCACATTCTTGTGCACGTCAAAAGCCACTGCTCCGTGGCGATTGTTTACTGTTCGGTCGGGACAATGGGACAACGATCGATAAGAGTTTCAACTCGCACAGGAGCGCGGGACATGTCGGGACGCGACCTCGTTGAGCGAAGGTGGATCTTCCTATGGGCCAGAAGATACTCGTCGCAGAAGACCAGCAGCACGTTCGGCGTCTGATCGAGTTCAAGCTGGGGAACGCCGGGTATACGGTTGTAAGTGTCGAGGATGGCCGATCTGCCCTGGAGAAGGCTCGAGAGATGAAGCCTGATCTTATCCTTCTCGACGTTATGATGCCGCTGATGACGGGATTTGAAGTGCTCAGTGCCCTCAAACAGTGCGATGAGACGAAGAATATCCCAATCCTGATGGTCACGGCGCAAAGCAACGAGGACGAGGTTCTCAAAGGCCTAGAGATGGGTGCTGAGGACTACATCACCAAACCGTTCAGCCCGAATGAACTTGCGGCCCGTGTCAAGACCGTCCTGATGCGCAAGGCCAGGAAGTGAAGACTCGCTGTCTGGGTTTACGATGTCGGATGACCCGAAGTACAGCAACAGGCCGCGCGCGTAACCTCCCAAACATCACCCTTCCTTTCACAGCCAGATTGTTGCGCCGTGGATCTTGAGTATTTCATCCTCTTCTCCCTCTCAGTCGGAGCTACATTTCTTGTGGTGGTTGCATCGATCGCTCTTCTGGTGCGCAAAGGTCAGGATGTGGAGAAGGCGCGGATCCGGAAAAGACTGTACACACACTATGCGGCTGTATTGGCGGAGATGTTGCTCACTGCCCTCCCGGTTCTCCCGGAAGGTTCAAGGACCAGTGCGATCTTCCAGCAATACGAATCGCTCGTTCAAGCGGTCAAGAACCGGCTCGCCGCTCTTACGGTGAGTCGCAGAAGGAATCATCGCGATGCGATTCGGGGCGTGCTGATCGATCTGGCCCAGGATCTCACAGGCGAAACCTCGGATCGCCTGGTTTACTTCTTCTACTCCTTCGGTTTCGTCGAAGAGCAGATCCAGCTACTTCTGAGCAAGAAGTGGTGGATCCGGGCCAAGGCAGCACACGATCTTGGGCTGCTGCGAGCGCGCAAGGGAATCGCACCCCTGACGGCGGCATTGGAGGACAGCAGCGCGGATGTTCGGACTGAGGCGATGAAGTCGCTCGTCACACTCGCGGGTGTCGACTCGCTGCGGGCGATCCTGCGCGTCGCACGACGTCTTTCGCTCTGGACGGAAGTCGAGCTCTCCGTTATCATTATGAATTTCAAGAATGACGCTGTGCCGTACTTGCTTGAGGCGCTTGCGTCGCCTGATCAGTCGGTTGTGCTGTTTTGCATTGAAATGCTCGGACAGATCGGTTTCGTTGCGGCCGTGGAGCCGTTGCAGGCATTGGTCCAGGAGTACCCGAGTTCTGTGGTTAAGGCGAAGGCGGCCGAGGCCTTGGGAAGGTTGGGCGACGAGCGCGCCGAGGAGGTCTTGGTGCCGCTGGCGAGCCGCCCCGAGCCGAACTTGCGTCTCAAAGCCCTTGAGGCACTGGGTCGTATCGGCGCGCCCTCGTCCATCTCGGTGCTCCTGCGGCAGTTCGCCAGAGGAGACGCGTTGGAGAAAACCGTCTCGGCGCGAGCGCTCGCGATGGCAGGGTTGAAAGGAAGGGAGGCGCTGCATTCTCTCGCGTTCGATCCTGATGAGATGAACGCGGCGGTCGCATCTCAAGTGCTGGAAGAATTCGGCCTCGAACTTTCGGCAGGGGTGTGATGACCAGTCTCTTCCAAACAGCCCTTCAGATCTATATCGTATTAGTCATCGTCTATTTCATGGCGGTGAATCTTACGTATCTGACCTTCCTTCTTGTCGCGTACAGAGAAATTGTCCATTACCTCCGACATAATCTCTTCAGCAATTATCGACTCCTGGTTCAGTCAGAATTGACACCCCCTGTGTCGATCCTGGCGCCCGCGTACAATGAAGCAGGGACGGTCGTCGAAAGCACCAAGAGTCTGCTGAAGCTCAACTACGGAAAGTACGAGGTCATCGTGATCAACGATGGTTCGAAGGACAACACTCTTGGGCGTCTGGCAGAGGAGTTTCGCATGTTCAGGTCGAGGCGGATCTATCAGCCTCATATCCGGGCGAAGAGTGTGCGAGGAATTTACAGGTCGAGACAACCGGAGTACAGGAACCTCATCGTAGTCGACAAAGAGAATGGAGGGAAGGCAGATGCCCTGAACGCTGGCGTCAACGTCGCATCGTATGAGTACGTTTGCTGCATTGACGCCGATTCGTTGCTCGAGGTGGACGCGTTGCAAAAGGTCGTGAAGCCGTTTCTTGAAGATGAGCGTGTGATCGCCGTCGGCGGCATTGTGCGAATCGTGAACGGATGCAAGGTTGTCAACGGAAGGGTCGTCGACGTCGGGCTCTCGAAACATCTGTTGCCTGTTTTTCAAGTGGTGGAGTACTTTCGTGCCTTCCTCTCCGGAAGGATGTTTTGGCATGGATTCAACGGCTTGCTGATCATTTCTGGCGCCTTTGGGATGTTCAAGCGGGCGGCCGTGATTGAAGCGGGCGGTTACAGGCATGACTCGATTGGCGAAGATATGGAGCTTGTGACTCGCTTGCATCGGATGAAGCGGGAGAAGAAGGAGCCGTACCGCATCAGCTTCGTTCCGGACCCGGTTTGCTGGACGGAAGCACCTGAGTCGGTGGGAGCGCTTGCCGGTCAGCGCAACCGATGGCACCGTGGACTTCTCGACACCCTTCTGCTTCACAAAATCATGATCCTGAATCCGCGCTACGGCATCGTCGGCCTAGCGGCATTGCCGTATTTTACCGCCGCCGAGTTGTTCGGTCCGGTCATCGAATTCTTCGGATACGTGGTCATGGCGGTGATGTTTGCTTTGGGGATTCTCGACCCGGAAATGGCGATCCTGTTCTTCATTGTCGCGGTCTTCTACGGCATGATGTACTCTGTGGGAGCGGTCCTGCTCGAAGAGATCTCGTTCCGAAGGTATCCGAGGGTGCGAGACCTCGCGATCTTGATCGCCGTCGGAGTGCTTGAAAATTTCGGCTACCGCCAGATGACGATCTGGTGGAGGGTGAAAGCATTTTGGGATTACTTTAGAGGGAAGAAGACCTGGGGGGTCATGCAGCGCAGAGGATTCGACGCGGCAAAAGCGTAGGGACATGTTCCGCCCGTTCTTCTTGCGGCGAATCTGTTCACAGAGATTGAAGTTTGTGGCCAATACTGTTATATTGGGTGAGATGAAGTCCCACTTGGAAGGGTGCGAGAGTGGTTTGAGCCAGAGGCTCATCCGCCTTTGGCGGAGAATCGGCCGGTGCTGTGTTGGTGAATCGAATCGAGAGGGGCAATGTATTGGGTTTATGTGCTTTGGTCCGGCAAGCTTGAGAAGCGTTATGTAGGCTCAAGCGATGATCCAGAGGAGCGTTGGCGTCAGCACAATTCGGGACAGAGCAGATTCACTCGGGGAGGAAAGCCCTGGATGTTGATCGATAAGGAGGGTTACGAGACGAAGGCTGAAGCGTTGCGAAGGGAGCGCTTCTTGAAGAGCGGGGTTGGGCGGAAATGGTTGGACGAACAGTTTCCACAGACTCGAAAGTCTCGGACGGCCAAATAGTTCGAAACTGGAATTGCGTTTTATCATCTTGGAAGGGTGCGAGAGTGGTTTGAGCCAGAGGCTCATCCGCCTTTGGCGGAGA
>CAYZRX010000023.1:11965-44565 GCA_964480945.1 uncultured Ignavibacteriaceae bacterium | reverse complement strand
AATAGTTCGAAACTGGAATTGCGTTTTATCATCTTGGAAGGGTGCGAGAGTGGTTGAATCGGCCGGTCTCGAAAACCGGAATACCGCCTAGCGGTATCGAGGGTTCGAATCCCTCCCCTTCCGCATGTCCGTGAAAGCCGATCGCTTGAGATCGGCTTTTTTCATTCGCTCGCAGCGTGCATTGGAGATGGTGTGCCGCATCCCTGAACTTCCTGCTCTTCCTCGAAGGTCTCTGCTTTGCCAACGCGCCTATCAACGTGCTCGCCGTCGCCGTATGTCGACGTCACCAAACGGGAACATTTTGAACAGAGAAAGTTGTTATACAGAAGAAAGTTGGGAACGCGTGGGGGTTGACGACGCGTTGCAGAAGTGGGTTTCTTGACATTCGAGGGGTGGATTGATATATTGACAAACACGCGAATCTTTCGGGTCGAATCCATGCAAGCAACGGGAACAAAACGAAGCAGACAAAGAGAGAAGATCTACCAGGTCCTTCGACGAACGACGTCTCACCCGACGGCCGAGTGGGTCTATGAACGCGTCCGCGAGCAACTGCCTCGAATCTCGCTCGGGACCGTCTACCGCAACCTGCACGTCCTCAAAGAACAAGGTAAGGTCCGCGAGCTGGATTTTGGCGAGGGGATTCGTCGGTACGACGCCACGGTCGATCAGCATTATCACTTCATCTGTGAACGCTGTGGCACCGTGCAGGATCTTGCCATCCCGCCGCAGGATGATCTGCACGAGCGCGTACGGCAGAGGGTCCCCGGCACCATTCGAACCCATCGGCTGGATTTCTACGGGATCTGCATCGATTGCCTCGAGAAGGGATAGTCCTCAACTTCCTCTCAACTTCTGGCTCGTCAATCTGATTTTCTTTTTCACAATCTCTAAGAGAAGAGTTCTCTTTTAGAATATTTTCCCTCACTGAATTTACGTTGGAGGAACTATGGCATTGAAAGTCGGTGACAAGGCGCCTGAATTCACGTTATACGACACCGAGAAGAAACTGCGATCATTGAAAGAGTTTTCGGGAAAGAAGACCGTGCTCGCTTTCTATCCCGGCGCGTTCACCGGAGTCTGCACGAAAGAGATGTGTACATTGCGGGATTCCATCAGCAAGTTCAACGAGCTGAACGCACAGGTCGTCGGAATTAGCATTGATGGTCCGGTCGCAAACAAGGCGTTCGCTTCACAGAACAACCTTCAGTTCCCGCTGCTGTCGGACTTCAATCGGGTCGCGGTCAAAGGGTACGGCATCGTGCTTGAAAACTTTGGGGGCCTGGCCGGTTATTCCGTGGCGAAGCGTTCCGTATTCGTTCTCGACAAGAACGGGATGATCCGATACGCATGGGTGTCCGATAACCCGGGTGTCGAGCCGAACTACGATGAGGTGGCGAACGCAGTCTCATCTCTCTAGACTGAGGGAAGAAGAGGCTGCCCCTGTGACGTCTACCGCACTCGTCCGCCCCTTGGAGTCAATCTACCGGCAGTAGCACTTGCAGGTACAACTTTCCTCATAAGCTTCGAGGCAGAACCGAAGGGCACCACGAGCAGCTTCAGGGAGCACCGGGAGCGATCCCTTATCCTTTCTTTCTCCGGAGGTTCCAACATGATCAAACTTGGAGATGTGGCCCCGGATTTCGCACTTCCAACGGGGGACGGTGGAACGATCCGCCTCAGCGATCTGAGGGGGAAGAAGGTTGTTCTGTATTTCTATCCGAAAGACAACACGTCCGGCTGTACCAAGGAAGCGTGCTCGTTTGAGGCGTACCACTCGGCTCTCAAGAAGAAAGGGGCGATTGTGCTTGGCGTGAGTGCAGATAGCGCCGATTCCCACGCCAAGTTTGCCGGCAAATTCTCGCTGAGCTTCCCGCTCCTGAGTGATGAGCGCAAAAAAGTCATCAGAGCATACGGAGTCTGGAAGCAGAAGTCGCTGTACGGAAGGAAGTTCATGGGGATTGAGAGGACAACGTTCGTGATCGACGAACGTGGAATCATCAGACAGATCTTCCCGAAGGTGAAGGTTGAGGGGCATGTGAAGAAGGTACTCCAAGTTCTGTAACACTCTGGAAGGCACCGACATGGTCTACGTGACACGACGAGCCACCTTTAGTGCCTCGCACCGGTTGTACAATCCTCAGCTTGCCAAAGAAGAGAACATCGCCCTGTTCGACAAGTGTGCGAACGAGATGGGGCACGGCCACAACTACGTGCTCGAAGTGACGGTCGTCGGCGAGCCCGATGAGAGGTCGGGCTATGTGATCGATCTGAAAAAGCTCAAGGAGGTTCTCAGGAGTGAGATTCTCGACAAGGTCGATCATAAGCACTTGAACCATGACGTGGAGTTCCTGCGCGGGATCAATCCGACGGCAGAAAACGTTGCGATGGCTTTCTGGCGCATCCTCCAGCCCAGGATCACCGATGGCAAGCTCTATTCCATCCGGCTGCACGAAACGGAGAACAACGTTGTAGAGTATCGGGGCAAAGAGCAATGAAACGATCACAAGAGCAGAAGCAGATGAAGGAGTTGGTGAGGAGACTGTTGATGCAGTTGGGCGAGGATCCGAAGCGCGAGGGTTTGCGCAAAACGCCCGAACGGGTCGCGAGCATGCTTGAGTTCCTCACGAAGGGCTACCATGAGGATCTGAAGCAGGTTCTGAACGGCGCGGTGTTCAAGGAGAAATACAGTGAGATGGTGATCGTGAAGGACATCGATTTTTTCAGCCTGTGTGAACATCATCTTGTGCCGTTCTACGGCAAGTGTCACATTGCTTATATCCCGAAGGGGAAGATCATCGGGTTGAGCAAACTGCCGCGTATCGTTGAGGTGTTCGCGCGCAGGCTACAGGTTCAGGAGCGTCTGACGCAGCAGATTGCAGAGACCATTTACCGGGAGCTCAAGCCGTTGGGGGTCGGCGTTGTCGTCGAGGCACGACATCTTTGCATGATGATGCGCGGTGTGGAGAAGCAGAATTCCGTTGCATCGACGAGCGCCATGCTGGGTAGCTTCCGGCGGGACTTCAAGACAAGAAGTGAGTTTTTGAACCTCATCGGCCGGGAACTGGAACCCTAAATGGAAAACCAGCCGAGGATCGTCTGGATCACAGGGGCAAGCTCGGGCATCGGGCGCGCTCTGGTGGAAACCTTTGTTCGGCACGGTGACACCGTTGTCGGCACCGCGCGCGAGGAGGCAAAGCTGCTCGAGGTGAAAGCCGGGCTCGGCGAATCAGGCCAGAGGTGTTTTATTCTTGCATGCGACATCCGGCAGGAGGGAGCGGTCGGGTCGGCCGCGAGGGTGATACTCGACCGATTTAAGAAAGTCGACGTGCTGATCAACTGTGCCGGCATCACCTACTTCAAAGACTTTCTCAGCACGACGGCGACGGAATTCGACGAAGTGGTGGACACGAATCTTAAGGGGACCTACCTTGTCACTCGTTCCGTGCTTCCCTCAATGCTGGATCGGCGGGCGGGTCTCATTCTGAATATCGTCTCGTACGCGGCGAAAACATCGTACACTCTCTCGTCGGCCTACGCGGCGTCCAAAGCTGGCGTGGAAGCGTTGATGAATGGCCTGCGAGCGGAGGTGCGGGACAAGGGCATCAAGATTGTCAATGTCTTCCCAGGAGCGGTGCTGACGCCGATCTGGCCCCCCAAGCACCGGGAGCGCTACGCCGATCGGATGATGCGGCCGGAGGAATTTGCTGAACCGCTGTACCAGCTCACGTGTCTTCCGCCTTCGATGATGGTGGAAGAGCTCATCGTTCGCCCACAAGGAGGAGATCTTAAAGTATGAAGCTGGACGGATCCGTCGCTCTTGTGACGGGCGCTGGAAGGGGGATCGGAAGGGCAATCGCACTGACGCTCGCGGGGCAGGGCTCCACGGTGGTTCTGACCGCGCGCACGCGCAAGGAGCTTGAAGATGTCCGCGCAGAGATCGAAGCGCGCGGTGGGAAAGCCGTCAGCCTACAAGCCGACGTCACAAAGGATGATCAGGTTGAGAAGTTGTTCAGCGAAGTCTCGTCTCGGTTCCGGCGCCTTGACGTCCTGGTGAATAACGCGGGGTCCGGACGGTTCGCTCCTGTCCGGGATATGCCGGTTGATGTCTTCGACGCAATGTGGAAGCTCAACATGCGCGCCCCGTTTCTCTGTACGCAGAAAGCCCTGAAACTGATGGAGGCGCAGAAGAGCGGCATCATTGTGAACGTCTCTTCGCTGGCGGGGAAGAATGCGTTCGTGGGAGGAGCGGGCTACTCGGCCACCAAGTGGGCCTTGATGGGTTTCTCGAAGACGTTGATGCTTGAAGTGAGGGAACACAACATCCGCGTGATCACGATTTGTCCCGGCTCCGTCGATACTTCCTTCTCTGCGCAAGGGGGGAATCCCGCGCGGTCGGAGAGAATACTTCACCCGCAAGACGTCGCTGACACGATTCTGGCAGCGATGACCCTCCCCGAACGGGCGATGGTCAGCGAAATCGACATTCGCCCGACCAACCCGAAGTAACCTATCCCAAAACAAAACGGTTGGAAGTTACTCCAACCGTTTTGAGGAACCATGCGAGCTCTGTTTCGAAACTAGCGACCCGGATCGGGAGGAGACTGGCCCCGTGGTCCGCGCTGCATCATTCGTCCCATTGGGTTGCGCTGGCGCATTTGGAAACCGCGACCGCGCGACCCCATGGCGTTCATCCGATTCTGCATCCACGTTCGGCCGAGCATCCTCTTCCAGATCTTCTGCTGGTCTGGATTGAGCAGCTTGTTGACCGCAAACCAATGATCGATCCTCGCCTGGCGCATATCGGTTTGAAGGCCGGAGATCTCTTTTGCTTTCGTCTCGATAGCCGATTTGTCAGGTGAGTCTGCTTTGAAGAGTTCTGCAAGCTCCAATCGAGCCGTCTTGATCTTTGCCTGCTCGGCGATAGCCTGTTTCGCCATTTCCATCCGAAGGTCGGATATATCCTTCCGCTGTTGATCGCTTAGTTTCAGTTGCTGCATGAAACGCTGACCCATCGGTCCGGCCATCGAGCCGGGCGCATTCCCCATGCCCTGCTGACCGAAGGCCATCGTCGCTGATAAGATCAACGTGACAGCTGTGCTCATTATCCATCGTGGTTTCATAGGACTGGTCTCCATGTTGTTCCGTTGCTGAACCTATCTCTTAGATGTGCAAAGAACCAAAAGGTTTAAGCGCTCTCTCGGGAGGAAGGTGACTCAACCCTCGCCACGGCGCGTGACGCCATCCCGGCGAACTTCAAACTGGGGCACTCACCCTTCGAGCACCTGCTTGCTATCAACTCACTCTTTTGATATATTGTTTCAGAAATGAGAAGCCAGCACTATTCTCGCCTCGCTCTTGCCGTCCTCTTCACCTGCCTCACAGGTATTGGACTTTCAGGATGTTCGGTCTTCAGCACCGTCGGCGGGTGGGTCTCCGATGGCTACGGGGATGTCGTCGCGTACTTCAACGCGTACTACAATGCAAAACGCCTCTTCGATGAGGCCGAGACAGAGATCCTGAGCAGCACACTCTCCGCCCGCAGTAAAGGACAGGACCTTCCTGAGGCTAGTCAGATCCCGGCGTCGGCGAAACAGAAACTGAATCAGGTCATCGACAAATGCTCAAACATCCTCTCGTTCTATCCACAGAGCGCTTTGGTTGACGACGCGCTTCTTCTCATTGGCAAGTCGTACTACTACATGGGAGAGTATGCAAGAGCCGAGCGGAAGTTCTCGGAACTGCTGGCCCAGTTCCCTTCGGGGTCGCTCTCCCTGCAGGGTCAACTGTGGCTTCTGAAGACATTGGACAGGCTGAACAGTTTCGACGATGCACTGCGCGCAGGCGCTTCGCTCGCCAATGACGCAAAAAAAGCAGATGAGCCCAACATTGCAGCGGAAGCCGACACGATCGTTGCATCTCTCCTGGCATCTAACGATCAGCCGGAGCAGGCCATCGCACAGTATGCGAACGCGGTAGCGGTCTCCGATGACGGTGTGTTGAGGGCAGCAGCGCAGACCAGGATCGGGGACCTTTACTTTTCGCTTCAGGACTACGGCAAAGCCATCCCTTCTTACCTGAAGGTGCGGGAATTCTCGCCGGACCCGTATGTGCTGTACTATAGCCAGATGCAGGCTGCGCGTTCGTATCGAATCCGGAAGGACTACGATTCGACGACTGTAGTGCTCCAGGATCTCATGAAGGATTACCGCGTTCAGGACTTTCTCCCGGCAATTCGACTCGAACTCGCGAACACGATGGCGGAGAGAGGGCGAATATCGGAAGCCGTCGACGAATATCGATATCTTGATACGACATTCGTCAGGACCGATGTGGGTGCGAAGGCTGCGCTGGAGCTTGGCATTCTCCTCGAGAAGGACTTGGGAGATTTTCAGAATGCAAGGATCGCCTTCTCGCACGCTGCGATGAACACCACGTCGCCGCTGGTGCTGGAAGCACAGAAACGCGCGAGTGCGCTGAATCGCTATTTCCAGCTTCACGGTGAGTATGGGAAGACTGACAGCGTGCTCAGCGTTTCGGACGTCGACAGCCTCTGGCTCGTGAAGGTGTCGGCTCCGTCGAAACCAGTGTTGGATTCGCTCGAACGCCGTCTGGATTCACTCCGGTTTTCAGCCACCAAAGAGCCCGTCGCCGCATTGATCGACTCAACGCATGTGTCCCCACCGAATGACTCAATGCACGTGTCCGCTTCGGGCGATTCTGTTGGCGCGAATCGTGACACGAGCACCTTTGTCATTCGCAAACCGAGCAAAGATTCTCTGAATGTGGTTCTGGCTTCGTATTCGTACGGCCTTGGTGAGGTGTTCTATTCAGAGCTGGAGATTCCCGACTCGGCGTTCTTTTGGTACAACCATGCGCTCAATCTCCACATCGACAGCACAAAAGCGCCGGGAGCCTTGTTTGTTTTGGCGCAGATCGCGGAAGCGGACTCCGGGAAGAAGTACGGTAGCGGGAAGCCAGTCTATGAGCGTTTGGCGAAAGAGTTTCCAAAGTCCTCCTACGCGGAGCAGGCAAGGATCGCGCTAGGTTACCCCCCGACGCCGGTGAAGGCTGATCCGGCCGAGGAAGTCTTCGCGCACGCGCAGTCGCTGATAGACTCCGCTCAATACCTGCCGGCGCTGGACACTCTCAGGATGATAGCCGACCGATTTCCAAAGTCGCCCCTGGCCGCGAAAAGCAGGTATACCATGGGATGGCTGTACGAGAACCGCCTGTCGAATCCCGACAGCGCGCTCTCGCAGTACAAGCAGGTTGTGGAACGGTACAAGTCCACGGCGTATGCGAATGCTGCATTGCGTCGCATACCGCAAGAGCCTCCACCGGTCGCGGCACCGGCCGATTCGTTGGACAAGCGGCCGACCGGCCCGCTGAATCAACAGCTGCAGAATCTCAAGCTGAACAAGGGCGATATCGATTCTCTCGACCTAAGACGAAAAGCGCCGGCCGATTCGACAGCGGCGAAAGCGGGGAAGAGGATAGAGTGATCTCGGAGCCATTGAGGATGTTCCAACGCATCGTTGCAGTCTCCTTCCGAAATGAACTCGCTCCCGGCATCTTTGTCGTGAGATTCCGATCGCAAGAGATCGCATCCTCTGCTGCCGCCGGACAATTCGTGAACATCCGTTGCGGTGACGGGTGCCTTCCGTTGCTGCGAAGGCCTATGAGTATTTCGCGAGTCGTCGGGGACGAAGTTGAACTCTTGTTCAACGTGGTCGGCCAGGGTACCCGCATGCTCGCCGCCAAGCGTGCCGGCGATATGCTGGACGTCCTCGGTCCTCTTGGAGTCCCGTTCGGCTCCAGAGGAGACTTTTCGACTGCCGTGATCGTCGCGGGCGGAGTGGGGGTTGCTCCCTTCCCATTTCTCACGACACAGCTGGCTCGCGAGGGGAAACAGGTCATCACATTTCTCGGAGCCCGGACCGCGGCTCAGCTGACTCCTCAGAATCTCGAAAATGTCCAACTCGCAACCGACGATGGAACGCAGGGTTACTGCGGCACGGTCATCGGCCTGCTCGAAGCGTATCTGAGCAGGAACGCGCTCTCGAAACCAAAGATCTTCGGCTGCGGTCCCACCAACATGCTGAAAGCGTTATCGGATTTTGCCAAGAGGGCAGGCATCGAGTGCGAGCTCTCACTGGAAGGTGATATGGCGTGCGGGCTCGGCCTCTGCCAGGGGTGTCCGATCGAGCGAGCGAACGGCGAGAAGAAGTACGCCCTCGTTTGTACAGAAGGTCCCACATTCAACTCAAAGGATATCATCCTGCGCTAAATGGTAAAAGAATCGTTCAATATTCGAGGGGTTGAGTTCAAAAACCGGGTGCTGGTGGCGTCGGGAACATTCGGATACGGCGACGAAGTGAAGGATCTGGTGGACGTCAGCAAGCTCGGCGGCATCTGCACCAAATCCCTCTCGTGGAAGCCGCGGGATGGAAACCCGCCCCGGCGGATCGTCGAGACGCCCAGCGGGATGCTGAATTCCATCGGACTCGCGAATATCGGAGTCCACACGTTTATTTCAGAGAAGCTCCCGTATCTCCGGACGCTTGACACAGCTGTGATGGTGAATATCGCGGCGAGCACGGTCCAGGAGTATTGTGATGTCCTCTCGCTGCTGGAGCGAGAGGAGGGAATCGGCGGATACGAAATCAACGTGTCGTGCCCGAACGTCAGGGAAGGCGGATTGAGCTTCGGCACGGACTGTTCGAAGACGAAAGAGATAACGGCCCGCCTCCGTCCTCTGACGGAAAAGCCGCTGATCGTCAAGCTGACGCCGAACGTGACACATATCTCGGAGTTTGCCCGGGCTGTCGAAGAGGCTGGAGCGGACGCTGTTTCGGTGATCAACACGCTCGTCGGCATGGCGGTTGATATTCGTACCAAGAAGCCCAAGCTTTCGACGGTGACGGGCGGGCTCTCCGGGCCCGCCATCAAGCCGGTTGCCCTGGCGAAGGTGTACGAGGCCGCCCAGGTCGTCCACATTCCGATCATCGGAATCGGCGGGATCATGACCGCCGAGGATGCGATCGAGTTCCTCCTCGTCGGTGCAACGGCCGTTCAGGTGGGGACAGCGAATTTTATCGATCCCGCCGCTGGCGTGAAGATCGCTGAGGGACTCCGCACGTACGCCCAGGCGCAAGGGCTGCAGGATGTGGGCCAGCTCGTCGGTGCCATGGAATCCGACCTCGCGTACTCAGTTCTGCAGTCGTGGCTCTGATCATTCCCGTTTCCTTTCTTGAATTCCTACTCTGAATCGATCCGACTTCTCCTCAGTCTGGAGAAGTTCGGCATGAAGTTCGGCCTGGGAGGCATCACCCGGCTGCTGGAAACTCTTGAGAATCCACATCGGAAATTTGCCACAATCCATATTGCCGGAACCAACGGGAAGGGATCGGTCGCCTCGATGCTCGCTGCTTTCTTCACGGCGGCCGGTTACAGGACGGGGCTCTACACCTCTCCTGACTTGGTGAGCTTCACGGAGCGGATCAGGATCGACGGCAAGCGGATTTCGCAACATGAGGTTGCACGATATGTGGATGCGTTGAGACCTTCTCTTCTGAAGCAGCAGCCGACCTTTTTCGAAGCGACAACGGCGGTTGCCTTCGCTCATTTCGCTGAGAAGAAGGTGGAGATTGCCGTCATCGAAGCGGGACTGGGTGGGCGGCTCGATTCAACGAATGTGGTGAGGCCGTCGGTCTCTGTGATTACGAACATCGGTCTCGAGCATACGGAGGTGCTGGGCGATACCATCGAGAGAATCGCAAGGGAGAAAGCGGGTATTATCAAGAACCGGGTTCCGTGCGTCACGGGAGTTTCGCAGCGCCGCGCGCTTGCAGTCATAAGAGCTACATGTGAGAAGCGGAACGCTCGACTGATCCTCGCGTCTCGATTCAGCGCGTCGATTCGCGAGATGTCGCTGAACCGGACGATCGTGGACCTTACGGTCCGCGGAATCCCTTACGAGAGGCTGCAGCTCTCTCTTCCGGGATCCTATCAGCTCAAGAATGCGGCGCTAGCGATTGCAGCAATTCAAGAAGTGAATAGATCAGCCAGATTTCAAATCGCTGAACGGTTAATACGCTCGGGCCTGAGCCGTGTCCAAGAGTTGACGGGCCTGGACGGGCGGCTGAGCCTCGTGCGGAGGAACCCCCGGGTCATTCTAGACGTTGCACATAACGCAGATGGCGCGAGAATGCTCGCTGCATCGTTACAAGATTTGGGCCTCAGAGATCTCATCCTCGTTTTCGGTGCAATGAAAGACAAGAATTGTGGCGCGATGGCTCGCGCGTTGGAACCGTTCGCCGGCGAGGTCATAACGGTTGCAGCGCGAACGGAGCGCTCGAGGTCAGCAGAGGAGGTGGCGGGTGCGTTCGCGATGCCGCCAGGGAGGGTGACCGCGGCGCTCAGCGTACAAGAAGGTGTACGGTTGGCACTACAGCGTAGTCACCAGAAGACACCGATCCTCATCACCGGTTCCCACTTCATTGTAGGCGAGGCGAAGGAGTTTCTTGCCGAGAAAAAGAACTTGACAATCAGTGAGTAATGGGCTATATTAGCGGGTGAAGTTCGTGGGATATCTTCCCGATTGTCGATCATCCAACCAGTTCACTTCTAAATCGTTAGCTCGTTACTCCCAACCTTCAAACGTCATCGGAAAGTCTCCTCGGGTCTGTCATTGAGGATGTTCTCGTTTACAGTTTGCCGATCTAACTCCAAACCAAGAGGATTGATTCATTATGCCAATGGACATCACTGAACTGAAGTCCAAAAAGATCGCAGAGTTGAACCAGATTGCGAAGGACCTCAACCTGTCCGCTTACAGCGACCTCCGCAAGCAGGAGCTCATTTTCAAGATTCTGGAGGCGCAAACCGCGAAAGATGGGTTGAGCTTCAGCAAGGGAGTACTCGAGGTTCTCCCCGACGGATATGGTTTCCTGCGATCCGTCAACTACAACTATCTGCCGTCGCCTGACGATATCTACGTGTCGCCCTCCCAGATCAAGAAATTCGGCCTCCGAACGGGAGATAGCGTGAGCGGCCAGGTTCGCCCGCCGAAGGAAGGGGAACGTTTCTTTGCCTTGCTGCGCGTGGAGGCGGTCAACGACGACCATCCCGATCTCATTCGGGAGCGGATCCTGTTCGACAACCTGACCCCGCTGTATCCGACCAGCCGCCTTAAGCTCGAGACGATCCCGGGCGAGTACTCGATGCGAATTATGGATTTACTGTCCCCCATCGGAAAGGGGCAGCGTGGAATGATCGTTTCGCCGCCGAAGGCCGGAAAAACCATTCTCCTTCAGAAGATAGCCAACAGCATCATCCGGAACCATCCTGAAGTCAAGCTTATCGTTCTTCTGATCGACGAACGGCCGGAGGAGGTCACGGATATGGAGCGGACGGTGAGCGCCGAGGTGGTCAGCTCCACGTTCGATGAGCCGCCGGAGCGGCATGTCCAGGTGGCAGACATGGTTCTGGAGAAGGCCAAGCGCCTCGTCGAGGCAAAAAAGGACGTCGTTATTTTGCTGGACAGCATCACCCGGTTGGCGCGTGCGCATAATACGGTCGTGCCGCACAGCGGCAAGATCCTTTCCGGGGGCGTTGACGCCAACGCCTTGCATCGGCCGAAGAGATTCTTCGGAGCTGCCCGGAACGTTGAGGAATGGGGAAGCTTGACCGTCATCGCGACTGCCCTGGTCGAGACCGGCAGCAGGATGGATGAGGTCATTTTTGAAGAATTCAAAGGCACGGGCAATATGGAAATCGTTCTGGACCGCAAACTGAGCGACCGGCGCATGTTTCCCGCGATCGACGTCAACCGGTCCGGAACTCGTAAAGAGGAACTGCTGCAAGATTCCGAAGAGCTCAATCGTGTCTGGATACTCCGCAAACTTTTGAGTGATCTCGCGCCGGTCGAGGCGATGGAGTTCGTACTCGAGAAGATGAGAGGGACGAAATCCAATAAGGAGTTCCTCAAATCGATGAACAGTTAAGTCATTTCTTTCTCTGCTGTATGATCGCACAGCTTCATTTCGGCAGCTCCACTTCTTCTCTCCTTCTTTTCTCTTTCCAGAGGAACTACACTTATGGCAGATGATGCAGTCATCGTCAGTGCATGTCGCACTCCTATCGGCTCGTTCATGGGGAGTCTGAGCTCCGTGCCCGGTCCCAAGCTCGGAGCTCTTGTCATAGAAGAGGCACTCCAGCGGGCCGGGATTAAGAAGACCGACGTTCAAGAAGTCATCATGGGAAACGTCTTGGTCGCGGGGGAGGGGCAAGCCCCGGCGCGGCAGGCGGCCCTCTTCGCGGGACTTCCGGAATCGGTAGAGTGCATGACCGTCAACAAAGTGTGCGGCTCCGGGCTGAAGGCCGTCATGCTCGCCACGCAGGCCATCCGTCTCGGTGACGCGGAAATTATCGTCGCGGGCGGGATGGAGAGCATGTCGAACACACCGTATCTCCTGGAGAAGGCGCGCGAAGGTTACCGGATGGGCCACGGCAAGCTCGTGGATTCGATGATCAAGGACGGACTCTGGGATGTCTACAACGACTACCACATGGGGAATGCCGCCGAGCTGTGCGCAAGGGAATGTGCAATCCCGCGCGAGGCGCAGGATGAGTTTGCCATCATGAGCTACACGCGGGCCCAGAACGCCTGGAAGGAAGGAAGGTTCAAGGAGGAGGTCGTTCCGGTCACGATCAAGAGCAGGCAAGGTGACACGGTGGTTGAGCAAGATGAGGAGCCCTTCAAGACGAACTTCGACAAGGTGCCGAAGCTCAAGCCGGCCTTTCAGCAGGATGGGACGGTGACTGCCGCGAACGCATCGAAGATCAACGATGGAGCAGCTGCCGTCGTCGTTACATCTGCCGCGAAGGCGGCAAAGCTTGGGTTGCGGCCCATCGCGCGCATCGTCGACTATGCGTCGACGGCCAAGAAGCCCGAGTGGTTCACGACGGCACCCACGGATGTGATAGCGAAGGTTCTGGCCCGGGCGGGGATGAAGTTGGACGAGATCGACTTGTTTGAGGTCAATGAAGCGTTCGCCGTTGTCGCGTTAGCGGTTCAGAAGCTCAGCGGCATCGACGTGAAGAAGCTCAATGTGAACGGCGGGGCAGTCGCCATGGGACATCCGATCGGAGCGAGCGGAGCCCGAATTCTTGTCACCCTGCTGCACGCGTTGAAACAGCAGAAGAAGAAACGGGGATTGGCAGCGATCTGCATCGGGGGCGGCGAAGCCAGCGCTGTTATCGTAGAAATGGTCAGCTAACTCTGCACGAAGTCAACATTCTATTCGAGAGTGCCATCATGGGATCTGAGAACATCAAAAATGTCGCAGTCATCGGTGCGGGGACGATGGGCAACGGAATCGCCCACGTGTTCGCTCAGCATGGTTATTCTGTCACGCTGCACGACGTCAAGCAGGAGTACATCGACCGGGGGTTGAACACGATCAAGGCAAACATCGACCGCCAGATCAAGAAGGGGACGGTTACGGAGGACCAAAAGAAGGAGACCCTCAACCGGATCAAGACGTCCATCGACCTGCAGTCGGTCTGCAAGGGAGCGGATATCGTCATCGAGGCGGCAACGGAGAACGAAGCGATCAAGAAAGAGCTCTTCAAGAGCTTCGACAAGTTCACGGTACCGGGAGCGATCGTGGCGTCGAACACATCATCCATCTCCATTACGGAGCTCGCGGCGGTGACCTCCAAGCCGGACAAGGTCATCGGCATGCATTTCATGAATCCTGTGCCTATGATGAAATTGGTGGAAGTGATCCGCGGCCTTGCCACATCGAATGAGACGTACGAAGCGGTACGATCGCTCTCTGAGAGCCTGGAGAAAGTGCCTGTTGAGGTCAACGATTACCCGGGCTTCATCTCCAACCGAGTGCTTCTGCCGATGTTGAACGAGGCGATGTACTGTGTGATGGAAGGAGTCGCGACCCCCGAGGCGATCGATACAGTGATGAAGCTGGGAATGAACCATCCCATGGGACCCTTGGCCCTCGCGGATTTTATCGGTCTGGACGTCTGTTTGTCGATTATGGAGGTTCTTCACGACGGGCTGGGCGATTCGAAATACCGTCCGTGTCCCCTGCTGAAGAAAATGGTCGCGGCCGGTCATCTGGGGAGGAAGACCGGAAAAGGTTTCTATTCCTACACAACGACATAGAGGCGTAGCATGAATTTCGAATTGAGCGAGACGCATAAGATGATTCAGCAGACTGCGCGCCAGTTTGCACGAGAGGAGCTTGCACCAACTGCCGACCAACGCGACGAGAAAGAGGAGTTTCCGTACGAAGCAGTGAAGAAGATGGGCGAACTTGGGTTTATGGGTATGATGGTGCCGGAACAGTACGGTGGTGCAGGACTTGACACGATCTCGTACGTCCTCGCGCTCGAGGAGATCGGCAAGGTCGACGCCGCCGCATGCGTCATCATGTCCGTGAACAATTCTCTCGTTACCTGGGGGCTTGAGGCCTACGGTACCGAGGAACAGAAGAAGAAGTATCTCATCGACCTGGCCGCAGGGAGGAAACTCGGTGCCTTTGCGCTCTCCGAGCCCGAGGCAGGAAGCGACGCCACCAATCAGCGGACGATCGCGCGACGGGATGGAAATGTCTACGTTCTGAACGGAGCAAAGAATTTTACCACGAACGGCGCCAACGCCGATCTCGTGCTCGTCATGGCGTCCACGGATCGTTCCAAGGGGGCGAAGGGAGTGAGTGCATTCATTGTTGAAAGGGGAACGCCCGGCTTTTCCGTTGCGAAGAAAGAGAAGAAGCTCGGCATTCGAAGTTCGGACACGGTCTCGCTGTCGTTCGAAGATTGTCGCGTCCCTGTCGAGAATAGGATCGGCGATGAAGGCTTTGGCATCAAATTCGCTTTGAGGACGCTGGATGGCGGGAGGATCGGCATCGCCGCGCAGGCACTCGCGATCGCCGAGGCGTCGTTAGAAGCCGCCATCAAGTACAGTCAGGAGCGGAAGGCCTTCGACCATCCTATCGCGGAGCTTCAAGCGATCCAGTTCAAGCTGGCCGAGATGGCGACGTTGATTGAGGGGGCGCGCTCTTTGACGCTTCACGCTGCATCCTTGAAGGATCGCAACCAGCCATTCGGTCCCGCGGCAGCGATGGCGAAATTATTCGCATCGCGGGCGGCTGTTCGCTGCGCGCTCGAAGCAGTTCAGATCCACGGCGGCTACGGCTACATACGAGAATACAAAGTCGAGCGCTTCTTGCGCGACTCGAAGATTACGGAGATCTATGAGGGGACATCCGAAATCCAGCAGCTTGTCATTGCGCGATCCCTCATGCAATAGACAAATCGCGCAGAGTGGGCGGGGCGCAATCCCTGAAAGTGGATCGATGCCCGTCATCAAAAGGCGATCGTTCGGTCGCCTTTTTTTTGTGTGCGAGAGCGTGGAACATCGCCTCACGATACGCAGTTGTGGGTGATGTCGCCGAAAAGCAGCGCACGGTGTGCAGCGGTGACCGGAAACCAGGGTCAGGAGGTCTTCTTGTTTTTAGCAGGAAGTTTTGTTACCATCATTCAATCGTCCGGTGCGTGTCGATCTGTGAGAGCGATTTTCCCCGTTATTATTGCGGTTTTGAGCACCTTTGGCTCTCTGAGCGGCCAGACAAGCCGACCAGTCGTCTTGCTCTTTGCGGGTGACGTCACGTTTGCACGCCACATCGATAGTGACGTCGGAACGAGGGTCGACTATGTGTTCCAAAAATGGCACGAAGTGGGGGCGTACGATTTCTTTATGGTAAACCTGGAAAACCCGATCACGCTCTCTGACCATGCGGAGGAAAAAGAGTTCACGTTCAGGATGCATCCTCGGTACGTTCGCACGTTGGAATCTGCCCGCATCAACGTTGTCGACCTTGCCAACAATCACATCGGTGACTACGGCGCGCGGGGGCTCGAGGACACGATGCGATCGCTCGACTCAGCAGGGATTCAGCATGTCGGCGCCGGGAAGAATATCAAGCAAGCTCGCAGGCCCGTTGTTCTCGAGAAGGAGGGCGAGAGAATCGGTTTTCTCGCTTATGCAGGCGGGGAGTTTGCTGCCGGCAGCAACAAGCCCGGCTTCGCTCCGCGCTACGAGTCGTACGTTCTCACGGATGTCAGGAGACTGCGAAACAGTGTCGACTACCTCATCGTGAGCTTTCACTGGGGAACCGAGCTGGCAGAGCGGCCTTCCGGGGAACAGATAAAGCTCGCTCACGACGTGATTGACGCAGGCGCGGACCTTGTTGTGGGCCATCACCCGCACACGCTTCAGGGGATCGAGCGGTACAAGGGGGGCGTGATCGCGTATTCCTTAGGGAATTTCATCTTTGGTGGCAATTGGTTGAGCACCTATGCAACGGCGGTTTTGAAGGTCCTGCTGCAAGACCACTCGGCGACGGTCGAGCTTGTGCCGGTCCAGGTGACGCGGTGGCAACCTCATCTCCCCAGTGAGCAGGTTCGTGCACAAATCGTCGATCTTGTTCGCGACCGGTCGCGCATGTTCACGGAATCAATTTCATTTCCTACAGGAGTTTCTCGATGAACCGAACGCTGGCGATAACTCTGGGTGTCATTGGCGGCGTACTTGTTATCATAGCCCTAGCGGTCGTGTGGGGAATTTCGGTATACAATGGCATGATAACGGCGGAGGAAGGGGTCAAGTCTGGATGGAGTCAAGTGGAGAATCAATATCAACGCCGTTATGATCTCATCCCGAATCTCGTTGAGACCGTCAAAGGTTTCGCCAAGCAGGAACGCGAGGTGCTGGAGAACGTCACCAATGCACGGGCCCGTGTCGGGCAGATGAACGTCACGCCGGAGATCCTGAACGACCCGCAGGCATTCGCGAAATTTCAGCAGGCGCAGGACGGGCTGGGGTCAGCGCTCTCGCGGCTCTTAGTGGTAACGGAGAACTACCCTACGTTGCGCTCGAATGAGAATTTCCTGACCCTTCAATCTCAATTGGAGGGAACGGAGAACAGAATTGCGGTTGAGCGCCGGCGGTTCAACGAAGCCGTTCAATCCTACAACACGATGATTCGCCGGTTCCCGGCATCCACGATCGCCTCGATGTCGGGCTTCAAAGAGAAGGCATACTTCACGGCTGCAGAGGGTGCCGAACAAGCACCCCAGGTAAAGTTCTGAGGGCACACTATGAATTCTCCACGATTATTTGCTCTGGGCATTCTGATTCTATTTGTCGCGACGGCGGCGAGCGCGCAGCTCGAGATCCCGACGCTGGAGCAGCGTGTGACCGATTTTACGAATTCACTGTCGTTCAATGAATGGCGCGCACTCGAAACACGACTGCAAGGGTTCGAGGATTCGACCTCTACCCAGATCGCTGTACTGCTCATCAGTTCTCTCAAAGGAGAGGCGATCGAAGACTATTCGATGCAGGTGTTCGAAAAGAACAAGATCGGGCAAAAATCAAAGGACAACGGTGTGCTCGTTCTTGTTGCCAAGGATGATAAGAAGGCCCGAATCGATGCCGGCTACGGTCTCGAGGGAGTACTGACGGATGCCTTGACTTCTCAGATCGTCGATAACGAAATGATCCCCTATTTCAAGGCGAACAATTTCTATGCGGGGCTGACGTCCGGCGTGTCCGCCATCATGGCGGCGACGGCCGGCGAGTACAAGGTGAAGCCCCATGGAGGACCTGCACCACTCATCAGCGGCATCATGGTGCTATTCTTCGTCATCTTCTTCCTCGTTTTTTTCCTACCCTTGCTTGCCACGAAGCGCCGATATCTCATCGGATCGAGCGGGGCGTTCTATACCTCCGGCTGGGGTTGGCGTTCGGGAGGCTTGGGCGGCGGTGGTTTGGGCGGAGGGGGATTTTCAGGAGGTGGCTGGAGTGGAGGCGGGGGGATGGCCGGCGGTGGTGGTGCGAGCGGCAGTTGGTAGGTTCTGTCCAACGGGATTGGAGAAGGTATTATGCTGGTGCTGATGAATCTGCACGCGTCGAGGGAGGAAGTTGAGAGGGTCAAAGCGAAGATCCACACTCTCGGGTACGCGGCGCACGAGATTCCGGGCGCACAGAGAATTGCGATCGGTATTACGGGGAACAAGGGGAGGCTCGACCCGGATCTCTTCTTAAGCCTACCGGGGGTTGTGGATGCCGTACCCGTGTCGAAGCCGTTCAAGCTTGTGAGCCGGGAGGTGAAGAACGAAGCGACGGTCATCCGTGTGGGAAGTGATGAGATTGGGGGACGTGAGCTGGCGATCATTGCAGGTCCTTGTTCGGTTGAGAGCAGGGAGCAAATCCTCGAAGTAGCGGAGATGCTGCGGGAGATGGGGGTGAAGTTCCTGCGGGGCGGTGCCTACAAGCCTCGTACCTCACCGTACGCTTTTCAGGGTCTCAAGAACGACGGGCTCGAGTACCTCCGTGAGGCGGCGGACAAGACGGGCTTGCACATCGTGACGGAGGTGAAGGATACGGAAACCCTCGCCCTCGTTGCGGAATACGCGGACGTTCTTCAAATTGGCGCTCGCAATATGTACAACTTCTCGCTCCTGGAGCGGGTGGGTGAACTGAGACAGCCCGTACTGCTGAAGCGCGGACTTTCGGCGACGATCGAAGAATTGCTCATGTCTGCCGAATATATCGCCTCGAAGGGAAATTACAACATCATTTTGTGTGAGCGAGGGATTCGAACGTTTGAGCCATACACGCGCAATACGCTGGACCTGAATGCCGTGCCCGTCATCAAACGGTTGTCGCATCTTCCCATCGTTGTCGATCCGAGCCATGGCACCGGCGCTTGGGACCTGGTCCTCCCGATGTCTCAGGCGGCCGTCGTCGCTGGAGCCGACGGCTTGCTGATCGAGGTCCACCAGGATCCTCAGGCCGCTCTCTCGGACGGTTTCCAGTCGCTCCGGCCTGACAAATTCAGGCTTCTGCTAGATCGCCTTCGTGCCCTTGCTCCCTACACGCAGCGGACAGTACCTGCTGAACCCAAGGTGTCGGTCGCGTGAGATCGGTCTCGTCGACATATCGGCGCGGACGCGCGGCTCCAAAAGGTAACGGCCTCAAATCACCGCGCCTGCTGGCGAGTCCGCGCGGTGCGATGGCAGCCGTTCCGACGTGGGACGCGTTCCGGAGTGCATTCATGAAAGCGTTCGTCGCGATGCTGCTTATCGACAAGACGGGGCGCTGTGTCGATGCAAACGGGGCTGCGGTGAGGTTCCTCGATCTTCGGAGGCCGGCTCTGCTCAGGACGTCACTGGACAAGTTGCTCGAGCGGGAGGAATCGGGCGAGGCCGAAGACCTTCTGTCCACACTGGCCAAGCGGGGTACACTTCAGGCACATGTTCACTTGAAAGCGAAGCCACGTTCCAAGGCGGCTTTCCTCCTTGTGGCCTCGCGCCTGCCCGACGGATTCTTTTTGGTTTCGCTCGAGCGGGGAGAACAAAATGCAGCCGCCACAGGGAAGCTCTGGAGAATCAACCGAACAACGATGATCGTCCCGGAGTTTTTCCCGCTTCCCACCGACGAGGATACAGATTACCACTCCCTCTTCCTGCATTCACCGTACGGGATCTCGATCTTACAGGATGACCGGATTGTGCTTGCCAATCCGGTGTTCTGCAAGCTTCTGGGATATCGTTCGAGCGACGAGGTGTTAGGGAAGGAGATTCAGCTCTTTCTCGATGAGGGTTCGCGGATGTTTTTCTCTCTTCTTCAGCAGCGCATCTTCCGAGGTGAGACGATCCCAACCCGATTCGAGATACGAGTGCTACGCGAGAACGGCTCTCCGGTCGACGTTGAAACCTCCTTCGCCCTCAGCTGGTATAAACGGGCCCCTGCGCTCAATCTTTCCATCAGCGATATAACGGACCGTAAAGAGCTGGAGAAGCGGTTGATGGATTCTGAGGGGCTGCTGCGAAACGTGATCAACTCGATGGTGGATGCCCTCGTGATTACTGACCTGCAGGGAAAAGTCCTTGATGTCAATGACGAGTTTGAGCGATTCACAGGATTCACTCGCCGCGAGGCGTTCGGATCGGAGATCCCCTATCCGTGGGTACCCGAGGAGGAACTGCGCTCTTACATGAGCTGGCTGGAGCAGATGAGGGAAAACAATGTTTTGCGTGATTTCGATATCACGTGGCTCCGCAAGAACAACGACCGGGTGGCTGTGAGCCTGAATACGACGCTCCTCAGGAACTCGGCAGGCGACCCCGTGCTCATGGTCAATATCGCCCGTGATATCAGCGAGCGCCAGGCATCGAGGGAGGAGCTGAGCCGGCAGCTCCAGCGACTCCAGGTGCTGTACGATCTGAGCAGCGCGTTGACAGAAGCATTCGACACGAAGGAGATCGCGCGAATCACGTACCAACAGGTTGGGAAGGTAATTCCAATCGACTCGTTCTCCATCGACCTCTATCAAGAGCAGAAACGGCTGATCCATCCGCTCTTCAGCGTGAACACCGTCGATGGCGAGCGGATCGAAATTCAGGTGCAGGGATCGCCGCTCGCGCTGGAGAGCTTCATGCCGACGTACAAGGCCCTTAGTGCCCGCAAGCCGATCCTCGAGCTCCGCAGCGGGCTCCATGACCTCCAGCAGCCTGAGCGATCAGACGGCGCGGGAGCGTCCTTGATGTACGTGCCGATGATTTCGAAGGACAGGACGATCGGCGTGCTGTCCGTGCAATCGTGCGGCCGGGAGGCCTACAGTGAGGACCACCTCACCCTTTTGCAGAGCATTGCCAACGTCGCAGGGATTGCGATCGAAAAAGCCAACCTCTACCAGGAGACGATAAGGAAATCGCAGGAGATTGAAGCACGGAACAAAGAGCTCGACGACTTCACGTACGTTGTGTCGCACGACCTGAAGGAGCCCCTGATCAGCGTCGAAGGTTTTGCGAAGATGATCAAGCATGACTATCTCCATCTCTTCGATGCTGCCGGTCAGGAGTACTTGCAGTCGATCGTCGAGTCCTGTACGCACATGAAGCGCTTGATCGACGAATTGCTCGTTCTCTCCCGCATCAGCAAGCTTGTGGAAAAGAAAACTCGCGTCGATCTCTCGGTGCTAGTCGCGGAAGTGCTCGAGGAGCTTCGATTTTCCATTCGGGAGCGTAAGACGGAAATTACCGTTGCCGAGCGCCTGCCGGAAGTTGTGGGCGTGGATACCCATCTGCGGATCGTGTTCCGCAACCTGATATCGAATGCCTTGAAGTTCTGCGACAAGCCGATTCCGCGCATCGAAATCGGCGCGTCCGTGGCGCCGGACTTCACCACCATCTACGTCCGGGACAACGGCATCGGGATCGAAGATGCCTACTTCGACAAGATCTTTCTGATTTTTCAACGACTTCATAGAAAGGACGAGTACGAGGGAGCGGGGGCGGGCCTGGCGATCGTTAAGAAGATCGTCGAATCACAGGGGGGGCGAATCCGGGTCGAGTCAAGACCCGGGCTCGGGTCTACATTCTCTTTCACGATACCAACCGTTTAAGGGGGAAATCGGTGGAATCAACCATACCTGCGTTGCGAATTGTCTTAATAGATGATAACCCTGATCATGCGAAAATACTGCAGTGGGCATTTCAGAAGACGGGGCGGAAGGACCAGTTCACGTACTTTGACGATGCCCACGCGGCGCTTGAATATCTGAACGCCCTCGATCCGGACTCGGCAAGAAAGCCCGATCTCGTCTTGCTGGATTTCAATCTTCCTCGGATCGACGGACGGGAGGTGCTCCGACGCTTGAAGGAAGAAGAGAAAACGAAGAGCATCCCGGTCATCATCCTGAGCACGTCCGAGCGCGAGGAGGATGTCCGCAGGGCATACGAGCTTGGTGCCAGCCGGTACTTTTCAAAGTCCGTCATTCTGGACGACGTCGGCTCGGTCCTTCAAGCGATCCAGGAATACTGTCACCCCTCTGAGCGAGGCATGGGCTATGAGCATGGACAACAGCATCGTCGTTCTCCTCGTCGAGGATAACGTCGACTTTGCAAAACTCGTCAAGATCTATCTCGATAGATTTGACGAGGCAACGATCAGCGTGATCTGGAAGGAGAACGGGAGCGAAGGGATCGAGGAAGCTGTGCGGAACAAAGAGATCGACGTGATCCTGATGGATTACTTCCTGCCGGGGATGAACGGCCTCGAGATCACGAAGGCCCTCAAGGAGAAGAATATCGACACGCCCGTCATCTTCCTGACGGTGAACAAAGACATGAATCTCGCTGTAGAGGTCATGAAACTCGGCGTTCATGATTACCTAGTAAAGGAAGAGATCAGCACGCCGATCCTTCCGAAAACGATCTTGAGCGTCGTGGAGAAGGAAAAGTTTCAGCAGGAGATCGCGGAGCTGGAGATTCGACAGAAGAGGTTGGAGGCGATGCAGGAGATGGTTGTGGGCATCACGACCGAGATCAGCGCGCCGCTCAAGAACATGAAAGAGGTGATCGCGCAGCTTCTCGGACGCGAGCTCCCGGAGAAAAGCACGAAATATCTCAAGATCATCAAAGACAACGTCGACCGGATCGAATCGAAGATGGAGAAGCTGATCAATCTGAAGGAAGATAAGACCGTCCAATACATCAAAGATATCAAAATGATCGATCTTTCGTGAGGCCACCGTGGCAAACCTCATCAAGCACATTCTCTCGAAACAAGACCTGAACGCCGTCGCGGACGCGATCGCCGGGGCCGAGAAGAAGACATCAGGCGAGATCCGCGTCGCTGTGCGACAGCGGAGGCATAAAAAGGAGCGGTCGCTGAGCGTGGAGGAGCTTGCCCGGCGAGAGTTCCATCGGCTCGGAATGACCGGGACCAAACACCGGAATGGAGTCCTGCTGTACGTGTTGCTGGAGCACCGAGAGTTGTTCGTGCTCGCCGACGAGGAGATCCATGGAAAGGTCGACGCTCAGACCTGGCAGCGTGTCGCAGACAGCGCGGCATCCAGATTTTCGAGGAAGGAGTATCGGGAGGGACTCATCGATGCCGTCGCTCAAATGGGTGAAATCCTGGCGCAACACTTCCCTCACGAAAAAGGGGACAGGGACGAACTTCCCAACGAAGTCGATGTGCGCTGACGTCTGTCAAGAGTAGTCTGGCGTCGACCTACGAATTGCTGACCATGAATTTCAAGGCTGCCCTCGCTCAAATCGATTCCAAGGTTGGAAATCTTCAGGCAAACCTCGACCACCATCTGCAGCTTGTCGATGAGGCGGTCAGGGGCGGTGCTCAGCTCGTCATGTTCCCGGAGTTGAGCTTGACCGGATATACTGTCCGGGATCTTGCGTGGGACCTTGCCGTCAATCCTCTCACCGATCCGCTGTTTCGGCCGCTGAAGGAACGAAGCAGGTCTGTTTCGATCCTCCTGGGATTCATCGAAAGCGGTCCCGATCACGGCATCTATAACTCCGCGCTCTTCCTGGAAGATGGAGAGGTCGCTCACGTCCACAGGAAGATCTATCCTCCAACCTACGGGATGTTCGAGGAGGGGCGCTACTTCAGCCCCGGGAAGCTGGTGGAAGCGTTCGACTCGAAGCTGGGTCGCTTTGGTATCCTCATCTGCGAGGATCTCTGGCATCTCTCACTCCCCTATCTGCTCGCCCACGACGGTGCGGAAGCGATCCTTACCCTCACTGCGAGCCCATCGCGCATTGCCGGAGGGGGCGCGGATCTCCAGAATGCCCAGATCAATCACGAACAGCATCGCGTCTACGCACGGCTCCTGAGTTCGTACATCCTTTTCTGTAACCGTGTCGGGTTTGAGGACGGGGTGAACTTCTGGGGCGGCTCCGCTGTTACGAACCCGAGCGGGGAGACGACGGTGACAGGCAAGTTCTTTGCCGAGGACCTCCTGTTTGGCCATATCGATTCGCTGGAGGTTCGACGAGCGCGACGGCTCTCGAGACACTTTCTGGATGAGAATCTCGATTTGGTGATGCGAAACCTCGCTCGCCTCAGAGATGCCGAGGGTGTGACATCAGCGTACCCACCTGTTCGCCGACGCTGAAGTATCTCCGCCCCCGCACCGCCGCGATCAGGCCTTACCTTCGGAGACCGATGATCCCCCTGATCTATGAAGCAGATTGAATCTGCCCCATTTTTTGCTTAGATTGGTCGGCAATCTGTGAACTCTTCCGGGAGGGGAGAGTGTTCTGGTAGTTAGGAGGAAGGGAACAATGAATACGGTTAAGACCGTCGGACTTATGGTGCTGTTGATGGCCCTCCTGATGCTCGTCGGCCAATGGTTGGGAGGCGAACAGGGGCTTTTCATCGCATTTGCCTTTTCGATGCTGATGAACTTCGGGATGTACTGGTTTTCAGACAAGATTGTGCTCATGAGTTACGGCGCGCGGCAAGTCAATGAGGAAGAGTCACCCCGGCTCTATTCGATCGTTCGGAAGCTGGCGCAGCAGGCTGAGCTGCCCATGCCCAAGATCTACATCATTCCGGGCGACACGCCGAACGCGTTCGCGACAGGTCGGAATCCCGACCACGCGGCGGTCGCCGCGACGGAGGGGATCTTGCGGATGCTGAGCGATGATGAAATCGAAGGGGTCCTTGGACACGAGCTGGCTCATGTGAAACACAGAGACATTCTGACAAGCACGCTCGTGGCGGCCATGGCGGGTGCGATCATGCTGCTCGCGCGCATGGCAATGTTTGCGGCGATCTTTGGTGGGGGAGGCAGGGACCGGGACAATTCCAATCCGCTCGGGGGCCTGCTCATATTGATCCTTGCCCCGGTGGCTGCAATGATGATTCAATTCGCCATCTCGCGGTCACGGGAGTTTGCTGCGGATGAGGGTGGGGCGAAGATCAGCGGGCGGCCGTTGAGCCTTGCCAATGCCCTGCGAAAGCTGGAAGCTGGCGTGCAGCGCCACCCCATGCCAAATGCCGGAACCGCCACCGCGCACCTCTTCATCGTCAATCCGCTCAGGGGCGGGGGTGTGACGAAGCTCTTCTCAACCCACCCTCCCACGGAGGAACGAATAGCCCGACTCGAGCATATGGCAATGGGTGGGCTCTCATGATCAGATACTGAAGGAAAGCGACAGCCCCGTATGGACACGCAGGAGCCATTTGTATACAAGGAACCGGCACCCATCGTCGACAGAGAGAATCCGTTCGAGTCGATGATGCGAAGATTCGACGTCGCCGCACACATCCTCGACCTGGAACCAGGCGTCTACGAATACCTGAAGACCCCCGTCCGCCAGATCATCGTTTCCATTCCCATTGCGATGGACACCGGCGAGGTAAGAGTCTTCGAAGGTTATCGGGTCATCCATAACGACATCCTCGGCCCATCGAAGGGAGGGATCCGCTATGCTCCGGACGTGACGCTCGATGAAATGAAGGCACTGGCTGCATGGATGACCTGGAAGTGCGCCATCTTGAATATTCCGTTCGGCGGCGCGAAAGGCGGCGTTCGCTGCGATCCCTCCGAGCTCAGTCCACTGGTTCTTGAGAAAATCACCCGGCGTTATACTTCGAATCTTCTCGACGTCTTCGGTCCTGATCGCGACGTACCTGCCCCTGATATGAATACCGACGAGCAGGTTATGGCGTGGATCATGGATACCTACAGCATGCACATGCGGAGGACGGAGCCGGCGGTTGTAACGGGCAAGCCGCTGCTGATCGGGGGATCGCTCGGCCGGCGTGAAGCCACGGGTCGAGGCTGTATGATCGCGACACTGTGTGCGATGGAGAAGCTCGGCATGAAGCCGCAGGAGACGACGGTCGTTGTCCAGGGATTTGGCAACGTGGGATCGGTCTCAGCCCAGCTGTTGCATCAACAGGGGTGTAGGATCATTGGGATCGGCGACATCAGCGGAGCGTTCTACAATAAGGAAGGCATCGATGTGGAAAAGGCGCTCGACTGGGTGAAGATGCATCGAACCCTTGCTAGCTTCCCGGGCGCGGAAAAAATCAGCCAAGCTGAACTTTTGGAACTCGAGTGCGATGTGCTGGTCCCGGCTGCCAAAGAGGATCAGATCACGCCAAGAAACGCTCCGAAGATCAAAGCAAAGATTATCTGTGAAGGAGCCAACGGTCCCACGAGCGCCAAAGCGGATCCCATTCTGCAGGAGAAGGGAATACTGGTGATCCCGGACATTCTGGCGAACGCCGGCGGTGTCACCGTTTCCTATTTCGAATGGGTGCAAGATCGCATGGGCTACTTCTGGCCGCTCGAGCGTGTGAACGACACGCTGGAGCAGATGATGAAAGCTTCCTTCTCGGCCGTGTACGAGATCGCGGAGCGTCAGAAGGTGCCGATGCGAATTGGCGCCTACGTGCTTGCCATCGACAAGGTGGCGCGCACTCTGAAAGTTCGCGGCATTTACGCGTAGGTCGATTCGTGCGCTGCCGTCTCTCGTACATCGTAGCTGCACTCTTCATCATCTTGGAGTTGAAGACAGCTGGCGCCCAGTCGATGGAAACCAGTGCACTTCTCGTCCTGCGAGCTCAAACGGCGAGCATCGCACGGGACGTTGTGAGGCAAGTAAAGAGCAGCCTCTCGGATTCAGCTCGGGTCGTCGTACGGGTGGAATCGAAGACAAATCAAACGATGGTTGAAAACGCGTTCGTGGAAACACTCAGCCGATCGCTCTTGAAGCCGCTGTTACCGGTGAGCGCGCCTCCCGGCGTACCCGCGATCGATGTGCTCGTTCTCGCTCAGTCGGTTGACTATCGTGAGCTCCCTGCCGGTGCGTTCGAGCGGACCGTGAAAACCATCCTTGAAGCACGATTTCAACCGGGAGACGGTGCGGACATCGAGTACCTTGGGTCGTTTCAACGAACGTCGGCAGATACGGTTGCGCAGCGGGACGATGTGCAAGTCATCCGCAGGTCGCCGGAGCGCGTCCCGGAGAACGCCTCTTTCTTCGACAGGATCGCGGGTCCGGTCTTGATCATCACGGGTGCGTTTCTTGTTATCTATCTGTTCTTTACGGTGAGGAATTGAGCCTGCGGCTACGTTGCGTGCTCGTCTTCGCGATGTGTTGGTTCTCGCTAGGGCTCTTCTCTCAAGAGAAAAGCGAAGGGGACGGAATTACGCTCCTCGCGTTTGGGGATGTGAACCTCGGTCGGGTGGTCGGGCAGAAGCTGCTCAAAGGGGATCTGGCATACCCGTTCATCTACGTTAGGGATTCCCTGCAGAAGGCTCAAGCGGTCTTTGTCAATCTGGAGAGCCAGCTGACCGATCAAGGAGGAGAGACTCAGGACCCGAAGCACAATCTGGTGTTCTGCGCTCCTCCAAGCGGCGCAGGCTCGCTGCGCCAAGCGAATATTACAGTCGTCTCGACCGCCAACAATCACGCCTACGACTACGGGTTGAAAGGCGTGCGGGAGACGATCGAAAGCTTGCAGGCAGCAGGGGTTTCCTTTGCCGGCACTTCTGCCGACTCAGCAGGGAGGTATGAACCGGCAATTGTGGATCTTGGCGTGATGCGGCTGGGTTTCGTCGCTTATACTCAGTTCGTGAATGGGGGGAGTGGATGGCAGGGGCACATTTCGATTTTCGACGAGCGACGCGCAAAGCGAGAGATCACTACGCTGCGCCGTCGTGTTGATTTCGTGGTGGCGAGCTTTCATGGCGGGAGCGAATACGCCGATCGGCCGGGGCCAACGACGCTTCAGCAAATGAGGTCGCTCGTCGACGTCGGTGCCGATGTCGTGATTGGACATCATCCCCACTATGTGCAGGGCATTGAGCTGTACAAAGGGAAGCTCATTTTCTATTCCCTGGGAAATTTTGTTTTCTACCAGCCTCAACGTGAATGGGCGCTGAGAGGGCTGGGTGTCGAAATGAAGATTGGGAGGTCGGCGGGAAGGGTTGCTGTCGAACGCGTGAGGCTGCTGCCGCTGCGGGCGGGGTTGCAGCCGGCGTTCTCGATGCCGCTGGCAGAGCAGATGCTGGTGATGAAGCGCGTCGCAGAAATCTCAAACGTTCCTATCGTGGAGGCTGATGGCTTATGGCTGGTGCAGATTCATGATCAGACGAACTAGAGCTATTTACCGAAGATCAGCGGCGTTTCTCGCCGCGGCCACTCTCCTTGCGCTTCTTGCGGCGGGGTGTTCGTCGAGCCAGGAGACGGCATCCATGAGTGTCGAGAAGCGGTTTGAACTTGGCATGAAGAAGTTCAACGACGGTGACTATGCGGAAGCCTATGACGATTTCCGTGTCGTTACGCTGCAGTACCAGGGGAGTGCCTTCGCGGACGAGGCACAGTACCAAATGGGCGAATGCCGGTACAAACAAGGACAGTATATCCTGGCGGCGTACGAATACGACGTCCTGATCAGGACGATGCCGTCGAGCAAGTTTGCGTCGAAAGCGCGCTATCAGCGGGCGATGTGTTATTATCAGCTCTCCCCCCCCTCCCATCTCGATCAGCAATACACGAAACAGGCGATCGATGAATTTCAATCGTTCATCGAATACAATCCGACTGATACGCTTGTTTCGGGCGCGGAGGCGAAAATCGCCGAGATGAACAACAAGCTCGCGAAGAAGGAGTTTGACAGCGGCGTGATCTACATGAGGATGGAGTATTACCGGGCGGCAGCTGTCTACTTCGAAACCGTGCTGGAAAAATACTACGATACGCCGTACGCCGAGCAGGCACAGCTGAAGAAGGCCGAGGCGCTGTTTCTCCGCAATCGGTTTAGAGAGGCGCAAGTGGAGATAGAGAAATTCTTCTCAAAGTATCCGAAGAGCTCGTACGAGAAGGAGGCCGAAGACCTGCGGAGCCAAATTCAGTCGAAGCTTTCACAAAGCACCGAAAACGTCCAGAAGGAAGAGACCGAACCCGCCAACCACGTTGTGCGCTAAGGTGGGAGAACGAGACATGGGGAAGCCGCGAATCAAGACGGTAAAGGAATCGCAGGTCCAGATGGTCCAAATGGCCCTGCCGACCGATACGAATCGACTGGGGAATCTCCTTGGCGGACGCCTGATGCAGTGGATCGACATCGCTGCAGCAATTGCCAGCTCGCGACACACGAATCGAGTGTGCGTGACGGCGTCTGTCGATGAGCTTAACTTTCACCATCCGGTCGTGCAGGGCGAAGTCGTGATCCTGCAGGCGTCCGTGAACCGGGTCTTCAGCACGTCGCTCGAAGTAGGCGTGCGGGTGACAAAGGAGGATCTCCTCACCGGGAAGCGCACGTACACCAACACAGCGTATCTGACCTTTGTTTCGATTGATGATGAGGGGAAGCCCGTTGCGGCGCCACCGATCCGCCCGGAGACGAAAGAGGAGAAACGGCGGTTTGCGGATGCGGCGCGGCGACGTGAGATGCGACTTCTTCGCCGCAAACGCCGCTAAGCGTCCGTCCTCGTCCAATCGATCACGAAGAACCAGATGGGAAGAATGTAGATTTCCGTGTCTTACCGCCAAGACTCTTATTATCGATCCTCCCATATTGTCGCTGCCACGGTCGTCTCCTTCTGGCTAACGGTCTATCATTCCTCTGCACAATCCCAAGAGACGGCGTTCGGAGAATATCGCGCGATTTCCACGCCGGAGAAATTCGAGCGATGCGCCCTCACCCACGGTCCTCAAGGGGGCACGACGTTCTTCTTCTGGAATCCTCCGGCGACGGAGCTCTACTCGCTCGGGTTCGATTCGGCGTGCTCCAGTTACAGCTGGAAGGAGCATAGCGTGGGAGGGCGCCTGGACGACTTCGTCGTCGCTGATCTCGCCGCGAATCAGAAATCTGTTGGGATCATCGTGAATAGAGAGGAGAAGCGACTCTCGTTCGTCCCTAATCCGTTCGCAGACACCTTCCGTGTTGTCAGCACAGTGAACTTGCATCTGTCACCGACCGGGATAGCCGTAGGCGATCTTAACAATGACGGGAGGATGGATCTCCTTGTCTATGACCATGACAATCCCGGCATCGTTCCATTCTTCGGTATCGGAAATGCGAAATTCCGGAAAGGTCTGACGATCGCACCCGACAATGCGGTGGGTGACCTGGCGCTCGTGCAGTTGAACAACGACGGTTTGATGGACATCGTTCTCTATGATTGGGTCAAGAGTGAATTGCATCTTCTGTACGGGTTGGGCCGGGGGACCTTTCTCGATCAAACGACGTTCCCTGTCCAAGGGGAGCTGAACAAGTTCGCGCTCACCCAACTTTCCACCGGCGGGCATCTCGATTTCGTTCTTGCGTTCAAGGATCCCCCGCAGCTCGAGATCTGGAAGGGTGATGGGTTGGGAGATTTTCGCCCTGAGACGCGCATCCCTCTCAAAGAGCCATTGGAATCCTTCACCCTGGCAGATGTGAACCGGGACGGCTTCAAGGACTTGGTGGCCTTGGAGCGCCCAGCGACACTCGAGGTCTATTTCAGTGCCGGGGAGGAACCGCCGCGTGAACGGATCGACTTCTCGGCTGGTAGTGGATCCAAGATTGCGCTGTTGGGCGATTTCAACTTTGACCGCCTCGTCGATGTCGCTGTGCTGGACCGGGAAGGCCAGAAGCTCCTTCTCTATTTCAACGCTGAACAATCAAGTGTCCTCAGGGACTCGCTCGAGTTTGTGACGGGCGTTCGACCTCGAGCGGTGAGCATCGCTGATCTCATTGGGAACGGCACGAATGATGTTGCCGTGGTCAACTCCGGCGACAATTCCTTGTCGATCTTCATGAATCGATTGAACGCTGGGTTGCTCGGGCACACGACGTATTCGCTCCCTGCCAGCCCGTGGTACCTGACGTTCCATTCCTTTAAGGATTCGCTTGCTCGATTTATCATTTCCTATCCGCAGGCGAACGAGCTCTCGTTCCTGACGCTGGATCAGAGAGATCGGTCGATCACCAATGCCATCATCTCCACTGCCGGAGGGGCCGAGCTCCTTTCGTGGGGTGGCGGGGATCGGGATCTGGTGGATTTCTTCTGCTTCAATTCTTCATCCGGTGGCGATTCCCCCTCTCTCACTTCGTTTCAGCAATTGGGACCTCAACGGTTCATCGAGCAGAGCTATCGGCTCACGATTCCCGATTCGCTCCTCGGCGCGGCGGTTGGTGACGTCGATGGCGACGGGCGGCCGGATGTCGTCTACATCTACAGAAACGCCACTACGAACCGATACGAATTCGTCGTCTCGTTGGGCGATTCGGTTTCGTCCTTCCGGCAAAAGTCATTTTTCTATCAACTCCCCCTGAAGCAGATACAGAAGAGCTATCTCTGGATCGCCGATTTCAACCACGACGGCAAGCCCGACGTCCTGGTCTCATTCCCGCGGTTGGCTCAGAATCTTGAGGTTGCTTTGGGGGCCGAGCGTGGCTCTTTCGAGCAGCCGGATACGATCGCACAGGGAATCCGGATTGAGGATCGAGGTCAGGTGCAGATCCTCGACCTCGATGGGGACGGCGTGCTCGACATCGCTGTCAATGAGCAGAACCGGGATTGTGTGGGTTGGCTGCGTGGAAAGGGGGATGGGAAGTTTGAAGAGTTCCGACCGCTCGTTCAGGCACCTCGTATCGGGTACTTCGCGTTCGGCGATTTGAACGGCGACGGCGTTCCGGACCTGGCGGTGACCCTATCAAACAAGGGGACGGTAAAGATCTATGATGGGAAACGGATACTAGGGCTCCGGCGTGAGATTCTTCGCTAACGCTTGTCGACGTTTGGTTTTGTTGATCGCAGCCACCCAGGCTTGTCTCGCACAGAGCGCACAAGTCAGGCAGAGCGCGGCAGCACTGATTCTCCGACACGTGAAGCCGGAGGTGAAGAACGTTCAGGGTCAGTCAGGCATCAAGTGCGGCACGGCACTGGTGGCGTGGGCATACATCCATTGGCGGGAGCTGCCTGCCCTTGACAAGCGGGACATCGCTCAAGCCCTGCAGCGGCCGGCAAGGCAGAAAGATCGACTGAGTCCCTCAGGCCGGTTCCGGATTCACTATGATACAACCGGATTTAATGTCCCTGCGTTGATTACCTCGGGATCATCCGGTCAGAGGATCGACAATACGTACGAGCAGTACGTCGACTCCGTTGCGAAATTCTTCGACAACGCCTGGAACATTGAGGTCGAGTCGATGGGCTTTTCGCCGCCGCCGCCGGACGGACAGAAGGGGGGAGGGCCGGAGTACGACGTGTACATCGAAGACCTCGGCCCAGGGAATTTCGGCCAGACGTCATGGGAACAGAGCGATATTGTTGAGGACGGTCCGCGGCAGCGTTTCGCGACCTACATCACCATCGACAACGATTTTCTCGGGCTCCGGACTCCCGGGATCGACGGCCTGAAAATAACGGCTGCCCATGAGTTCCATCACGCCGTCCAGGTTGGGGCATATGGGATCTGGAATACCGTGCCCAATTCCGATTTCTATTTCTATGAGCTTACGTCGGTCTGGATGGAGCACATCCTGTATCCATCCATTCACGACTACTACTTTGACTTGCCGACGTACTTCCGCCGATTCCGTGATTCGCAAAACCGTTCGTATTCCTTCACGACCTATGATCCGCCGATGTATGCCGGTTACGAGAGATCGATCTGGGCTCAGTTCCTTGCCAAACGGTTCGGTGAGGACGTGATACGGGAAATCTGGGAGGGGATGAAGTCGGATCCTT